>DALS01000010.1 GCA_002499445.1 Methanosarcina sp. UBA293
ATATGGGACGCTCCTCGTTTTTTGTGGGACAAAAAATAAGGAACATTTTTACAATTTTATTTTTATAAATTTTTGGATAGTAACAGAATTTAGAGGATTTCTATAGAGCCTAAAGAAAGAAGATTCAAATCAAGTTTTAGACAGTTAGCGATCTGATGCTGCTGGTTCTTCGGTTCAACTACGTAATTCCTAGTTTAGTTTCTATTTGTTTATATTTAGTTTGTAGCTGGTACCTTCGGATATTAAAAGAAATGAACCCTCTTTTAATGAAGATGCCCATCCTCATTAAAAATTTTCAATAGCTCGATGACTGAATATGAGGCCCGTGTGATCCCCATGCTGCGTTTGTCTGTGTCTGTACCAGCTAAATAGAAATTCTGAATTGGAGTTCTGATATCCGCAAACTTTCCATCTAGTGAGACTGTAGCCTTTTCGGGAATTGTTATCTGCTCATGCTGCATATCGACATGTTTCTCAGCGTTTGGAATGGCGTGGAAAATGGTATCATAGGCTTTTTTAAGTTCATGCTTTTCACTATTATTCTCGTTGATAATGAAAGTAAAGCCTATAAGCTGTTTGTCTTTGGGAGCAAGTGATTGATCGTAGTTACTTATAGGAGATGCCCAGTAAGCAAGATCCTTAAACCAAATCTCTGAGCCTGTGTAATTAAATTCAGGAATCTTTTTTTCCATTCCAAGCCAGATAGTCAAGCTTTTATTATGGACAATACCTTTTAGGTCTGCTACATACTCTGGAGGAAGATCCTTTATAAGATTAGGGAGTTCTGTTGCAAATCCTGTGTAGATAACAATATCTGAGCTATAGATCTCATCGGCTTCTACACCTAATATCTTCCCGTCCTTTACTAAAATAGATCTTACTTCACATTCTTTTTTGATCTCGACAGTTTCCGGAAGTGAGTAAAGAATAGCATTAAGAAGAGCCTTTAATCCTTTTCTGGGATAACCCTGAGAATCATTTACCTCATTTGTAGCAAGTCTTTCAAGAGATGTAAAAGGCTGTGTGATTTTTGTCATTCTGGCCTGAAGTGAAGCATGGAGATGATAAGGAAGTATTGAGGCAAGAATAGATTCTGCAGACTGACGTTTTTTCGGCTCAAGCTTTCCTCTCATGGTATCAAACTGCTCCTGAGTAACACTGTCCCTAACAAAACTACTGCCATACAGGACACGTTGAGCGGAAGTTTCTTTCATAGGTTTTCCAGAAAGGGACCTGCAAATCGCGTCCACAAAATCGTATGTATCTTCAGAAAGACTTTTTGGCATAAAATCATATACCGATCGATTCGAAAGATCTATTCCGAATGAGGAAAGAGTAAAAGCTTTTGTAAGGGTCTGGGAAAGCAAAACCCTATCCATTCTAGGAAGCGCGTCAAAAGTAACGAAATCTTTGAGGTTAGAAGGAACTTTGACAAAAGTGTTTTCAGTTCGAATATAGTAATACCCGTAGTCTTCAAATACAGGCAGATAATCAAAATAATTGTCCATCAACATCTTGAGAGGTCCTTCCGCCAGATGAGTAATCGCGTGCACTCCGGTGTCTACTTGATAGCCGTCTATCATGTAGCTATTGCAATTTCCTCCAATATGTTGCCTTTTCTCAAGAACAAGGACCTTTTTCCCATGTTTTGAAAGTGTCAGTGCTGCAAGAAGTCCACTTACACCTGCCCCGACAACAATTACATCATGTTTCGTCATTTCCAAGTCAACCTGTATTAATCTCAGTAAACAAAGTTTTAAGACAATTTGATTATTTGTAAAAGTTAGTATATCTGTTGTGAAATTAAATGTTTCATTTGAATCTATACGCGTATTCATTGCTAAAATGGAAAACTATTATCAGAGACTTGTTAGAAAAAGCGTATAAACGGAGCTATGAAACAAAACTATTGAGCGAGATCAACTGGAAGCTATCATTTAATGTGATTTTTCAATGAAATTATTTGGCCACGATACTTAAAAAGAATTTTTATGAAATTTGAATAGGGAATTAAAGTTACAAAACCAGAAAAATCTGACTTTGAAGTAAGAAATAAAGCACTAGAAAAGGAAGGCTATAACACCTTTAAATAGAAAATAAAGATGATAAAGAAGAGTGGGCCCGCTGAGATTCGAACTCAGGACCTCCGCCGTGTGAAGGCGACGTCATAACCGTCTAGACCACGAGCCCATGAATTGAAATTGAAAACTAACAAGGGTTAAGCAACCATAAAATAGAACTTCTTGTGTATAAGCTTATCGCCTGTTAATTAATGAAAAGGGTTTTCCGGAAGCGTTATATAATTTTTTATGTTTTTTCCATCGACTTTTAATCTAATTTGTAGTTTTTACACATTGTGGTTTCGTTTTTTGATTGAGGTTTATTAGCTGGTTTACCGGAAATTATCCACATAATCAATAAAGTAGATAAGTTATAAATGTGAATAACTCCAGTACTAATTTCTGCGCAGGATTGAAATGATAGAAATTCTCAAAATATTCATCAGCATGCCCTTTTTGCTGTACTCATGTTATTCCGACCTGAAATCCCGCAGGGTTTCAAATCGGGTCTGGAAATACATGCTCGCGGCGGGGTCTGTGTTTATAATCTACGAAATTTTTATTGGGGGGACTTCCTATCTCGTGTCTCTTGCTATTTCAGGGATTTTTGTTTTTACGGTAGTTTATATCCTTTTCCAGTTTGGAGCTTTCGGGGGAGGGGATGCGAAAGGGTTAATCGTGCTTTCCATCCTTTTTCCCTCCTATCCAGTTTTTAAGATTTCAGGAGAAATATATCCCCTGCTCGGGCTTCCACCGGTTGGGCTTTTTACTTTCACGGTGTTCGGGAATGCTCTCCTGCTGACAACGCTTGTCCCGCTCGGGATGTTCTGCTATAATCTCCTGCATTTCTCACCTGAAATGATCAAAAATCCGCTTTATATGTTTATAGGTTACAGAACTGAGATTTCTTCTCTGAAATATAAAAAGCACCTTGGCTTGCTTGAGAAGTTTGAGCTTGATGAAAGCGGAAGCCTCAAAAGAGGGTTTGCCCGCACAGGTCTTAACTTCGATGCAGATCAGAGACCAGAACTTGAAGAATATATGAAAAAAGGGTTGATTGGCAAGGATATCTGGGTTACTCCAGGCCTGCCATTCATGCTTTCAATTACAGCGGGATTTATAATCGCAGTTATTTTCGGGGATTTAATCTTTTATACGGTCATGTTTTTTATTACAGGCTAAATCAAGCTAATTATCACATTTTCATTCGATTTGGCCTTTCTACTAGACAGAATTGATTAATTTAATAATCTTTTAATAATTACCTTTTCTGTACGACAAGCAACCCGTAAAGAATCGTCTTCGGAACAGGCGGATTCTCAGGCGTGCCTTTTGCAATCCTTTCTTCGGGATAGCCGAGGTTCTCGCAGGTATAGAGATCGGCCTCCATGCCCAGCTCTCTGAGGATTTCCGCGACCTCAGGCGAGCCAAAGGTTTCTTCCGGCAGCAGGAATATATTTCTTCCGTTCTTTAATTCCCTGATGAGTTCGGCTTTTGCAGGTTCAGAGTCCCTGCCATGGGCTGTGATTGCGCAGAGATTGGTCAGGTTCACTCTAGTACGTGCACATGCAACCTGCATCGAAGAAATCCCAGGAATAACTCTATCCTTCTCTCCTGCGAATTTTCCGAGCCCTGAAAACATAGGGTCACCTGTGGATAGGACAACAGCATCTGCTGGCAGAAGGTGGAGAGATTTATAGTCCTTAATCGGTTTTGCTTCACAGCTAATGTACTTCTCAGCAATTTCAAGGGCTCTTTTTGCCCCATAAACCACAGAAGCTTTTCTTATGGCTTCTATTCCTTCTTCCGTGAGCATCCCGGGCCCAACTCCGACTCCTACCACAATCATTATTTTCTTCCCCTTTGCCTATCTATATTTAAGTTTATCAATTAGATTTTCAGTAATTCTAGTTTAGCTCTCATTTTTGCTGTCCATCAGAACCGAGCCGTCCCTATCGATTACCACAATTCTTGCGCCTTTTCCTTTCTCAAGTGCCATCTCGAAGGCTTCTTTCAGGCGCGCATGTTCAGGCGCTTTTTCAAGCATCTCGACAACGGTTGCATATCCGCTGCCTTTAAGCATATCAGGATTTCCCCATTTAAGAACAAGACCAGGAAGCCCGCAGATAATTACATCACCTGAAGCACTGTCAAGTCCTTCCGAGATCCTGCTTCCTACCATAACGACTGTGTAATCAGGGAAAAGCATGTGAGAGTAACGCATTCCTATCCGGCCTGTAGTCAGGACCACTTTGTCCGTGCAGCGGATCAGGTCTCCTTTCATTTCTCCCAAATGGTCGTTCCAGGGCTCAACAAAACCCGTGCTCCCGAGTACGGAAATCCCGCCTTCCACACCTATCCTGCTGTTCAGGGTCTCTTTTCCGATCCTTTCCCCGTCTGGAATTGAGATTGTAACCTCGGCTCCTCTCAGGCCCAGTTCTTCTACGGCCTCCTGCACTGCAGCTTTTATCTGTTCCATTGGTTTCGGGTTAATAGCCGGCTGACCTTTTGAAATCTGGAGCCCATCCCTTGTAACAATTCCTATGCCTTTTCCTCCAAGAATTCGGATCCCCTCAGCTTCCCGGGCTTCGCCCACAAATTCAAGCCCCCTGGTAATATCGGACTCATGGTCGTTCTGAATCTTTTTCACAACTGCATACCCCTTCGAGGCTTTACTTACCTCAAGCTGAGCTCTAAGTCCCACAGGAGTTGGGACGGACACGCTGCCAACCGTTTTCTTGAGAGAGAGAACTGCGGCTTTTGCAGCAGCGCTTGCTGTGGTTCCCGTAGTGTATCCTCGTTTGAGGATAGATCCATCACTCAGAACCACACTCATTCCGGATGCTACTTTTGTTTCTAGTTCTTTTCTGGGCAGTCCGGTCCGGATAATCCATTCTTCAGGAATCTTGAAATTGTTAACAGGATCTATCATGGAAGAATATTCGGAGGTTTTTTATTATAAATGTATTGACGTGAAAATCAGAATGAGCCCAATTAATATCTTGGATAAGTCCTGCCCAGTTTTTCGACTCTCCCATATATTAAATTGAAGTTTACTGGAAAGTAAAACCATTAAAGCTTATCGGAAATCCAGACTAATTAGTTTAAATAAAAACAGACTCAATTAAAAAAACTATAAAATCATAGAAGAACAGAGAAAGATGTAGAAATAAGGGCATCATTCCAGGAATGGGGTTTTGTCTTTCGGAAATGGGGTTTTGTCTTTCGGAAATGGGGTTTTATCCTGGATTGTGAACGATTGGGGTATCGTTCCTTTTTTTAGGGTTTTTGGGGGGTTGGTGTGTGAAAAATAGCTTTATGGAATGATGCCTTTTCCAGATGCCAGTACTTGTCTGGCATTCACTACTACATCTTAAGTGATATATAAATATATAGGAAACAAAGGACCTTTTTCATTACAGAAATATATCAATTGACTACGGAAAAGTCGCCTACATACCTCCATTAATTACTACATACCTCCATCAATCATTGTATACTTCCATTAATCATTACATATCTCCATTAATCTTTATATATCCCCATTAATCACTACATACCTATATTAATCATTATATATCTCCATTAATCTCTACATACCTCCATTAATCCCTATATTTTCAATCTAAATATCCTATTTCTGACCGGGCTGAAATAAGTTCCTTTTTGGAGTATGTGTCTATTCTATCTGAAGTAATCAGAAGGGAAAGGTAGCTCTTATCTCTAATTTTGAAAAGACGGGAGACGCTAAATTTTTTAATATTGGGGACTGGACTAATTTTTCCAGGCTGCAATCCTTTCTCATTGGATCCTTGCAAACATACGGTCCAGTTCTCCTTTCGTAAATGTGATTACAGTAGGCCTCCCGTGAGGGCAGGAGTAAGGATTTTCAGCCGTTTTAAGCTGCTCTATTAGCTCTTCCATTTGCCTGGGACTGCAGGCTGCTCCCCCTTTGATCGCGGCTCTGCATGCAAGGGTTTTGCAGACCTCTTCCGAAATACCTGTGTCTTTTTTAATTTTTCCTGAAGCTAAAAGGTCAGAAACTATATCATGGATAATATCAGGATCTTCAAGCCGGCCAAAGACCTCAGGCACGAAAGTGACAACATATGTATTTTCCCCAAACTCCGAAATCCCGAAGCCACAGTCTTCCAGATAAGGGATGTATTCTTCCATAAGCACTTTCTCTTTAGGGATAAGGTCTATGGTTACAGGAGTGATAAGTTCCTGAACCCTGAACTTCTTAGTTCTCAAAACCTGCTCGTAAAGAATCCTCTCGTGCGCAGCATGCTGGTCGATAAGCACAAGGTCTTCTCCCTTTTCGGCAAGGATATATAACTTAGAGACCTGTCCTATAACCCGCAGGTCTTCAAGAGGATCAGTATTTGGTCTTTGTTCAGGGTTTTGCCTTTTTTTATCACTTATTCTCTCCTTCTCCCTCTCTCTCAAAACTGTTTTTTCACTTTCATTTCCTTGAAGACCTGTTTTTCTCTTTCCGTTTTCTCCTTTTTCCTTCCCTTTTTTCTCTTTTCCCTGCTCGTTTCTACTATCCAGTTTTTTATCGCCTGAGACTTCCTGCCCGCCTCTCTCGGCGGTAAAGTCCAGAAGGCGCTCGGATTTTTTTAGCCTCCTTTCGGTATCTTTTATCGGATAAGTATAGGCTTCGGCCTTTTCTCTCACAACCCTATAGCTTTCAGGAATGCCGAATTTCTCAAAAACTTCATTTTCCTTTCCAGTCTTCTTCTTTCCAGTCAGCTTTCTTCCAAAAGTTTCCGCAGATTCTGATTCCTGCAGTCTACCTGAAGAGTCTGAAACCTCGAAGGTTTTCTGAAAAGTATTGTCCCTTTTTTCCCGGATCTCAGGGACGAGGTCATTTTCGGAGAGTACTTTCTCAATAGCATATGTGACCGCATCCCCAAGCTCCTTTTCCCGGCTAAAACGCACCTCGGCTTTGCGGGGATGTACATTCACGTCCACTTCCCTGAAATCAACAACAATGGAAAGTACTGCCACAGGATAGCGTCCTTTTGGAATTTTAGTATAATATCCTTCACGAATAGCTTTATTAATGGCTCTTGAGACTACTGGACGCGTGTTTACGAAAAGGAAAATTTGGTCGCTCTCTCTTCGCGTGGTTTCAGGCTTTGAGATGTATCCCCGGATTTCAAAGTCATCAGTCCTATGTTTCAAGGGAAGCATTGAACGAGCCGTATCCGGCCCCAGAAGATTTACAATACTTTTGAAAGACTCGTTTGATCCCGCATTTCTGAGGATTGTTTTTCCTTCACTTAACAGAGTAAAGGAAATTTCCGGATTTGCCAGGGCAAGTTGCATTACTGTATCGGTAATATGGGCAAGCTCGGTACGGTCGCTTTTGAGGTACTTCTGCCTTGCCGGAATATTATAAAAAAGGTCTTTTACGTGCACAGATGTACCCGGAGCTGTGCCTGCATCTGAAGTTTCAAGAACTTTTCCCCCATGAATCACTATCCTGGTACCTGTAATTTCCTCAGGGCGACGGGTAAGAATCTCCACCTTTGCAACTGCCGTGATAGACGAAAGCGCTTCTCCCCTGAACCCCATGGTAGAAATAGTATTGAGGTCTTCAATCTGCCTGAGCTTGCTCGTTGCATGCTTTTTATATGCAAGCAGAGCATCCTCTCTGCTCATTCCGCAGCCGTTATCCCGGATAAGAATGGAGTGTTTTCCGCCTTTTTCAACTTCAATGCGGATATCCGTAGCTCCGGCATCGATTGAATTGTCTATTAGCTCCTTTACCACGGACGCAGGACGCTCTATTACCTCTCCTGCTGCGATTTTGTTTATTGTATCCTTATCAAGAATCTGGATTTTACTTCCATGAGTTTTTTCTTTTCCTTCTGGATTTTCTTTCCCTTCACTATGTTCTTCCATCATTCCTTTACTCCGTCAAGACGAGAAAAATTTCATTGGACAACTTTTAGCGACCTTCAATCGAGCAGCCTTTTTAGCTCATGTAGCTTATTAAGGGCTTCTATTGGTGTCATTTCTTCCACATTCAATTTTCTAAGAGAGGTCTCTACAGGACTGGTTCTGTTTGCCTCTCTCGAATTTCCGCCGCTGTTTTCAGGGTCAAAAAGCATCATCTGGGTATAACGTGCCGTGGCTTTGCTTTTTTTCTTTTTCCCGTTCTTGCCATCTTCAGCCTCTTCGAGCACGTTTTCTCTTTCGAGTTCCTTAAGAATCTCATTTGCCCTTTCGATTACCTTTTCCGGGACGCCTGCAAGTCTTGCAACCTGGATTCCGTAACTCCTGTCTGTTGCGCCTGGTACGATTTTTCGCAGGAAGACTAGCTCATGACCTTCTTCTTTTACTGCAATGTGATAATTTTTAACTCTTTTTAATCTCTCTTCAAGGACTGTAAGCTGATGATAATGAGTTGCAAATAGTGCCCTTATTCCTATTCTTCCCTTATCATGCAGGAATTCCACAACAGCTTTTGCAATGCTGTACCCATCATAGGTACTTGTTCCCCTACCTATTTCATCAAGAAGTACAAGGCTTCTAGGGCTTGCATTGTTCAAAATGTTTGCAAGCTCAACCATTTCTACCATAAAAGTACTCTGCCCACTTGCAAGGTCGTCAAAAGCCCCTATTCTTGTAAAGACCTGGTCAATAATCCCTATTGAGGCATAGGATGCAGGGACAAAAGAGCCTGCCTGAGCCATAATCGCTATAAGGGCAGTCTGACGCATATAAGTGGACTTTCCTGCCATGTTCGGACCTGTTACCAGCAAAAACTGGTTTTCCTTGCAGTCCATTTCGGTATCATTGGGCACAAAGCCATCAGGTACGGTGTTTTCAACTACAGGATGTCTTCCGTCCCGTATAAGGATCTTGCAGTCATCCGTAAGCTGGGGCCTAGTATAATTATTATTTTCTGCAACTTCAGCTAGAGCTGCAAGGACATCAAGTGAGCCTGTTCTTTCGGCGGTTTCCTGGAGTTCTCTTGAATGACCCGAAAGCATCTGCACAATTTCTGTAAAGATTTCATATTCAAGAGCTATAGCCTTGTCATTAGCTGTCAGGATAAGGCTCTCTTTTTCCTTGAGTTCAGGGGTATAAAACCGCTCGGCATTTGCCATGGTCTGTTTTCTAATATAATCATCAGGTACCTGGTCGCTGTTGGCGTTTGTTACTTCTATATAATACCCAAAAACCTTATTATATCCCACTTTCAGGGACTTTATTCCGCTTCTCTCTCTTTCTTTCTGCTGAAAAGCTGCAATCCATTTCTTACTGTTGCTGGCGATGCTCCGCAGTTCATCAAGCTCTGCATTATATCCAGACTTTATCATGCCTCCTTCCCGGACCGAGATAGGTGGCTCGTCAACTATTGCTCTGTCTATGGTTTCAGCCAAATTTTCGAGGTCAGAAAATGATGCAAGCCCTACTGCAATTTCTTTTAATAGTTCGGATTCAGCCTCTTCCATTAGGGAATCTCGGATAGGAGACAAGACTTCTAGGGATTTTTTCAGGGCTACAAGGTCTCTTGCATTTGAATTTCCGTACACTATCCTGCCTACAAGGCGTTCTATATCCCTGACTTCTGAAAGCCAGTTCCTGAGGTCATAACGGAGTAAAGGCTCTGCTGCCAGCTCTTCCACAGCATCGAGCCGAAGGTTGATTTTTTCTACGGAAAGCAGAGGTTTTAAAAGCCACTTTTTCAGGATACGGCTCCCCATTGGCGTTTTTGTGTAGTTCAGGATACGGTAAAGGGAATTCTCATCCCCTTCATCCCGCACGTTTTTTATGATCTCGAGATTCCGCAGAGTTATGGAATCAAGGATCATGAATTCAGAATCCGAGTAGGTCCTCAGGGTATTGATATGGGTAAGCTCCCGCATCTGTGTTGTCTGTGCGTATTCCAGGGCAGCCCAGGCTGAATATACGGCAAGATCCAGGTTCTCACAGCCCATGCCTTCAAGAGTTGCAACCCTGAAATGAGCTTTCAGCCTTTCTCTGGCTTCCTTGGTTCCTGAAACCTCTGGAGCAAACTCCTGAACAATTGTCTGGGTTCTTAGCTGGTTTGCAAGGGCTGAGTTTCCATACAGGGTTGGAGGTAGTATGCATTCTGAAGGGCGCATGCGGGCAAGCTCGCTGAGAAGTTTTTCAAAATTTTCCGAGTCTCGAAACTGCGTTGTAAGAAATTCTCCTGTAGAAATATCCAGAAAGGAAACTCCGATTTTTATTTCCTTTTCCGTGTTCTTTCCAGACTTTCCAAACTCCCGCCCTGCAACTGCCATAAGGTAGTTATTTGAGGCATCCGAAAACATGGAAGAATCGATTGCCGTTCCAGGCGTGACAACCCTGACAACCCCTCGCTTTACAACTCCTTTTGCCTGTTTTGGGTCTTCGAGTTGTTCGCAAATTGCCACTTTATACCCTTTATTTATGAGCCTTGGCAGATACGTGTCAATTGCATGGTAAGGTATTCCTGCAAGCGGCATTCTCTCTCCTGATTTGTCCTTCCCTCGGGCTGTAAGCGTAATCTCGAGTTCTCTTGCTATGGTTTTAGCATCATCTCCGAAAGATTCGTAGAAATCTCCCATGCGGAAGAAAATAAGGGCGTCAGGATGTGCCTGCTTGACTTCGTAATACTGGCGCATTGCAGGGGTCAACATTTTAGTCATTTTTACTCACTGTAAGCCTTTAATCATTCTGTGTAAAATTGGGAATTTATATGGAATTCTGGATTCTCATTATTCCTCAGGTCGGTCAATATTCTTTCAAGATTCCTTGGTCCCGATTATCATCCTTGGATACTGTCTAGTGGATGCTATATCTTTATTAAAATCATCCTTCTTATATATATTTAACAATTCGATATTGCAAGCCATTTTGCGGGAGGAATTGCTCTGGATCGGGAAAAACTCATTGAGGTTTGCCCTGTCTGCGGAAACGCGGATTTATATTATGAAGTTGGCGGGTATGCAGGTGCTGTTTATCACTGCAAGGAATGTGGATACGTAGGAGCTTTTGTTATTGAAGCTAACGAAGAAATGATCGAAAAAATCCGGGAGAAATATAGGCGTGAAAAATATAAATAAGAGATGAATCGAGGTGAATGAAATCGAATGGAGAGAAATAAACCTACTAAAATATTTTTACATATAAATTATTAGCATATTAAATATTTTGATGGGTAATCTACCTTCGCTGCAGCGTATTTAAGATAACCCTCTTTAAGGCTAATTTGATAACTGATTCATCTTTCCGAACATTATCAAAGAAAGTGTTCGTACAATCATTGAATACTCTGCCGCGTTCGCGGCAGATATATTTTCGAGCTCTCTTATTCTTGATTGATAGGTGCTATTACCTATGATATTTCCTTTTTCAGAAATACCATAAAATTTGCAATCTTGATTAGGACAAAAAACGTCAATGAATCTTGGTTATGCTCCTTATTTACCCATTGTAATAATATACAAATCTAATATATAAATCAACTAATATAATATAAGCCCCGATTTTCTGGAAAAAGGGAGATAAGCTAGGGAAATTCAGAAAAAAGAAGTAGAAGCTGAGAAAAAAGTAGAAACTGAAGGATCAAAGTAAGAAAGGGGAGAAATAAAAAAGGTGAAAATAAAAAAGGTGAAAATAAAAAAGGTGAAAATAAAAAGGAAGGAATGGAAAAATTAGAAAAATGAAAAATAAAGGAATGGAAAGAAGTGAAATCAAATAATGATTGCAGCTGTCCTTTCATCCTTTTCTTCATCAAAGTCAGTAACCAGGGCTTCGGTTGTAAGTAGCATTCCTGCAATTGAAGCAGCGTTCTGGAGACCGCTTCTGACTACTTTCGTAGGATCAATGACCCCTGCTTCGAAAAGGTCTTCAAAAGCGTCTTTCTTTGCGTTATACCCGAAAAGCACGCTGGATTCCGCCCTTATAGCTGCAACGACTTCAGCGCCTTCGCGACCTGAGTTTTCAGCGATCTGACGTACAGGTTCCTCGATAGCTCTCTGGACTATCCTTACACCTACTTCCCTGTCGCCTTCGAGCTTCAGGGAACCCAGAGTTTCAACTGCACGGAAAAGACTTATTCCGCCCCCGGTAACCACTCCTTCTTCAACTGCAGCTTTTGTGGCATTGAGAGCATCGTCAATCCTCATCTTCTTCTCTTTTAATTCGGTTTCGGTTGCAGCTCCCACCTTGATTACTGCGACCCCGCCTCCTAACTTTGCCTGGCGTTTTTTGAGTTCGGTCTTCCTGTAATCCATGTCTGCAATGTTTACCTGGGCTTCGATAAGCCTGACTCTTTCATCAATCTCTACTTTGTCGCCCCTGCCTTCCACAATAATGGTTTTATTGTTGTCAACTGTGATTTTCCGAGCACTTCCGAGCATGTAATCATCGAATTCCTCAAGCTTCATGCCTTTATCTTCACTGATTACCTGCCCACCGGTCAGCACAGCAATATCCTCAAGCATCTCCTTTCTCTCGTTTCCGAATCCAGGAGCCTTGACAGCGCAGACCCTCAGCGCTCCGCGAATAATATTCAGGATAAGAGCGGCCTGAGCATCCCCATCAACATCGTCCGCAATGATAAGGAGAGAGCGACCTTCAGAGGCAACTTTTTCAAGAACAGGGACGATCTGTTTCATGCTGTTGATTTTCTTGTCTGTAATCAAGACATAAGGATCATCAAATTCGCAGATCATCTTCTCGGTATCGGTAGCCATATAAGGGGAAACAAAACCTCTGTCGAACTGCATGCCTTCTACAACATCAAGGCTGGTTTCCATTGTTTTGGAGTCCTCAACCGTAATTACCCCGTTGTAGCCCACCCTTTCCATGGCATCGGCGATCAAATTGCCTATCTCTTCATCATTATTTGCAGAGATCGTAGCCACCTGTATGATTTTTTCCTTGCTTTTTACTTCAACGCTCTTGCTCTTGAGATAGCCTACGACCTCTTCTGTTGCAAGCTCAATACCTTTCTTGACCTCTATTGGATTTGCTCCAGCACTGATATTTTTTAAGCCTTCCCGGATCATGCTCTGAGCAAGGAGAATTGCAGTAGTTGTCCCATCTCCAGTATTATCCTGGGTTTTGGAAGCAACTTCTTTGACAAGTTTAGCCCCCATATTTTCGAATTTGTCGCGGAGTTCGATTTCCTTTGCAATGGTTACCCCGTCATTTGTGACCACAGGTTTTGTGCTTTTGTCCAGCACAACATAACGTCCTTTCGGCCCGAGAGTAATCTTGACGGTATTTGCGACTTTGTCCACCCCGTTCAATAATGCCTTTCTAGCACTTTCATCAAACATTATCTGCTTTGAAGCCATCCATATTCACCTGGATTAAAATCAAATTTTTTCCTGAATAAATCTGAATATACCTTTAAGTTTCATCAAAAGATCGAATACACCTTTACACTATATTCTTCAGAATAGGCCTCATTCAACATCATTCTTCAATGACTGTTGCCAAGATGTCCTTAAAGTCAACAAAAATATACTCTTCACCGTCAACTTCAATTTCATCTGATTGGTATCCCCCGTAGATCACATGGTCGCCTTTCTTCAGGGGGAGTTCTTTTCCGTCTTCAAAAGTCCCTACAGCAATAACAATACCTTCTTTTTTCTCTTGCCGTGCAGACTCAGGGATATAGATCCCGCCTTTTGTTACTTCTTCTTTCTTCTGGTGTTTGAGCAAGACTCGTTCGCCAATAGGTCTGATAATCACTGTGTTGTTCCTCCTTATGTGTAAGTAGCCCCATATTAGCTGAACATTAACTGGTAGCTATGAGTAAGTATGGTATTGGACAAATATTGGGCGATTGTGCGCCCGACTATTTGCATATAATGTGGAACTCATATTTAAAAATTACCGAGTAAATAAACACAATATCCAAGAGATCGAAATGATGTCGATAAAATGCAAAAAAATTATATATACTAGATATTCTAAAATATACACTGATGGTTCAGCAGATAATCCTCAGACACCTTGAAAAACCTCAAATTAAAAGTCTGGAAGAGGACCTTTTATGGTTATGCGATAGTTTTGGCTTTTCTTCAGGCAGGGATACAGAAAATACCGCTACCAGGATAGTTTTTAGCCTGCTTGACAAAATCTCAAATGATGAGATAACTTCCTCAGAAGTCCTTGCCGAGGATCTTGACATAAAAACATCAAGAGTAAACCATCATCTCAGGAATCTTAATAATTCTGGCCTCCTTTACAGGAAAAAACGTCTGATATATTTGCGAGGAGGTAGCCTGAAAGCTGCAGTAAAAGAAATGCGAAAGGACTCGGAAAGAATTTTCGATGAGCTTGAAAGCATAGCTGAAGAGATAGATTCCAGAATAGGAATCAAAAACCGATGAAAAAAATAAGATAAAGCCGATAAGAAAATTAAGGTCAGAGCTAAAAGAGTAAAATAAAGATAAAATAAAGCTTATAAAAAAATTAAAATAAGAACTCAAAAAGAAAGTAAATTAATTCAAAAAGGAAAAGAATTCAATAATAAACTCGTTTATTTCTAAGCCATGAATAAAGTATCCATAGTCCGCTGCCCTGATTATTCTAACACAAAAAGAGCGATAGCGGAAGCTCTGGAACTTCTCGGAGGCTTGGAAAATATAATTCACCCAGGTGACGGCGTACTTCTGAAACCAAATATCCTTGCAGCCAGTCCTCCAGAAAGTGCGGTAACTACTCACCCCTTAGTTGTAGCATCAATGTGCGAGTTCGTGCTTCAGGCTGGAGGAAAGCCTTTAGTTGGAGACGGAGCTGGAATCTCAAGACCAGGAGCCACCTCAAAAGCCCTTAAAGTTTCAGGCATAGAAGAAGCTGCCCGAAAGGCCGGAGCAGAGGTAGTAAATTTTGAAACAGCAGGCTTTACTCTGGTGGATGTTCCTGATCCTCTGCAGTTCGATAAATTATATGTTGCAAATCCTGTTCTTGAAGCCGATGTAGTGATCTCCCTTCCAAAATTAAAAACTCATGAACTTACCTATTACACAGGTGCAGTAAAGAATTTCTTCGGAGTTCTTCCTCTAAAGTGCCGAAAAGAAGCACATCTTCTTGGAAAAAGGGACCTTTTTGGCGAAGCTGTCGCTGATGTGTACTCAGTAGTCAGACCCGATTTTGCCGTCATGGACGGAGTAATTGGTATGGAAGGAAATGGGCCATCCCATGGAAAGTCCGTAAGCTCCGGGGTAATTTTGGCAAGCCAGGATTGTGTTTCTCTGGATATTGTTGCTGCGGAAATGATTGGCTTTGATCCCCTCAAAATTCCCACGACCGCAGGATCCATGAAAAAAGGATTTGGAAACAAATGTCCTGTTGTGATTGGAACTCCAATAAAAGAAGTAAAAATAAAATTTAAACCGTCGAACGGAGGAGTCAGTACTGCCCCTTCTTTTCTTACCCACCACCTAGGCAAATACTATAAGATATATCCCAGGATAAACAGGAGAAAATGCACTCATTGTGGAGCTTGCCATTTAAATTGCTCTCCCCATGCTGTTGAAAGGCTCGAAGACGGTAGTTTCAGGATCAATGAAGAGAAGTGCATTTTATGTTACTGCTGTCGTGAACTGTGCCCAAACAACGCGGTAGAAATTAAAAAATCGTTGCTTGCAAAAATCTTGACAGAAAAAGTGATTTAACTGGAAAAGATGAAATCAAATCTGGAAAAGTATAAATCGGGTTGCAAGTAAATCAGGTTATAAGCCGAAAAAATGAGCCGCTATAAACCGATCTAACCCTAGCTTACACTTTTGCCATATCCAATTAAATCCAGGAAAACGTTTAACATGCCTCCTTCTATGTCTTCAGTGATACTTGCTCTTCAGTGATACTTGCGTTCCCGTCTTTCTGCGATTACTTTTTCTCTTTCAAGCCGCTGCCGTCTATCTTCATCAGTTTCGGTTTTTTCCAGTTGTTCTATCCTCTCTTTTTCCTGCCGCGCCATTACTTCCTCTGCTGTTTCCAGGGAACCTGTTCTTTCAGTGTGGGTAGTCCTCTGTGGTTCGGCCTCTCTGGATACTCCTGTCGCCATTCCTCTCTGCCAGTAAGGCTGGTATCCGTAATAGGTGTAAGTTCTGGAAAGCTCCTCGCGGGTTAAAGGCCATTTGCTCTTATCAAAGCCTTCTGCCCTTTCAAGGACATCCCTTGGAATATCAAGGACAAAAGCGTGCTCATGCGGTCTCAGTGTAAGAGCCTCCCAGGGAATAGCAAACAGTTTATCAGCCATACCCAGGAATCCACCAAAAGACATGACTGCGTATGCCACTCTACCGCTTTCGATGTCAATCATTAATTCCTCAATCCTTCCAAGATCCTCCCCAGCCGCATTGATAACCCTATCCGTTTTTATCGTACTTGCCGACAAGAAGTCAGGTGTCACTCTACCTTCTGCGCCTCTCGCCTGAACCACAGATTCGACTTCCGTCCGCTCTCTTTCCAGCTGTGCCAGTCTTTCTCTTTCAACCTCAGCCTGCCTTTCAACC
Organism: Methanosarcina sp. UBA293; assembly: GCA_002499445.1. GTDB lineage: Archaea > Halobacteriota > Methanosarcinia > Methanosarcinales > Methanosarcinaceae > Methanosarcina. The sequence continues at coordinate 16,565 of DALS01000010.1, forward strand.
TCAGTACGTTCTCTTTCCAGCTCTGCCAGTCTCTGTCTCTCGGTTTCAGCCTGTCTCTGAGCTTCTACACACTCCCTTTCCAGTTGAGACAGTCTATCTCGAAGGGTTCCTTCCTGTGCCTGTACTGACCTCAACTCTTCTTCGAGCCGGGATACTTTATCTTTTTCTTCCTGTCTTTTTGCTTCCTGCAACTCTTTTTCCAGTTGTGCCAGCCTCTGCTTCTCGGTCTGTGCCTGTCTCTCCGCCTCAATCCGCTCTCTTTCCAGCCGTGTCAACCTTTCTCTTTCAGTCTCTGCCTGCTTCGCGGTCTCTGCCCGCTGTTTTTCTAGCTGTGAGATTTTCTCTTCCTGGGTTTTCCTTAACTCTTCGAGTCTTTCTCTCTCTTGCTGCGCCCCTCTCTCTTCTTCCGGTCCTACCGGCGTCGATCTCTCTTTTTCCATCCTAGCCATCCTTTCCGATTCGGTCTCAACCGGCATTGCTGCTGCAGCCCCTGCTACGGATGCTGCCACTCCTGCCTGCCAGTAAGGCTGGTATCCATAGTAAGAGTAGGTTCTGGATAGTTTTTCTCGAGTTAAAGGCCAGTTGTCCTTATCAAAGCCTTCTGCTTTGTCGAAAGTCTCTTTAGAAACGTTAAGAGCAAAAGCATGCTCATGTACTCTAAGTGTAAGAGCTTGCCAAGGAACTGCAAAGAGCTTGCTGCCTATACCCAGGAGTCCACCATGTGAGACTACAACATATCCTACCCTGCCGTTTTCGAGATCAATCATAAACTCTTCAATCTTCCCAAGATCTTCTCCAGCCGTATTGACAACCTTATCCCCTTTTAGCGTGTCAGCGGACAGAAAATCTGGATTTTCCCTATCTGCAGACGTGCTTCCCATCCTTGCCATCCTTTGTGATTCAGTTTCTCCAGCTACTCCTGCCGCCTCTGCCTGCCAGTAAGGCTGGTATCCATAGTAGCTATAGACGGTGGAGAGCCACTCACGGGTGGTTATAGGCCAGTTGCCTTTATCAAAACCTTCTGCCTTTTCAAGAGTTTCTTTAGGAATATCAAGGGCAAAGGCATGCTCATGCAACCTCAATGTAAAAGCTTGCCAAGGAATAGCAAACAATTTATCGCCCATGCCTAGAAATCCACCAAAAGAAAGTACGGCAAAAGCTATCCTTCCATCACGTAGGTCAATCATTAATTCTTCAATTTTCCCAAGGTCCTCTCCTGCCCTATTGACGACCTTATCTCCTTTTAACGTGCTTGCTGACAAAAAATCTGGATTATTTCTATCTGCCATAGTTCCCACTCCCAGAATTTAGAAGATGCAAATTTAAATGCCTGCACCCAAGCATAGTTTCGAATTTTCCCCTCGATAAAGTTAATTCCAGCATCCTTATCTGCCAGTACAATTAGTACCTATGTTTTTCCTAATTAACTAAGATTCAAATGTTGCCTGGTCGTTTTTCTACTCTTCTTGTCTGCCAGTAAGGTTGGTATCCATAGTAGCTATACATAGTAGCGAGCCATTCACGGTTAGTTACAGGCCAATGGTCTTTATCAAAGCCTTCTGCTTTTTCAAGAGTTTCTTTGGCAACATCAAGTAAGAAGGCGTGCTCATGCGGTCTCAGTGTAAGAGCCTCCCAGGGAATAGCAAATAATTTGCTGCCCAAACCCAGGAATCCGCCAAAAGAAAGTACGGCATAAGCTACTCTACCATCTGTGAGATCAATCATTAACTCTTCAATCTTCCCAAGATCTTCTCCAGCTCTATTGACAACCTTATCCCCTTTTATCGTGCTTGCTGACAAAAAATCAGGATTATCTCTTTCTACCATGGTTTCCATTGGAGCCATCTTTTGTGATTCGGTTTGTCCCGTCACTCCTATCTGCCAGTAAGGCTGGTATCCATAGTAGGTGTAGGTTCTGGAGAGCTCTTCTCGAGTTAAAGGCCACCTGTCCTTCTCAAAACCTTCTGCCCTTTCCAAGACATCCTTGGGAATATCAAGTAAGAAGGCGTGCTCATGCGATCTCAATGTAAGAGCCTCCCAGGGAATAGCAAATAACTTATCGCCCATGCCCAAGAATCCGCCAAAAGAAAGTACAGCATATGCAATCCTACCGTTTCCGAGATCAATCATTAACTCTTCAATCTTCCCAAGATCTTCTCCTGCCCTATTGACGATCTTATCTCCTTTTATTGTGCCTGCTGACAAAAAATCCGGATTATCCCTATCTGCCATATTCCAACTCCCTGAATTTAGGAGATATCCGTCTCAAAGTCTGTGCCCCAAGCACAGCTCTAAAACCTCGCTCCCAATAATATTATTTTTTTGATGTACTTAAAACTACCGGAATCATTGAAAGTAATATTTTATGTTATTAAGTAAAAAATTATGGATAAATATTATAGAGAGAAAGGAAATAAGATCACTTTTCTGAGAAAGTTTTCCTTTATATTTGGAGAAATCAGACAAGCAAATAACCTAAAATCCCTATTAAAATACTCTCCTCCGAAAAAGACTCGCTGAGACTGATAATTAAAAAAGGTAAATTTAGAGAGAAAGAAATTTAGTTAATTTTGAGAACTAAATTATTGTTATTCCTTTAAAACTTTTTTTAAATTGTAATATAAAAATGAATTAAAAAGCCTGATGCTGGAAGAAAAGAAAAACCTATAATTAATTTATAACCTTTTCCTTTTCATCTTTATGAGTAATCTTTTAACTTAGAAAGTTTAGAATATATATAAAATTTCAGCAAAATATTTCTGTATCTTACCCTCCATGGTGATAAAATGCTTCAAATCTATATAGACACCGAATATGCTCCGGAAAAATGCTCTCTCTGCAGTGGAACCGGATATGCTAATGGTGAAACTTGTGAAGGTTGCGGGGGACAGGGTGATGTGCTCGTTGCTCAGCCTGCAATAGCGTGCCCTCTCTGCAGCGGAACCGGAACTCTTGAAAATGGAACCTGCAGAGCATGTGGAGGAGGTGGCTGGGCTCTTTTTTGAGACTGTTCTCTAAAAGGTATTTCCAGAGATTATAGCTTTGAAAAGGTATTTCCAGAGATTATAGCTTTGAAAAGGTATTTCCAGAGATTATAGGATAAGAACGGATATTTTATATAGAATCTCAAAATTTTCCGGAAAGTCAATTGGATTTGTCTTTTCTTAAACCAGCTTTTTTTTCATCAGGAAGGCAGTTAAAGCAGGTTTCATAGTTTATGGATTTATATTTATTCCTACATTCAGGACAAAGGTTCATACCCCTGAGACTTGCAAAATGGCATCGTTTGCAGAGCACGATTGCGTTTGTAAGAGATTCGTATTCTTCTTTTGCTTTTTTAACCTCTTCTTTAATCATCTCTTTAATTCCGGTTTCTTCAAGCCAGTCATGATAAAGCTTTTTGAAATTTCCTTTTCCTGAGTCTTCAAGGAGAACTTCAATAAACTGTTCCTCAAGGTCAGTATGGTCAGATTCGATTTTATGTACAGTTGAAACTTTATGCCAGGCCGGATGACTTTTATGACGGTGTTTGCCTGTTGGGATATAATCGAACTTCTGGTATTTCTGTCTGTAAACCTCCTTGAACCTAACATATGCTGCACTGTAAATCTCTGAGCTTACCTGCGCCGGAGAAAAAGCTCTGGGAGTGTAAATACGTAGAGAGTCAGAAGTCCCACACCAACCACAGGTCTTGCCTTTGAGAAACTCTATTCTTTTTTCTTTCCATTCTTTTGTGTTGCGTTTCATAAGCCACCTAAAGCAACTCTATAAAAATTGACACATTGAACATTAAGCATTAAAGAAAGTTCACAGGAATGCAATACTAACAGATACTATATTCACAAGATTGTCATAAGAAGGATCATAAAACAATTCAGAAATTTCGAAAACAAAGATTCTTAAATAGAAGGACATCTCAGATTTTTAAGTTATTATTCTCATTCCTGAAACAGATAGTGTAATTTGTTCCCCCATTCCTTTGAAGCTCAATACAGCCATTCATCTGTTCGACGAGAATATTTACAAGCTGGAGCCCAAGGGAATCGGTATTTCGAAAGTCAATTTCTTCTGGAAATCCTATCCCATTATCAGCTACTGTAAGTGTGCAATAAAAATCCTTGTTGTTTGTACACTCCACTCCATCTGTATATTCTTTTATATCAGGACATTTATCACCGGCCTTGACATCACTCGATGGACAGCCTTTTTCTGAGTCTGAAATGCCGTATTTTGTGGCAAAAGTTTCATTTTTGCGAAAACTTATTTTAATTTCACCTTCCCTTTCAGAGGGAAAAGCATGCTTAAGGGCGTTTGATACAAGCTCATTTACAATAATTCCAAGCGGGATCGCAATATCCATGCTCAGATAGACCTGCTCAAGATCAAGCTTAAGATTTATATTTTTGCTTCCTATCTTATAGGAACTGAAAAGGTCTGTGGTTAGCTTTTGCAGATAGTCTGAAAAATCAAGAGCATCTGCACTTTCGCTCTCATGGAGTTTCTCGTGGATCATTGCTATGGATTCAACACGGTTCTGGCTCTGCCTGAAAGCTTCAAGCACCTCTTTGTCATCAAATCTTTCTGCTTGCAGGCTAAGCAGGGATGAGATTACCTGAAGGTTATTCTTTATGCGGTGATGGATCTCTTTTACTCGGATTTTGTCTATTTTTTCAAGAACTTCCTCAGCCATTTTACGCTCAGTGATATCATAAATCAGTCCCTGGAAATCTCCCTGATTGCCGGATTTGCCTGAGATATTCTGGATGACTTCCCGAACCCATTTGATTTCCCCGTCTTTTTTCTGTATCCGATATTCGTTTTCAATAGTAAAATTCAGATTTAGCTTTAATTTCTCCCTTCTTTTAAGAATAACAGGACGGTCTTCAGGTATGATTATCTCCTGCCACTCTGTTTTTCCAGAAAGAAAATCTTGTTTTGAGTAACCTGTCATTGCCTCAACAGGACCATGTAAAAATATCAATTTAAAATCCTTATTGAGCTGGAATCCTATGCCCTGGAGATTTTGCATGAAGGAATTATAACTATCTGGATTGTCCTTGTCCTTAATACCTCGATGCTCACTCAGATATCTCTTGCCTATCATTCTACAAATATGACTGTACTCGTCTCCAAAGAAAATAGCTTTCTGCCTGAAATCTTCTTCTCGGTGTTTAAGTTCCCTGAAAAGCAGACTGCAAGGTTCCTCAAAGCCTATATCTACAATTGCTATATAGACCAGGTAAAAAGACAGCAATTTAAAGAAGAGGCTTATAAAGCTTGAAGCCTCGTCAATTTGATTGTAGTGTGTAAAGGACAGTTCCGCAAAGATTGTTAGAACTATTGATGCTGAAAGCAATTGGAAGACTTTTTTTTCAAACCAGTGCCTGGTTACATACAGGAGAAATAGTGAGCAGAGAAATAAGAAAGAAATTAAGTATCCACTTGTTACTTTGAACTGAGTAAATCCTGAACTCTGGATATAAGAAACTGGGAAATTCTGGGAAAAGAAGATTGAAACTAGGCAGGTAGCAGTAACCACTGCGTATATTAAAAAGACTTTCCAGGCAAAACTTGCGCTTTCAAGGGTTCTGAAATTTCCTTTCTGATTCTCTCCAGCGTGTATCAGAAATAACGGAGCAACCAGAAAAGAGACGCTTTCCAGAAACCTTGCAACTATTTCAAGTTGAGCAGTAAGGTTTGTGTCAAATCCGGGAAATATCCCCATTCCATGGAATGCAAGCGTACTCAAAAAGTCAATGCTTCCGACAAAGAGGTAGCTGACCCCCAAAATTAAAAGATACCGATTCTCTAGTCTAGTTCTCGATTTCCAAACTATGAGAAATATCACATACGCAATGTAGACGCTGAACAACTTTACAACTGTGTGGAAGAGGAGATAATTTTTAAGGCTAATTAAATAAAGCAAAGTGACTATAATTATCCAAACTAAAATTTCATAGATACCTATTTTTAGTGCGTTTTCCCTAATGCCCATTATGTTTAGCTACCCCCGTTCCACCTAAGCCAGAAGGGATAATCGGCTTCTTATAAAGTTGAATTTACTTATATCGAACTTGTTAAACCTCAAAGTGACTTTAATAATGTTTAGACTTACAAAGTGATTTTAATAATGTTTAGACTTACAAAGTGACTTTAATAACGTTTAGACTTATAAAGTGACTTTAACCCCGAGTCCGATTTATACTAAGACTTAATGCAATTTTAGATCTAAAATAACTTACAAGATAGCGGAAAGGGAAGAGAAAAACGCATCGCAAAAAAGAGATTAAGAAGTCCGGAAGTTCCATATCCTGTCTACCATATCCCCAATACAGCAACTAGAGAATGCTCCCGCAGGCGTTCGGTTCTGAACAGGATCGATGGACTCCAGGCTTTTTATTTTAAATCATATACAACTCACTTCCCAACTCCTACAACTCACTTCCCAACTCCTACAACTCACTTCCCAACTCCTGAATAGAATATGGACGTAAATTATTTTAAATTAATTATTCAAAATATTGCCCGTAAAAAAAAAGATAGTTAACGGTAAAAAATTTCAACCCTATGATAGAATTTCTTGTTATATCTGGTTAATACAGCTGGGAAAAATTGGATAAACCTTTTCAAATTTTTATTCTCCCTGGTTTTTACTTTAATAAAAGCATAATTATAAATTTTCAAGCTTAAATTTTATACTCTATACGTTTAAGGGTTTGAATAGATATACTATAAATTAGTATGGCTTTTATAGTAGCAATTAATCCAATTCAATAGGGGTTGAGGGTATAAATGTCACTTTTTAATGATAGAGTGGATGCCGGAAGAAAGCTGGCAAAAGACCTTTTGAAATATGCAAACCGCTCAGATGTGTTGATACTCGCACTCCCGCGTGGTGGAGTTCCAGTGGCATTTGAAGTCGCAAAGGAACTGAATGTAAAAATGGATGTGTTTATAGTACGGAAACTGGGAGTGCCCGGTAATGAAGAACTGGCTATGGGGGCGATCGCCTCAGATAATATCCGTGTACTGAATGAGGATGTTGTCATGTCATTTCAGATACCAGAACGGGTAATTGATACGGTGGCTGAGAAAGAGCGCAGGGAACTCGAACGCAGGGAACGCGCTTATCGTGGAGATAGACCAAAACCTGAGATAGAAGGCTCGACTGTAATTTTGATAGATGACGGACTTGCTACAGGTGCAACAATGCGTGCAGCTGCAGCTGCCCTTAAAACCAAAAATCCGGCAAAAATAGTAATTGCGGTGCCCACGGCTGCACCTGATACATGCGAAATTTTCAGAAAGGAAGTCGACGAAATAATTTGTTTAGCTACTCCTGAACCTTTCTATGGGGTTGGAGCCTGGTACGAAGATTTCAGTCAAACCACTGACAAAGAAGTCTGTGAACTTCTAGATAAAGCAGCGAGCTTTCAACCAAAGCTGCAATAAATAGATAGCTAAAACCTTATATTTTAAAGTAACAGGCTAGGGAGGCAACAGTTGTCACGGGTTAAGAAGCTTACTATTCTTCAAATGAATGATAGTCATGGATACATAGAGCCTCATCCCGAACTTTACTGGCAAGGCAATCAGGAGCTCTTCAAAACCGCTGGCGGGTATGCACGTATTACAGGTTTGTTTAAACAAGTTCGTGAAGAAAACCCTGATGAGGTAATAGCACTTGACAACGGAGACACTATACATGGGACCTTTCCGGCAGTAAATAGCAAAGGAAATTCTTTTATACCCATTTTAAATAAAATGGCTTTTGATGCGATGACTACCCACTGGGAGTTTGCATACGGCCCAGACCACTTTAAAGAATTTTCCGGTAAACTTATCTATCCTACACTTGCAATCAACTGCTACGAGAAAGCCAGTAACAAATTGTTTTTTCCTCCTTATTGCGTGATTGAAAGGAGTGGGTTACGCCTGGGCATAGTTGGTATTGCATCTAATATCGTTGATAAAACCATGCCTGAGCATTTTAGCAAAGGGATTTACTTTTCTCTGGGTAATCAGGAGCTACCTGCATTTATAAATGAATTGCGTAAGCATGAAAAAGTCGATTTGGTTATTGTACTGTCACATTTGGGCTATCCTCACGATCTGAAACTCGCTCAAGAAGTAAAAGGTATTGATGTATTATTGAGTGGGCATACTCATAACCGCCTATATCATGCAGTAACGAGCAATGGAACTATAATAATGCAATCTGGTTGCCACGGCTCGTTTATTGGAAGATTGGATTTGCAAGTAGAAGATGGAAAAATTGTAGATTTTAAACATGAACTGATAAACATAGACGAGACAATTAAAGCAGACGAAGAGATAGAATTAATAATCAATAATTTGATGAGACCTCACAGAGAAATGTTAAGTACTGTGGTAGGGTCTACCCAAACCTCACTTAATCGTTATCGAGTTTTAGAAACTACAATGGATAACCTACTTCTACAGTCTATGGCCTACGTCAGTGGAATAAACTTAGCCTTCTCCAATGGATGGCGCTACGGTGTTCCTATACCTCCTGGTCCAATAACAATGAATGACCTCTGGAATATTATTCCTACCAATCCTCCCATTTCAACATGTGAGATAACAGGATCCGAACTATGGGAAATGATGGAAGATAACCTGGAGAAGGTGTTTTCGCGTGACCCTTATCAACAAATGGGCGGATACGTCAAACGTTGTCTCGGTTTAAATATTTATATTAAGATAGAGAATCCAGCAGGTAAAAGAATACAAGAATTTTATGTTGACAAGGAAAAAGTTAATCCCGAAAAAGTTTACCAGTCCTGCTTTGTAACTTCACAGGGAATACCTGAACGTTATGGGAGAAAGCGTAAAAATATTGGAGTTACTGCTATTGAAGCACTCAAGCTATATCTGGCAAAATATAGCCCTGTTACAGTAGAAATGATGGATACTATAGTCCCTATCTGATTTCTATTCTCACTCTATGCTGGTGGACAGGAAGAAAATGAGTAAACCTAAAAGAAATCTGTTGTCTACGTTTCATAAGAAGATCGAGATTATTTACTGGATATAAAGTTATAATTGTATCACACAAAGAAGCTGTTTATCAAACAAAAAAACGGTATTTTGCCTATTATAAGGGGGATAATATGAAAGAATTATCGAAAATGGGGAAGAAAAGCATGGAAGTCCAGATTCCAATTGGGCCAATTTATCTTAACGGAAACTTGGACATTCCAGAAGGAGCAAAGGGAATTGTTGTTTTTGCACACGGCAGCGGGAGCAGTCGTTTCAGTTCTCGGAACCGATATGTTGCTCAGGAACTTCAGAAAGAAGGGCTTGGAACATTGTTATTTGATCTGTTGACAGCTGAGGAAGAGAGAATTGACATGGTAACGGCTCACCTCAGGTTTGATATTGACCTGCTTGCAAATCGGCTTGTTGACGTAACAAACTGGCTTTTAAGCAATCTTGATACAAAAAAACTCAATATAGGTTATTTTGGAGCCAGTACTGGGGCTGCAGCCGCGCTCATAGCTGCAAAAGAGCATGCAAATGTTGTAATGGCTGTAGTTTCCAGAGGGGGAAGGCCCGATCTGGCTGAAAACGCCCTACAGGACGTAAAGGCGCCGACCTTGCTTATTGTAGGTGGGGAGGATTTTCAGGTAATAGAGATGAATGAATGGGCATTAAACCAATTGAAAGTAGAACAAAAAGAACTTAAGATTGTTCCCGGTGCAACTCATCTTTTTGAGGAACCAGGCACTTTAGAAGAAGTCGCAAATCTGGCTGGAGAATGGTTTAAAAGATATCTTCTGGAAGAAAAAGACAAGCTAATAGCAGACTGAAAAACCAGATATAAAGAAGATAAATGGACACACTAGTCAATAAGGAAAACGTTTTTTCCAGCTTTTTGTATTCGTTCTCCCTAAATATCACTTTTTTTATGTAAAAAAGTAGTTATCTTCCTTCAAAAAGCTTATATCTATTATGTTCAAAACCACATATCTATGAAAGTTAAAATCGGATATTTAAAATTCATATCGGTTCTCTTAATCCTGATTATATTCACCGGTCTTGGTTGCGTTAGCGATCAGGCTGAGAACGGAAATAAGAACCTAGTGGAAAATGCCTCTGGAAATGTTTCTGCGGGAAAAGGAGAAATCCTTACGATTTTCCATGCAGGAAGCTTAAGTATGCCTTTTGAGGAGCTTGAAGCCGAGTTCGAAGCCCAGCATTCGGGCGTTGATGTTCAGCGGGAAGCTGCGGGCAGTGCACAGAGTATAAGGAAGATTACCGAACTCGGGAAAAATGCTGATATTCTTGCATCCGCAGATTATGCTCTTATTCCATCCATGATGATGCCTGAGTATGCAGATTGGTACACAGCTTTTGCAAGAAACCAGATGATCCTTGCCTACACGAATGAGAGCAAGTATGGTGATGAGATTAATACAGAAAATTGGTATGAGATTCTCAGGCGGCCTGATGTTCGATATGGTTTTTCCAATCCTAACGATGATCCTGCAGGCTATAGATCACAGATGGTAACTCAATTAACCGAGTTCTATTACAATGACAGCAAGATCTATGATGACCTGATATTGAATAACACAGGCATGACTGTTACTACAGAGGAAAACGGAACAACCCTTATACATGTACCCGCATCCGAAGAAATTTCTCCGAATACCAAAAAAATCATGCTCAGAAGCATGGAAGTAGAACTTTGTTCTGCCCTTGAAACTGGGGAAATAGATTACCTCTACATTTACCGAAGTGTTGCCGAGCAGCATGGATATAAATACGTGGAACTTCCACCTCAAATTGACCTGAGTTCACTCGATTATGCTGACAATTACGCAAAGGTTCAGGTTCAAATGGTAAACGGAGAAGTAGTTACAGGATCTCCTATAGTGTACGGCGTGACTATCCCCAAAAATGCCAAGAATCCAGAACTTGCTGCTGAATTCATAAAACTGCTTTTAGAAGAGCCAGGACAGCAGATATTTATCAAAAACGGTCAGCCGCCTATTGTCCCTGCGATAGCCGAAGGAAAAGATAAAATGCCTGAAGAGTTGCAGCCACTTGTAGAATAAAGATAAGTAAAGATAAAGTAGAAAGTAGATATCAGGAAATTCCTTAAAATCAAAAACGCCAGCAAGTCAGTAAAAAGGTATAAAACGACAGCAAAAAGGTATAAAAATGAGAGCTTCAATTCGGAAAATCAGTAAATTTGAGCCTTTGACTTTCATATTTTCCCTTTTACTGCTTGTTCTTTTTCTTTTTATATCCATAACTCTTTCAAACATGATTATCAGGCAGATCTTTGACGATTTTGAGGGACTTGTCAAAGCTGTGGAAAATCGCGCTGTAATAAGTTCTATTTTTCTCTCGCTTTATGCAGGCTTTCTGGCAACCCTTGTTGCCCTTATTCTCGGAGTACCTGCGGGTTATATTCTTGCAAGGTTCGATTTTCCCGGAAAAAGCCTGGTTGAGAGTATTATTGATGTGCCTGTTGTAGTTCCGCATACTGTCGCAGGAATCGCCATTCTTACAGTTTTCGGGTCAAAAGGGCTTATTGGCGGCCCTCTTGAAGCTTATATACAGTTTCGGGATGCACTACCTGGAATCGTGGTTGCAATGCTTTTTGTGTCCCTGCCTTATCTGGCCAATTCTGCAAGGGAAGGTTTCAAAAGCGTTGACCCAAGGCTTGAAAACGCAGCTCGATCTCTTGGCGCTCCTCTCTGGAAAGCTTTTCTCTTTGTAACCCTGCCACTTTCAGCAAGGCATATTTTAATAGGGGCGATCATGACCTGGGCAAGAGCTATAAGTGAATTCGGAGCTGTTGTGCTTATTGCCTACTATCCCATGATAGGACCAACCCTTATTTATGACCGTTTTCTTTCCTATGGAATGTCTGCATCCAGACCTATAGCTGTACTGCTTATACTGGTAATGCTTTCGATATTCATAGTAGTAAGAGTCCTTTCTGCAGGCTGGAGTATATATGATAGAGATTGAGTCCCTCTCAAGAAAATGGAAAAATTTTACTCTGGAGAAGTTGAGCCTTAAAATTGAGATAGGAGAATATTTTGTAATCCTCGGACCTACGGGAGCCGGAAAAACCCTTCTTCTGGAGTTAATAGCAGGTTTTCACTCCCCAGACACCGGGAAGATTTTGATTGGCGGAAAAGATGTAACCCACCTGCCTCCTGAGAAACATGATCTTGTTTTTGTATACCAGGACTACTCGCTTTTTCCTCACATGAGTGTGGAGAAAAATATCGAATTTGGCATGCACATGAAAAAAATAAAATCAAAAGAAAAGCTCTTTGAAATCGCCAGAGACCTGAAAATAACTCATCTTCTTGATCGGTATCCTCTCAAGCTTTCAGGAGGAGAACAGCAGAGAGTTGCCCTTGCAAGGGCTCTTGTGACTGATCCAGAAGTTCTGCTCCTTGACGAGCCCCTGAGCGCACTCGATCCCAGGACACAGGAAACTGCTAGGGAACTGCTCTCTACTATCCATAAAAACAAGGAAAGATTGACTGTGCTACATATTACACATGACCAGACCGAAGCACGAATAATGGCTGACAGAATCGCAATAATAATGGATGGAAAACTTATGCAGGTAGGGACTCCGGAAGAAATCTTCGAAAAGCCGGTTGACAGTCAGGTAGCCAGTTTTGTAGGGTTTGAAAATATGCTGAGTGGCAGGGTTATCTCAGCAGACCGTGGACTTTTAAGAATTGAAACCAGTGAGATGATTATCGAAGCTTCAGGGGATATTGAGGTAGGGAGCCAGGTACATGCCCTTCTCAGACCTGAAAACATAGTTTTAAGTAAAACTTCGACAGATTCCAGCGTCAGAAACTCTTTACAGGGCAGGGTTACAGAAGTCTGGACGCTGGGAGCTCTTGTCCGGGTGAAAGTTGACTGTGGTATTCTACTTAATGCCCTGATAACCCGGCAATCGGCAGAGGAAATGAATATTCTTCCTGGAATTTCGGTTTATGCCCAATTCAAGGTAAGTTCTGTCCATGTGCTCCGGTAAAAGGTGAAAAATCTGTGAAAGCAAGAACAAAGCTCTGGTTTACAGAAGATGGAAAAACAGTTATGGGTGCTGGAAGAGCTGAGTTACTGAGGGCAATAGATGAAGAACGCTCGCTTCTGAAAGCCTGCAAGAAGCTCGGGATCTCATATAAACATGCCTGGAATATGCTTAAAAAAATGAACGAAGCTCTCGACGAACCTGCAATTATCACAGTGAGGGGAGGAAAAAATCAGGGTACTTTCCTGACTGATGTTGGAAGAAAGCTACTGGCTGAGTATGAGACCGGCAAACAACTTATTAATGAAACTATAAAGGATGAGACAGCCTGGGAAAATGTAAGTTTTAAGCTATCAGCTAGGAACCAATTACCTGGTAAAGTACTTGAAGTGGAGAAAAACGGGCTTGTTTGTAAAATTACAATTGAAATGGACCCCTCAACTATGACCTCCGTAGTCACCAAGGAAGCTGCAGAAAAACTTGACATCAAACCCGGGGACAGGATTTATGCGGTCATCAAATCGACCGAAGTAATGGTTGCAAAGGCTACCAGTGAAAAAAACAAATAAAAAAGATTTCCTTATCAAACTAATTTCATTAAAGAGAGTACACTCCTATGCAAAAGAATTGATGAAAGTATTTTCCCATGTAAAGAATGACTGTACCGTCCCAGTTTGGTTTTGCTTTCAAACCAGAGACGGTACAAGTGGACTATTTTTGAGACCCAAATTATAAAGTCTCGCTCACTTTCAACCTTCTACTTTATTGCTCAATCCTTACTCTTTTTTCTTAACGTGATGAAACACACTGCTAGAGCCATAAATGCAATACCTGTTACCATTTGATATCCAGGAAGCTTCTCTTTTGCAGGAAGGACTTCAGTATTAATTTTCACACTGTCTGAGACCTGTTTATGCCCGTCAGCATCTTCATAGAGAATCTCACTGTTTAGGGAATAGGGTTTAGGAGTTGCGGTCTCATCTACTGCCATATTAAAAATAGCAACTGCGCTTTCTCCCGCGTTTAGAGTTCCTAAATAAGCCTGGTCGTCAGTTGTACTGAAAGGATCGGCTGCACTGATTCGAACCGTCGCATCCTTTGCAGGTTTTTCGCCAGTATTTTTGTATGTAACATGAAGCATCCCACCTTCGTTAGGGTAGAGGTCACCTGTTACATTTGTGACTTCAAAGTAAGGTTCTTCCTTGACTTTAATCTCTATAGTCTGTTTCTGAGTCTTGTTTTCATACCAGATGCCCACTTTTTTGTTAGTTACAATCCCTGTAGTACCATCAAAATTGTCTCCTCCTACCTGAACATTGTTCTGATACTTATACGAAAGCTCAAGGGTTAAAGGATAGGTACCAGCAGAAGCATTTTTATTAATTTCAATTGTAAATTTAGTAGGGCTTGAACTCTGCTTCCCCTGTTTGAGAGTGCCTGCTTGCTGGGATTCTGATTTAACCTTGATATTTGGATCATCGGATTTGAGAGTCGCAAGGATGCCAACTGCAGTCGTAGCCTGAGCTTCATACTGCATTTCTGCCTGCTGGAGCATTTGATCCACATAGTTTCCAACACTTACTTTATTTTCGGATTTAAAGCCGGTAATTACACCCTTATTCATCATCTCTACGTTAAGAGTTACAGTATCTCCTCTTGAATATTCATTATCTCCAATAAGTGTTGCACTAAGGTCAGGCCCTCCATATACTGTATAGAAGTTATCACTAATATCAAAATTTTCAGGTAGAGCGGCCTGTACTGGTAAGATTCCCCAGCAAAGGACTAAAAGGGTCGTGACAGCAATAAAAAATCCATTTTTATTCATTTTCATCACCTGATGCATTCTCATTATTCTTGTTTCCTTTTCGGTGCACATTTATGATCTGGTAAAGGGCGATAAGGATAATCAGTATGATTGCTACACCTGTTATGCTAAACTTATTCTCTGTGGCTTCAACAGGTACGTTAATTTTCATATTCTCCGAAAAGGAGGTCTCCCCATCTTCATTAATATATTTTATTTCACTATTTATGCCGTAATTTTTCACAATAGCTTCTGGACTTGCCGAAATCTCGAATCTGGCAGTCTTGCTTTCTCCAGGTCCTATATCTCCAAGCCTTACTATAGTTTTTTCAGCACTTAGAGGACTCATAACAATTATCCGGGCTAAGGCGTCTTTTGCTACACCCTCTTTGCTATTTTTATAAGTAACTTCAATAGCTCTACTTTCTCCCTGAACTAAATTTCCAGAGACATTGGTCACTTCTAACTTAGGTTTATTTTCTAAAGAGACCCGAAGTTTGAGAGTTTCAGTTTTCGTTTTATAATCTCTTACATACTTTGTGTCTGTAAGCCCAAGATTTATTATATCTGCAGTTGCAGTCCGGACATTTGCCTGATACTGATAACTTATAGGCAGGAGAAGCTCATAGTTTCCAGCTGGGGCATCGCCATCTATTTTTATTGTGTAGCGAAGGTTTGTCGTATAGCCTGTTTTAAGTTCTTCAACGGTCTGCAGACTGGCTGTAGGTTCGACTTTAATATATTTCGTGTCAGAAACGAGGATGGCTTTAATGTTTTTTGCAATTGTACAGTCTTTCTCTTCTTCCATTTCGGCATCTGCAAGCGCTTCCTCAACTGAATCTGGAATTGTTTTCTGGTTCACATTAAGCCTCTGGAAACCATCAATCACTCCAATGTTAGCGATTTTTATCTGCAGGTCTGCAGATTCTCCCCTGTTGAATTCTGGATTTCCTGTAATTGAAGCCTGGAGAGCTGGCTCCCCGTAACTCCTGTAGTAGTTTACGGTGTATCCATGGTCTGGAATAAGGAAGTTCGTTTCATCATCATTTCCGAGGGCTGGAAATGCAGACACTGATAATATTGATAGGATTAATGCAAGTATAGCAAATCTTTTAATCATACTTTGCCTCAAATTTATGGACACTCGTATCATATCTCGGCCCCCTGAATTTGTTTTTTTGTCTCGGTCTCCTTCTCTGCCGTCCTGAGCCCTTTTCTTTTATCTCGCCAGGTATCAAGGAGAACTATAAGTGGCGGGAAGACTACAAAAGTTGCCAGGAGAGCCAGCAAAATATCAATGACCGTAACCTTACCGAAATCTGCAATAAGCGGGAAAGGAGATGCCAGCAAGGCCATGAACCCAAATACAGTTGTAGCTCCTGAAGCTATGATTGCACTTCCTATCTTGGAACTTGTCATCCGGATTGCTTCCAGGGGACTTTCTCCTTTTTCTTTTTCTTCAAAATAACGTTCCATCATGAGGATCGCATATTCGGATCCCACTCCTAAAATCAGAGCTCCTAAAGTTGCTGTCATGGGAGTATAGCTGATATTAAGGTAACTCATTACTCCTCCTGACCAACCAATAACTATAAGCATTGGAATTACAGGAACTAGCGCTTTTACCCAGTCTCTGTAAACAATAAAAAGCCCAGCTAGCACGAGAATAAGGCCAAAGAAAGTCATTGCCACTCTTCCACTGGTAAGAGCAGTAATAACCTCTATAAACACGACCGAGTTCCCGGTAATTGTAACTGCTGTACCTGGCGGAGCCGGCATCCACTGCATATCCTGCTTGACAATGTTTGAGAGTTCTTTAATGCCTGTTACCTTGATATCTGAAACCGCATTTCCTATATTGAAGTTCAGGAGGAGCATGTTCTTCCCGTACATGTAACGATCCTTCTGTGCTTCAGGGATCTGGGAGTAAATATTCTTTATTTCCTGGCTGGTATCAGGAATTACGCCCCCATTTCTCTCCTTTACAAGCGGAACTATACTCGTAGCACTGTAAATATGCCCATTGGATGCTACTTCATGTTTGGAAAAACGGTCTATCCATTTAAGAACATCTGGATTTGCAGTGTCCTCAACTTTGATGATGAGGTTTAATTCATCGCTTCCGCCCATGATATCTCCCATATGCTTGAGATCAACAAGGGCAGGCATATCCTGGGGTACAAAGGTTTGCACATCAGTTTGAATAGGTACAGATTGGTCAAGGTAAAGTCCGCCAAAACAAAGCAAGCAGGCGACTCCCAGCACTACAATATCGTATTTAATCGTTAGATCTGTTACTTTCTGGAGAATTTTCTCTATTTTCCTGCTGCCTTCACTTTCTCCTTCGGATTTATTCGTTTTTCCCGAATTCGTAGGTTTTATTTTACTTACTGCTTTTCTTAGAGGGTTCTTGTCTGAATACGTATCAAATAGTGAAATTGTTACAACACCCACGAAAATCGAGGATAAGTAACACATTAAAATGCCTATCATGAGCAGTTTACCGAAGTCCTGGATCATTGGCACAGAAGACGTAAAAAGGGAAAAAAAACCAAGGGCTGTCATTGTCAGAGCTATAAGGACTGCAGGACCGGTGTGTTTTATGGTTTCTATAACTGCTTTTGTTTTGTTTCCTTTGTCCTGTAGTTCCTCTTCAAGCCTATTATGGAACTGAATGGCATAGTCAATTCCCACACCTATGAGGACTGGGAATGCAGCCATGGAAACCATGGACATCGGAATCCCTACATAACCCATAGCTCCAAAAGTGTAAACGATACCTAGAAGAACTACCGGCAGAGGAAGAAGACTCCATCTGACATGCCTGAACACTAGGAGAAGTACAATTACCATGAAAATGGCTGAAAGCCCCAAAAGTACACCCATACTGGAATTCATCTCATAATTCATGGAAATTTGGAATGCCGGATCACCTGTTACGATAATATTGTAAGACGGCGGAAAACCTGAAAACGAAACTGCTTCTTCAGTTGCAGTAATAAGATCTTGCTGCGTTTTGTCACTGGCTGAGCCAGCCATAACTACCGAAATCAGCATATGTGTATTATCAGGGATAATCTGGCCGAAGATAGCAGGATTTCCATCTATAATAGTTTTTATTTCTTCATCTGTTTCAGGAAGCGCGTACCTTCCTGTCATCTGGTAGTTAACCTTTTTGAGAAGAGAAACAGGACTAATAGTCTCAATTACCCCATCCGTTGCCTGTAGCTGATGATCTAGTCTGTCCACAGCTTTCATCAAGTCAGCATTTTTTACATTATTAGCCTCTACCATTACTACAATAGATTGTGTCTGAAAAATATTCTTATAAAGATGATCGTAGTCTTGGTAGAGAGGAGAGTCTTTTCCGACAAAGGTTTCTGTCCCTGATTTCATCTCAATAAGTTGTGCTCCCTGCATTGATATTATTATGAACAGGAAAGCTATCAGAAGTACGGAAAAACGATTGTTCTGGATAAAAAATCCTAGTTTTTCAAAAGTATTTTTAATAGTAGATTCCCCTCATAGTTTTGAATATGAAATGTAATTTATGAAGTATAGTTCATTAACATGAAGTTTAATCCAAAGACAAATACATCTCTTCAAAGTGCATTTTTCTCATTAGGCTGAAGCTAATATTAAAAGCTTATTAACACATTTATTAAAAGCTTATTAATGCATTTTCGGATATACATTATTAATATTATTCTATTGTGCGGCAAATTCTTAGTGCTTTAGACCTGTGACGTATATAGATAGGAAACATTTAAGTCTATTGTTACGTTAGGGGTAACAAATGTTCACACAAATCAATCCTCAGTTAATTAGCAATCTTGAAAAGCTCGGACTAACTGAAAACGAGGCAAAAGCCTATATCGGGCTTGTCAGTTTAAGAGAAGGTACAGCCCGCGAGATTCATGAACTTACAAATGTGCCGAGAGCCAAGATATATGAAATTCTTAAAGTGCTTGCTAAAAAAGGTTTTCTAGAAGTAAGGCAAGGATCTCCGATTCATTATCGAGCAGTTGATCCAAAGCAGGTAATCGGGAAGATAAAAGATGAGTTTATCAATTGCGCAATTGAAACCCTTGACCAGCTCAATGAATTGGGTTATGAGTTACCTAAAACCTCTCCTGTGTGGTGTATCCAGAGTGATTGGGGAATAAAGAACAGGATACGGGAAATTCTGGCTGGGGTAAAGGAAGAACTGATTGTTTTTTCATCCAGTCCAGAATTCTTAAAGGAGTTTGAAACCGAACTAAAAAAACTGGAAAAAACCTGCAATTTAATTATTATCGTTAATGAAATTGATAGGTTCAGGTCACTGCCTTTTGAATTCAAAGAAACTAAAAAAGAGTTTGCGGATTTCCTGGATAATATTGTAATTGAGGGAGTTAGGTATAATGAAGAATTATTTCTGATTGCTGATGGGAAGGAATCAATAGGAGTTCACAGCGTAGGGGACAAAAGAGAAGCCGTGGTAATCAAATTACCTATTGTGTGTTATCTGCAGAAGACGATTTATAACAGGGTGTTAGAGCCAAGCTTTGTCAAAAAGGACAGATAATGACAGATAATAAAAGTAGAAAAAGGCGGCTTAAATTCAAATCTATCGGTTATTATTAATATAATCCCAAAATAATTCATTAATAAGGCTTTCTCACAAGTTCGATTATAGAATCTACAGGTGCATGCGATGAACAGTGTACAGATTGGAAGCGTTACTATTCAATGGCTGGGACACTCTGGTTTTTTACTTGAAGGGGACGGCAAAAAAATTTATATCGATCCCTACGACCTCAGTGAAGAGCCGGCTTTCGAAGATAAAGCCGATATCCTGTTAATAACCCACGAACATTTTGACCACTGCAGTCCTGATGATATCCGGAAGGTCAGGCAGTCGGACTCGACAACCCTGATCCCTGAGAGTTTATCCCTGCAATTCAAAGGGGACGCAAGGCGGATTGCTGAGGGAGATGTACTGGCTGATGGGCTTGAAATCAAGGGAACCAGAATTGAAGTAATTCCGGCTTATAACCTTGAGAAACCCTATCATCCCCGCGGATCCGGAGTGGGTTATATAGTGGAACTTGGAGGAATCCGAATCTATCATGCAGGAGACTGCGATTTCTTCCCTGAAATGAAAAATATCAAAGCCGATGTCGCTCTTTTGCCTATAGGAGGCACGTACACAATGGACGAGGAAGAGGCAGCAAGTGCAGCTGCAGCCATATCTCCAAAAACCGTAATTCCGATGCACTACGGGAAACCAGGAGTAACGGAGGGAGATCCCGAAAAGTTTAAAGCCCTTGTACATAGCAAGAATCCTGATATCAATGTAATTATTCTTGATTCCTGATTTAATTTTTGAATAAGCCTCACAATCGAGATTGAAACTCGAGATTGAGACGAAAACACAGGATCGGTCTACTTATGTCTAAAATAGCAAGAAAAAAACAGAAAAACCTGATTAAGGAAATCGTAACCCAGCGCATGTGGCGGCTTTTTGAGCTTGCAAAAAAGGAACATGCAGAACATCCTGACCGCAGCGAGCGTTACGTGCAGCTTATCCGGAACATTTCCATGAGAAACCGGACGAGTATTCCAAGGGAGATAAAAAGTAGAATCTGCAAATACTGTTATGCTTTTCTCGTGCCCGGTAAAAATGCCCGTTACAGGCTAAAGGAAGGATATATCATAATTTCCTGCCAGCGCTGCGGAAAAGAAATGAGATATCCTTATAAAAAATTAAAATAAAGGTTAAGTGAATATATAAGGGTTGCCTGAAACCCAAATGAGAGAATTCTCAAGGTGTCTGAGGCTTTTATTTGGGACATTTATATGAAGCATTTAAATCTTCCAGATATTCTCAAACTCCCTTTTTCATCCATTAAGAAGCAACTTAATTTTAAGTCTTGGCAGGACTCTCCTGACCTCGTGCTTTTTTAATGGTTGAGGCTATCTGTTTTGCAATAACGGATTTCGGACCCTTATCGTCCACAAGCACTCTTCCGCTTACTTCCCACCAGGACTTGGGATAGGCTTTTTGAGGCTCTACTTCGGGACTCAAACCAAGCTGTCTGGCTGCTTCTTTTATCTCATTAAGTTGTGGTTCCTTTATTGCATTTTTCCGGGAGATAATTCTGCCTCTGCTCCTTGATTTTGTCTGATCAAGATATACTGGCCAAATTACAAGTTTTCCTTTATCTCTCATCATGTTATCTTCGTCCTAATTCGCTTTCATGCAATTTAAAACTGCTCCGGAATTCCCACGAGAACAGGACTTGTTTCTATCTATAATTTTTTTTTACTTTATTGAACCTGCAACCTGTAGTTATTTATCTTCTGCGGACAAGTTCTGCGTGGTGTAAATATGATTCCGTCTTTTGCAATTGATGAAAAGGTAAGAGCTTATATAAGAAAGAGCGGGCAGGATTTCAGGCTCTGCACGTCTCCTGATGGTCCTGTACTTCTTCCACTCGGTACAACTGACCCCAAACCTTCAGACCTTAAAATTTTAATCGGTAGCAATATTCTTTACGTTTCCAAGCTTCAGGCAAAGTACATAAAGAAAGTTGACTGGACTATGGTGGAAAGGTTCCTGAGTTCTTCTGGAGAGCTCAGTACCTGAGTTTTTATTACCATCCGGGCTTACTCCTTTTGTTTAAGAAAGTGAGCTTTTTGTCATATTTCTTAGAGATGTTTGTCCGTGTTATTTATTAAGAAGAGGAAGCATAGGATAAATATTAACCAGTTCTAGACCCTGCACAGGCTTTATCTTAAAAGAGAAGGTAATTGTCGCAGGCTGAAAAGAGATCGCTTCAAGCTCAAGGGAGAACTATACCTGTGAAAATGAGAACAAAAATTATGCTTATGCTCCTCGCCCTGCTGGTGGTCTTCGTATCGGGCTGCATGGATCAAAAAAAGGAAATAGTTGTTGAAAAGCCTGGCAATATTTCAAATTATGAATTTGAAGTTTTTCTTAACGATTCGAGCAACCAGACGCTTGCAAATACTACCACGTTCTATCTGCTAGAAAACAATACAGAGATGCAGGTTGTAAACATTGTAGTAAATACTAGCAAGCTTGAGATCTATCCCCCCGAAACCCTGAGCGGAGGTTCAGAGGAAAACCCTATTGAGAATTTTGTACTGCTCGTTGACCCTGCAAACGAGACCAAACCAGACCCTCAAATCTTTGAAGAGCTTCCCAGCAGAAACGAGACCTCGGCTATTAATTATACCCTGACTCAGAAAGTTAGCCGGAGTATGAAAGTTATAAACCTGGAGTTCAAAGAACCTGTAACAGGTTTTATTGCATATACGCTCGAAATTCCGAAAACTCAGAGCTTTACATTCCTTAAACCTAATTCCGAATTCATTCGTGTAGTGCTTCCCGAAGGATATGTCACTGGCAACAGGGTATTCGGAATAGCAAGACCAGAGCCTGCGAATGTGACCTTTGATGAAAAAGGAAGGCAAACCCTCTTGTGGATCTCGTCAAAAATGGGAGATCGAGAAAAGACTATTCAGGTTAAATATTATACCAAGTCGGCGCCTCTATATTTCTCAGCATCAATTATAGCTCTTCTCTGCGGAGTTGTCCTTGTACTTTTGCATTATGCCAGGAGCAGAAAAGAACTTGAGTCCGTCCAAGGAATTTTCGAGCTCGAAAAAGAGTACAACCAGAAACGGCAAAGAAGAAAATAATTCTGGAGAAACTCCTTCTCCGAATTTACTTTTTATTCATAGTACATTATATTTTTAGTCAAGTTTCTCTAATATTCTTCTTGGAGATTCTGACTAAAATATTTATGACAGATCTCACATATCATCTCATTGATGAAAGACTGGGGAAGAATTCGGTATAAATATCTCTGTTTACCAGAACCAACATCTGAGGCTATTACCCCTATTGTTGGTACCCTCCTTATGTCTCTGATTCTATTCGTACTGGCAAGTGCGATTGCTATTTGTTTCTTTAATATTGCTGGGGAGGGTGCAAGCTCTCAACCGTTAATGGCAAAGATTTCACTTGAATCATGTGAGGGAGGAATTCGTTATGCACAAAAAGGTGAAAGTGCAAGTTTTGAAAACAATACGATCGTGCTCATTCATGAGGGCGGTAGTCCTCTCCCCTTTGATGCCATATCCATAAAGATTTCAGGCGATGGAAACTGCTTCCAAGGTGTATTTGGGGCAGGAGAGCAGATTACAGGATATGTAGAAGTTATTTACCAGAACCTGAGCCCGACAGGAAAAAATCCCAAATATAAGTCTCAAAATAAAGAAATGCTTAAAGATTATTTATGGAGCGTTGGAGAGAAACTAGTACTCCATGGAAATGACAGCGCCGTAAGTTCTATAAAATCTAGTGTAAGAGCAAGTGTAAATGGGGATTATAATACTTCTGACAATTACGGCTTCAAGGCAGGTTCTGAAATCACATTGAAAGTTATTGATGTTAAAAGCGGTACTGTCATTGCTGAACAGAGAGCTATTGTAAAACATGCAAAAAAATAATTTTTTAGCTTATCGTTTTTTATAATGTGCTTTCTGTAATCTTATTAACAGTGAAAGTGTTATTTCTGCTTTTTTCTTCGATAAAAAGTTTCTCGATCGATAATTTTATAAAATACTTGTTTGTATGAGTTTGAGCGTAATAGTGTAATTTAGCGTTAACGTCTTTATGTTGCGCCTAACATAATGATCAAAACCAAGTTCTGGAATCTGTCGCACTGATGATCTTTAACCTCACCTTCTATTCCGGAGCCTGGAGTGTTAACTTAACCCAATAAGATAGGCTGAATTTCTGTCAAAAAATAACTTAGATCACAGTACCTTCCAATCAGTTATGTTTATTTCTACATAATGCGATGTATCGGGCCCCTCTCCCCCTTAATATTATATTTCCGGGCATCCCATTCTTCTGCGTTATGTTTATTTAAACATAACGGTAAGTCCTACGGTGGTGTACATATTGCATAAGAATTCAGATCAAGAAAAACACAGCATGGAGGCAATCCTGAAGCAGGTAAAGGATCCTGAGCTGCTTTCACAAATTGAAAAGCTCGTCCCCTTTCACGGCTTCCTGACCTCTGGGGCATTAATCGGCATCCAGATGCTCAATATTGCAAGAAGAGAGCTCAATATCCAGGATGGGGAACGCATATATGTGACCTGCGAAACGAAAAGCTGCATGCCTGATCCCTTTCAGATCCTTGCCGGAGCAACAATCGGAAACAATGGGTTAAAGATCGTGAACTTGGGAAAAATAGCGGTAACAGTAAACAAGCAGGCTCCAGAAGGAGTTCACAGCATAAAAGGCGTCCGAATCATCCTTGATCATGAGAAGACAAAGGACTATCCAAAACTCCATGCCTGGTACCTGAACACAGAAAAACTTCCTCATGAGGAGGTTGTTCCAATTCTTCTCTCTGCAGGAGAAAAAGTGTATTCCTGGAAATTTGTGGACTTAGAAGTTCCGGTTCGAAGGAAGAAGCGGATACAATGCTGTAAAACTTGCAGTGAAATGTTCATTCAACATGATAACGAGCTGCTGTGCGGCGAATGCACAGAATAACGTTAAGAGGTAAGCAAAATGCAAAATGATAAGCGATTGGCTGTCTTTGCCGAAAAAAAAGACAAGCAGCTGATCTATTCGCCTGAAAAATGCATTGGCTGCGGCACCTGCGTGCAGGCATGCCCCAAAGACAACCTAGCAATTGGAGCTGTTGGCGCTATAACAAGAGGGCTTCTTGATGCTGATTTCCTGGAGATAAAGGATAGTGAAAAGTGCATTGTTTGCGGAATTTGTGCAAAAGTTTGCCCCACAGGTGCACTTGAGTTGAAGCAGGAAGGAAAATCCCTCGCTGATATTTCCTACCTTTTCAGGGCTATGAAACCAACATCAGTAAATGAAAGCTGCGTCCACTGCGGGCTCTGTGAGGATATCTGTCCTCAGGGCTGTATTGAGGTAACCCGTGAAATTTCAACGGACGGGAGCCTGAAGCTGGTCGGAAAGACCCATATCGATTCGGAATACTGTGTCCACTGTGGTTGGTGTGCTGCGGTGTGTCCAATGCATGCGATTTCCGTGGAAACTCCCTTTGCAGGGCGCTGGACCCTGGATGAAAATACCTGTCAGACCTGCCATACGTGCACTGAAGTGTGTCCTGCAAATGCCCTTTTCAACAAAGAGGCCAAACCCGGAGAAAGAGTTGAAAAAGTAACGCACAGACCGGATGCCTGTATCTACTGCGGAGCCTGTGCGATTGCCTGTCCTGTGAAAGCTATTGATGTCAGAAAAACTGAGATTCTTCCCGATATGGAGAAAAAAGGCGTTCTTGAGAAAAGGCTGCTTGAAGCTCCTGTTCCAGAGACTCTGTCCCGTACAACCCTGGAAACTGATGAAGCTGCATGCCTGGGTTGCGGGAACTGCGTAATTGTCTGTCCGGTAAATGCTCTCGATAACCGTGAACTTGCTGCAGGACACCTGAATAACATGGACGAAAAATCTCTTCTTGAGGTTAAAAATGGAAAAATTTCGGTAATAAACCAGGACCTCTGCGGGGAGGACGGTACATGTGCCTTTATCTGTCCTGTCGACGCGATCCGGCTTGTAAAAAGAGAGGTGGAATAAATGGCAGGAACAATTGCAATCAAGAATGGATACGTCTTTGATCCCCTGAACGAAATAAATGGAGAAATTATGGATATCTTCGTCAGGGACGGAAAAGTTGTAAGAGAGCTTTCTGCAGCCGAACTGAAAGACGCAAAGGTTATTGATGCTTCTGGCATGACAGTAATGCCCGGAGGAGTTGATTCCCATTCTCACGTTGCAGGCGCAAAGGTTAACGCCGGCAGGTCGATGCGTCCAGAAGATCATTATAAAGCAACTCTCCAGAAGACTTCACTCACCCATTCCGGTTCAGGTTACACTGTGCCCTCGGTCTACAAACAAGGGTACGATTACGCAGCAATGGGCTATACAACTGTCTTTGAAGCTGCGATTCCTCCTCTTGAAGCTCGCCACACCCATGAAGAGATGCGGGCAACTCCGCTCCTTGACATGGGAGGGTACCTGATACTTGGAAACAATTTCTTTTTGATGCGTTATCTCCGGGATGGAGACATAGAAAAGGCTGCTGCTTATGTAGCCTGGATGATGAAAACTCACAAGTCCTATGGAATTAAGTGTGTCAACCCTGCAGGAGTAGAAAACTGGGGCTGGGGTAAAAATGTACACTCTCTTGATGAAGCCAACATCCATTTCGAGATTACCCCAAGAGAGACTATAAAAGGGCTTAGTGAGGTCAATGAACTCCTCGGCATGCCTGTACCTCTTCACCTGCATGCAAATAACCTGGGACATCCTGGCTGCTATGAAATTACTAAAGATTCCCTCCAAATCCTCGACGGCATAAAGCCCAGGCAGAACATGGATGTGGAATGGGCCGAAACCAAAATGGACCCTGCAAGGGACCGTTCCGTATATCTTGCTCACATGATGTTCAACAGTTTTGCAGGCACTACCTGGGGAGACTGTGAATCCGGAGTAAAAGACATTGCAGGCTACATCAACAACAAAGACCATGTAGTAATCGATAGTGGATGCACGCCCTTCGGTGAAGCCACGGTTATGACCGGAGATGGGCCTGCCATCCAAGACATGTACAAGCTTACAGGAAACAAGTGGTCGAATACTGACGTTGAGATGGAAGGTGGATCAGGTGTTATCCCCTTTACTTACCTCAAGTCCAACCCGGTACACAGTTTGCAGTGGGCAATGGGGCTTGAATGTCTCCTGCTTATCAACGACCCCTGGAAGACCATCATGACTACCGACAGTCCGAACGGCGGACCGTTTACGAAATATCCTGAGGTTATGACCTGGATCATGTCCGAAGCTTTCAGGAAGCAGACCTTCAGTGAGTGCCACAAGTGGGCAAACGACAGGAGTGCACTCGGAGGAATAAACCGGGAACTTTCCCTCTATGACCTTGCAATTCTTACCAGGGCTAACCCTGCCCGGACAATAGGCATGGCGCACAGGAAAGGTTCTCTTGGCGTGGGAGCTGATGGAGACATTACTGTTTACGATATTAACCCACAGCAGCTTGATTCAAACAACTATGAGGCTCTCCTCCGTGCCTTCAGGAAGGCGGAATACACCGTGAAGGGCGGCGAAATCGTGGCTGTTAAAGGAGAAATTGTTTCCTTGCCTGAGAAGCGGACTTACTATTCCGAAGTGCATGTGGAAGGCGAGAAAGAAAAAGAGATGCTGGCTGACGTGAAGGAGTGGTTCAGGTACTACACTCTGGGCTTTGCAAACTACCCGACTCCAGAGAAATATCTGGCAAATCCGACTCCCATACAGGTTAACGGTGAGAGGTGAAGTTATGACAGAGGGAGTACTTATTCATAAAAAAGCCGATGCCGGCGAAATTGCCGGAGAAATCAAAGAAGTAACGCTTATTCCTAAAAAAGAGATTGATATTAAACTGGAAGCCGATGTTATAACTCCTGATTCCTTTGCAGGCAAAAGTGCCGAAGAAATAGGAATGCTATCCATCTGGCAGGGGCCAAAAACCTATCCTCTTTCCGATTTCTTTGAAGTGATAGGCAATGGAGGCAGTTCTGCAGACGAGACTCAGATCCGTATAAAAGGGGACGCAACGAGGGTCAAAAGGATCGGAGAAGGCATGAGCGCAGGAAAAATCGAAATTGAAGGTTCTGCAGGCATGCATGTCGGAACCGGGATGAAAGGAGGCGAGATCGTCGTTTACGGAGATGTGGATTCCTGGGCCGGCATGGAAATGCTAGGTGGGCTTCTGCACATTAAAGGCAATGCCGGTGACCACGTGGGCTGTGCTTACAGAGGAAAGTGGCACGGTATGAAAGGCGGCAGAATCATGATCGAAGGCTCAGCCCGGCACCAGCTCGGGGGCGGCATGGACGGCGGAGAAATTCTCGTGGAAGGAAAAGTTGAAAGTTTTTGCGGAATTCGTCAGAACGGTGGGCTTATTGTCGTAAATGGTGGAGCTCTCCGCGGTGTGGGCGCAGAAATGGCAGGCGGAACCATAGTTATCGGGGGCAAAATCGAGCGCTTTGCTCCTGGTTTCGAATTCGTATCTATGGAAAACAAGGTCACTTCGGGCGAAGTTGAGTTAATAGGCGAATTCAAGAAGTTTACAGGGGACTATGCGATCAGCAAGAGGGCAAAAGGAGCTCTCTATGTGTCTGCAGACGCAAACCCGGAGCTCTGAGGTGAGAGGTATGGAAGTATTACTCCTTTCCGGAAGTACAATTGATGAAGGCAGGCTTGCCAAAGGCGGGGACAAGTTCACGGATGATTACACTATGGAGTGTGCGTCCTGCTGGATTTCTCCTGTGGATTTCGTGTCCCTTGGTTCCCCTAATAAGGTAAAAGTAACAAGCAGAAACGGAAAACATTCAATTGTTGTTTATGCGAAATGTACGGATTCAGTCCAGCCTGGGCACGTGTTCATGCCAAGGGCTATCTGGGCGAATGTTGTCGTCGACCCTGATACCCTTTCTACGGGTTCCCCTCTCTATAAGGGTGCACCCGTAAACGTTGAGCCTACTGATGATGAAGAAGAAGTTCTCAGCGCCGAAGAAGTAGTGCTGAAAGTTTATTGCGGAGGACAGTGAGCATGATTTACAAAAACATTGTCTGTCCGGTCTGCGGGGCAGCCTGTGATGATATCCAGGTTGAGTTCGGGGACGGAAAGATTGAGGCTAGAAATGCATGTAAAATGGGAAATGCCAAGTTCAAGGAGGTCGTAAGCTCCCACAGGCTCAGGCAGCCCCTTATAAAAGCTGGCGGAAAACTGTCCCCTGCAGCCTGGGATGAAGCTCTTGAAAGAGCTGCCGATATTCTTGTTTCGGCAAAGCGTCCCCTCCTTTTCATGGGCAGTGAAACATCCTGCGAAGCGCATGAAGTAGGACTCAAGATAGGAGAATACCTGGGTGCTATTGTCGACTCTAACGCAACCATCTGCCATGGACCAACAGCAATGGGAATTCAGGAATCCGGAAAAGTCGGTGCAACCGAAGGTCAGAAGAAAAACAGAGGCGATCTCATTGTTTACTGGGGAACAAATCCTCTCGAATCCATGCCAAGACAGATGTCAAGGTACGGAGTTTTTCCGAGAGGCTACTGGACCAAGCGCGGGCGTTTTGATAGGACAGTTATCACGGTAGACCCAAGAAAAACCCCGACCACTGAAGCTTCTGACCTGCATGTGCAGCTCAACCCCGGCTCGGACTATGAACTCATAAGTGCACTTCTCACCCTGCTCCATGGAAAAGCTCCTCACCCATCGGTAGAAGAGATCACAGGAGTCCCAATTTCTGTCATGGAAGAGATGCTCGATATGATGAAGAACTGCAACTTCGGAGCTATCTCAGTTGGGCTCGGGCTCTCCTCCTCCATAGGAAAGCACAGGAACGCCGAAATTGCCATGAACCTGGTAAAGGAACTGAACAACTATGCCAAGTTCACTCTTGGAGCTCTCCGTGGCCACTGTAACGTTGCAGGCTTTAACCAGGTCGCTTCCTACATGTACGGCTATCCTTTCGGGCTTGATTTCACACGCGGACACCCCCGTTATAACCCAGGGGAATTCACAACCGTGGACGTGCTGCGAGAAAAAGACGTGGATGCTGCCCTTGTGATGTGTGCTGACCTTGTCTGCCACATCCCTGCCGACTGCGCCTCTTACCTTGCTGAAATCCCCATGGTCTGCCTGGATATTGCTCCCTGCCCGACCACAGCTGCCTCGGATATCGTACTTCCGGGAGTCATTGATGCCATGGAATGTGACGGAACCTTCTACAGGCTTGACGATCTGCCGGTTCATTTCGAACCCTTCACAACTTCGCCCTTCGAGTTTACGAAGAGCAACGAAGATACTTTGAAGCAGCTCTTTGAGAAGATTAAAGCAAGGAAGTAAATAATTACTCCTTAAATTTTCTTTTTTAAGTGTAAATTGAAGGAAAGAACAATGAATAAGGGAAGGAGTAGTTTCTCTCCTACTCTTTTTCTTGGAAACTTAAGGTGGCGGTTTAGTTCTTCTGATCCGCTCCTAAGAACTTTGGGCTTGAAGCTCTCATGCCCGTTAATTTTGAGATATTATTGCATGATATTTGTATTCGTAATACATTGATTTTACAAAAGTAGTTTCAAAATCATATCTATCTGCTATCTCTTTAACTGTGTAGGGGTTGTGAGCAAATCCGAGGATATCTCTTGGGCGATTGTTCATGCTTGCCGATAATATAACCTTTAACTCAAAACCTATTTTGCGTAAAATTTTCCAGAGGTCTGCATCTTGTGAGAACAATCCTATTTTCCATAATGGGTACAAGCGGGGATCCAAGATGTCGAATAATACTATTTTACCCCCTTTATTAAGGTAACTTGATGCATTAAAGAGAAAGCTATCGATTTCTTGTAATGTCAAATATTGAACCACTCCAGTTGCGGTTATTCGATCAAAGGAGCATTCCAGTTTATTCCAGACAGTTTTGTCATCAGCCTGGATTAACGATATATTCTCACATTTTCTTCCTCTGATTCTTTTGCTTGCTTCGTCAAGCATGGATGCTGAGAAGTCAACTCCTATCATCTTTTCATATTCTGGCGCATAGTAAACCAGGAGTTCGCCTGCACCGCATCCAAAGTCAAGCAGGGTTTTGCCTCCATCCAGATGGAACAGTTTTTCCCTTGCTTCCATAGAAAGAAATTCTTCAGCCGAAGATCTATGGCCACCGTCTCTCCTACCCGCAAAAAACTCTATCCAGAACTTCTTTTGTTTGGACAGTTTTTTTTCATGATCCCCAAACATGCTATTTATACTACCAAATCCCCCTTTTATAAATCACCTTTTATAATAGCCCGAATGATTTATTATTTAAAGGCTTATAAAGCTTATTCCATAGCTTAAATAGAATCTTATTTTTTCTCATTGTTGTATCCTGGAATGATTTCGCAGATTCAAAACCAGTTGAAAGTTAAATACACGATACAACAACAGGCGACTCAAAAGTTAAACATTGAGTAAATTCCAATTCCATTTTGATACTGTAGAACGATTATGTAAGAGCTGATCCTAAAACCCAAAATTAGTTCTCTGGATCTAGAATTTTGAACGATCAATCGAGTTTCTTATTATGGAAAATAATTCTGAAACTTTTATTGATTTAAGAAAAAAACTTTGTTTTGGGATGAGCTCCAAGATAAAGCAAATTCAAAGTTTAAGTAAAATGGCGAGTCACTTGTGCACGATATATAACTGCAATAAAAGAAATTTAGCAGAAACAAAAATATTTTAAAAAATTCTCGTTTTAAGCGAATAAATATAAAATTAGAAAATTTAAAAAATATTTTATGCTCTGTTACTATATTACTTAAAGAAATTACACAGTTGAGCTCTGAGACCAGTAGTATAAGAGTTCTGTCTATTTACTGTCTATTTATTATATTTCACGTTGTACAAACTCGAAGCTGCTTGATTCTAAGATTTATTTAAGACAATAATAGAAGTTAGAATTATTAAGTAACTGATAGGGTCTGATTAAAATGCTCAAAAGAAGCAACATTGGCAAATGGTTGACACTTATATTATCTATTTATTTTTTATCAACTGGTTCTGCAGGAGCAGATGATAGCGAATTGAATGATTCTGAGTATGATGAGATCTCTGATCCTTCTATAAAGGAATTTGCAAACGATTCTTCGTTCATAGCATACAGAGGAACCATACCAGAGACAATTGATCAGGAGT
This sequence comes from Methanosarcina sp. UBA293, assembly GCA_002499445.1. Classification (GTDB taxonomy): domain Archaea; phylum Halobacteriota; class Methanosarcinia; order Methanosarcinales; family Methanosarcinaceae; genus Methanosarcina. The sequence goes on from DALS01000010.1 coordinate 48,225, forward strand.
GGGAAAATTCAATTGCAGATTGCTGGCTGAATCTTAACCGAATAGGGCCTTCATATTCCGAATTTGACAAGTCTATTAAAAGTGTTGCTGCCAGCAATGTAATAATAATTGAACTGGGCTCTGCTTATAAAGAAGAAATAGACGACCACAGAATTGACGAGATCTATCAAAAAATTGATAATTACTGCGAACAGCAGGAAGGTATAAGTGAGATCCCTGTGGTCTTTAGGTGGGCACAGGATGAGGAGGACCTCCCGTTGCCGGATTACGGACCTGAATCTTTTGAAGAAGCTAAGAAATTGTTTCCTGGATTCATAACTTCTCGAGGAACAATGCCTGTAATTATAGATGCTAATAAAAAAGAAGAATGGATAGATTTACTTATCAATTGTAGTCGATCACGTTCTCGCCCTGCAAGTATTAACCCGTATTTAATTGCATTCAGTGGTCCTGTTAACAGTTTTGGGGCTGACATTCATGGATATTTAATAGTAGGTTTTGAGCCATCCACCCCAGAAAAGGTAAATGAGTCAGTAATTGATGAGATATATCAGGTATTAGATGAACACTGTAAACAGAAAGGCATAAATGATGTGCCAGCCGTTTTTGCTTTTATAAACATAACAGATGATTTAGCCCCAGCTGATGGACCAAATACGAATGTAAGTAGTGATGCCAATTTATCAAATAATGAAGAAAAGATTGTTGGTAATAAGACAACCAATAAAATGCCTGGTTTTACTTCAATAATGGTCATTTTAGGGGTTTTATCGTTACTGATCATCAAACGTTCATAACATTTTTTAAGCTTTGTTTTGCCAGATTCTAAAGATTTTCCAAGCATTTTCTATTTTTACACTCAAACGGACTATTTTTAATTTAATTCGCTTCGCTCAAGCGGACTTATTCTTCTTTCCACTTTTATTTTGAAATGCTACTTTTTTCCCATAATACTAGTGCAACTTTTCGGCAGATTTGCAGCTGAAGTAAGCAAAAGTAAGAATATTTTTTAAAAATTCTCATTTTAAGCACATAAATCTAAAAATCATATTCTTAAAAATTCTAATTTTTCAATGCGTAAGTATAAAATTAAATAAATTTAACAAGTGTTTCATACTCTTCCGACATATTAGATTTTGAGGTTAAGTGCACACGTCTCATTGAAATAAATTAAAGGAGAAGTTATGTGAAAACTAGTATGAAGTTAATTGTAAGCATACTGATTATGTCAGTTATGTTTATTGGAATCGGATCGGCGGAGCCATCTGATTTAAGCGAAGACAACTTTACTGAGGGTGAATTTTATCTACCTGACTATGGTCCGAGCATTTTTGAGAAACTTAAAGATAACCCAGATGTGATTGAAACTCGGGGTGTGATGCTTGAAATAACAGATGATAAAGAAAAAGTAAAATGGTTAGATACAATCGAAACCAGTATTCGAAGTTCCAAGGATAAACTTGAGCCTTATATGCAACAATATGGTGGGCCAGTGATTGGTTTTGGTATTAACTATGAGGGATATCTGTTTGTAGAATTCGATAAAAAACTAGAAGATACTATTAATAAGTCCACAATGGATGAACTGTATAATATAATAGAAGTCGATGCAAAAAAAATGGAGATATCAAATGTTCCTGTAGTTTTCAGAAGTTCTGAAGGAGAAATTCTTGAATCGCGCACTTCTACATGGACAAATCTGATTGGAGGAATAAGATTACAAGGTGGAAATGAGTATTCAACACTATCATTTGCTGCAAAAAAAGACAGTAGTGGTAAAAAAGGGTTTGTGATGTCTGGACATGCTGCTATTAATGCCGGTGGAATTGGTGCAGCAATATATCAACCTAATACTCCAAGGCAAGTAGGTACAGTGAATTATTATAATTATGTTTTTGCAGATGCAGCATGGGTAGAAGCAAGTAATGTCGTAGACGACGTTTATTATCAAGACATTAATCAATTGAAAGATGTAGCAGATCATGGAGATACAACGAAAGGCCATAAAGTATATAAATCAGGAATAACAACCGGTCTGACAAATGGTACTGTTGTAGATACATATATAATAATGGGAACACTTCAAGATCAATTCACTGCAACTTATTGGTCAGAACCTGGCGATAGTGGTGCTCCAGTATTTATATTGTCGGGGGACACAGTGGAACTTGTAGGGGTACATAAGGGAAGGTGGGGCTCTAACGCAGCTTTCTCACCAATGAGCGGAGTGAGACAAGAGTTAGGGATAACTCCCTTGACCACCTGAACACATAGCATCTACGTAGTTACCATATTCGCTAGGTTATCGAATAATGATTTGGTACTTTTGACGAATTTACCTTAACTCTGCCACACATTGGAAGTAACTTATTCCACAGACCACTGATATCGATCCTATTTTTTCAGCAGGAAATTCAAATAAAGTCCAGATATTTTCTGTCAATTTGCCGCTGAAATCAATAGAACAAATTGATGTTTGGATCTAATGATATCGAATAAAAATCATTAAATTGGTTTATTCCCTAAAAAAAGCAGAGTTAAGGCTTAGTTATTACTTAGATAGAATGGATGGTCGATAATTTGTATGTCAACATAGATATGCAATATCTCGAAAGGTTATAACCGGTCAAAAACTTTTTGAATATGTTTTAAATAGTCCCTGTCTTCGAATTAATGATTTATAGGAGTGATTTAAATGATAATTCAGAAATTATCGACAAGAACTTGATAAAAATTGGAGAATGTGTCATTTTTTAATGAACGATTAGTTATTATGTGAGAAAGCCGGATATCATTCAAAGACTCTACAGATAAAATAATTATTACCCTATGAAAAGAATATTTATTCACGTGACATACAGTTGTAGGCAGTGTGCCGATTTTTCTGTAAAATCACAAATCTTAAAAAGTTATTGGATAGAAAATTCCATATCAAGGAATCCATTTTCCTATTGTACATAAAAATTTGACTTTGAATTTACAGCAAATTCGCGACACTATTCAAGTTGTGCAGTTTTGGATAAAATATATTTTTGGAGTTGGTATAGTGATCAAGAAAAGCAAAACTGGCAAAATTTCAATACCTATGTTATTGTTGATAGTTACGTTATTTTTTTATATTTTACCAACTAGTTCTGCAAGTGAAGATAATAAACAATTGAACGATTCTAAATATGATGAAAAGAACTGGCATGCTCCACTACCGGATTATGGGCCTGAGTTTTTTGACGAGATTAAAAAAAATCCACGATTTATAGCCAGTAGAGGGTCATTTCCTGAAACAACAAATAATGATGAAAACGTGGATTTTTTTTCGAATCCGGTTTATAAATGTTGGAGCAATATAACAGAAATAGATCAATTTTTTATCGAATTTGATGATATTATAATTGGTAATAGTTATGTGGGTGCGGGTTATATAATAATAGAATTGGAATCTGATTCTTCCGAAAAAGTGAATGGAACAACAATTGATGAAATATATAAGAGAATATATAATTACTGCGAACAGGAGAGTGTAAGTGAGGTACCTGTATTGTTCATGTGGTCACACATAGAAGAAGATCTACCATTACCGGATTACGGACCTGAGTCTTTTGAAGAAGCTAAGAAATTGTTTCCTGGATTCATAACTTCTCGAGGAACAATGCCTGTAATTATAGATGCTAATAAAAAAGAAGAATGGATAGATTTACTTATCAATTGTAGTCGATCACGTTCTCGCCCTGCAAGTATTAACCCGTATTTAATTGCATTCAATGGTCCTGTTAACAGTTTTGGGGCCGACATTCATGGATATTTAATAGTGGGCTTTGATCCATCCACCCCAGAAAAGGTAAATGAGTCAGTAATTGATGAGATATATCAGGTATTAGATGAACACTGTAAACAGAAAAGCATAAATGATGTGCCAGTGGTTTTTGCTTTTATAAGCATAACAGATGATTTAGCCCCAGCTGATGGACCAAATGCGAATGTAAGTAGTGATGCCAATTTATCAGAGAATGAAGAAAAGATTGTTGGTAATAAGACAATCAATAAAACGCCTGGTTTTACTTCAATAATGGTCATTTTAGGGGTTTTATCGTTACTGATCATCAAACGTTCATAACATAAATGCACAAGATCTATGGTTTTATTATTATATCGACCCTACCCTTTTTTTCACTCAAGCGGACTCATCTTTCTTTTTGTTCACTTTTTCCTAAAAGCCACTTTCTCCCCGCAATACTGATGCAGTTTTTTTGTTCCTCCTGCCTCACTTACCACTGTAAGCATAGTCAGAGGATCAAAAATTCGGGTCCCCATTATTGCAGTAATTCCTCTCTCGAAAAACGGGGCGGGATAGAGAGGCGCGCTTGGACCGAGCAGGACAATTTCCCTTGCTGCCCCCTGGAGGGAAAGAAGTTCATCGAAAGTCCTGTTGGCGAGAGTACTTGCACTGAGGATAATCACATCCGATGCAGGGAGGATTTCTCTGGCTTTCTCCGAAGGCAGGGTCCTGGTTTTAGGAGCTTCGATTTCACGTTTTTCAAGGACTGTGAGTTTATCAGTTATTTTCAGGATTTTAGGGACGAGAGGCCCGAAATAGCCTACCATTGCAACTCTGTCTCCGGGTTTTATAAGGTCAAGAATGTCTGTGTCGGAAACTGGGAAGTTTTTGAGTTCAAGGTCATGGAGCATGTGGGAAAACGCATTTGCGGTTGCAATCCCGACTGCAGCTTCAAGGGGATTTTCCGACAGAGCAAGTTCAAGCAATTTATCCACAGTTTTGCCTTTCAGAAAACCCGCAAAACCAAGAGCTGGGCAGCAGGAAAACTCATAAAGGGGGGTGCAGGCAACGCCTCCATAGTTTTCGGAAAGCAGGACTCCAGTATAGGCGAGCCCTATTCTGACGTCTTTTACTTCGATTTCTTCAAGGGCAGGGCCAAGGTCATTTTTGAGCGCACTTACAAGGGTGGGTAGAATTTCTGTTTCTTCATTTTCCTGGACTTTTGATCTTCCGGTTTGTTCTGTTTCTGACATGCTTCCACCTTTTATCTATTTCATTATCCCAAACCTATCTCACTATCTATCTCACAGCCTTTCGATCTTCGTTGTAAAGTCAAGAGGGTTTGCGTAATAAGGAGCGCTTATGACAATAATGTCGGCAAGAGGAGCGTATTCAGGAATCTTTTCTGCTTTGATCCCTCCGACTGCAAGTTCAAGTTTCGGGTTGAGTTTCTTAAGTTCGGGCCCTAGTTCTCGCAGTTCTTCCGGGGAAAGGTGGTCAAGGAGCATTATATCTGCCATTTCGGCATATTTGAACGCTTCTTCTCTCGATCTGGGTTCGATTTCTATCTTTTTCATAGCCCTGAGTTTTCCCAGTTCCCCGACGACTTCCAGATGGTTCTGGCTGAGCTGGATGGAGTCGCTGAGGGAGTTTCTGTGGATATCTCCTCCGCCTGCCCGGACGGCTTTAAGCTCAAATATCCGGGAGCCGGGATGGGTTTTCCGGCTTGTTGCAATAATAAGGTCAGAGTTTGTCTTTCGGCCTGCACCCATGAAAGAAGCCGTTTTTGTGGCAATTGCACACATAATAGAAAGGAAAGTCTGAGAGACCCTCCAGAATTTGAAAAGGAATTTAAGGTCTCCTTCGGCTTCCAGAATTGTGTCTCCGGGCTTGAAAGTCTCTCCGTCTCTGAAGAAATTCTGAACTTTCAGGCCTTTTCTTTCATAATACTCAGCCAGGTCGCCAGCGCAGGCACAGATCCCGTTTTCTCTCGTAAAAATCTTCATTTTTCCCCTGCCTTCAAGTTTGAGCAGTTCTGCACTTTCGTCCTGGTAGGGACAGTCTTCGTAAAAGTAAAGGTCAAAAAGGTCTATCATGTTTTGCCTCAAAAATTTCCTTGTAATTACTTTATTTTTATATTTTTATTGTCCCCGGATCTACCTTATTATCCTGGCATTTGAAGCCTTGAATACAGCATACGTTTCCCTGCCTGGTTCGAGTCCAAGCATTTCACATGAAGTCGGCGTAATCACTGCTTTTATTTCTGCATTCCCCATTTTCACTTCGACCACGACGAGGTGTTCTTTTTTGAAAACTCCTGTAACGTTTCCCCTTAAAATGTTCCGGGCTGAACTTTCCACAGTTTCTCTGGCAAGGATGATCTCTTCAGGGCGGATCGAAACTGCTATATCTTCCCCGGGCTCGGCGGGGTCTGAGGAATAGATTTCCAGGCCTTCGGCTTCAATTACTGTGAGTTTTCCTTCAAGAGCCTTTACCTTTCCTTTCAGCACATTGGTGCCCAGAAATTCGGCCACGAAGTCTGGAGAAGGCCGTTTGAAGACGGATTCAGGGTCTCCTGTCTGCATAACTTCCCCTCTTCTTATGACAACCACACGATTTGCGAGAGTCCAGACATCTTCAAAATCATGGGTCACATGCAGAACAGTGGTGCTATACTCGCTAATCGCTTTTTTTAACATCTCCCTGAGCTTTTCCCTTGTCCTTGCATCGAGGGCACTGAAGGGCTCGTCCAGGAGAAGCAGCTTTGGCCTGACTACAAGACTCCTTGCAAGGGCTGCCCTCTGCTTTTCTCCTCCACTAAGGGTAGCTGGTTTTCGGTACAGGAGCTCGCCTATCCCAAGAACTCCGGCAATCTGCCTTACTTCAGCTTCGATCTGCTTTTTGTCCCTCAGCTTTTTCCGGAGGGCATATGCTATGTTTTCGAAAACGTCCATGTGGGGAAAAAGCATGTGGTCCTGGTACACTATGCTTATCTGCCTCATGTTGGGAGGCAGGTCGGTAATATCTTTTTCTTCCAGGATAATCCGGCCTTTCTCGAGCCTGTAAAACCCTATTATGGTTTCGAGCAACAGGGACTTTCCGCTGCCTGTAGGGCCTATCAGCGCCAGATAATCTCCTTTTTCAGCTTTAAGCTCAATCCTGCTAAGTTCGAAACCCCCAACGTTAAGACAGAGGTCCCTGACCTCAAGGAAACTCACAGCCTGCCTCCTTCGAACCTCTCAAAGCTGAAGATTGCAAGAAAAGCAATTCCCATGAGCAAAATCCCGCTTGTGATTGCCATTTCCAGGTTCCCATAGGAGATGTTAAGGTAGAGGGTCACAGGCAGGACTTCAGTATGCATATACGAACCTCCTGCAAGGATAAGCACGGCCCCAAAAGCTCCTATGCAGCGGGCAAAGGTAATTACTCCCGAGGCAAAAAGCCCGCTTCTGGCCATGGGAAGAGTCACATACCTAAAAGTCTCAAATTCTCCGTAGCCGAAACTCCTTGAGACCTGTTCGTATCTTGGGTTGATGTCTTCAAACGTGGAGTAAATAACCCTTACAGCAAAAGGAAAAGCAACAAAAAACTGGGCAACCGCTATCCCAAGCCTTGTAAATGTAATCTTTATACCCAAAGCTTCAAAGTAAGGCCCGAGAAAACCGTGCCCGAAAAGGAGCAGGAGAGCAAGGCCCATAACCAGCTCCGGAAACGCCATTGGAAGTCCTAATACTGTTTTTATAAGGCCTTTTCCTGGGAATGAATAACGAGATAGAGCATAAGCTGTCGGGATTGAACAGCACATGACCGAAAGGGTCGAAGCTGATGATGTCAACATGGAAAGCTTCATAGAATAAAACATCTCTTCCGAAAGCAGGGCTGAGAGGATTTCCGAGGGTTTGAGGACAAAGAGCAAGGCTCCTATAGATAAAAAAAGCAAAAGTGTGAAAAAGAAGGCAAAGCCTATAGTTAGGTTCCTGAACCAGGAGTATTTCATGCCCTTAGCTTTTAAGCTGTCTGGAGCTCTTAAGATGTTCAAGGTTTTTAAGATTTCAGGGATTTTTAAAATTTCCAGAGATTTTAAGAATCGCATGGCTCAAAGCCCCATTTTTCCCAGATCTCTTCTGCGCCTTCTCCAGCAATGTAATTGTTGAATTCTTCTGCCAGTTCAGGATCTCTGGTGTATACGGAAACTGCTGTGGGTATGGTCTTTATTTTATTCTGTTCTTCAGGAATCGGGATAATATCGAGTTTTCCGCTGGCTTCGCCCCAGCTTGCCATATCTTCCCAGATTATTGCCGCATCCACTTCATCGGATACAACGTAGATAAGGAGTTGATTTACGGTTGCAGTTCTGACAATTGTGTTATTCTCAACTTCGGGAAGGATGCCTGCTTTTTCACAGATTGCTTCCGAGACTTTGCCTATCGCAGGCCCTTTTGGATCTCCGAGTGCCAATTTTACTCCAGGGTTTGCTAAGTCTTCGAGCCCACTTATATTTTTGGGGTTCTTATCCGGAACTGCAATAACCGGGATATGCAGGGTCAGGTTTGTCACGCTTTCATTGAAAACATAATTCCTGTCCATAGCTTGCCCGGTGTAATAGTAATCCCCTGGGATGAAGATATCACACTCTTTTGAAGTCAGGATTCCAAAGAGTTCGGCACTTCCTCCGTAGCGCACTTCGATATTTGCTCCGGTCTCGGTTTCAAAATTCGCAATCAATTCATTCATAGGTTTTATCAGCCCGGCGCCTGAACAAACCGTGATCTGTCTCCCCTCAAATTCTTTTTCCGCATCTCCAGAAACAGGGGTAGATTCTCCTTTCTCAGTACATCCTGAGCTAGCCAGGGTCATTGCCAGTACCATAATAAGTATGAATGTGCAGACTTTTCTCATTCAAAACCCTCTTCAGGTGGAATTTCAATGATATGTCTGAACATACATAACGGTTAATAAAGTTTTTTATAAAAATAATCTGTTAATGTATTATTTAAAAGTAGAATACGGCCAATGCTGCCTTCAGGGACTTAGTTCTCAAAAATAAGAAAAAAGACGTTTTCCTCTTTATTTAAAGTTCAAATATTCTCTGCCTATATTTCTCGAGTTCTTCAGCCCCTCCTTTCGAATTCCAACCTTCTAAAACCCGGTAGTAACTGTAAACATGGCGAATTATTTAAAACATGGCAAAAGTCCTTTTTGAGGTGCGGGAGATTTTTAAAAACATTTAATTTTCAGATACTGCAGAATCAAAGTTTAGGTTATTTTTCATAAACTATTCAAATTAACTTTGGATATTAAATAGTTACGGCTTGGAACAGTTCTTCGGAAGCAGCCCTTCTTCCTCCATTGCTTCTTTTATATCATCAGGTATTTCAATATGATTTAAAATAATTTTATCCTCATTACATTTTTCATTGTTGTTTTTTGATACTATTTTTTTTAGGTATAAACACATATAATTAACAATTTTATATTTACAAAGTTTATATTTTTCTAGGAATGAAAAAATATTATTTATAATTTTACTACAAATTGTTATAAATATATTATAAAGGTTTAGTTTTAAATTTTTCCATAAACGAGGAAATTTTTCAGGCTCAACATTATTTTTTTGTTTTTCCATATATTTTTGTGCAAATATTTTATAAAGTCTTCTGGGTCGTAATTTAGTCTTAAAGCAGAGTTGTTTATACCTAAAACACCTATGCTTATACCATACATAAAATAATTTTTCATCTATCCTAAAAGTATTATTTGGTTTTAGTATATTTATATGAGAATAAGATAAAATTATAGGTAACGATATAAACAAAGTTGTAGAAAGTATTATGACTGTGATTAACGTATTAAGTTCGTAAATATTAGGGTTGTTAGGATTGTTACTGGTCAAAACGGTACAGTAGGCATTCCAATAATCAATTAATGTATTAAGTTCGTCATAAGGACGGATGGTTTCTAATAATTCAAAGAGATTATGAATACTTAATGAGATCGTTACAAAAAATGTAAAGCAAACTAAAGAAAATAAAATAAATAGTTTATCGGCGAGTGTACATAAATCTCTTGAAAGAGATTCGATTCTGCTAAAAAGATCTTTTTCTTTATCAGTTAATTCTGATTTTTGTTTAGATGATATTAAGTCTTCGTACTTAAGTTTATAGTCCTTGTCATACACAATTTCCTGTACCCAAAGCTTATATGCCTCCCTATACTGATTGAGATATTGAGCTAAGTAAATCCCAAATAACGCAAAGAAAAACCCATAAAAAGCTAATATACGCATCATAGAATTCACCTGAACGCACATTTAGCCGCAAAGCTAGCTGCAAATTTAATGTACTGAAAATGAGAGCATGAAGGTGATCTAGAATACTCAAGTACAGTAAATTTATCTTCGAATTAAATCTCAATTTTGAGAATCTGTGTTAGCCTTATTATTGAAAAACGTCTCAACCCGACTCCAAAAGAGTGTGGTCATGATTAGCAAAAGTAGGAACACTTAGCCAAAGCACACTTTTGATGCGATTACAATCAGCAAAGTTGCGAACCCGAAGTATACATATTTCATACATGTAGCCATTCTAATTGTACCCATTGATCGTCCGTCTCCAAACTTCTTTTTCATTTCGGGCTCACTGAGAAATAATTTAGAGACATTCGTACTGTACTCAATTTTTTTCACAAGCTAACCCTTCAACTATTAAATCAATAAATAATGGTAAGTTATTCACAGCATACTTTGGACCATTTTTAAGATGCAGCATACTTTATTCCTTGGAATCAAGGACTTATTGTTAATGCCTTAGTATAAGGGTATATCAAGTATTTTCATGTAAACGCTGCTACTACGACTTAGCTCAACTAGTGATTTTTATATCACAGTCATCACTAGTATTGGCATTGTTCTACCGTAACTAAGGAGTTAAACTATATAAAATTTAACCATTTTATAACGATATATTATATTTAATTTATATCGTGAAAATCAAGAAGATTATTTACCAACGTTAAGTTAGCGGTCCCTCTTTAATTGATTTTATATTACTTTAAAGTAACTGAGATACCGGCTCTGTAGAAAGATTTTGAAATAAAAAATTTTCATAAATTTGAACTGAATAGTCAGATTTGGATATACATATCTCTTTTTAGTCCTTTTAGCCTAATTATAGATAGGTTTCCACAATGCCGAAATGTCATCCTCAGACCTTTTTCCCGTGTCTCTGCACGGTTTGAGCCACCCTACATCAAAAGAGTAAAAGCGTGAATATACACTCCACTGAAGACTCAATCATGAAAAATATCAATCACGGGATGGGAATTACCATATAGCCCTTAGTTATAATAAAGAATTATTAATATAGTGATAATTAGCAAAAGTATAGTCCCTATATATATAAATCTCATATATCTAGCCATTTTAACAATTCCCACTCCTTATTCACCTCGAATTATACCTCATTACCTAGTATTAATCTTTTTTTGTTAAAATACAGAATCTCTTGAGGAGAGACAGTATAATTTATCTAATAATGTTCCACTTGCAATTATAAATACATTTGTCTGGCAAAATAGCCATTATTCAGGCTCTTTGTTATTTGCGTGGGCAGTTTATAGTCGTCTCCAGAACAGAGATACATGCATATAATATTTGAAAAAATTATTACACAAAATCACATTCAAGTTCGATGTTTATCTCTCAGCTGTGGTCACTTCTCAGTTGAACAAATATTTTCAATCCATACAAAACTACGGAGAGCTATTTTTAATATTTTATCATAATCTTATTATATTTATCAGCTTCGTCTTGGGATTTGAGTCATTACCACTTATTTGATTCAAGAATTCCAAATTATAAAAGGAAATAAGTTACACAACATCTGCCCCTAACCCAAGTAGTCTCTGCTTGTATTTCTCGAATTCTTCAGCCCCTTTTTCCTTGGATATACTGCTCGCTTCGTAAATTATGTAGGACGGCAGCACTTTCATCCCCATATATTCAAAAATGCAGTGGGTTATTGCTTCGAGGTGCTTATTCAGGTCCCCATGCACTCCCCCCTCAGAATACATCTCTTTCGGAGCTCCGGTAGTTGTAACAAGCATTGAGGATTTCTCTTTGAAAAGTCCGGTATCGTAGGCACTGTTGGTAACCGGATTAAACCCGAACCCAGGCGCCAGGACGCGGTCTATCCAGCCTTTCATGATTGCAGGCATGGACGTGAAGTAGATAGGAAACTGAAAAATCAGAAGGTCAGCCCATTTTACTTTTTCCATTTCCTCCCTGATATCAGGCGCAAAAGCCCCTGTTTTTGAAGCCTTTATAGCTTCAAAGAATGGGTTAAAGACCTCCGAATTTTTCCTTTCAGGAAAATCCGAAGCTTTCAGAACAGGATCAAATTTCATCGCATAAAGATCGGAGAGTTTTACTTCATGCCCTTTCTCCTTCAGGGCCACAAGAGCTGTATCCTTTAAAGCGCCATTAAAAGATTTCGGTTCCGGGTGTGCGTAAACATAACAAATTTTCATTCTATTCCCCCCAAATTCTGTTTATAAATTCATTTCCCAGAATAAAAAAGTAAGGTTACAACTTTTTGAGGAAGCAGCAAACGAAAAATAACTCTTCTTGTCCCTAAAAATTAGCCCTCTTGAGCGCAACCGTTGCGCCGGTTGACCACCAACCGTTGCGCCGGTTGATCACGCCTATAGGGTTTTGGGGATAAGGCTCTTAAAATAATCCCACCGTATTCGGTCAAGCCTTTTTTCAAAAGGGTTGTGATCACGCCGCTTCCAGGGTTTTGATCAAACTTTTCTCAAAAGTTTGTGATCAAACATTTTTCAAAAAAAGTTTGAGGTCAAGCCTTTTTTGAAAAGAGTTGTGCCGCAACCGTTGCGCCGGTTGACCACGCCGTCTTCCGGTTTATTCGGCTAAATCAACCCTCCTGAGCGAGTTGAGAATGTAGTATTCTTGTCCTAAAATTAGTCCGCTTGAGCGAACGGAGTGAACGAAACGGACAGCGTACTCCCGAGGCGCAATTCGGGGCGCACTGCAGAGCCGCAACTCTGCGGTTAGAGAACCCCTTTAGTGCTCTTTACCTCGCTACCTTCGATTTTTACAGCCCGCTTCATGGCATAGGCAAAAGCCTTGAAGAGAGCTTCGATCTTGTGATGATCGTTATCACCATAGACGCTCGCATGGATGGTAATTTTTGCGTTTGAGGCGAGTGTTTCGAAGAAATGTTTTACAAGCTGGGTACTGAACTGTCCTACCTGAGGGGCTGCAAACTCAGCTTTCAGGACAAGATAACTGCGCCCGCCTATATCCAGGGCAACCTCGGCAAGGGCTTCATCCATTGGAATTCTGGCTTCCCCATAACGGGCAATACCCGCCATATCTCCGAGCGAATCTGCAAGTACTTTTCCGAGAACTATTGCTGTGTCTTCGACCAAGTGGTGCTCGTCCACATGAAGGTCACCATCCGCATGTACCTTAAGATCGAACTCTGCATGCCTTGCAAAAGAATTAAGCATATGGTCAAAAAATCCGACTCCTGTATTTATATCTGCAATCCCTGTACCGTCAAGGTTCAATTCAAGCTGGATGTCGGTTTCCTTTGTCTTGCGGGATATTCTGCCTGTTCTCATATAGCATCACATTCTCTTTAAATTTATAAATACTTTGTATCTCTTTGCCTGCTAATCTCGGGTCTCCAGTCTTCTCGGAAAATGAGAAAGCGATTAATTTAGAAAATGACTATTGAAGTGATTTAAAAAATGACTATTGAAGTAACGAGTAATGTAAAATACCACTGTCAGAGAATGCGGACTCCTAATCATTATGCAGGGTTGCCTAAGTCAACTTCAGTGACTCAATTATGCACAACTGATTCAATCATGCAGGACTGTCTCAATCGCAGCTTCAAGTGTGAACCTGCCTGTGTAGAGAGCACTGCCTACCACAACTCCTGCTGCTCCGGTTTCCTTCAGAACCTGTAAGTCTGACAGAGAACTCACTCCTCCGGATGCGATTACAGGAATACTGACAGATTCCACAAGTTCTTTTGTAGGGACAGGATTCACTCCCTGCAGAAGACCTTCACTATCGATATTTGTAAAAAGAAAGCTGCCTGCACCCAGTTCCTCAAACTTCCTGCCCATTTCCACAGGAGTTTGTGCACATTCCTCAGTCCAGCCTTTGATCGAGATTTTCCCGTTTTTTGCGTCCAAGGCAACAGTTATGCGTTCGTTCCCAAAGGTATTGGAGAGCCGTTTTACAAGTTCTGGATTCTGAAGCGCAGCAGTTCCGAGAATCACCCTCGAAACCCCGAGCTCAAGCAGAGAAGCAGCATCTTCAAAGCTCCGAATGCCTCCTCCGACCTGAATCCGTATTCCATTTTCTCGGTGCGTATTGACTATCTTTTCAATTATAGGGGCGTTTTTGCGCTCTCCTTCAATTGCTCCGTCCAGATCTACAAGGTGCAGGGTCTTTGCCCCTCTTCTAACCCAATCAAGAGTAACTTCAATAGGATCTTCAAGAGTTACCATTTCACTGCCAGGTACTCCCTGCACAAGCTGCACGCATTTTCCGCCCCTCATATCCACTGCAGGAATCACTTCAAAAATCAAAGCCACATCTCCTATAAGCCTTTGAGAAATTTCCTTTAGCTTGTCTTTTCTGAACCATCATTTTTTGGTTTTTTCCATCAAGGCATTATTCTTTCGATTGGGACAACAAGAACGTCCCGTGCACCAACCTTCTTCAACTTATTTACAATGGTAAAAATGAGGTCTGCATCCACAACAGCGTGAACTGCAAGAATGGATTCCCCGGGCAATTTGCTAGACTCAACCTTCATGACTGTTGGACCTGACATCCCTGGCAGGACCTCTTTTACTGCCTTAAGGGAAGACTCGGGAACATTCATCATAAGATAACGCCGCTGTTTTGCATTGAGCACACTTTCGAGTGCAGTTTTGATGTCCAGAATTTTGTCCTTTGTCTTGAGGCTTTCTTTGTTTGCGATCAGGTAGACTGTAGAAGAAAAAACAGTATCAATAGCTTTTAAGCGGTTTATCATCAGAGTGGTCCCTGAACTTGAGATATCCACAATCGCATCCGCAATCCCCACATGCGGAGTCATTTCACAGGCACCGCTAACCTTTATGATCTCAACGTTGACTCCAAGCCTTTTGAAGTACTGGTTCGTAATTTCCGGAAACTCAGTTGCAATTTTTCTACCTTCAAGATCCTGAGCTTTTTGAAAATCCGAATCTTGAGGGACAGCCAGAACAAGGCTGGCTTTTCCAAAATTCAGATCCAGAAGAGCTTCAACCTTTGCTCCTCTTTCTGTAATAAGATCTATACCTGTAATACCAACGTCTGCAGCCCCGTCCTGCACATACTCAGGGATATCAGCGGCTCTGGCAAAAAGAATATGGATATCCGGATCTGTCGTTTTTGCAAAGAGTTTTCGACTTTCAGCTCCTCCACTGATTGGGAGCCCTGCATCTTTGAAAATAGAGATTGTGGGTTCATAAAGGCGCCCTTTATTGGGTATTGCAATTCGAATCATTTAATATTGCCTCTTAAGTAATCTGCCAGGAAATTTTTCCCTGCTAAACTCATTCAAGTAAAAGCGTTTATCCAGAATACTCTAGTATAATATAGACTTCACGGTAAGTAAAGAGATCAGTTTTTAAAAAGTCAATTACTTATAGTAATGAAATCATAGGAAAAATTATATAACCCTGGTAATTTAATAGAAAAATGGTTCTCAAGTCATATATAATAATATTGTCATAACGATATCGGAATTATTCAAAATAATAATAGTAATAATAATAAAAATAATAAAAATACAGTTAGATAGCAGTAGATTGATGATACTACAGACCGAAATATAGTAAACTGATAACACAACATTTACTAGTAAAACTATTATAAATTTTGAAAAAAGAGGATCCAAATGGCCCGAAACATCAAAGTGGAAGAGCTCTTTCAAACCCCCATTGAGAAGCAGCAGATAGAGCTTGTGGAACGTAAAGGGATAGGGCATCCTGACAGCATATCGGACGGATTGGCCGAAGCCGTAAGTCGTGCACTATGCAAGGAATATATAAGCAAATGTGGAACTGTGCTCCATCACAATACTGACGAAACCCAGATTGTAGCCGGAAGGTCTAGCCCCAGGTTTGGGGGCGGAGAAATGCTGCAGCCTATATATACGCTGCTGGTAGGCAGGGCAACAAAGGAGTTCGAAGGGATCGAGTTTGCCACCGAATCTGTTGCTCTTCAAGCTGCTAGAGGATACCTTAAGAATACCCTTGCAAACATGGATCTCGAGAGAGATGTGATAATGGACTGCAAGCTCGGGACAGGGTCCTCAGACCTTAGGGATGTCTTCAAAAGAGACCGAATCCCAGTAGCAAATGACACCTCATTTGGAGTTGGGCATGCACCGTTTTCCGAGCTTGAAAACATTATATACAATACCGAGAGGAGACTGCTCACAGACCTTAAGACACGTATGCCTGCAATAGGAGAAGATATAAAGGTCATGGGGCTCAGGGATGGAGACGATATATCCCTTACAATATGCAGCGGCATGATAGGGAAATACATCGACGACCTGGACAGCTATATAAATATGACTCAGGAAATGAAGACTTATGTCGAGGAACTCGCAACCCAGTATACTGAACGCGATGTGAAAGTCTACATAAACACTGGAGATGACCTGAACACAAGTTGTGTTTTCCTCACAGTTACAGGTACTTCAGCTGAGATGGGAGATGATGGTTCAGTAGGACGTGGAAACCGCTGCAATGGACTGATTACACCAAATAGACCTATGAGTATGGAGGCAACCAGCGGAAAGAACCCGATTAACCATATAGGTAAAATCTACAATCTTCTCTCGACCCAGATGGCTCGCGATATTGTAAAGCAGGTTCCAGAAGTCCAGGATGTTTATATCAGGTTGCTTTCCCAGATAGGAAAACCAATTGACCAACCGCTCGTGGCAAGTGCACAGATTATCCCCACAGAAGGCACTTCTTTTGCAAATATCAAAGCCGAAGCCGAAGTTGTCATTGATGACTGGCTTTCCAATGTGACAAAGATTACCGAAATGGTAATTAAAGGAGAATTAAATACTTTTTAAGAAAATAAAAATGTCGAGAGGAACCCTCAGGTTCTTTTCACAATATTTTTACTTTATAATTTCCCGTGGCTATTTTGAAAATTAATTACTCGTATCTGCTTTTATACTCCATATTGTGGCATGAGCTAGTACATCGGATTATTATAAAAATGCGTTAATAAGCCATTCCAGCGTAAAACATATATACCATCACCATATATGAGATGGTGCACTCAAGCAGTGCAGCACTGGATCAAGATACATTGTCCCGCCTTAACTCAGTGGTAGAGTGCGCGGCTGTAGTTCGGCTCGTACGGGAAAAATTACCCGTACATTTCCGCGCAGGCACCGCGATGTCCCCGGTTCGAGTCTGGGAGGCGGGACCTAAAACATTTGCCAGAACCGAACATTCCAACGGGAACATATATATATTAAAAAAGCGTTTAAGTTTTGCTCGCAACGCGGGCAAAAAACAGCAGCAAAAGAGACCGAAGTGTCCGGATAGTGTAGAGGCCTATCATGGAGCCCTGTCGAGGCTCCGACCCGGGTTCGAATCCCGGTCCGGGCGCTTCTTTTTTTCACACCACCAACTTTTTTAATTTTTTATGAAGAAATATAAATTAATGACATTAATTTTTCAAAACCTGACCTAATGCTTTTTACTTTATGACTTATTGCTCATTATTATAACCTTACTCTTGCCATTTCATCCCCTACTCATCTAGAATCTTGCTTTTACTCTAATTTGATCCAGCTATTCGGAATAATTTAATTCATCGTATGTAGTGATCTTTTAGAATAGAGGGAGAAGGTATGGTGCCATCCCAGGATCTTGGATGAAATGACAGTGTCTCTGAACTACTATTTTGTAATGCTTGAAGAGTTTTTTATTCTGAATCATAAAATGAAAGAAGAAACGTTAAAGACAGAGTGGAAAAAAGCCAGACAATAAGACCTTTATGCACAAAGCCAGAACTAACTTGCATGACAGAGCTAGAATTCAGCATAAAACAGACCCTTGAAGAAGCAGGAACTGATGCTTATCTCATGACAGGGAATCTTCATAATTCCGACATTTATTATGTAACCCATTTCCTGGCTTCCGACGATTTCACGTACCTTCAAACAGGAGCAGGAGAAGAAGTACTTTTTATTTCGGAAATGGAAAAAGGGCGAGCTAAAATAGAGTCAAGAGTTTCGTCAATAAAGACAACTCAAGACCTGGGCTACAGGGAGAAGATGAAGGAGAAAAAAGATCCTTCTATCGCCTATGCAGCCTGCCTGTCTGAACTGCTTGCGGGAGAAGGGATAAAGAAAGTTGCAGTGCCTTACGATTTTCCAGTCTTCTACTCAAACTACCTCAAAGAAGCAGGTTTCTCAACAGTACCCATAAAAAGCCCGTTCAGGAAAATCAGGAGCTTAAAAAAACCAGAAGAGCTTGAAGCCATAAAATATGCCCAGATGGCTGGAGAAAAAGCTATGGAAGCCGCAATAGGCCTGATAGCAGGAGCAGAGGAAAGGGATGGCCTTCTTTATCATGAAGGGGAAGTACTGACAGGAACTAAAGTGCTTTCGGTCATAGATCATACTCTGCTTGACTATGGGTGTGAGGCTGAAGAGACTATTGTTTCATGCGGCAAAGATACAGCAAATCCTCACGGAACTACAGATGGCCCTCTGAGTGCAAATGCCCCAATTATCCTGGATATTTTCCCGAGAAGCAAGAAAAAACGTTATTTTGCGGATATGACCCGCACTGTCCTGCATGGAGAAGCTTTGGAAGAACTCAAAAAAATGTATGAGACTGTGCTTGCAGCGCAGAAAAAAGCGCTTGAGATGATTAAGCCAGGAATGCAGGCAGCTGAGGTGCATAATGCTGTCTGTGACGTCTTCGAAGCACATGGTTATGATACCTACCGAAGCGGGGCAAAGGTCGGATTTATTCACTCCACTGGCCATGGAGTTGGGCTTGACGTACATGAGCTTCCAAGTGTCGGAGAAAATGGGGTTTTACTTGAGGCAGGCAATGTGATTACTATCGAACCTGGCCTATACTATCCTGAAATAGGAGGAATACGACTCGAAGATATGGTCCTGGTCACTGAAAACGGATGTCAGAATCTCACAGGACTGGAAAAGAGATTTGTATTATAAAAGATACAATTTAAGAGGTTTATTATATTTCAATTATATTCCATGAGCAATAGTATAACCGCTTAAAATGAAGACAACTTGCTAAAATCGAAAATATACGGATTACAGTCGAATAAGCTCCAGACAGATTTCATTATTCAATAAATGTCAATTATCCTATTGTATTCCAGTAAGAGCTCAATAAAATCGTCTAATAATTAATAAAATCATCCAATAATTCCAATAGTATTCCAATAAAATTATTCAACAGGTAGTAACATGACCGATAATATACATAATAAGCAAGAGATCCTTGAGAAATACAGGGAGGCAGGCAGGATCCTAAAAATTGTCAGGGCTGAAGCCGTGGAAATGGTCAGGGTCGGAAACCCTCTGCTGCAAGTTGCGGAATTTGTAGAAAACCGAACTATAGAGCTCGGAGGCAGACCTGCTTTCCCCTGTAATATTTCAAGAAATCAAGAGGCTGCTCATGCAACCCCAAAAGCAGGAGATACTGACGTATTTGGAAAAGATATGGTTAAGCTGGATCTCGGGGTCCATGTGGATGGATATATTGCAGACTCAGCTGTGACTGTTGACCTGTCAGGAAACTCTGACATTTTAAAAGCCGCCGAGGAAGCTCTTGCTGCAGCCATTGATCTTGCAAAGCCAGGGATTACTACAGGAGAAATCGGGGCTGCAATCGAGAATAGCATCCGCAGTTATGGACTGAACCCGATAATGAACCTGACAGGTCACGGGCTTTCCAAGTATGTAGCTCATGATGAGCCTGCTGTTCCTAATCGGCATGTGGAAGGAGGAGCAGTTTTAAAAGAGGGAGACGTGCTTGCAATCGAGCCCTTTGCAACCAATGGAGCTGGTTCTGTCCATGATGGAAACTGGGCCGAGATATATAGCCTTGTAAGGAAAAAACCGGTCCGTATGCCTGCAGTGCGGAATGTCCTGAAACAGGCTGAAGAATACAGGGAATTGCCTTTTGCAAAACGGTGGCTCGAATCCAATAGGCTTGAATTCGCATTACTCCAGCTTGAAAAAGCAGGAATTCTTCACTCCTATCCCGTACTTCTCGAAAGTGCAGGCGGGCTTGTAGCTCAGGCTGAACATACTATAATAATAACTCATAATGGTTGTGAGGTTACAACAAAGTAAAACCTGAAAAATAAATTGAAATAAGAGTTGAAGATTAAGCAAAATAAAACCGGAAATAGAGAAGAAAGGCTCTGTAGAAAACCTATCTATATCAGATGAAAGAGGCTGAAAAAAGATAAGTATATCCAGATCCGGTTGCTCAGTTTAAATTTATGGAAATTCATTATNNTTCAGAGGATTTCTACAGAGCCAGAAGAAAAAGAATATAAAGGTTAACAAAAAGCCAAAAGACTAGAAAAGATATGAATGAGTTAAGAGCTTTGAAACCATACAATCTTCTTTTAACCGGTTTTCTGTTAATAATCCTTCTTGTGCCTGCTTTCTGGCAGAGTACTTTTACTGCTTGTCTTTGTGCCCCAATAAACCACACTGGAAAGGAATGAGCTTACAGCATGGAAAAGGAAGCGATGAGCAGAAATGTAGAAAACAAAAGCAAAAAAGAAGGAAATAAAACTTTAGCTGATGGAGAAACCGCAGAAACCCGAAAACCCTTCGGTTCTTTCAAAGACATCTTTACACAACTCTACAAGAGTCCAAAAAGTTAATCTGGTTTTAAAGATATTCTGAAAAATATGCTTATTGAACAAATTCAACTTGAAAATGGGTGTGCTCTTGGCCTTCGCTTTGAAATGCAAAAATATCCTCTTCTGGTTATAAGGGCAGAGAAAGGCTTCCTTATGTGCGGATACCTCAATGTAAATGCTGCAGATGCACTTGGGGATACGGCAGCAAGGGTAAAAGGCGTACAGAATTTTGAAGATGTGCTCAAAGCCCAGATTGTTGAAGTTACTCAATCAGCCAGGGAACTTGGGGTCGAACCCGGAATGACTGGCAGGGAAGCTCTGGAAAAAATGTTTTAAAAAAGGTTAAGAGCCTGTCTTAAAATTCAGTCTCATTCGTATTCACCCCATTAAGAATGGAATAAAAAATTAACGCTGTAAAAATAAGAAAATTTTTTTAAAAATACAATCGAATTTCTCGATTTTATACCCTTTATTCAAAACATCCTATCCTTCACAGACACACAGAGCCTACATGTTTATACTGTTATTTTATATGAATAGAGATCTATATAATTTAATTATTTTAAAGTATAAAGGGGGGAAGTAAAAGTACGGAAAGTAATTTGTGCGGACTGTAAAACGCGTGATATGTCATATAAAAAAATGGGAAATACCTTTGTCCCACCTGTTTTATTGAAAAAGCCAGTGTGGTAGTCACCGTGTAAAAACCACTGTTTTCGACCCCTCTTCAACGAGAAGGAGTCTCAATCCTTCCGCCATTTTTCCTGTGTGTGCAGATGTTGCTAGTTGAGTGGAGGGCATGGACCATCATATTTCAACGACCTGTCTTCAACGACCTCTCCAGATACGACCAATAAAATTCCACTATGTTTCCATATAGAAAGGCTTTAATTTCTAATTACTGTATTATCAATATGAATAATGAAGTTTTGAAAACCGATTGTCATAATTGTGGCTATACTGACATTTGCCACATTCAAAGAGGAAACTATTACTGCCCTTCTTGCTTCATCGTCCAGAATTCAATACCGGAAACGTTCCTCGTCCAAAGCCCTTATCGATCCACATGCATACTGCAACCTATAAACATAAAATATAAGTGACACAATATAAAAATGAATATGGTCAATGTGATGTATCGAAAGGGGGAAGTACCGATATACATAATTATCAAGCAAGTAGCAGCTGTTAAAAGCGAGTCTGATATCAAAAAAGAGTATTCGCTGTTAGAAACCAAAAGTGAATCTTGAATATAGAAGAATATTTAACCTGGGTCAGAAAAGTTATCGAAATTGCGACCGCAGAAAAGGAAAAAGTGCCTTTCATATGGAACTGGGAAGCGAAGTTAACCTCACGAACCCGGATGAAAACGAAATATAGCACTTGGTAAATTAAATACGCAATCAAAGTTTTGAAAAAGTTACTGGTGTCCTGCTTTGAAAGAGACCTTTCCTGTATCTCCGGTCACATAGGGTTTGTATCTCCAGGGAGAATTCAATAGTTGTATTCTGCAACATTGATATTTTTATCTAGTATTTAGGAAGTCTCAATTTCTGTCTTTCAGTTATACTAACCGACTTTACTTTTAAAAAATAGTCACGTTATTGAGCATATCCTGACATTTCAAAGATTAATTACTACTACCAAACCATCAGTTACTTTTAATAACTACTTTCGCGTTTGACGCAGGGAATTTTATATTTATTTCCGCACCGTTATGGTACGGATATCATTTCGAGTTTATAATTATCAACCTATTCCGGATCACCAATGTTATACGCTTTTGAACTCTCTGGAGAACATGAAGAACTGCCCGCTGCCGAAGTTTTTGCCTGCCTCAAAATCGAGGGGCTTGATTTCCGGCCTCATATTATGATTGACCAGTGTCTTGTTGTGGAAATAACTGGTAAAGAAGAGGGCGTGGAAAAAATCCTTCGAGACACGATAACTGACAGGCTGGCAATGACCCACCATATCCTGAAAGTTATAGGAATTACCGAAAATACTTCGGGTGCAATACTGAAACTTGCAGAAGCTTTTGATTCATCGGGATACATAAGGGAAGGACAAAGTTTTGTGGTAAGAGCAAAGCGAATCAAACATCACGTGGATTTTCCGGGCGAGTTTCTGGAACAAAAAATCGGAGGATGCATTTACAGGAAAGGCTTCAGGGCAAACCTGAAAAACCCTGATATTGAATTCAGGGTAATTCTTAGTGAGAAAGCCGTGATAGGAACTCTCCTGTCCTCTGTTGACAGAAGCGCGTATGAAGCCAGGACTCCCCAGAATAAGCCATTCTTCCATCCTGGCGTCCTTATGCCCAGGGTCGCACGCGCCCTCACAAACCTGTCAGGAATAAAGCCAGGAGAACTTATTCTAGACCCCTTTTGCGGCACTGCTGGGATTCTTGTTGAAGCCGGGCTTGTAGGAGCAAAGGTTATAGGAATTGATGCCCAGGAAAAGCTTGTTAAGGGCGCCCGCATGAACCTTGAAGCCTTTAAACTGGATTATGTCTTGATGGAAGGAGACGCCTGCAGGATGCCATTTAAAGATGCCACAATAGACGCAGTTGTTACCGACCCCCCATATGGCAGATCAGCAGCAATCCTTGCCGAATCCCTAGAAACGCTTTATTCCTGCGCCCTTGAGGAAATCGAGCGCATACTTAAGCCCGGAGGTATTGCAGTTGTAGTTTCGGATAAAACTGCATCGGAGTACGGAGAAAAAGCAGGGCTTAAGGTTCTTGATATATATATCCAGAGAGTACATCGAAGCCTTACCCGGACAATAACTGTTTTTCAGAAAAGCGCTTTTTAAGAGTTTTTTTACTCGTGAGAGATCAGTTCTTCCAGCACTTCTGCCATAACCCTGTGCCTGAGGATATGTTTCTGATTCTGCTCACCTGCTCTTCTGATAGAATAATCATCGTCGACCCATCCTATTTCGTCTCTGTAATTTACTTTCATAAGGGTCAATCCATAGGCAGGAGCAGGTTCAATTCCTTCTTCATAAATATCCGGATTGAGCATTTGGAGCAGCCAGTCATTATCACGTACGCCATTCCCTATCATAGAGAGAGCGGTTACGATTTTCCTGACCATATTCCAGAGAAAACTGTTCCCAATAACATCGATTTTAATAAGTTCTCCGTCTACACGGGCATTGACTACTTCGAGTGTACGAACCGTACTTTTTTCTCCATTTGTCCTTGAAAAATTTTCAAAGTCATGCGTTCCGAGCAGCAGTTTTGAAGCTTCTCTGATTCTGGAGATATCATACTCTCTCCCGCTCATTACGTACCTATAATGTCTGGAAACTGCAGCTCTCCGAGCATCAAAGCTTAGGGGTACTTCAGCGTGAGACCAAGCCCAGATTCTTGACGGGAGTTCGGAATTTATTACCCTTGGAATCGCCAGGTTGGGTTTATCTGTATCAAAAGCGACAACTTGCTCAAGCGCATGAACCCCAGCATCGGTCCTGCCTGCAGAGGTATAATTCGCAGACTTGGGGCTTTCTATTATCCCGAGTTTTCGAAGAGCCTTGAAGAGTTCTCCCTCTACAGTCTCCACATTGGGCTGGATCTGGGAGCCGTGAAACTCGGTGCCTATGTATGCAAGTTTTAAAGCAACTCTCATACGAATCTCTACTTGACTTTTTTCTTATAATAGACTTCTTTTACAATCAGCAGGACTACTATAAAAACGCACCCTAAAAGGAACCAGATTCCGGGGTGAAGAGAAAGAGTATCATAAAGCCCATGAAACCCACCTGTATGAGCAAACCCTTCTGGTGGGATAGAAGAAATCTCCTGAATAGAATTTAAACCATCAGGTGCGGATATCGGGACTTCAGCAGCTTCCTGAGTTGCGCCAGTTTCGAGCTCAGAGGAGAGGTTTCTTGCTCCGGCTTTCAAAGGTTCGGAAGTTACATTCATAACTACATTTTCGGATACCTGCTGGTCAGGAGCTATTCTCGGGCTGATATTACTGCTTTCATTAATTCCCATAGCCATTTGCTCCAGGGAAGATTTGTCAGGTGTTTCCATCATCCCAGATTTCAAAGGAGCAGCCGCATCAATGACCCTTTTTGCCTGCATATAGGCTGAAAAATACTCTATCCCTGCGGTTGCAAAAAAGGCAGCTCCTATTACCCCAATATACTTCTGAAGCAGACTTATTATAGAGGGCTTGTCCATCGAACTTTTCGAAGGAACGAGAACAATGAGTTTTTCCACAGACTCGTAAATCTTTACCTGCCGCCCTTTCTGGCTCCATTTTATCTGTTTGACCTTTATAAGATCGGACTCTATAAGGGAGTCAAGATTATACATGACAGTAGTAAGAGGAAGCTCCAGCTCCTCTGCAATACTGGTTGCAGACATGCCTTTATTCCCAAGCAATTCGAGAATTTTTAATGATGTCTCATTGGAAAGAACCTGAGTGATCTTTCTGGATTCATCATTTACTTGGAGAATGCGCACCCTGCCGCCCTGCTCCACCTGTTCAAACCCCTGTGGTAATTTGCCAGCTTCCAATAAGCCATCCCGATCTTCAAGCCCGTCCATATTTACTTCCTGGATTAAAAACCTGTCTATTTTATTTAGTACATACTCCAGTTTGCGCGAATCTTAATATAAACTTTTATTTTATGGCTCGATATACATCCGCTACTACATTTATATATATAATCCAGACCTTAACCTTAAATATAACATTGTACATTCTAATCTAAATTTTTCTGGTGCCAATTATGATCACAAAACAGCAGGTTCTAGACTTTCTGAATAATTACGACTTAGAAAACCTTACAATTGCGACAGTCTGTTCTCATTCAAGCCTTCAGATCTTTGATGGAGCTCGAAAGGAAGGCTTCAGAACTCTGGGAATCTGCGTTGGCAAACCTCCTAAGTTTTATGAAGCATTTCCCAAAGCAAAGCCTGATGAGTACCTTATTGTCGAAAACTATGACGATATAATGAATAAGGCTGAGGAACTTAGAAAGAAAAACACGATTATTATTCCACACGGTTCATTTGTTGCTTATCTTGGTACGGACAATTTTGCAGAACTAGCTGTGCCTACATTCGGAAATCGGGCTGTGCTCGAATGGGAGTCAGATAGGAATAAAGAACGGGAGTGGCTACTCGGAGCAGGCATCCACATGCCAGGAAAAATCGATGACCCTCATGATATCAAAGGGCCTGTAATGGTCAAGTATGACGGAGCAAAGGGAGGAAAGGGCTTTTTTGTTGCAAAAACCTACGAAGAGTTCGATGGACTCATAGACCGAACTCAGAAGTACACAATCCAGGAATTTATCACCGGAACCCGTTATTACCTGCATTACTTTTATTCCCCGATCCGAAACGAGGGATACACTTTAAGCGAGGGCAGCCTTGAGCTTCTTAGCATGGACCGGAGGGTAGAATCCAATGCCGATGAGATCTTCAGGCTTGGCTCACCCAAAGAACTCGTAGAAGCAGGCATCCGCCCGACATATGTAGTCACCGGAAATATACCACTGGTAGCAAGAGAATCATTATTGCCCCTTATTTTCTCTCTTGGAGAACGGGTAGTTGAAGAATCTCTAGGCCTTTTTGGCGGAATGATCGGGGCTTTCTGCCTTGAAACCGTATTTACAGATACGCTTGAGATTAAGGTATTTGAGATCTCTGCAAGGATTGTTGCAGGGACAAACCTTTACGTTTCAGGCTCCCCCTATGCAGACCTTATACAGGAAAATCTGTCTACTGGACGGAGAATTGCCCAGGAAATCAAACTGGCAGCTCAGACTAACCAGCTCGATAAAATAATATCCTGAATAAATAACGCAACAGGGTTCTGGAAATCTTTTAGAAATTGATAATTCAGGGTTGAACAAAATTCTCAACCCCTGGATTTTACAGGCTTTAGTTCATTAAAATTTAGTAGAATACCAACCTCATTGAATATTTTAGAGATAAGATCCTTAACTCTTCTTGATAGTATGATGATATTTTCTTGCCTTCTCAAGCCTTATGAATTTAAAAGTTAGAGTTTTATTTAATTCAGAAGAAGTAAATCATTTTAAATAGTTGTCATCTTGATACTATCAAGTACTGGAAGTTTAAAGCACAGAGATCAGGCCGATTTATGGGGAAATTCCTAGGTACTACATGTAAAAATCAATCGATAAATAAACTAATAAACTAATTTTTATGGATTTGTTAGGGGGAAGTTAGGAGTAAAATGGTTGAAATTGTTAACCAATTTAATTATCATCCCAGAAAATAATTTAAATATTACCTGTAATACTTCACCCCTGTGAATGCAGCTAAGTTGCAGGTTGTAAGAATTTTAATAACAACGTTGAATTACAGCAAAAGACTGGTGATGTTATGAGAGGAAGAGCTTGGAAATTCGGAGATGACGTGGACACAGATGCAATAATTCCCGGAAGGTACCTGATTTACAATACCCCTGAAGAACTTGCAAAGTACACGTTTGAAGGCGTACGTCCCGAATTTGCAAAAAATGTTCACGAAAATGATATCGTGGTTGCAGGAAACAATTTTGGTTGCGGCTCCTCACGCGAGCACGCTCCCCTTGCCCTTAAAGGGGCAAAAGTAGCCTGTGTAATTGCAAAGTCTTTTGCAAGGATTTTTTTCAGGAATGCAATAAATATCGGAGTTTCTGTCCTGGAATGTCCTGACACTGACAAAATCAATGACGGAGATGAGCTTGAAGTAGATCTTGCGACAGGAGTTATCGTAAATAAAACAAAAGGTGAGACCTACCAGGCAACTCCCCTCCCGGATTTTGTGCGTGAAATTGTGGACGAGGGAGGGCTTATAAAATATACCAGGAAACTGGTCTCTGAGCGCCAAGAGACAGAAAATCAGTCCTGAAACAGTCCTGTCCACATTTGATATCTCGCAAAAATGGCAAAGTTTGCCTGCAAATTTAAAAGGAGTATAAATATGACGCAGTACAAGATTCCGGTCATCCCGGGCGACGGGATAGGCCCAGAAATTATCGCCGAAGGCAGGAAGGTCATAGATGCTGTTGGCGAAAGATTCGGTTTTGATGTAGAATGGATTGAATACCCTCATGGAGCAGACCATTACCTTGAGACAGGAGAACTGATTTCGGAAGAGACTTTAAAAGAATTATCAGAATATCCTGCCATTTACCTTGGTTCTGTCGGAGATCCAAGAATTGCTCCTGGCATTCTTGAGAAGGGAATCTTATTAACTGCACGCTTTTACTTTGACCAGTATATCAATCTCCGCCCTATAAAACTCCTTGAGGGGGTCTGGACTCCACTCAAAGATAAAACCTCAAGAGACATCGATTTTGTAGTTGTCAGGGAAAACACCGAGGACTTCTACATAGGAATCGGTGGCAGAGCAAAAAAAGGAGTGAACAAAGACCTACTAGAAGTCAAGCGAACGCTCTATTCAGCAAAATTCGGGCTTGATATCGAGACCGACAGCGAAGAAATAGGATACCAGATAGGCCTTATCTCCAAAGAAGGCACAAGAAGGGTTATCGAGTACGCTTTTGACCTTGCTGGGAACCGAAAAAAACACGTTTCGTCAGTTGACAAGGCAAACGTGCTTTCCGACATTTACGGCTTCTGGAGAGAGGAATTTAACGCAGTTGCAGCAGCCCATCCGGACTTTACCACAGACTTCAACTTCGTTGATGCTATCACTATGTGGTTTGTGAAAAATCCTGAATGGTTCGATGTGGTTGTAACCCCGAACATGTTCGGAGACATAATAACTGACCTCGGAGCCATGATCCAAGGCGGGCTTGGTCTTGCTCCAGGCGGAAACATTAACCCCAAAGGCACAAGCATGTTCGAACCCATTCATGGCTCTGCCCCGAAGTATAAAGGCCAAAACAGAGTTAATCCTATTGCCACAATCTGGGCAGGCGCGATGCTTATAGAACAGCTCGGTGAAAAAGATGCTGCTGACATGGTAGTGAGCGCAATCCAGAAAAATATCCTGGATGGCAAAGTCAAAACCTATGACATGGGTGGCAGGAGCAGCACCTCAGATGTAGGGGACGACATTGCAAGGATAATTAAGGGAGAATGAAGTAAAAACTCCCTTTCCTAAATTTTCTTTCTCGATGTCTACTTCTCATGGGCTTTAACTATACTTTTTTCTTCATAATCAGGATAGAATCGCCGGAGTTCTTCGACTCACTTTTTAAAAATTAAGTGCCATCTTTGACAGTTCTTTGTCTCAAGTTTCCTAAGTCAAGAACTTTGAGCGTCTTCCTTGGGAATCGTAAGATTCTAGTTTACTCAACTGTAAAACACTAAAACCAAATTTTTGAGTCAAATAAGTCAATTTGGCTCAGCAATTTTCCTTATTATATCAAGCATTCCATCAGGTTCAAAGGGCTTTACTATAAAACCCATAGCGCCTATTTTCATTGATTCGGTTATGAGCGTTTGCTGCCCAAGAGAGGAACACATTACCACTTTTGCGCTTGGATCCATAATAAGAAGTTTTTGTAATGCCTCTTTTCCATTTAGATCTGGCATAATTATATCCATTAACACAATATCGGGCTTTACTTCCAGATATGTCTGAATCGCCTCTTCCCCGTCACCAACCTCAGCAACCACTTCATATCCATGCTTTAAAAGAGTGTCTTTAATTACCATGCGCATAAACTCAGCATCATCCACGATCATAACTCTAGCCATGCATACCCTCCCTTTTATTAATGGACTTATAATATTATACGATTATTATACGATTTTCGCACATACTTATTCACATTTCTTTGATGTTCTTTCCGACATTTTCCAGTTCCCATATTCAGGTCTTTTAAGGAATTTTTTCAATATATTTCACTCTCAGAGCCCCGATTACCATCAATCCTGTCATACAGTTTTTCTAAATCTTTATGCAACCTGTTAATTTCCTTCTTCCAGAGTTTTTTATTAGCTTCCTTACAGGAGCCCACTTTCAAAGCCGCGATCTTCGAATAATTCCGGGAAACTTTTTTGTTGCTCCAGGAAAGGCCGAAAGCCAGATCGGTTTTTTTGATGCTGTATTTTTCGTGGATCAGGAATTCATAGACTTCAGAGACCTGATCCAGCTTTTTTTCGGAACTTTCAGAATAGTTTGAGCCAAGATCAGCTAGATTCCGGAGACAGGACTGGACGCCATAACTTTCGGGGCACAGTTTCTCCGAGTTTGCAAACTTAAGCATCTCTCTGAATTCAAGGAAAATATCCGTTTGCTCGAAACCTGAGGGCAGTGTCTTTCCGAGGAAGATAAGGATATGAATACATTCGTGAAAGAGGATTTTTGCTATCAGAAACTCAATTCTATCCTGAAGGTTCCATAACCTTTCAACCAATTCCCTTTCCCACAACTCATACGGATTTACCAGGACAAGGGATCTGTATATTATTTTCCTGTCTTTTGTGGAAACGATTTTCTCCGGCTCGAAGGCTAAGCCCTGCATCATTCCAAAAAACTGTACTCGAACCGCCAGATCCCAGCAGTGTTCCCATTCTCCGGAACGCACACATTTTACCCGATAATACTTTCCGTCAAAGTGGACCCTTTTTATCAGCTGGTACAGATCCTCTCTTTGTTCTCTGATGAGGACTTTTATCATGGATTCCCGGTAGATGTTCAGGTCAAGATAAAGAAGCCCTAGAGGAAATAATGAGCAGTCAGGAGCAGGACAAGAAACAGGATAAAAAATAGGATGGGCAGAAGGAGAGGAGTACTGGATAACAGGAGGGGCTGGTGAAGATGCAGAGGATAACGTGCTCCATGTCCCTTGTACCAGCAAACTGGTTTTTTCCTTTGGTGGAGTTTTTCTTGTTTTTATTCCCTGCATCATAAATCCATCCCTCATAATCTCCGTTCTGCCGACATAACGGAATTTAATTGTAATACAAATTTTCAATTTTGTAACACTTTATACTAAATAATTCTAAATTATATATACCTTATCATACTAAAATAAAAATTAGTGTTAATCGAGACTTGTGCGGCTAAACTAATAAGTGAATGGCATTAAACCTTATCGATCTAAGACAATAAACAAGCCACAACCCGAAGCTGCTTGATTTTGTACTTCAAGTATGTGAGTCTTATTAATATATCAGAGGTGCAAAGAAACTGAGGTCCTTTGAAAAAAAGTAGTTGAAAACTTAAAAGATAGTCCTGCATGATATCCTTGCTTGCCATATTCACAAGCAGTGTCCACTAAGACAAAGGTTAAAATTAGACTCGTGAGTTTGACTCGCAGGCTTCATACAGAGTTCAGTTTTTTAGTCAAGCAATTATATAGAACTTTACTCAAACACTAGTTATATCCTTCAAGTAAATAGTATCGTGACATACCCTGTTAATTAAATCCCTGTCATGGCTTACGACCAGTACTCCAATATTGAGTTCTTCGACTATGTTTAAAACTATATTCCAGATTTGAGCTTGAGTAATAGCATCTACCATTGTAGATATTTCATCAGCAATTAAAAACCTGGTTTTAGGGCTTAAAGCCCGTGCAAGGGCAAATCTCTGGAGTTCGCCTCCGGAAAGCTCATTGGGCCATCGATTAAGCCAGTTATTTTTTATTCCAAATGACTCTAAAATCTCTTGTGAAACAACGTGTCCTTCGTTTAAAATATCTTTCATTCTCCATTTCGGATTTACAGCTTTTTCCGGATGTTGAAAAATAAGCTGGACCGGGTTATAGCCTTTTGACGGAAACTCTTTTCCATCTATACTTACTTTCCCCTGAAACTTGTTTTCATAGCCAGCCAATATCTTACATAGGGTTGATTTTCCACTTCCACTATCCCCAACCAGCCCGAATACTTCCCCGCTGCCTAAAGAAATATTCACATCCTTTAAAATCAAATTGTTTTTTTTATATCCGAAACTTATATTCTCACCTTTAAGACGCATTATTGCACCTCACCACTCCTCCGTTGATCTTTTTTAATTGGGGAATACCCTGAGAACATAGAGCTTTCTTTTTAGAACATCTTTCATAAAAGATACATCCATCAATGACTTCATCCTGAATCGGCTGATGGCCTTTGATTGCCTGGAATTTATTTTGGGGAAGGGCATTCCAGAGTGCGCGGGTGTATGGGTGCCTTAAATTCTCACCATTATTTTTAAAATCTTCAACATTCGCTATTTCTAAAATCGTACCTGCATAGAATACTGCAATTTTATGAGAGATTTTTAATGCGGCTTCTATATCAT
Organism: Methanosarcina sp. UBA293; assembly: GCA_002499445.1. Taxonomy (GTDB): domain Archaea; phylum Halobacteriota; class Methanosarcinia; order Methanosarcinales; family Methanosarcinaceae; genus Methanosarcina. The sequence goes on from DALS01000010.1 coordinate 80,205, forward strand.
GAGTTATAAGTATCACTGCACAGCCCTTATCTGCCATGTCTTTGAAATAACTCAGGGTTTCATTCAAAGTTTTTTCATCTAACCCAGGGGTTGGTTCATCCGCAATTACGAGCTTTGAAGAGCTTATTACAGCAGTGGAAACCAGAACTCTCCGGGCCATGCCCCCTGACAGTTCATGAGGGAGCATTCTTTCAACTTCTGGCTTTAAATTGTATCTCTGAAAAATTTCTCTCTGGAACTTCTTCATTAAACCTTCATCTTTCTTTTCAACGCATCCCATTACCTGATCGGAGATTTTCATTAAAGGATCAAGATAGGTTATAGCTTGCGGTATCAGGGCTATTTCTTTACCTCTCATTTCTTCTTTTTTTTCCTGAGTAAGTTCTTCGCCATTGTATTCGATTTTACCATCGAGTTTTGCGTTTGAAGGTAAAATTCCTAAAATCGCATGAGCAAGAAGACTTTTTCCGGATCCGCTTGACCCTACAACCGCCAGGATTTCGCCTTTATAAGCCTGTAGACTCAGATTAGAAATTACTTTTAACTCAGTTTGTCTAAGCCCTGAAGCGTACTGAATGAATGAAAGTGAAAGATCTTCTACTTTTAACAGAGCTTTAGCTTTTTCCTTTTCTCCAATAATTGTTGAAAGTCCAGTGATTAACTCTTTTTTAGTCTTAATTTCAGCTTTATATCCCATATTTCACACCCTCTAAATGCAAATTTAATATATACTTTATCGAAAGTATTTTAGACCAAACGCATTTTAAACCGAACGTATTTTTGATCTAATATATTTTTGACCGAACATATTTTTGATCTAATATTTTTTGATCCAGCACATTTTTGATCTAATATTTTTTGATCCAGCACATTTTTGATCTAACGAATTTTTAATCCAACATATCTCATTGAATTAACACATTTTTGAGGCCAGTTTCTGCGCGAAATATAACTGTTTTACAAAAATTCCTTTACAATACTGAGTGAAATTTATTCATGAGCATTTTTCGGATTCATCAATTTTCCCAAGTTTTCGCCAATCAGATCAAATGCCAGAACTACAATTAACAGGGATAACCCCGGGAAAAATGCAAGCCACCAGTATCCTGCTGAGAGGTACCTCATAGACTCTGACAGAATTATACCGATTGCAGGTTCATGTGGAGAGAGCCCAAACCCCAAAAACGTGACTGAGGCTTCATGTAAAATCGCGTGTGGGAACATTAAAATCGTGCCTAACAGTATCTGGGGAACCAGATGAGGCAAAATGTGTTTTGTAGCTATCCATATTTTTGACCTGCCAAGATTCCTGGAGATATGAATGTATTCCTGGGTTTTCAGCTGCTTGATTTCTGCTCTTACAACCCTTGTCAAACTCGGCCAATGCGTCAATGCAACTCCGATTACGACTCCTTTTGCTCCCCCTCCCATTCCTATAGAAATGAGAATTATTAAAAGAAGATGCGGAATTGAAAGAAAGAGATCTACCAGCCAGGACACAAAGGAGTCTGCAGTTTTTCCTGTACTTGAAAGTAGTCCTAAAAATATGGTCAGTATAGTACTGATTGTGGAAGCAAGGCCTCCAACTAATATGCTTAGGCCCAGTCCTTCCAGAGTCCTTGCAAACATATCTCTTCCCATCCAATCAGTCCCAAAAGGATGTTCCAGAGAAGGGGCAAGGTTTTTGGAGCCAAAATTGGTCTGTAACGGTTCCCCGCCTAAATACACGCTGGAAACCACAATTGCAAGCAATAAAAGTGAGGTTGAACCTATTATCATAAGAGTCTTCTGCCTTAGATTTAAACCCCGGAACAGTCCCCTATTAACTGTTGCGAGAGCAGTACTCATATTGATGCCTCCTGTTGTCTTATCCTGGGATCAACGAATTCATAGATAATATCGGCAATCAGGTTTCCGAAGAAAACAAATAAAGTACTGAAGATAACTATTCCCAGAAGCAGAGGTACATCCGATCTTAATCCTGCTGCTACTGCAGCCTGTCCGATTCCAGGATATGAAAAAACCTGTTCAACCAGGACTGTTCCTCCAAACAATTCACTGAACCCTAAAAACTGCAGAGTAATGGCAGGAAGTGCAACATTTCGAATTCCATGCCTTAATACCAGATCAAGTCCTTTTTCACCTCTTGCTTTTGCAAATAATACATAGTCACTGGATAGGACTTCTATCAGTTTTTCTCGAGTGAACATTGTAATTTTTGCAACGTCTAATAAACTCAAGGTTAACGCAGGCAGGATTAAACGCTTAAACCAATCAAAAAACGTCACATTGTCAGCCGTAACCCCTATAGGTACACTTAATCCTATTGGGAACCAGCCCAAATATACTGAAAACACCATCAAAAGCACAAGTGCTAACCAGAATGTCGGGGCAGCAGCCAGAGCATAACAGTAAGTTTTTATTGCCTTATCTACCCATGTTCCTTGCTTCATGCCTGCTACTATTCCTAAAACAAAACCTAAAATTCCTGCAAAAAGCCATGAAACCCCCATCAGAACCAGAGAAGCTGTAAATCTTTCTTTAATAACATCGATTACAGGCGTCCTATAAATAAGTGAAGTCCCAAAATCCCCTTTTACGATATCTCCAGCCCAGTTCAGAAATTTTTCCTGCGGAGGCGTGTTAACCCCCCAGTACTCTTCAAGCTTAGCTTTGTGCTCTGCGGTTACTGGCATTTCCCCAATATACGCTCTAACAGGATCAATAGGTGAAGATTGAATAAGCATGAAACTTGCAAAACAAACTACAATCAAAAGGCTTACCAATCTGAGTGTCTTTTTTCCTATGAAACCCGCTATTTTTCCATTGTTTAACATGCTACTCCCTCATACAACAATTATTATGATTATTATTTTTACAAAGACGTCTATTTAACACAATTACAGGTTTAAACAGAATTATAAGTCTGTAAACACTTTTCAGGGGATTTGAGAAGTCCTCGTACAATTTTAAGTCGGATAAGGTCAAATCTGGTAAAATAAACATTTTTTATATTTTCCAATCATTCCCGTAAATTCCAGCGCTGAAACAAAAAGAAAGGAAAAAGTGAGTGACTGAACCTGCAGTATCAGAATTACAAGCTCAGTTATTCACTAATTACAGGATTAATTCCTCATTACGAAGTCGAGCTGGCTGCGTTTACTCTTTTCCACTCATAGATATTTCCTAAAATATCTGCTCCTGCGTTTCTTTGCGGAGTTCCCATATCAAGGGTTTCATCCGCCATATACAGGTAATCAATTGTCACCAGCCATAACCAGGTCACATCTCCTGCAGGCCCAAACCCGGTATTTCCATCATATGCAGCTAACTGCCAGTATTTTGTAGCCTGGTCCTGATCTGTAGCCCTTAGAGCTGCTTCTAAATACCCATCTACGATAGGATTATTATAAAGCCCTGGATTTTTGTATGTGTCATCAGCTTCTTTGCTGTGGTACTGCAGATATAGATTAAAGGTGTCTATGCTGCTGTAAGCGTATAAAACGGCGGAACTGTATTGATTAGCATAGATTTCATCCCAGCTTGCGCCTACAAGGTCTACTTTTATACCTAATTCTCTTGCCTGTTCGCTTACAGCTACGGATAAGGCTTGCCTTGTCTGGTCTGCGGAAGAATAGTATAGTTTAAACTGGGCTTTGGTTCCGTTCTTTTCCCGGATTCCATCGCCGTCAGTGTCTTTCCAGCCTGCGTTTTCCAATATCTTTTTAGCTTCTTCGAGATTTGGACCCCTGATTCTGGCATCAGGATTTCCAAACTCCCGCTGGTCTACTCCGGTGTATTCCACGTCTCCTTTCCCGTATATTACCCCTTCAAGCAGGGCTTTTCTATCAATGCCGAGGTTTAAGGCTTTTCGGATCGCTATGTCTGCTGTGACATTGTTGCCTATCGGATCTCCCTTTAGGCTTTTTTCACCGGTATTATTCTGCATAGGGAAGGAAACTCCCTGTGCCCTTGCTGCGGGAAGAGATATTAGATTATATCCGTTTACAGTCTGGTTTGCATAGCTGATTTCGACCTCAGCTATGTCCACATCCCCGGATTTTACAGCTGCAAACGCAGTATCTTTATCCAGGAATAACATGGTTATTTTCTTAAAGTAGGGTTTTTTCCCATAGTAATCTTCGTTTAATTTGAAGATCGCCTGCTGCCCTTTATTCCATTGTACAAACTGATACGGCCCTGATCCGATTGGATTGGACCCGTAGGTTTCTTTTTTGTATGCGTGTTCTGGCACAATCCCAACGTATCTTAGTCTCCATATGAAACTGGACTGAGGTTCTTTTAACTCGAATTTAACCACAGTATTATTTATTGCCGTAGCTTTTTCGAGATTACTCATATCTAGCTCGGAATTGCTTCCAATTGCAGTATTAAATGTAAACGCCACGTCCCTGGCTGTTAATTTTTCACCGTCTGTGAACCTGACATCCTCTCTTATATTGACTGTCCAGGTTTTTCCATCTGAACTGACAGAATAATTCGTAGCAAGATCATTTATTAGGCTTCCATCGTCAGCTGATTTAAAAAGAGTGCTCTGCACTAGCGGCTCAAAATTTACATGACCGCACCCCCATCCCAGAAGGGGGTCAAATCCAGTTTCTGGTTCAGCTGTATGCGAATTTACATTCACCACCAGTTCATCAGAACGCTGAGAAACTAATTCGCCAGACGCCGGCGATGTTGAGCCGATCGGCTTTCCTGCCGACGTTAAAACAATAATGACCGCTATAATTATGATTACTATTCCTGCCAGTAGATACTGTTGATTTTTCTTAATTTAAACGCCTCCTCTATTTTACTAGAGTTCTGACTATTTAAGCAAGAATTAAACCGTTAAAACCGTTAAGTCAAGGGTTTTTAACAGTTTCAGATAATCCGAGATACAATCCAATTAATTTCCATTAAATAATATTTCTCAGGCGAAAGATGGTAATTAGTATTACTTTTTACAGTAAAATTAAGACTAATTAACTAAAACAATTTTACTATAAATACATTCCGAAATTTATGTATTACTAAGTCCTTAGCCTTAAGTTGTTTAGTATTACTAAATAGGAAATTTTATACATCCTCTTGTACCTAAAAATGATCGAAGCATTGAATACGGAAGAAATAAGGGCATTAATCTAAAAATTAAAAACGAAGAAAACAGTAATATAAAAATTAAGAGCGGAAAAAACAATAATATAAAAATAAAGAACGAAAAAGACAATAATCTAAAAATAAAGAACGAAGAAGATAGTAATCTAAAATATAAAAGGATCAATAAAATCTAAGCAAATTTGCCAAAAAAGTCATGCTGAGGAGTTTTGCATCCTCAGCCTTACTAAAAAGTTTTCAGGAACAGTTCCTTTGCTGGAATTTAGCTTTCGATTTAATGTGCTGTTCGTTTCCATTCCAGAATATTACCAAAGGCATCTGCACCGTGAGACTGGATTTTGGGAGTACCGATATCCAAATCTTCATCCATAATGTACAGGTAGTTAATAGTTGCAATCCAGAGCCAGGTAGCATCTCCATTTGCAGAGAATCCTGTTGTTCCATCCCAGGCAGCCAGCTGCCAGTTTTTATTGGCGGTGTCCTGATCAACGCTGGTTATGGCTGTCCTTAAATAATTATCCACGACAGAATTGTTGTATATTATTATGTTGTTGTAGTTTGAGGGGTTGTAGCTTTTGCTGTAGTATCTAAGGTATAAATCAGTCGGATCAAGCGAGCCGAAACCGAAAATTATAGGAGTCGAATGCGCCAGGGTGTCAATTTCATTCCAGCTCTTGCCTTCGACTTTAATGTTTATGCCCAGTTTTCGGGCTTCCTCGCTCAGTGCAACGGCTAACGCTTGCCTGTCCTGTGCATTTGAATAATATAATAAAGTAAATTCGGCTTTCAACCCATTCTTTTCAAGGATGCCGTCGCCGTCGGTATCTGCCCAGCCGCTGTCAGCTAAAATTTTCCTGGCTTCATCCACTTTTCCATCTTCGAATATAGCTTCCTTATTTCCGAAGGGTAATTTGTCTGCACCCGTAAATTCCTCTTCACCCTGCCCGTTTAATGCGCCATTGATTAAGGCTTGCCTGTCTATTCCAATGTTCAAGGCTTTTCTTATCGCAGGATCGGAAGTTACATTGTTCCCGATTGAGTAGCCGTTTTCGGTTTTTTTGCCGGTATCAGGCTGCATCGGGAAGCTTATTCCCCTGGCGTCAATGGAATCAAGGGATACTATTTTCATTCCATTTACTTTTTGATTCGCATAGGAAGCAGGAATTTCAGCCAGATTAACCTGTCCTGACTTCGCTGCCGCAAAAGCTGTGTCAGACTGCATGAAGAGTAAAGTTAATTTTTTAAAGTATGGTTTCTGGCCATAATAATCCGGGTTTGCTTCAAAGATCGCCTGCTGCCCTTTATTCCACTGCAGGAGCCTGTAAGGACCAGACCCTATCGGATTTTCTCCGTAAGCCTCATTATAAGCATGTTCTGGCACAATCCCGATTACTGCAAGTTTATGAATGAAGGTCGCCTGCGGATCGTTTAGTTTGAATTCAACCGTGTAATTATCGAGAGCTACAGCATTGTCAAGCACGGAGAGGTCCCCTTTCCCACTGGAACTTGCTGCTGTATTAAACGTGAATGCTACATCCCTTGCTGTCAAAGGCACCCCGTCATGGAATTTAACGTCATCCCTTATATTGACAGTCCAGATCAACCCATCTTCACTGACGTTATAACCTGTCGCTAAATCATTGATCAGAGCCCCATTACTATCTTTTTTGAAGATAGTGCTTTGAACCAGCGGTTCGCGATTATAACCCCATCCTGTTATCGGGTTAAACCCGGTTTCAGGCTCTCCGCCGTGGGTCCCAACGGCTGCCACCAATTCATCCGAGCCCTGAATTAATTCATCAGAACTCCCAAAAACTGACTCGTCAGAAACCTGGGAAGTCGGGCTAACTGGCATTCCAGCCGGCATAAAAGCAAAAGCAGCCGCTATAATTACGACTACTACCCCAATTAAGAGAGATAGTTGACTTTTTCTGATTTAAACTCCTCCTTCGTCTAAATTATTTTGAGTTATTGTAATAGTATTACCAGTGGTATTCTCAATGATTTATAACCCTTAAAATAACACATATAAAATAAAAGACAATACAATAGTAATACTTTTTTGATTAAAATTAAGACTAATTAGACTAAAACCATTTGTTATAAATACTTTTCTAAATATATGTAATACTAATTTAGTAGTTATATAAGAAAACATAATACAAAATAAGAGTAATATTGTTTTACAAAAGTTCTTGATTAATTACAGCTTCGAATGTTGAAGATAATTGAGATTTTGACAATTTTAAAACCCATGAAAGGATCATACTAAACCTTTCTTCGAAGCTGTTTTAGATTACTTAAAAATACAAAGGTTTAATAGAAAGTAAGGCATATGTCAAAATGTTTACAAATCACTAAAAACCCTATTTTTTCTTGTATTTATAAAGGGTTTGATAATATCCCAACAAGAATTTTAGTTCCAAAATTGGGCTCATTTCAGGCTTTTTCTAGCCAAATAACGGAAAAATTTCCCCTATTCGTGAGCAAGATCCACTAAAACAAGGATTGAAACTGCATTCCCGGAGAAGGCCTGCCCTGGTTGCCAATTCATTCGTGAGCAAGATCCACTAAAACAAGGATTGAAACAAAAAATCAACCCAATTCATGTTAGATCCACGAAGCTTATTCGTGAGCAAGATCCACTAAAACAAGGATTGAAACCAATTGACAAGACCGGGACACTCGAAGCGTCCATATTCGTGAGCAAGATCCACTAAAACAAGGATTGAAACGAAAAAATGCAACCGCGAATGGGTTTAAAGAGGGGGATTCGTGAGCAAGATCCACTAAAACAAGGATTGAAACTCTGGTCCGTTGATCCGAGAAATTGTAAATAATGTAATTCGTGAGCAAGATCCACTAAAACAAGGATTGAAACTCTTGTTGTATTGCCACTGTTTGCATTTCGCAGTTGCAATTCGTGAGCAAGATCCACTAAAACAAGGATTGAAACTCAAGCACGTTTCCTCGGAGCTCATATCGAGCCAGACACGGAATTCGTGAGCAAGATCCACTAAAACAAGGATTGAAACATGTGTAGCTGAATGTGTCGGCTCCGTTTGTGCTGCATTCGTGAGCAAGATCCACTAAAACAAGGATTGAAACAAACATATGCGAGAATGGACGAGCGGCAGGAACGATATTCGTGAGCAAGATCCACTAAAACAAGGATTGAAACCTCAATTCGTTGGGAAACATTTAATACAGTTGAATTATTCGTGAGCAAGATCCACTAAAACAAGGATTGAAACTTGTCGTCTGTTGCGGGTCGAATACACGCATGAACCATTCGTGAGCAAGATCCACTAAAACAAGGATTGAAACGATCCCATGAAAATATTCTCAAAACAGGACGCTGAAATTCGTGAGCAAGATCCACTAAAACAAGGATTGAAACCACCCTGTGACTGCAGGTGCATGGCAATTCCATGGATTCGTGAGCAAGATCCACTAAAACAAGGATTGAAACAACCCTGAAAACATTTTCTTTTTTGGTTCTTCGATTTATTCGTGAGCAAGATCCACTAAAACAAGGATTGAAACAAATACTTGACACCTTGCTTATTGAGTTTGCTGGCTTATTCGTGAGCAAGATCCACTAAAACAAGGATTGAAACTGTTGGCAGAACAGGCTAGGCAGAACGGACAGATATATTCGTGAGCAAGATCCACTAAAACAAGGATTGAAACAAAATATTCAGACTGAATTTGACGGTGGTTTAAAATTCGTGAGCAAGATCCACTAAAACAAGGATTGAAACCCACCCTCTCAAATGGTAAAGATTTCTGTCTAGGGATTCGTGAGCAAGATCCACTAAAACAAGGATTGAAACGAACCATCCCATTCAGACTCAAAGCCTTCAGACGCTATTCGTGAGCAAGATCCACTAAAACAAGGATTGAAACATCTAGGCGTGGAGCCATCTAGCCCTCTAAATGTATCATTCGTGAGCAAGATCCACTAAAACAAGGATTGAAACGCTCTCTACGAAATGCCTCTTTCGCACTCATTTTCATTCGTGAGCAAGATCCACTAAAACAAGGATTGAAACTTGTTTTCATATTGTCAACTCAAATTTGTTTTATGAATTCGTGAGCAAGATCCACTAAAACAAGGATTGAAACTTATTCATGGGGTCCGCTTCCCAGAACTGAGTAATTCGTGAGCAAGATCCACTAAAACAAGGATTGAAACTAAAACATGGGAAGGTGGGCTTGTCTCAATAAATCACATTCGTGAGCAAGATCCACTAAAACAAGGATTGAAACATCAATATCGGAGGATATAGTGGGGACTTTGCTAACATTCGTGAGCAAGATCCACTAAAACAAGGATTGAAACAACTTCATAATATAGATTTTCGAGAGGTAGATATGAAATTCGTGAGCAAGATCCACTAAAACAAGGATTGAAACCTATTGTTTTTATAGGTTCCACGACTTTGGCTGAAGAATTCGTGAGCAAGATCCACTAAAACAAGGATTGAAACTAAGTTTCTATCTGTACAAATTCAACTCCATTAAATTCGTGAGCAAGATCCACTAAAACAAGGATTGAAACCAGTATGCAGTTGCTGCCCCTAGTGTACGCAGCTGATTCGTGAGCAAGATCCACTAAAACAAGGATTGAAACATAGTTAGACGCGCTTGCTCTTCTGCTGAAATCACTATTCGTGAGCAAGATCCACTAAAACAAGGATTGAAACACCTGTCAGTAGTTTTGAGAGTCTCTAGAGGTGAAATTATTCGTGAGCAAGATCCACTAAAACAAGGATTGAAACCACCTGCAGATTAACCGACAATTCCATTTTTGCTTTAGCATTCGTGAGCAAGATCCACTAAAACAAGGATTGAAACATTATATGGATCACGAGGGCATCACAATCAACCCTGATTCGTGAGCAAGATCCACTAAAACAAGGATTGAAACAGAATAAGATAAAAACCGTTCGCTCGGTCTGTGGTTTATTCGTGAGCAAGATCCACTAAAACAAGGATTGAAACACGACTGTCTAATTTGAGTTTGGAAAATGTATATTATTCGTGAGCAAGATCCACTAAAACAAGGATTGAAACACAAACAAAAATATTGATCTGCCCAGGGATGCAGTCATATTCGTGAGCAAGATCCACTAAAACAAGGATTGAAACTTGAAATGATCTGGATAGGACTGCAGGCAGAAACCCATTCGTGAGCAAGATCCACTAAAACAAGGATTGAAACCTGCTGCCATTTTCATCGTGTCGGGTATTGTCGAGGGATTCGTGAGCAAGATCCACTAAAACAAGGATTGAAACGAAATTCTTAAACACACTGACGCCAAGGATATCTATATTCGTGAGCAAGATCCACTAAAACAAGGATTGAAACTGGATCAGTACATTCCGAAAAAACCCCAAACTGACATTCGTGAGCAAGATCCACTAAAACAAGGATTGAAACATGAAATGTTTTTTGGGAATAATCTGGATGAAGACTATTCGTGAGCAAGATCCACTAAAACAAGGATTGAAACAATTTAGATAAGATCGCAGCTAATATTAATTCAGAGGATTCGTGAGCAAGATCCACTAAAACAAGGATTGAAACACACTCCAGCCAGATTCTAGGCCTGCGAAGGGGTTTTATTCGTGAGCAAGATCCACTAAAACAAGGATTGAAACTTGAGAATTTGAGATTGCCATTTTACGCGCTCCTGTGGATTCGTGAGCAAGATCCACTAAAACAAGGATTGAAACTTTTGGGTTGAAGGAACTTAAGGAGCAGCTTAATGAATTCGTGAGCAAGATCCACTAAAACAAGGATTGAAACAATAATCACTGCGGCCCCACCAGGCTCCAGCCTAGATTCGTGAGCAAGATCCACTAAAACAAGGATTGAAACAAAAAAGGTTTTTTATTTTAAAATTTTATCTCTGAGAATTCGTGAGCAAGATCCACTAAAACAAGGATTGAAACTAGGTTTAGTTATTGTAAGTGTAACATTAATGATAATACGATAAATTCGTGAGCAAGATCCACTAAAACAAGGATTGAAACAATTCCCATTTCGACTGTACACCTACTGAAAACAGATTCGTGAGCAAGATCCACTAAAACAAGGATTGAAACTAGAGCGTTCACATGACTATAGACTTAACATTTGTAAAATTCGTGAGCAAGATCCACTAAAACAAGGATTGAAACTGGAAATGAGAGTCCTGCCTGTAACTCTATTGCACCTATTCGTGAGCAAGATCCACTAAAACAAGGATTGAAACACAACGAGGTAGCCCTCGTACAGAACAACATTGAAATTATTCGTGAGCAAGATCCACTAAAACAAGGATTGAAACCTGTTTGTTCACATACCGAAACTGCAACCCAAACTATGAATTCGTGAGCAAGATCCACTAAAACAAGGATTGAAACAGGAGTGGTTGGATTTCTTCAGCGAAGAATACCCCATTCGTGAGCAAGATCCACTAAAACAAGGATTGAAACGAGTAACACGCTGCACATAGCACAACAATTCGATCATTCGTGAGCAAGATCCACTAAAACAAGGATTGAAACTAACTATTCTCAACACAGTCTATGACCTATCAACAATTCGTGAGCAAGATCCACTAAAACAAGGATTGAAACATTCTCGGTTTTTCACCTACTCAAGCTCTCTCCTGAATTCGTGAGCAAGATCCACTAAAACAAGGATTGAAACGGCACAGTCAGACTACCTGGTTTGCGAACTAATTATTCGTGAGCAAGATCCACTAAAACAAGGATTGAAACCCCAACAAAACTCGCGACCATTCCCGTCTAATCAAATTATTCGTGAGCAAGATCCACTAAAACAAGGATTGAAACTGAAAACGATAGCGTACCCCATGAGTTTTCCGAATTCGTGAGCAAGATCCACTAAAACAAGGATTGAAACCGGTTTCGATTAATTCATCCGGTACTATCCCATTATTCGTGAGCAAGATCCACTAAAACAAGGATTGAAACTTTGTTGCATCATACTTCAATAGTAGTATACTATAATTCGTGAGCAAGATCCACTAAAACAAGGATTGAAACTTGGCGGCTGCTGGTGCATGGCCTATGAAGGGACCCATTCGTGAGCAAGATCCACTAAAACAAGGATTGAAACTTGGCGGCTGCTGGTGCATGGCCTATGAAGGGACCATTCGTGAGCAAGATCCACTAAAACAAGGATTGAAACAAAATAAACATTGCTACCATAAAATTATTTTTCGATTGATTCGTGAGCAAGATCCACTAAAACAAGGATTGAAACTGACCAAAATATCTTTGAAAAACTTTTACATCTTCAATTCGTGAGCAAGATCCACTAAAACAAGGATTGAAACACTGGGTACTCGGATATCTCAACACCATCATTGAAATTCGTGAGCAAGATCCACTAAAACAAGGATTGAAACATAGTCGTAGGATCGAAGGGCATTTAACTCCGATTCCATTCGTGAGCAAGATCCACTAAAACAAGGATTGAAACAAAAAAAGAAATTAGAAATTGTTTTCTCTTCTCATTTATTCGTGAGCAAGATCCACTAAAACAAGGATTGAAACGTGATTGTGGGGGTTTCGGTGAGGACTGAAATGAAAATTCGTGAGCAAGATCCACTAAAACAAGGATTGAAACTTTTCCCTTTTGAATAATAAATATTACGAAGGAGTCGCTGAAGATTCGTGAGCAAGATCCACTAAAACAAGGATTGAAACTGCTATCGAGGCAGGTACAGACATATTCAGTTTTCATTCGTGAGCAAGATCCACTAAAACAAGGATTGAAACTTTAAATCCAAAAACTTATCATTTATTGGCTCTGTAGAAATCCTCTAAGTTCTGATTTTACCCAAAAATTTATAAAAATAAAATTGTAAAAATGTTCCTTATTTTTTGTCCCACAAAAAACGAGGAGCGTCCCATAT
>DALS01000055.1 GCA_002499445.1 Methanosarcina sp. UBA293
TTTAATGTTTATTTTCTAAAGCTTATTCTATACTTACTGTTTCTTTTAACATATCTTCTTGTACAGAATGTTTTATTGGATTTTTGGCAATCGATTTTATTATCTTATCTGCTTGAGCGCAGCGAAACAGATCTCGTGCTCCCGAAACGAAACTCGGGTGTGCGAGCCTTCGGGAATTCTGGATCGCTGTCATGCTCACTCTATATCTCTCTTAAAATCTGTTTTAATAATGTTTTAACACAGTTTTTTTTGAAATTGCTTCTCTAAAACTGCTCTTCTAAAACTGGTTTCCAATACTACTTTTCTTAAAGTTTTTTCTCTCTTCTCTAAGTTCTCTTTCTTTTCGCACATTTCCTTGCAAAGTAAGTTTTATTATTTTTATTGGTAACCAGTTATATTATTTTACCTGCTTGAGAAACTATAGACGCCTGTGACTACAGTCGCGAGAGCTGTCACCCTGCCTCACGCCGCTTTTCAAGCATATCTAAATCGAGTTAATGTCTTTGATCTCCATAAGAACACCACGATCACAGCCGTGATAGCAATGAGCCCATAGCCGATAGCCCCGTCGTACAGCTGGAAGGCTGAACGACTACCGGGAAATATGCTCCTTCCAGTATTGGTCACGGCATGAAAGAGTATGGCTGCAAAGACGCTTTTTCCAGTGTTGTTATAAAGCCAGACGGTCAGAATCCGGAAACTTACGGCCAGTATAAATCCTCCCCATATAAACAATCCCAGAGTCATGCCCATTGAAAGCATCGACGGGAAATGCCATACAGCATGGATCAACCCAATGATGAGACTGGCTGTCAGTGCGGTGTATCGGACTTGCATAGGATCGGTGACGTATCCCGAATAGCCAAGCTCTTCACCTGCAGCGGCTAAAAAGAACACAATAAAGAGGAGCGGCGTCAGAAGGGGTGGGTTCCAAACAGTTGGGACCGGTAGTCCGACGAGACGCATTATCATGTAGGTCAGCACGTAGATAAACGGCATCAAGAAAATGATGGGAACATACCAGATTTTTTTCGTAATCCTCTTATAATCGAAGGTTCTTTTCAACAGATTCTTTACCCCAAAAAGCCTCTCTTCCTGGTACACAAGGATGGATGCCGCTACCATCGGAGAAAAAGTAGCCACAATGTCTGTCACGGGAAGATTATCCACTGGAAGCTTCATCGGATAAATGACATTAAGCACCCAAAGCGGAATAGAAAGAGAGTAAACCAATATAAAGAAAAGAAGTGGTGACCTTTTTGATGTGTTGTTGTTTACGACTTGCAGTCCTCTTGAAGGATGGAAGAGCCTATCTGAAAATCGCCGTGTTTTATCTATAACTTTTAATTGAAGTATGTATTATTAGAACGGATATAGGGATACTATAGACCTATGTAATTCTTACATATTCTTACATATGCTACTTTTCATATGCTATTGTTGTGACTTTTCGGATAGGTTCTAAGTAAATTAATAATATGTTTCTTAAGCTTCTCCATGGACAAACCGCCTCAGAGAAATATTCTGAGGCGCGTTGGAGATTACTTATTTTTAATAAAGCTTTTACAAATGGTTCATTCATATTTTAAAAGTAGATGCAGTAACATTCGCCCTTACTCGCGGATCTGCTGTGCCAGATAGTTCTGGATACCTATCTGGTTAATCTGGTCCATCTGGGCCTCTATCCAGTCGATATGTTCTGTTTCTTCCTTAAGGAGTGACTCAAGAAGCACTTTAGTGTCGTTATCTCCTAGTTCTGTTGCCAGACGGATGGCTTGGTTATAGCCTTTAATAGCTCCCTCTTCTGCCCAGTGGTCATGACCATGCATTTTTGGTACCTGATCGCCGATACGAATTTCGCTCAAATTGCTGACTATGGGCCTTCCCTCAAGGAAGAGAATGCGCTCAATCAGCTTCTCTGCATGCCTCATCTCGGTAATAGCTCGTTTCTCGATAACGTCTCCAAGCCGTTCGTAATTCCAGTTTTCACACATCTCGGCATGAACAAAGTACTGGTTAATAGCTGCCAGTTCATCTGCCAGACGAGCGTTCAAACAATCAATTAGTTTCTGGTCCCCTTTCAAAGATATACCCCCTTACAAAGAAATTACGGTTTTTATATTTATACTTAAACTTTACAATAAGTTTTTATATATTTGTCCAACTCTTCAGAACGTCACTAAATCATCTTTTAATTAACGTAACTCAGGCTATCTAGAACCCATTTCATTCTTAAGCATCAAAAGTTCTTGGTCTCCTCTGAATATTATGCGGCACACATTATATAAACAAATCGAATATAAATGGATTAAGAATTAATAAATTTTGCCTCAGTTAACTATAAAAGCTCAAATATAATGTTAAATTTCAAATACTGGGCGCAAAAAATACAGACGAGTCTCTTTTGATTATTGATACAATTTGATGCTTAACTATTTTTCTAGAGTTTGGATTCTTCAAATATTATAAAAATAGTATAAAATTGTTAAATATCATGAAGTCTTTAATTATTCTAGGGGACATAGTATTACTGGTGAAAAGCAAATCAATCCAGAAAGCGAGAGTAGGTTCAGGTATAGACTTCGTAAGTGGCGAGAGACGAGTGTGGCTTCACAAGTGTGACAGATCAGAACCTTGATGATAGTTCTACACACCACACTTAATCGGATCAATTAGGATCAATTAAAACTAGGTAAACATAGATGAAGAAATTTTAACGCAGGAATTCATTTCTGAGATGTGTGAGTTTATCAAGGATGAAACAAAGACTTTTACTACCGCTTAATGGAGAAATATACTTTAAAAGGTTAAGTCTAGGCGATGGTATATTTGAAGTCTACCGCGTAATCCGATTAATCCTGATCCTTATTTATCAAAGATGAGATCAATGAACTTTAACCATTTCAATTTGCTGTAGTTTCGAACTATCCTGTTTATCCTAAAAACAGGATTTTATTTTTTGATAAATTTATTTAAATAAAAATCAAGCATATGATTATTGAGGGTAAGTTATGGATTACATTGAAACCTGGAAAGAGGTTATGCAAAGCCCATCTGATTTTTACAGGGAAATGCCAAAGACCGGAGGATATGCTGATCCACTCACCTTTGCAGCGATTAGCTTCATCATATATGCGCTTTTAACTGCACTTTTAACCGTACTCTTTGGACATGCTATGTATATGGGCGGCATGTATGGTGGAATGTACGATGGGATGTATGGTGGGGCTAGAGGGTTCGGTTTCTTTGCGATACTTATGACTGTGATTTTCACACCTATCGCAGGTATTATCTCTCTCTTTATCGAAGCTGCAATACTTTATATAATTTATAAAATTCTTGGGGGTACGGGAAGTTACGAGGGCACTGTAAGATTTATCTGTTATGCAACTGCTGTGCTAGTACTTTCCTGGATTCCTTTTCTTGGCTGGATTGTCGGGATTTATGGGATATACCTCTATATTGTAGGAGGCATGTATGTACACGATGTAAGTATGACAAGATCCGTAATAGCTGTAATCCTGCCCGTTTTACTGGTGTTCTTGTTTATGGCCATTATTATCGCAGGTCTATTTGCTTTATCAGGACTATTTCCTTTCCAGACAATTTTGTAATGGACTTATTCTTTATAGGAAAATCCACGCCATTTTTGTATGCTAATTAGTTAAAAACTTGGATAAGTTCTCTTGAACTAAATATTTATATATTAGAACCTCCTTTAATTGCATCTACACGAGCATTAAAATAACCAAATGTGCCAAGATGGCGGAGCGGCTACGCAATCGCCTGCAGAGCGATTTCATTCCGGTTCGAATCCGGATCTTGGCTTTAATTAACTAATTTCGCTTTCCGCAGTAAATTTTGAGTATATATTTTCCTACTGTCAACCTCCAAGCTAATATGAACTTATTGAGTTTCTACAAAGGAAATAAAAATATCTACCTTGGTCTATTTAGAGACTAAAAAGGTAGCATTCAATTTCCAGCGTAGATCTAAACAGTGCCAAGATGGCGGAGCGGCTANNGTTCGAATCCGGATCTTGGCTTTTCTCAAAATCCTTTTTCTTTTAATTAACCATCCTCTGTAAATTGAAAACAACTATTTCTCAAACTCCTTATAAAAGATACTGGATTTTGCAAATAAGGGCAGGAAGGATAAAGGAAATTTCAGGACTTTTTTCGAGAAGCAGGATTGATGGGACCCCTGACAATACCGAGGCTCTTTTTGAACTGCTGGATTTGGTAGAAAGCCTGCTTACCGCATGCTGTTGATCTACTGAATGACTGGAGACTATCAATTTCCTGCTTGTAAAAATTAGGACAAAATATCTGCTGGCCAATTTCTTGCAGGTATAAAATCTGCGCCCTTGAATGTGTCCAAGATCCTTCTTTAATAGGGGAAGTCTTAAGCCCCAAAATTTCCAAATTTAATTTCAAAATCGAAATTCTGAGGCTCTATTGTAGCTGAAAGAAACCTTCAGCGCGATACGAGATTATTTATATAAAGCTGCCATTTAGCAGGCAAAAGGGTTATCCCCTATCCTCGGCTTGATGGTAAATCTGTTTAAATTATGGACTGTCAAAAAATTATGGGCCATCAAAACGATTATCACTTATCTATACGTTTATCTCGGACATAACACTTATCAAATTATGAGGTCAAATATGTTTCAAATAGGAGAAGCATTGATGGGGCAGGGCGCAGAACTTGCCCATGTTGATTTGATGATAGGAGACAAGGGAGGACCTGTAGGACAGGCTTTTGCAAATGGTCTTACCCAGCTTTCAGCCGGCCACACTCCGCTCCTGTCCGTTATCAGGCCTAACCTGCCTCCCAAACCTTCAACCCTTATTATCCCAAAGGTTACGGTAAAGAATATGGAGCAGGCATCAAAAATTTTTGGACCTGCCCAGACAGCGGTTGCAAAAGCAGTAGCAGACTCAGTCGAAGAAGGTGTGATCTCGAAGGACCAGGTTGAAGACCTTGTCATTGTAGCCAGTGTCTTTATCCACCCTGATGCCCAGGATTACAACAAAATCTACAGGTACAACTACGGAGCTACAAAGCTCGCACTCAAGCGCGCTCTCGACAATTTCCCGGACATTAATACAGTTCTTGAGGAAAGCAACAAATCTACCCATGCAATTATGGGATTCAAGGTTACAAGACTGTGGAATCCACCTTACCTTCAGATTGCTTTTGACAATCCTAACCTCGAATTTGTGCTCTCTGCCATTTCACAGATTCCTAAGAGCGATCATGTCATAATCGAAGCAGGCACCCCTCTTATCAAACGCTATGGGGTGGATGTCATTTCGAAGATCAGAGATGTAAGGGCTGATGCCTTTATCGTAGCTGACCTAAAAACCCTCGACACAGGAAACCTTGAAGCAAGAATGGTTGCCGATGCTGCAGGAGATGCCATTGTTGTCTCTGCGCTTGCCCCGATCAGCACTATTGACAAGCTCATTGAGGAAGCCCATAAGACAGGTATCTATGCAGTCATGGACACGCTTAACCAGCAAGACCCGATCTCTGTTTTAAAGCAGCTTAAGGTCATGCCTGATATCATTGAACTCCACCGTGGAATCGATATTGAGGGTACCGAACACGCCTGGGGTAATATCGAAGAGATCAAGAAAGTCGCTCCAAAAGCTCTGGTTGCTGTTGCAGGTGGGGTTCGTCTTGACAAGGTGCCTGTGGCCCTGAACCAGGGCGCTGACATTCTTGTGGTGGGACGTGCGATCACCAACGCAAAAGATGTCAGGGAAGCTGCCGAGCAGTTTATCAACAGCCTTAACAAACCAGAAATTGACCAGTTCAGGATCATGACAGACTTCTGAGCAGGTTTAAAAGCTAAAGTTTAAGTATTCCCGAAAAAGTATTGCTAAAAAGTAACTATGCAGTACTTTTGGCAGAAATCTATCAGAGAAAGCGTTGAAAAAGTTTTGAATTCGCGCTTTCCATTTCTTTTCATTTTTCAGGAGGGGATTATCTTGGGTTTACCATTTATTTTATTGAACTATAAGACTTATTTACAGGGTACAGGCAAGGGGGCAGTGGAAATTGCGAAAGCCTGTAAAGCCGTGTCCGAGGAATCAGGGATCGAGATCGCAGTAGCTCCCCAGCTTCCGGATATTTACAGAGTAGCCTCGGAAGTTGAACTTCCGGTTTTTTCCCAGCATCTGGATGGGGTAGGAGCAGGAAGTTTTACAGGCCATATTTTCGGAAAAGCCATAAAAGAAGCAGGAGCTGTAGGAACTCTGATTAACCACTCTGAAAGGCGTCTAACCCTTGCGGAGATCGAAGCGTCGCTTCAGGCTGCAAAGAAATTCGGACTCAGGACAGTTGTCTGTACTAACAATGTTCCGACAACTGCAGCAGCTGCAGCCCTTGGCCCGGATTATGTTGCAATTGAGCCCCCTGAACTCATAGGGAGCGGAATTCCTGTCTCAAAGGCTGACCCTGAAGTTGTTAGCGGTTCAGTCAAGGCAGTTGCAAAAATTGATTCCCGGGTAAAAGTACTTTGCGGAGCCGGAATTTCGAAAGGTGAAGATCTCAGGGCAGCCCTTGACCTTGGCTCTCAAGGCGTGCTTCTGGCGTCTGGAATTGTGAAAGCTAAAGATCCAAAAGCTGCACTGGAAGACCTTATCAGTCTGGTTTAAAGTTTCAGAAGGAAACTTCATTCCCAAAACTTCAGTCACCTTTTCTTTTTTCGTTTCCGATCCCTAATTTTCCTGTGCAGCTTTTTTAATTATTGATAAGCCAGAACTAGAGGCTTAATAGCTCTCTTATCTCCTATTTCAATAAGAGCTAAGGCAGTTTCATCCTTGAGCTTCTGGTTATCCGTTTTCAAATTCTCTATAAGCGGATCAACAGCCACTTCTCCCATATCTATAAGGGCCCCTCTCGCATTAGCTCCAAACTCTCGATCTCCCAAGTTTTCTACAAGCCTTCCTATAGCTTCCTGGTCTTTAGTTCTTGCGAGGGCAAGAAAAACTTCATTTCTAGTGCTCTCATGCATAGTTTTGTCATCAAGCACCTTTTTGAGGGCCTCTACAGCTCTGGGATCTTCTATATTTCCCAGGGCTGAAGCTGCAGCTGTCCTGACTTCAAGCGCCTCTTCTTTATCGTTCAGTATGCCGATTAAAATCTCCGTAGCATCAGGACTTCTTATTTCTCCAAGGGCGAGGACAGCACTTTTTCGGACATCGGGGTTTGCATTTAGGGAATTCTTTTTTTGGCCTTCAGAGTCCTTTCCAGTTTCCAGGGTTTCTATCAGGGGATTTACTGCAGTCTCATTTCCCATTCTTCCGAGTGAGAGGGCTGCACTGCTTTTTACCCTGATTTTCTGATCTCTCAGTCTCTCGATAAGATAGGGCACTGAGCTTTCTTCTCCTATCTTCCCAAGGGCAATTGCAGAACTGCTTTTAACATATTCGCTATTACTATCTTTCAATTCTTTCATCAGAGGCTCTACTGCCCTCTCATCCCCAATGTCTCCAAGTGCAAGGGCTGCACTGGCTTTCGCCATAGTATAATCCCTTATCAGAATCTCAAGTATGGGATCTACTGCGGTTTTTTCTTTCATTTCTCCAAGAGCCATTATAGCCGCAACTCTTGTACTTCCCTTCCCACTTTTAAGTGCTTTAAAGAGTTTTTCGGTTTCGCTTCCTGGTTCTTCAGGTCCGAGATCTGAAAGTGCAATCGAAGCATAGGCACTCGAGTTCTGTATTTCTGCGTTAAGGGCTTCTTCCAGAGCACTTGCTCCTCCTCTGTAATCCATATTAATGGAATTTGCAATGTATTTTCTCATGGCTTTATCTTTTGCTTCTATAGCCCTCAGGGTACCCTCCGAGATCCCTTGTTTCCATTCATCGGCTGTATTCTCCTTTACAGCCTTATTCGAAGCTTCGATTTTCTCAAAATTCTCGGAAAGGATGTTTTCTGCTCTATCATCTCCAGTTTTAAGAAGCGCAAGGAGCATGTAACTGTTTACTTTTTCCGAATTTGAAGGGTTTAATTCGATTTTTTCAACAAGATTATTTGCTGCAAGCTCTCCAAGCTTCCCAAGTTTGTCAGCGGCGCCCAATCTTGTTTCATGGTTGCCCGCTTCCAGCCTATTTGTGATATTTATTACAAGATCTTCGCCTGTAACCCCAGCTCCGATTTGCGTGTATGCTTCGTTTCCCCTAAATTCCATGAGCCTATCACTATTTATAAGAAGTGAGAAAAATATAGAAAGAGTGATAAGGACAAATAAAAGAGAGACTCTCCATTTAACTTTGGACATCATATCATAATTTTTTTTATTGTTTATAGTGTTTTCTCTCCGTGTTAATACAGACTTTTCAGAATGCCTACTTCTCAGAATATGGACTTCTCTGGAAAAAAGTTTTTATCTTTTCGGCCTCAGATTTTTCTCTCTTATCCTGCATCCGAGACCACAAAGAAGGGCTATGATATTGGTTTCAACAGAATCGGCGTTGCAATCCCCGAAAACCTTTATCCTGTATGTGACAGCCAGCCTTTCAACTTCATTTTTTTCTTTTTTGATTTCTCCCCTATTAGATTCCTTACAGTCTCCCTTATTAAATTTCTTACAGTCTTTCTGATTAAGTCCTTTATAGATGTCACTTATTTCGCAGGTTATAAGCTGTTTGTTAGTGCCTATAACGTTTAGGATAACTTCAGGGTCAGCTCCTTCAGGAATAAGGACTGAAATATCCCTAGTAGAGTGTTCGAGATTTTCTTTTCTCCATTCCTGCAATTCGGATTCCGAAAGCAGGCGAAGATTTTCAAGCTTAAGTTTTACGAATTTATTTTTTATATGAGGAGAAGTGCCTTTTGAGATCAGTTTTGCAAGAATAATTTCATCAGGCCCTACCTTTTCCAGAGTGCCTACATGGGTTTTTCCGGAATAAAAGTGAGTAAACCCACAGACTTTTCCAATGGAGCTAAGGATGGTCTCATATTCGGCTATTCTGGAATTGATTAGTTTGTCGGATTTACGCAGGGCATGAGCCGTATCTCCGTACTGTAGAGCAGCAGCTTTCATTTTTTTCACAAAGCCTTCCTTGTCATGGGCTCGCACAAGCCTTGAAAGCTCTTCACATTCCTTGATAAATGCATCATGCACTTCCAGAACTCCGGGATTTTCCATCTGGATAAGGGCATACAGATAGGGGTTCTGGCCAAGAATCCTGCCTACGAAGTCCAGCATTATGTCATAGACCGGGCTTACAAATTTTCTGGATCTTTTTACGTCGAAATTTAACCTGTCAATGGTTGTTCCTATAGTAATATAGGCAAAATGAGTAAGCCCCTGCACAACCGAAACAAGCCTGTCATGTTCGGCTGCAGTAGTAATTTCAACATGCGCCCCACCTTCCTCAAAAAGCTCTCTTATTATTGGGAACCACTTTTCCGAACGCCCCTTTACGGGAACGAGAATGACAGTCTGACCTTGAATAGTGGGAATTGTCGGGCCGAACATTGGATGGGTGCCCAGAATTTCCACATCGGAAGGGGCGAATTTTCTCATGACTTCTAAAGGCTTCACCTTAATAGAAGTGAAGTCCATAAGAAGGCTTCCAGCTTTCATTTTAGGGGCAAATTCCTTAATGGTCTCTTCCGTTACATTGATTGGCACCGAAACTATTACTATGTCACTTATTGGAACAGCTTCTTCGAGGTCCGAGGCAAAAGGAACTTCCAATTTTCTTGCAATTTCCGTTTTTCCCCCTTTTCCCCAGATTGTAACTTCGTAATCTCTCTCTTTGAAAAAACGGGTAAACCACTGTCCCATTTCTCCGGTTCCACCAAGGATAAGAACTTTTGTTTTTTCAGAATTTTGATTCATAATAGTCTGGCTCCTAGGTTCCAGATCAATATTCAAGCGCGCAAAGGTTCTATATCAACATTCAAGCCTGTAAAGCCTCCAGAACGGTTTTTTTCATAAGTTCGACTGGAGGTTCGATTCCTGTCCAGAGCCTGAAAGCCTCAGCTCCCTGATAGACAAGCATTGAAACTCCACTCACGGGTTTTGCACCTGAGGCTTTTGCTTCTTTTAAGAGCCTGGTTTCTAGGGGGTTATAAACAATATCAAAAACAGTAAGGCCAGAATGGAGCTCTTCTGCTGTTGCAATAGTAGTGTCTGCATTTGGATGCATTCCAAGAGTCGTGGTGTTGATCAGGACATCAGCATCCTGCAACAGAGTTTTTAATCCTGAGAGTCCTCTTCCCTCTACTTTTCCGGGAAGGGCTGTGGCTGAGATATCTTGTGCAAGCTCAATTGCCCTTCCTTCGGTCCGGTTTATTACTATGATTTCAGCGCCATCAGCCGCAAGCTGAAACGCAATAGCTCTTGCTGCTCCGCCTGCCCCTGCAACAACGATTTTAGACCCCCTTATTTCCACTGCAGCTTCTCGAAGCGCCTGTTTTGCTCCTAATCCATCGGTATTGTATCCTTTTATTTCTCTGGTTTCCCCGAAGACGATAGTGTTTACAGCCCCTATCCTTTCAGCCAGTGGATCAAGTTTTATGCAATCAAGTTTCAAAGCCACCTCTTTTAAAGGCACTGTCAGGTTCAGCCCTCCAAAGCCCATAGCCTCAGCTCCGAGAATTGCTTTTTCCAGCTTATCGGGTCTGACCTTGAAAGCGTGATAGATGCAGTCCATTCCAATGGCTGAAAAAGCCGAATTATGCATTATAGGAGAAAGAGAGTGGGCTATAGGGTCTCCAAATACACCAAAAATTTGTTTCATTCAAGCAGCTCCATTATCTTTTTTACTTCATCCACCTGAAATTGTCCGGGAGCCGCAGGAACTGTACCTTCGACAGAGGCATATGTCAGAACCGAACCGTAAAAAGGAGCAATTACCCTTGTATGTTTCCCGAGCTTACCCATAGCAATCGCACACACAGTGCCGCCAGCCTCCCTGGCATCCAGTGTAGCTCTTAACAGGTTAAGTACATCTTTCATCGAGTGCGGCATAACAGCAAGTTTCACGATATCTGCACCTGCTAGAAATGCTTCTTCAAAAGTAATTTTCATTTCCTGAAATGCCGGAGTTTTTAAGAAATCATGGGAGGAAATAATTACGGTTTTTCCGCAGGTTTTTGCCGCTTTTATTATCTGGTCTCTTGCTTCTCTTCCGGCAGAGAGCTCGATGTCTACCGCATCTGGCCCGGCTTCCAGGGAAAGAAGATTTGTAAGAAGCCCAATTCTCTCGGCTTCTTTTCCTTCCCATTTTCCTCCTTCCGTATTGGAGCGGTTTGTAAGAATTACCGGAAGCTTGGTCTCGGATTTTATTTTTCTGATTGTTTCTGCAGCTATCTCCAAGTCCTTTATTCCAAGCAAATCCAGTCGGATTTCGAGAAGATCAGCTCCCATTTCGGCGGCCTTTTTTGAAGTTTCAAGGGGATTCTCAAGGATTACTGCGACAACTGCGGCTTTTTTCTCAAGGTCAAGCGGGCCAATATGAATCATTGCTTGCTCGGACCTCCTTTTCTATGAATAATTGCTTCCTTTTGACAGATCTTTTCTCTATCTTTGGTAGCTCACTTCTCTATTTTTGACCGATTACTTTTCTGTCTTTGGTAGCTTACTTCTCTATAATCGTCTCTTCGATCTTTTTCCCGAAATGCCTGGCTCCCTCTTCTAGGCTGACTAGGACCTCATCGCCTTTCTTGAGTTTGGCAACTGAGATGGGATTCCCGTCTTTTCCGACCAGCTTGATTGTTTCGGCATTTTGCAGGATAGCGCTCAGAGTCCTGTCTCCTGCTTTTGCTTCAATAAGCATAAGAGGACGGCTTTCGATCTTGACTCTGCCTACAATACCTTCTCTCTGTTTCCCTTTTGAATCTACAATGGTTACAGCATCTCCGGTCTGAAGCTCCGAGAGATAGCGGGTTCTATCGCCTATTTTGATATAAGAGTGAACTGCCCCTGCATTTACCCTGAATGGGCGGGCTGCCACATATGGACTATCATCGGATTCGGAGTTTACCAGGAACATCCCGCTTGCCTGAGAACCTATGAGCATGCCTTCTCCCTTCTGCATGAGGTTGCACGTATCCACACAGACTCGGTCTCCCATTCCAAGAGGGTCTACCCGGGTTATAACTGCAGACTCAAGCTCGGTACTTTCGTTTTCCAGCTCCCTTGCAGCCAGGATAGTATCTTTTATATCCTGAGGGTCTCCACTGTCAAGAAGAACTCCATCAGCTCCTATTTCAAGGGTCTGAAAAGCAAGCCTTGCTTCTTCGGCACTCTTTACTCCGAAAATAATTTTCACTTTATAACTCTGAAGTTCAGCTATCAGGTTTTCAAGAGGGATAACTTTCCAGTCCGTGCCCGTCACAATCAGGAAGTCACAGACCTTTCCCAATTCGGCTGCGAAATGCTCATAGCGTTTGTCCCTTATAACGACATATCCGCCAACAGCCACTCCTTTATCCCTTAGAAGAGTTGCCGCGTTTATATCAAGAGAACCCTGAGTTTCAAGAGGCAAGGGTTTTGCCCCATCGCCTTCTCCTCTTTTTCCAACGACAACGATCTCAGCCCCGGATTTATTGTCACGCCCAAAGGTTGCTACTGGAATATTTCCCAGCTCCCTGACTTTCTCGACATTTCCTGGGTTTACAAGTACGCAGTCTGCTCCTGATTCAAGGCCTGTTGTAATCCTTTCTTTCTGTTGTTCCCATCCACCTTCATCGGCTTTTATCCACACGCTTTTCTTTTTCAATGGCTTCAACCCCGGTAAACTTTCAGTTTTTTACTCAGGCCTTTTCCCTTTTCAACTTCTGTTTCAGGTTCTGATCTTGCTTTTCAATATCTTGCTTTTATTTAAGCTGTTCGAGGGCTTCTTCTACAGGTCTTCTATGATGCACGATTTCACAAATAGCCCGGGTGAGTCTGACAGGATCCCTATGCTGAAAAACATTTCTTCCGATTGCAGCTCCTCTAGCTCCGGCTTCCATTGCCCCGTCAATCATCTCCAGAAGTTCTAGATCCGTTGAGGTTTTAGGTCCTCCTGCAATAACTATAGGCACGGGGCAGCCTCTGACAACGTCTCTAAAGCTATCAGGATCTCCGGTGTACACAGTTTTTACAACATCAGCTCCAAGCTCGGCTCCAATCCTTGCAGCATGTGCTACATTTACAGGGTCATGTGGGTTGGTAATTTTCTTTCCTCTGGGGTACATCATAGCAAGGAGAGGCATACCCCATTCCGTACAGTCTCTGGAAATTTTCCCTAACTGCTCAAGCTGGTCAGCTTCGGTTTCAGAACCTACATTGATATGCATGGAAACAGCATCGGCACCCATTTTAATTACTTCTTCCACTGTACAGACCTGGACCTTGGCATTTGGGTCGGGGCTCAGGGAAGAAGAACCATTTATATGTACGATAAGGCCTATGTCGTGGCCGTATCCACGGTGTCCGTATTTCACCATTCCTTTCTGCATAAGGACGGCGTTTGCTCCTCCTTCGGCAACTCTGTTCACTGTATCGGTAACATTGATAAGCCCTTCAATAGGCCCGTCTGAGATCCCATGATCCATGGGAATGATGACCATGTTTCTGCTTTCCCGGTTCATCAGCCTTTCTATTCGTATCTTTTTACCAATTTCTGACATTATAATCTCCTTCGAGCGCAAACTGTTCTCAAATTATTATGGATTGTGTTTGTTTTAACCATGTGCTAGCATGTCACACACTAACACTAACTTATATTTAAACTTATTCCACCCGACTTTAAGACAACTATACACTCTAATAGGGATAACCATTATTGAACTTTCCTGTATTCTAATGCTCTATAATGAGCATATCTCGTACTTCTCTTTTGGCTAGAATATTTTGCTAAAAATTAGTAGAGCCATTAAGTAGAGCCATTAAAATCATTCTTCAACTCATAAAACAAAACCGAATTCAAAGCTTATTGTTTTGCGAAAACAGATACAATGAACTTCGAGACATAAGAAAATTAAAAGATTTTTATTCTTTTCTGGATTTTGCTCGCATTCAACAGTTAATGGAATTTGGGCAATTTTGATGGTCCTAGAAGATATTAAAAAGCATCAGAATTGAAATAGAGTAGGCTCGACTATAAACTTACAGCTCATAGCGTTAGAAAAATATTAGAAAAATATAACTATATAAAATACCGGTAAAATAAAACCATACAAAAATACAATCATAAAAAATAAGAACCGAAGGAATCATGAAAGGAAGGAACTATGAAAGAGCTGAAAATTCTTGTTATTAATAATTATGGACAATTCTGCCACCTTATTAATCGGGCTGTTAGGGATCTTGATGCTGATACGAAAATAATTTCCAATACAACTCCTATTGAGGATATTCTGGCAGAAGAGCCAGATGGGCTGATCCTAAGCGGCGGACCTGAAATGGAAAGGGCAGGCTTATGTTTTGACTATATCCGGGAAATCGATCTTCCTATTCTTGGAATCTGCCTTGGGCATCAGGCGATTGCCCTGGCATACGGGGGGCACGTTCATGCAGGGAAAAAAGGCGGGTATGCGGAGGTTGAGATAGAGGTGCTCGAAGAAGATGACATTCTGCGAGGGCTTGGGCCCAAGACTACTGTGTGGGCTTCACACGCGGACGAGGTTGCCATTCTGCCTGAAGGCTTTATCCAGCTTGCCCGTTCGAATATCTGCGAGATTGAAGCCATCCACCATCCTACAAAACCAATTTACGGCGTTCAGTGGCATCCTGAGGTTTCACATACCGAAAAAGGAGAAGAATTGCTCACGAACTTCCTTGAGGTTTGCGAGCAGTATTAAGATCCTAATTAACGTTTCAAGAACTCAATTATATCTCAGAAACTCAGAAATGTCCTGTAAATTAGATAATTAATGTGCTCTTTAAATGATCAAAAAGAGAAATAAAAAGTCTGTATGTCGGTAAGTCTGTATATCGGTAAGTCTGTATATCGATAAAAAGGAGCTCGGGGATAAGTTACATCCCGAGTTTTTTCTTCATCATCTTCTGAATATTGAATTTTCCGCCTCTAAAGCCTTTTAGAGCTGTCTGCATGGTTTTATGGTATTTCAGAAGCTCCCTTATTTCTTCAGGGCTGCAGCCCGAACCTCTTGAGATCCTTTTAATTCGGGAACCGCCTATGAGCTTGGGGTCAGTCATTTCTTCTTCTGTCATGGAGTCCATGATAATTCTGTAGTTCTTCATCTTGTCACTTGTAGCCTGGAACATCTCATCTGAGAGCTTAACGCCTCCCATTCCCATTGGCAGCATGGACATAATCTGTTTGAGAGGTCCCATCTTGTTCATGGCTTCAAGCTGCTTGTACATGTCTTTGAGGGTAAACCGTCCCTGCATCAAGGCTTCGACATTTACGTCTTCTTCGCTCAGGGTCTCTTCAGCTTTTTCCATCAGGCTTTTGAGGTCTCCCATGCCAAGTAGCCTTGAAATGAACCGGTCAGCCTCAAACTTCTCAAAATCTTCCGGGGTTTCTCCAACGCCGATAAAGGCAATAGGGGCTTTCGTTTCGGAAACAGCAGACAGGGCACCTCCTCCTTTTGCGGTTCCGTCAAGCTTCGTTATAATAACGCCTGTAATTCCTACTGAATCATTAAAGGCGTGAGCCTGCTGGCTTGCCTGCTGTCCAATCCCTGCGTCCAGCACCATGAACTTGTGGTTTGGCTTTGCAACGGCATTGATCCGTTCCATCTCATCTATGAGCTCGGCTTCAAGGGCGTGCCGGCCTGCAGTATCCACGATTTTTACGTCGTATTTTTCCAGGGCTTTGAGCCCTTTTCTGGTGATTTCGACAGCATCGGGATTGTTTTCTTCTCCATAGAAAGCCACATTGAGCTTCTCACAGAGGGTTTTAAGCTGGTGGTATGCCCCAGGTCGGAAGGTATCTGCTGCTATAACTCCTGCTTTGAGTCCTTTTCTCTGGAAGTAGCGGGCAAGCTTTGCAGTACTTGTAGTTTTTCCGCTTCCCTGAAGTCCAACCATCATTATAATCTGCGGCTTGAGCTGGATCTCAGCTCCCTTGCCAATAATTTCCATCAATTCCTGATATACAATGCGGATTACGTGCTCCCTAGGGTTCATACCTGCAGGAGGGTCTTCTTTCATTGCACGCTCTTTGATTTTCTGGGACATTCCCATAACAAGTTTTACATTCACATCGGCCTGGAGCAGAGCTCGCTGGATATCTTTTACTACTTCATTGACCGTGCGCTCATCAATTCGCCCCGCGCCGATCAGTTTCTTGAGCGCCCCCTGTAAGGAGTCTCCAAGTTTTTCCATTACCATATGAAAGTCATCCTGCTCGATTTTTAAGGATAAATGAAAAGATACTCACACTTTTTGACCTTGTGTAAGAAAGTAGCCTTCCTTAATAAGCCTTGAGTTCTAATAGCTTAAAAAAGGATAAATAGATAGAGTCTAAATGTAAATCAGTAGCCGGCTATAAAAAAGTTGCCAGATAATGAAAGTCTAAAAAGATGCTACATACAAACTCTAATATACAAATGAATTCAGAAAAAAGCCTTATGATAGCGGGGGATGGATTCGAACCATCGGTCTACGGGTTATGAGCCCGTCGGGATCTCCTGGCTACCCTACCCCGCTACAGGGTTTTGTTTATCAGGCAACTCCGCCTGGGATAACTACCACAACATACGAACGATTGTTTATATAGTTTTCGGTTGATCTTCTAATTTCACTAAGCTTATTAAGAAACTTAGAGATTTATTTAAAAATTTAATGCTTTTTTCTCCTCATGATTTCTTTTTCTGCCCATCCTTTTCCTTTTCTCTTGTCTTTCTGGAAATGTATTTGAAATTTCGAATCCCAAATCGTATTATGGCAAGGTGCTTATTCTGCGGCGTGTATTGTGAAGTGAAATGCGGAGTTTACTGCGAGGGTTATCCTGGAAATCAGGGGGAAAAAGAAAAGGAAGAAGGTACGGAGATTCTTGGGTGTATGCAAATAGGCACATCCTATATCTGCGAGAATTGTCTTAAGGAGCTGAAACAAGCTCTAGAAATCCTGTGAGATTGTTGGATAATAAAGCTAGAACTTGAGAGAAAATGAATATTTGTAATGCTCCTGTTCTCTCACTGAAAAGAAAAATAAAAATGGAAGAATGACATGAAAGATGAGGCTGAACTTCAGATAACTTCAACATTCAATATGAATTTATCTTCAGTACCTGTTTCATTTTCCCAAGGTCTCTTGTATATTCCTTTTATCTGCTGACTGCCTTCAGCTATGGCTTTTATTTTCCATTGATGTGTTCCTGAAACACCAGTATAACCCTCAGGAGCTGGATCCTGTATATATTCGTCGCTGAGAATGTTGAGTCCCTGGGTCAGGTTGAGTTCCCAGCGGTAACCAGTGGAAGGATTTTCAGGTAGCTTAAGGTAGAAAGTCTCTCCATTTTCAAGATTTATAGTCTTTCCGTTATCAGCTTCAGTTATTGCCTGATGTTTTAGCATCAGAGATTCGGGAGATTTCTGAGGGACGTTATCGATTGCCAGTTCAAATGATCCGGTTGCCCCGTTAACATTGACAGTATAGTTTCCAGCTTTGAGGCCCCAGACATCAAGGGGAATAGTTCTTGTAAAGCTCTCTATAGCCTGTGTGCAGACCGCATCTTTCGGGCGTTTTGTACTGATATTGATATTGAAGACATTTCCTTCTCTTTCAGTCTTTATCTCATTGATTTCAGTACATCCATCAGGCAGGTAGCCTTCTGCTATTACCTGTATCTGTACGGGAAAAGACTCAAGGATCATAATCTGAACACTCTCTACGTTTGCAGTGCCGTATGTATAATCTCCCCCACTGGCTCCCTGACTATTGTTTGTTCCGTTAATCCCCTGACTATTATTTGTTGGATTCCCTGGTCCGGTTTCATTCTGTTTTTCATCAACACAACCAGAATGAATAACCACAAAAACCGTAATGAGTACGGTTATAATCTTCGTATATTTCCAAAACCTCTTTGCATCTCTTTTCATTTTTCCCCTCTTACCTCTTCTTTTTTAATGTGTTATGAAAAGATACGTCTTTCTGGATTTATTCTTTGCTTAAACCTCAGTTTTATTCGTAGTTTTATAAGGCTCTCTTTTTCTTGGCTGTTTGAACGATATAGACCCCTTATTTAATATCGAACTTGCTAATTACAGGAATTAAAAAGTTTAATGGCTATTTAAAACACAAAATAGGATTCTTAGTTGATTTAAAGAAAATAATTTAAGCTAGTTAATTATATATTAGATTATAACGCCGTTAACTTTACGGTTTGTACTCACAAGTTACAAATTCATATTTTCAGATCTCAGAAAGCCCATTTTTCTTAATGTAGTAGAAAAATACATAGTATGACATTTAGGGAGACTCCAGCTTGAGTTCACAGAAAATAAACGAAATAAAAACAGTTTACAGGTCAAAAAATGCTTAGAACAGTCTTTTCTTGCCTGATTTCAAGTAAATATTTGGTGGAATTCAATTGAGAGTTGCAGTTATAACACAAGGAATTTCCAATATTTTTGAATCAGTTTTTGAATCAGGACACGAGGTGGTGGGAATTGTTGAATGTGCCCCAGCACAAGAACCAAATCCATTCCTCAAAGCAATAGGAGGAGTTTTCACAGGCATTTATTATTCACTTACCTCAAGTCCATTAAATCTAAGAATCTTCTCTAAAAAATTAAAAATTCCCTATTATTACTTAAGTAAAGGAGACAGTAAGAGCTTCGAAAAATGGATTAAAGTTCTTGAGCCTGATCTTTTAATTGTGTATTCTATGTCTCACCTCTTGAAGGAGAATGTATTCAGTATTCCTAAGTTTGGAACTATAAATATTCACTATTCGCACCTTCCGGAATACAGAGGTCCAGCCCCACTTTTCTGGGAATACTATGATTATGTCCTGAACCCAGGAGTGACTCTACATTATATTGATAAAGGTGAGGATACCGGAGATATCATTTTCCAAGAAAGGGTGATTATAAGACCGGGTGAAAAACTTGAAGAATTAAATCAGAAGTTATCTTTTACGGGAATAAAGTTGCTTTTAAAAGCAATGGATATTATTGAGATGGGAAATATTTCAAGAGTAAGGCAGTCCATAACAACTCCGACAGTGAGAGCGAGAAAAATTAAACCTGACGAATATAATGAGCTAATAAAGTGGAGTGAATGGGATGTTGATAGAGTGTTTCATTTTTTAAACGGTACTCCGAAATATCATTACACTCTGCTGAAGAACTCCAGTTTGCACAAACTCGGGCTCAAAATTAAAATTCTTGGTAAGGAAAAATGTAATATCTCTGGATACAAAGTAGGGAAACTCTATAAGGAGAATTCAAAGCAATTTCTAGTTTGCAAAGACGGAAAAATATACATTGACCTCATCTTTTCGTCTTCACATCTTCTTAGTTGGATTTACCCTTATATCTCCTGAGCCTGCTCTCTATAATGAAGAATAAGGTCTTCAGCCCATTTTAGAGCCGCAGGCTTGAAGCCCATAATAGTTTCCTGGTCATAAGACCTTTTTAAAGTAAGAAAATCAGCAGCCATGAAGCTTTCAGTCTTAACCAACATGGCTATCTCTACTTCGTTTGTACAGACATAAAGCCTCTTTTTTTCTTTAGCCAGATAAAGTTTCAGTTTTTCTTGGAAATCTGTTTTCAATCTTTTATAGATTTTTCCTGTTACTATAAGGGTTATCTCGGTATCATCGTCTTGATTTGCTAGAAATATTTCAGACAATACCGGATGGAATATAGATGAAAATAAGAGTATTCTTTTTGATCTTTCTATGTTGTCTAGAAACACGGCAGGAGGCTCAAAAATATTGTCCGGATCTGGTTTAACAATGAAACAAGACTGTAGTTCGTCAAGTCTTTCTAGGAATGTCCTGGGCAAGGGGGCGAGTTGACGCTCCTTCCAGTAATCCGCATTTTCCTCAATAACCTGCAGAGTATTAATTAAAGGCTCCATTTTTTCGACCAAGATTTCCGCAAGAGGAGTTAGCCGGTACTCCCGTTCCTCCTGAAGAACCAGGTGTTCATCCTTCAGTTTTTTGATTTGAGGGAGCATGCCAGTGGGATTAACCTTCAAAGCATCTATAATTTCCTCAATCGTCTTTCCTCCATTTTTTAGCAGGAGTAAAAGGTCTTTTCTCTTCTGGGATATAAAGAGCAGGTCTATCAGAGCTTTATCCATTAATTTCACTTTCCAGATCTTGTGCTTCTGCGAAAAACTCATTTTTCCTTGATTTTTTCAAAAAGGTTTCTAAGAAACTTGCTACCTCTATAAGAAATTCTTTAGAAATACCTAAAATAACTTTAGTTACATTTATCAGTATAGTAAAAGTTTCTAATTTACCTTTTAACTATTTCTCTTTTTAACTTTATCTTGTTCTTTTTAATCTTTCCTGTATTATTCATTGACAAGATAAGAAACCTTAAAGTCTATGGCCTAAGCTATATAGTTCAAATATAGAATTTGGGAAGTGAATACTCCTTAACTAGTGAGTATCCTGACCAAGTACATGAATTTCGGATCAGGGAGGACTTTTCATAAAATCATTCAAATGTGTACTTACAAACTGGGACTACATTTACAACTTGTGCCGTAATATCTCAAACGACATCAAAAATTCTGGATATGAACCGGACGTGATTATTGCGCTTGCCAGAGGAGGCTGGTTTGCCGGGCGAGTGCTCTGTGATTTTCTGGGGCTTGATGACTTGTCTAGTCTCAAAATTGAGCACTATATTGGAACTGCAGCTATTGATACCGGTGAGCCTTACATTCGATATCCGCTTTCGGACAACGTGATGGAAGGCAAAAAGGTACTTATTGTAGATGATATTGTTGATACTGGAGAAAGTATGCTAAGTGCCAGGGCTTACGTGGAAAGTCGAAATCCTACAGAAGTGAGGACTGCTTCATTACAGTACCTGCGCAGTTCGAAAATCGACCCCAATTATGTAGGCGAACGGCTCGAAGATTGGGCCTGGATTGTCTATCCCTGGAACTTCATGGAAGACATGATAAGTATCCTGACTAAATGTATGAAAAAGGATCCTAAGAAACCTTGGAGTGTTGAAGATCTTAAACACAGCCTTTACATAAACCATGCCTTAGACTCGGTTGCCTTTGAAATCACCCAACCAGGAAGGCTTCCTGAAGTCTTAGAAGAGATGGAGAGAGTGCATAGGGTCAGTTCTGAGATGATCAATGGAAAGAAGCACTGGAAGCTTTTGTAAACTACTCGCTAAGTCTAGACTTAGTAGCTTCTCGATTTACAGATGACAATGGAAATCTCCAAGTGATTTGGATCTCTAAGCTATGAAGATCTCCAAACAGTGGGGATTTCCAAGAGCTTTAATTTGGGCAGTCCCTACCTTATCTAGTTGGAACAACTTCCTTCGCTTAAATATAGGGGTTGAGTTGCAAATACAAATATACATATCTATTTAGGATATCTATTAAATCACCCATAAACTAATATCATTATTGCCACTTTGTTCCATTTAAAATATCAGTCTAAAACGCCGAATATTGGTCTAGTATATTGAGTACACACTCTTTGCAACAAATCAGTTCTTTATAAATCAGTTCATTATATTATCGGTGAATTCATGCCCCATAGATGCACCAGATGCGGAGCCATTTTTGAAGACGGAGATTCTGTCATCCTAAGTGGCTGCCCGAACTGCGGTTGGAATAAATTCCTTTATGTGAAAAGCGAGCCTGAAGGCTTGGAAAATGAGTGCAGATCTATTCTGGAAGAGCAAAAGCTGGATCTGGAATCCTCTTTGGATGAAGTTGTCAGGAGTATTGACGAAGCTCTTGCTTCTGAACAAGAAAAAGTAGAGCAGGTATCAGAAGCTGAAAGTAAGACAGATGAAGAAAGAGTAGAGTCTGTAAGAATCCTTGGACCTGGCTCCTACGAGCTTAATTTGGAATCCCTTTTTGAAAGAAAAGAGCTCGTTATGGCAATCCGAGAAGAAGGATCTTATGCCCTACATTTACCCTCGGTTTTTAATCAGCAGAAGGAAAGACAAAAAGAAAGGTCAAAAAAGCAGAAATAACCTTTTAATTTTTCTGAAAATTCCAGATTTTCTTGCCTGAGATTTTTCTGAGAATCTCGAAATTTCTTGCCTGATGTTTTCCATTCAAATTATTATTTTACATTCAAATTATTATTAAACATACAAGGAATCTGTTATTTTAGAGAATCGTTCAGTTGCCTGTTTAGTATGCTGGAAAATAATGGGGAAAACTAGAGGATTTATTAAATTTTTCAAGTTTCTTACGCAGTTTGAATTTAATTAAAAATTGTCAGGCATGATGATATCAATAAACAGCATATCTTTACTAGTGTCTGAATTATAACTTTATTTTTACTTTCACTTTAATCTAGCTTTACTATTATTTATCTTAGATTATCTTATATCCAATGCCTTCTTATTTTCTGGTTACAAAAAAGAGTATCTGGCAATAGGAATATTTATATATCCTTAATACTAACTAATGGTTACTATCTTATACGTACACCTTCCAGCTAGTCTTTAGGACAAAATTTCAGGAGGAATTCCTGTAATTCTGTCTGAATTTACTCAGGATTGGATTTCTCACAGTCTAAAACGAAGGATCACAAAATCTGGCATTATTACCTTAATATACATAAATTTAGTCAATTATCTGAGACTTAGACAATTATCTGAGGGGGAATAATGGACCCAGCAAAACTACTTGACATCCTGGGGAATGAAAACCGCAGAAAAATTATTCAACTTCTTGCAAACCGTCCCTGCTATGTCAGCGAGATCTCTGGCAGGTTGGGAGTAGGACCAAAAGCCATAATAAGCCATCTAAGTCTGCTTGAACAGGCAGGACTTATAGAATACAGTGTAGATGACCAGAGGCGCAAGTATTTCAATATCGCAAATAATATGCGTCTTGAAGTGTCAGTATCTCCATATGCCTATACAGTGACACTTCATGACATTGTTTTTGACAAGGAGGAAAAAAGAGAAGCTCCTGCAACAAAGGAAGTCTCTACTAAAGAAGACTCGTCGGCTTTTTTTCTTAAATTAAGCAGCAGACTTAAGGAGCTCAAAGCAAGGCAAGAAGAACTGGCACAGATGCAGCAACAGCTTCAAGCTGAGTATACAAAAGTCATGGACCATTCTCTGGATTCAATTGAAGAAGTTGCCAGGAACTCTATAGAATGTGAGCTTCTATTTGAGCTTCTCAAAAATGAAACCACTCTAGCTTCCCTATGTTACAACCTACGCTTACACCCGAGTATTGTTAACGCTAACTTGGTAGATCTTGCAGAGAGAGGATTTATTGAGCATAGTGTCAAAAATAACCAGCATTACTGGAAATTGTGTGAGATCGGAGTTGAGAACGAATGATTGAAGAAACGAACTTGAGAGTTGCTGAAGCTTATCACAAAGACGTGGGCAGGGGAATTGCAAGAATTGACACCCGGCTGATGCAGCAAATGGGGCTCGTAAGTGGGGATATCATCGAGATCTCAGGGAGAACTAAGACTTATGCGATTGTCTGGCCAAATGTGGAACGTAACCAGGAAAACCGGATTAGGATAGATGGAAACCTGCGTAGCAATGCAAAAGTAGGAATTGATGACAGAGTTACGATTCAGAAGGTCCAGGCAAAGCATGCTCAGAGAGTTACCCTTGCTCCTTCTCAGCCTGTAAGACTCGTTGGAGGCGCTCACTACATTCTTAGAATAATTGAGGGTAGACCTTTGAATAAAGGTCAGCAGATTAGGGTGGAAACTGTAAATAATCCCCTGACGTTCGTTGTTGCATCTACAAGACCTGCAGGCCCTGTTGTAGTTACCAAGGATACTGAAATTGTCATCAAAGAGAAATCGGTTCAGGAAATCAAGGTTTCAGAAGGCATTTCATATGAGGATATTGGAGGGCTTAAACGGGAAATTCAGCTTGTCAGAGAAATGATTGAGCTGCCACTAAGACATCCTGAGCTCTTCCAGAAACTTGGAATTGAACCTCCAAAAGGAGTACTGCTCCATGGGCCACCAGGCACGGGTAAGACAATGATTGCAAAAGCGGTTGCAAGTGAAACAGATGCCAATTTCATGACTATCAGCGGGCCTGAAATCGTTTCCAAGTATTATGGAGAAAGTGAACACAAGCTACGTGAAATTTTTGAGGAAGCTGAAAAGGATGCACCTTCTATAATCTTCATAGATGAGATTGATTCCATTGCCCCCAAGCGCGGTGAAGTTACAGGAGAAATGGAACGCAGGGTTGTTGCCCAGTTACTTTCCCTTATGGACGGGCTTAAGTCCAGAGGTGAGGTAGTCGTAATCGCTGCTACAAACCGTCCGAACTCCATAGATGAAGCACTCCGTCGCGGCGGAAGGTTTGATAGGGAAATAGAAATTGGAATTCCGGATAGAAACGGTAGGAGGCAGATCCTTCTCATTCACACAAGAGGTATGCCAATTGAGAAGGATGTAAGTCTTGGTGAAATTGCAGACGTAACCCATGGTTTTGTTGGCGCTGATTTATCTTCCCTGTGTAAGGAAGCTGCAATGCACGCCTTAAGAAGGATAACTCCTGAAATCGATATTGAAGAAGAAATTCCACAGGAAATCCTTGATAACCTTGTAGTCACCAAAGAGGATTTCAGGGAAGCCCTGAAGAATATCGAGCCTTCGGCAATGAGGGAAGTTTACGTTGAGGTCCCGCATGTTAGCTGGGACGATATTGGGGGACTTGAGAATGCAAAGCAGGAACTTATTGAGGCTGTAGAATGGCCCTTGAAGTATCCTGAAATCTTCAGCGCTATCAGTGTGAAACCTCCAAGAGGAATACTACTGTTTGGGCCTCCTGGTACGGGTAAAACTTTGCTTGCAAAAGCAGTTGCCAGTGAAAGTGAAGCCAATTTCATAAGCATCAAAGGTCCGGAACTACTCAGCAAATATGTGGGCGAATCCGAGCGTGCAATCCGGGAGACCTTCAGGAAAGCAAAACAGGCTGCACCAACGGTTGTCTTCTTTGATGAAATTGATTCAATTGCTCCTCAAAGAAGTTCAGTTTCCGATACGCATGTATCCGAACGAGTTGTCAGTCAAATCCTTACCGAACTGGACGGAGTAGAGGAACTCAAGGATGTGATCATTGTTGCGGCCACAAATCGACCTGATATGGTAGATCCGGCTCTCCTAAGACCAGGCCGCTTTGATAGGCTCATCTATATAAAGCCACCTGAAAAAACGGGCAGGGAAAAGATCTTTGAGATCCATACACAGGAAAAACCCCTTGCAGAAGATGTTAACCTCTCCGAACTCGCTGATATGACCGAAGGGTATGTCGGTGCAGATATCGAGGGCATTTGCAGAGAGGCTGCAATGCTAGCCCTGAGGGAGATAGTTATTCCAGGGGTTGCTAGAAAGGATATTGAGAAGCGGGCAGGAGAAATCAGAATCTCAAAGAGACATTTTGAACGTGCAGTCCGCCGTGTAAAGCCTACAATATCCAGGGAAAATCTCGCGGCTTATGAGCAACATTCTGAACTCTTTGCAAAATACGCAATCGAGTTTGAAGATGTTTCCGAAACTGGAGAACAGGAAAAAGAAATCGAAAATAGGAATGTTCCGGGTTTCTTTGAGGCTAAATAAATCTGCTTTCTGAAAGGCCAATGAATCCCGTACTTTTTAATTTCCAAAGCCTGGGTTTTATTTAAAATAGTATAAATAAATTTGATTAAACTTAATTAATATTTACCTGATAATGAATATTCGCCCGATAGTAAATTTTGAATGGATAAATTAATAACGAAGTGATTATATGGACAGAGATAGGAAAAAAAGAAGAAATTTTTTCGATGAAATCTTTGGAATTGACTCGCTTGAGGATATGGACGAAATATTTGAACGCCTTAGCAGGGCAATGGGAATGAATCCGGAAAATCTCGGACAGCATCCTTTTGTTTACGGATTTTCTGTAACCCAGAGATCAGGGGAAGAGCCTGAAATTCGCGAATTTGGGAATATTCCTATGTTTGAGCGGACCGAAATGGGAGAAATGTGTAACCTCGATATAAGAAAACCACTAATTGATGTACTGGAAGCTGAAGAGACCCTGCACGTAATTGCTGAGATTCCGGGCATCGAGAAAGAAAATATCAAACTGAACGCAACTGATTTAATACTTGACATCGAAACAATAAATGGGAGTCCAAAATATTCCGAACGTGTGGAACTGCCCGTAAAGGTTGACCCCCTGAGCGCAAGAGCTACATATAAAAACGGGGTGTTGGAAGTTACCTTTAAGAGGTTAGAATCCAGTTCTCGTACCTCAATAAATATTGAATGATTTTTGAGAATTATACTGTAAGTGTAACAGCATGAAGAAAAGCAGAGGTAATAATGGTGGGCGCAAGAAAAAGAAAAGATTTTTTTGAAGATTTTGGATCTGAACTTTTTGACAACTTGGAAGAAATGATCGAAGCCCTCCTAGAAAATATGGGAGAATCTGTTCCCTTCATCTATGGATTTTCTATCATTCGTTGCCCGGAGG
The DNA here is from genome assembly GCA_002499445.1 of Methanosarcina sp. UBA293. Taxonomy (GTDB): domain Archaea; phylum Halobacteriota; class Methanosarcinia; order Methanosarcinales; family Methanosarcinaceae; genus Methanosarcina. The sequence continues at coordinate 26,608 of DALS01000055.1, forward strand.
AAGATCATGAATTCCGGGAATTTGAAAAAGCCCCTGAATACTTTGAAGATGAGGAGAATCTCTTACTCTCAGAAATAAGAGACCCTTTAATTGATATCTTTGAAAGTGAAGAACTGGTACATGTACTTGCAGAACTTCCAGAGGTTAAAAAGGAAGATCTCCTGTTGAATGCGACTGCTCAAAATCTCGATCTCAGGGTAATTGGAGCTGCGGAATATTCGCAGGTTATAGAACTTCCTGCCCGTGTAGACCCTAACAGTGCAAAAGCTAGCTATAAAAACGGAGTGCTTGAGGTTACCTTCAGGCGCTGTAATGAAGAAAGACCTGTTGAAATCGAAATTAACTGATATCAACTAACTTAAAGAGTTGAGTGAAGGATCAATACACAGAAAACACATTAAAATCTTTAGAACGCATCAAGAACTGCATGAGAACATATTAAAATCTGCTTGAAATTTGTAATTGGAAATGTCCTGTCTCAAGTCCTGATTAAACAACATATTCAATAGCAGCTTAATTAGATAGTATGCAGAATCCTTCACAGAAAAAGCTTTTTTGTTACTCTAAAACAAAGTTAAACTTTTTAATGCATACTGCTTATCTTTATTGCATATTATTTATCTTTATTCATGCACTTCTTCCTATCTTTATTTATGCGTTTCTTCCAAATACAATTCTGACTATTTTAATGTTTTTCTTCTTCTATTTTTAACTTTCTTTGGTTATTTTTATCTCATCTTTATAATATCTTATCTTCATTTGCCATTTATATCCTGCCATTAATATAAGGCGACTATTAAATATTATTTTCAACTTCTTTTTTCGATTTCTATTTCTCAACTTTCATATTAAAGTTCTGGACAATAACGAATTTAATTTACTGGAATTCTTTATAAGCTGGATATTATATATTTAACGAGATAACCGAATTTCATAAGTTAGTATAAAAATGATTTGGCTGATTATAAAAAAATTACGGAAAAATTTACAGCTTTTTATTTATAAACTTTATAACTGTGAAGTTTTGATGATTTGCTGAACTTTCAATAAGAACAAAAACACAAAATATATACGTACGTTCGTTTAACAGTGAATCTATAGTCCCGAAATATTAAAAAAGTATGCATGGTCTAGGATGACAGCTCAAGATATTAATTCTTGCTAAAGGAAGTTTATTCCGCAGTCTTTAAGACAAGAATCAGTCTTGTGTAGGAGTCTGGAAACTGTGCATCAGCTCAAAAATTAGTTCGAAAATTAGAGAAGGCCACATCGATAGATAAACTCAATTTATGTAATAAGAAAGATAAAAATAATAGAAATAAATTTGCGGTCTTTTTATGAGACAGCATAAAATATTATTTCATATAGTTAGATTAAAAAGTATATCCTCTTCAAGCGCCAGAAAATAGATCTTAATTAAGGTTCCCATAGGGATCAAATCGAAATCTTTCTTGTACGCATGAATTGAATTGATCTATAAGAATATGAACAATGCCTTTATAATGTGAAGAAGTTTGGGACTTTGGAATGTTTAACGACGAAACAATCGTTCAAACATTTGTAAGCTACAGTGCTCACAATTAACAATTGTACTTTAAAGGCAAAAAACGCTCATAGTTTTGGGTGTTGTTTAGTTATTTTTCCTCAAAAACATTTTTTTAGAGGGTTCAAATTTCTACGTGATCATTAGATTATCTTTACTGTGAACACTATAGGCTACTAGTGGATACTATAGTCGTTGATAGAGTCTGTCAGCGATTATAAAATGAGTCGTAAAGGAGGAAAAAAGATTATGGCTCTTGAAACAGGAGTTTTAATTGGTTTTCTTATAATATTCCTGGCCGTGTTATTAGGGCCTTTTAAAATACATATTATTGAGGAAAATCTGGAAGTGTTCCTGTTTGTGTGCGGAGTAGCAGCAATGACTCTTTCAGGTTTTACCGAACTCCCTGGTACAGAAACAGGCTGGAGAATGGAAATAATTGAAGAAGCATTGACTTCGCCGCTGAATGCTGGAAAAATTTTCGGAATTCCAATTGGTATATTCCAGATCGTGCTTATTGTCGGGTTAATCATTTATAAATGGCATGAACCTATCCACAAAGCAATCAGGAAAATGACTGAAGCACTTTCTCTTAAGGTTATGGCTTTTATCCTTATCGCTGTGCTTGGTCTATTTTCCAGTGTTATGTCGGCTATTCTTGCAGCAATTATTCTCGTTGAAATGGTTAATGCAATGCCCCTTTCGAGAAAATCTAAGATAGATCTTACAATTATTGCATGTTTCTCAATAGGACTTGGTGCGGCGCTTACCCCCCTTGGTGAACCTCTTTCGACAATTGTTGTCTCAAAATTATCAGGTGCGCCTTATCATGCCGATTTCATGTTCCTGTTTAATATGCTGGGTAAGTATGTAATTCCAGGTGTCCTTGCATATGGTGTTATTGGTATGTTTTTCCTGGGAAAAGCCGATCCAAAAGATCAGGGATTGAAAGCAGAAGAATATAATGAGACTTTAAAAGATGTCATAATGAGGGCTGTTAAGGTCTACGTGTTTATTATGGCACTCGTATTACTCGGTGATGGTTTCAAGCCTATCATATTTACGTACTTCTCACAAATCCCTTCCACGGTACTTTTCTGGGTTAACATGGTCTCGGCTATCCTAGATAACGCTACCTTGGCAGCTGCTGAGATTGGGCCAGCACTTACCGAGTTGCAAATAAAGAGCATACTTATGGGGCTTTTAATTGCAGGCGGAATGCTGATCCCTGGAAATATCCCGAACATCATTTCTGCGAGCAAACTTGGTATAACTAGCAAGGAATGGGCAAGGCTTGGAGTGCCTCTTGGGCTTGTCTCAATGGCTATCTATTTCGTCATTATTTTTGTACTTGGAATATAAGCTCAAAGTCCCCCTCGCCTGACATAAATTCGTTCCAGAATCCAGTGATGAGTTTGTATTGAAAACTACTGATTTTGGACTGAGCAAATATAGATTCAGTTCCAAATAAACTCAGTTTCAAAATCAGTAATTTTTACATTTTTGGCTTGAAATATTAATTTACAAGACGATTTCTTTCTTCAAACAAAGCCAGTGTTCGAGATCATAAGACATTATTTTTAAGGCGTCATTCAATTTTTAACCATTTTTATTAGAAATCGCTGGATATAGAACTGAATAAAAATATCCAGCGATTTCTAATTTTATTTTTACTAGATTATGGGACAAAGGCGCTATTATGTATATAAAATAAAATTATTTGAGCTCTGTAGAAAACCTGTCTACATCAGATGAAAGAGGCTGAAAAANNTTCAGAGGATTTCTACAGAGCCATTATTTGAGCTATTTTTAAATTTAGATAAAAACTTTAATATCAAGAAATAAACTGTAACTGCTTATTTCGTCCAAAAAAATATTCCAATTCTTTAAAATAAGGCATCTAAGATTTTTAAAATAATTTACCTCAAGTCTCTCTAAATAACACTGCCAAATGTTGTCAAAGCAGAATTTTCTATGAATACTCAGACATTAGAAAAAAGAGAGTTAATAGAAAAAAGCTAAAGCTTTTTCATAGTAATATAAAAATAACTTTGGCTGATTGCAAACGATGGCTAAAAATCTACGAGATTTTGTTATAAACTTTATATTAGTGAAGTTTTATATAATTTGCTGCAATTTTATTAATCAAAAACGCTAATATATTCAAATCTCGTTTAGTCGGAATCTGTATAACCAAGATAAAAAAAATACACGTGGTTGTTGTAATCTATAGTGCTCACAATTAACAATTGTGTTTTGTAGGCAAAAAATGCTTATAGATTTCAATATCAGTTGGTTATTTTATTCCTCAACAAGTGTTTTTTAGAGGGTTCGAATTTCTATATAGTTTATTTAATCATTTGGCATAAAAGTACTTGAAAGTACTTTCATTTATTTGTGCCTCTTATTTGAAGAATTTCATATTCGTTTTGTTGTGAACACTATTAGACTACGAGTGGACACTATAAACCAAAATATAAAGGGGGAGAAATCATGGGGCTTGAACCAGGAATTTTAATTGGATTTCTTGTAATATTCCTTGCCGTACTGCTTGGCCCTTTTAAAGTAAAAATTATTGAGGAAAATCTGGAGGCATTTCTATTCTTGTGCGGAATTGCGGCAATGACAATTGCAGGTTTTGTCGAACTTCCAGGATTAGAAACAGGCTGGAGAATGGAAATAATCGAGGAAGCATTGACTTCGCCTCTGAATATTGGAAAAATTTTCGGAATTCCAATTGGTATATTCCAGATCGTGCTTATTGTCGGTTTGATCATTTATAAATGGCATGAACCTATCCACAAAGCAATCAGGAAAATGACTGATATGCTTTCTCTTAAAGTTATGGCTTTTATCCTTATCGCCGTGCTTGGTCTATTTTCCAGTGTAATTTCTGCTATTCTCTCTGCAATAATTCTAGTTGAGATGGTTAATGCATTGCCTCTCTCAAGAAAGTCCAAGATAGATCTTACGGTTATTGCGTGTTTTTCAATAGGACTTGGCGCAGCACTTACCCCTCTTGGAGAACCTCTCTCAACAATTGCTATCTCAAAATTATCTGGTGCACCTTACCATGCTACCTTCACTTTCCTACTCAGCATGCTTGGCAAATACATCCTTCCAGGCATCCTCGTATATGGTGTTATTGGAATGTTCTTCCTTGGAAAAATTAATATAAACGAACCAGGGATGCAAGCTGAAGAATACAACGAGACTCTAAGGGATGTCGTTCTGAGGGCTGTTAAGGTCTATGTATTTATTATGGCTCTCGTATTTCTTGGAGATGGTTTCAAGCCTATCATATTCGAGTATTTTGCACAAATCCCTCCAACAATTCTGTTCTGGGTAAATATGGTCTCAGCTATTCTTGACAACGCCACCTTAGCAGCGGCTCAAATAGGACCTTCCCTTACCGAGCTCCAGATAAAGGGTATACTTATGGGACTTTTAATTGCAGGTGGGATGCTGATTCCTGGAAATATCCCGAACATCATCTCTGCAGGCAAACTGGGTATAACCAGTAAAGAATGGGCAAGGCTTGGAGTGCCTCTTGGGCTTATCTCAATGACTATCTATTTCATCATCATTTTTGTGATGAAAATCTAAACTTAAAATTTGGCCTGATCTGATGTTGGTTCTGTTCCAGAATCAGGTGTTTTTCAGTTTTTGATTCTAAGGTTTTCCAGTTTCGTACTTACCATTGGATTTTGGAACAGGAGTAGTGGATCCAATTGAAGAAAAGTTGAAGAAGAATTAAAGAAAAAAATAATAGTTTAGTCTATTGTGTCCTCTTCAAATCTCCAGGAAAATAAGTTTCGCTAATCTGCTAAATTCTCAAATTTAGCCAAGTTAAAAACATACTCAAGAGATTGTCTTGACTATCTTTTTTATTTTTAAATGGATTTTTATATTTAATTATTTTTCAGATTTTTTTACGGTAATTGACTCTTTTACTCAACTACAAGACACTTTTTTCAAAGGTTTTTGTGTGCAAGATCGGCTTTCATACATATACAATTTTTCAGGTCTGCGTTGATGTAAGATATTATAAACTGTTTGGTTTCAGAAAATTTGGACCGAAAGTAATTTCTCTAAACAAAAAAATCCATTTTGGACACCCTTCAATGGTGAACAAGCAATTTCTCTTTGTAAAAAACATTAATATTTAATTGAATATTGGAAATAATATATTATCCAAGACTAAAATGGAGTAATCTTTATAAGACTAAAACATTCTAGGCTCTAACACTGTTTAACAGTAGTCTTTCAGGCTTTATAGTCTAGCATAGTATTAAAAAGGAGGAAAAAAGTAATGGCTCTTGAAGTAGGAGTTTTAATAGGGTTTCTTGTAATATTCCTGGTAGTATTACTCGGTCCTTTTAAAATACACGTTATTGAGGAAAATCTGGAACCATTTCTGCTTGTGTGCGGAATAGCAGCAATGACTCTCTCAGGTTTTGTTGAGATTCCAGGCGAAAAAACAGGCTGGAGAATGGAAATAATTGAAGAAGCATTGACTTCACCGCTGCATGTCGGAGACATAGCCGGCATTCCGATTGGTATATTCCAGATAGTACTGGTTGTCGGACTGATTATCTATAAATGGCACTCTCCAATCCACAAAGCAATCAGAAAATTAACCGACATACTTTCTGTTAAAATTTTAAGTTTTCTTCTTATTGTTGTCCTTGGTCTATTTTCCAGTGTTATGTCGGCTATTCTTGCGGCAATTATTCTTGTTGAAGTAGTGAATGCAATGCCTATTCCGCGAAAGTCCAAAATCGACCTTACAATTATTGCATGTTTCTCAATAGGGCTTGGTGCGGCGCTTACCCCCCTTGGTGAACCTCTTTCGACAATTGTTGTCTCAAAATTATCAGGTGCGCCTTACCATGCTGATTTCATGTTCTTATTTAACATGCTGGGTAAGTATGTAATTCCAGGTGTCTTTGCATTTGGTATTGTTGGAATGTTCTTCCTGGGAAAAACCAATCCAAAAGACCAGGAAATTGGAGCAGCCGATTATAACGAGACCATAAAAGACGTCATAATGAGAGCTATTAAAGTCTATGTGTTTATTGCAGCACTCGTTTTGCTTGGCGAAGGTTTCAAGCCTTTAATACTTGAATACTTTATCCAGATTCCTTCAAGTATCCTTTACTGGGTAAACATGGTCTCTGCTATCCTGGACAATGCAACCCTGGCAGCAGCTGAGATCGGACCGTCTATGAGTGAACTGCAGATAAAGAGTATCCTTATGGGGCTTTTGATTGCAGGCGGAATGCTGATTCCAGGAAATATTCCGAACATTATCTCTGCAGGCAAGCTTGGTATTACCAGCAAAGAATGGGCCAGGCTTGGAGTACCCATGGGGCTTATCGCAATGGCTATCTATTTTGTCATTATCTTTGTGCTTGGAATATAAGCTCAAAATTGCCCTCAATCTAAAGTAAATTGAGTTTCAATCCAGTGATGAATCAGGAGTCAAAAGTCACTGGATCTTGAAACCGAATTGTGATAAACCGTTTAAATAATAATAGTTGTAAAACTAATTACAGTTTTATTATATCTTATTCAAATTCGATAGAAAACGTGGCTTTCAGAAATTTCATCATATCTCTAAATTTACCAGGGTCTGAGAAATACATTCAAAAGGATTAATTCCTTGAATATCAGGACAAAAATACATATTTCCCTCTAAAGTGAATTTTTCTATCGAATTTGAGTAGATCTTATTTATTCAGTTAAGTTATCTACTGGTATTTTTCATTCCGTTTTTTCAAGATTATAATTAGGTTTTCAACACCCAAATTTATCTATCAAGTTCTTCATTCTCCAAGTACACCCTTAAGTCCACTATGTCTTTTTTACAATTCTTACCCGGATTTTTAATTATCTCATTTTTCAGTTTCCGCATAGTTCCGGAAAGGTAAGGCTGCGAAACTCCTAGCTGGACTGACAATGGGAATAAATTATCCGGTACCCGGTGATTTTTCTTCTTATCCTTCACGCCGACCAGGATAAAAGAGACTGTTCGATGTGACAAGCTTCAAAAAATGACTTTGTTCTGGATTTCGAGTGGAAAGTAAGCTTAAACTTTTTTCAAAGAAGGTGACTCTAAATTGAATATAGACGGAATAAATATATTATTAGATAGTATAATATAGGATAATAAATAATAAAACAGGTCATCTGAATGCCCACGCATTCGAGACTTTGTAGCGTTTAATAGTAAATAACTTCCCCAGGCAGTATATAAACCAGAATCTACCAGAGGAGGAAAAACTAATGGCTCTTGACCTAGGAGTTTTAATCGGATTTCTTGTAATATTCCTGGCCGTATTATTTGGCCCTTTTAAAGTAAAAATTGTTGAGGAAAATCTGGAAGTATTCCTGTTAATATGTGGAGTACTTGCAATGACCCTGTCAGGCTTTGCCCAAATTCCAGGCATAGAAACAGGCTGGAATTCGGAGATTATCCACGAAGCAATAACCGCACCGCTGCATGTGGGAGACATAGCCGGAATTCCAATCGGTATATTTCAGATCGTGCTGATTGTCGGATTGATTATTTATAAATGGCATACTCCGATCCACAAAGCAATCCGAAAATTAACCGACATACTTTCTGTTAAGGTTTTAGGATTTCTACTTATTGTTGTCCTTGGCTTATCATCCAGTGTTATGTCGGCTATTCTTGCAGCAATTCTTCTTGTAGAAGTAGTTAATGCAATGCCTATTCCGCGAAAGTCCAAAATCGACCTTACAATTATTGCATGTTTCTCAATAGGGCTTGGTGCGGCGCTTACCCCCCTTGGTGAACCTCTTTCGACAATTGCTGTCTCAAAACTTTCAGGTGCACCTTACTATGCAGGCTTTGATTTCTTATTTAACATGCTTGGCATCTACATTTTCCCAGGTATCCTTGCATTTGGTATTATTGGAGTGCTTTTCCTTGGAAAAGCTGATACAGAAACGCATGAAATGGAATCAGCCGATTATAACGAGACTGTGAAAGATGTCATAATGAGAGCTATTAAAGTCTATGTGTTTATCGCAGCACTTGTACTGCTTGGTGAAGGCTTCAAGCCCATTATCGTTGAATACTTCATCCAGATCCCGTCTATAGCTCTCTACTGGATTAATATGGTTTCGGCTGTCCTTGACAACGCCACCTTAGCGGCTGCTGAGATCGGACCTGCGCTTAGCGAGTTCCAGATAAAAAGCATACTTATGGGACTTCTAATATCAGGCGGAATGCTGATCCCTGGAAATATCCCGAATATTATCTCTGCGAGCAAACTGGGTATAACCAGCAAGGAATGGGCAAGGCTTGGATTACCTCTTGGACTTGTCTCAATGGGTGTATACTTCGTTGTACTGTTTGTATTTAATATCTGATACTCAAAATATGATCTTTTCAACCGAATAACATTTCCAATCGCACGAGATAAAAATGCACAATAAAAAATCTAGGTATGCATCGAGAATTATGAAATTAGACAAACCAGAAAAACACACTCAAAAAATCCACTAAACTCTGTAAATGTAGAGCAAAATCGCTGGACATTGTCACCCTTTTGAAAACACGACGTTACTTATGCATGTGATTGCCCATAATGGATGTAACTGGTCTGTTGTGGTGCGATCGTTATCCTTTATTTTTAAAGGTGACCAGATTTTTCCAGCCAGAAAATTCTATATTGAATTTGTAGAAAATATTTTTCTTCTTAGCTATTTCAGGTGGATGATTCAAATCTATCCCTTATTTTTGTATATTTATTTCACTCAGACTCAAATATGTTGTTTCTCTGTCTATCTCTATGGTTAACTTAATCGCACTTTTTTTCTGCTTTTTTATGTTAATATTAGCGGTGCAACATATCCCATTACTTACAGGTAGTATAGCAGGGCGCTTTAACTTAAGACATTTGAGGTATTATCTTAAAATAAGTTATAGTGGTTTTAGAGACTTTTTTCTCCTAAAGTTTACAATCTACCTGCTTTTCTTTCTATAATAAAGAGGCTAAATAATGCAACTATTAGATGAGATACAAAGTGGTTTTTATTGCAGCAATTATAGGCGTGACTATAAGTCTCATTTAGTTCCCTTTTTACTCTCTTCCCATGTCTCTCTACTCTGCAATCCAGATTCGCTCTATTCAAGTAAACAAGTTTTTATTTATGTTAAGTTACTTCCTTCAATCAGGATTATAATTCTATTTAACAATATTCTATCTAATAACAATATTCTACTTGGGAAATTTTCTTATTCAGTCAGGAGGAAGACAATGCGAAGAGATTATATAGACACGGGCTACAGCCCAAAGGATACCGATCTGGTTTGTGAATTCCATATTGAACCATCAGCAGGAGTAAACTTTGAGGAGGCTGCAACCCATATGGCAGGGGAAAGCTCTATAGACTCCTGGACTGAAATTGTCACATTAAGCCCTGAACTAGCAGCCAAATTGAAGCCCCATGTTTTTTATGTGAATGAAGAAGCACAGACTGTAAGGGTAGCTTATTCGGAAGAGCTTTTTGAGCTGGGATCGGTCCCGCAGGTTCTCAGTGCTGTTGCAGGAAACATCCTGAGCATGAAAGTCGTTGACAACCTGAGACTGCAGGATATTGCTTTCCCGAAACCAATGCTTCGTGAGTTCAGAGGGCCCAAGTTTGGGCTGCCCGGGATTAGGGAACTTACAGGTGTGCAGGATAGGCCTCTTATAGGAACTATTGTCAAACCTAAAGTTGGATTAACTTCCGAAAAGCATGCTGAAGTGGCTTATAACTCCTTTGCAGGCGGTTGCGACCTTGTCAAGGACGATGAGAACCTTACAGACCAGAAATTTAATGGTTTTGAAAGAAGAGCTAAATTCACTCTTAAACTTGCAGAAAAGGCAGAATCTGAAACAGGAGAGCGCAAAATGTATCTCTGCAACATTACTGCCCCGACCTGTAAGGAAATGATTCGCCGCATGAATATTCTTAAAGACTTGGGGGCAAGCTATGCAATGGTTGACGTTGTGCCTGCAGGCTGGACTGCGCTTCAAACCCTGAGGGAAGAAGCCGAAGACATAGGCCTGGCGCTTCATGCCCATCGCTGCATGCATTCAGCCTATACCCGTAACCCACGCCACGGGATAAGCATGCTTGTTGTTGCCAAGCTCTGCAGGCTCATTGGACTTGACCAGCTTCACATAGGTACGGTTGTCGGGAAGATGCATGGGGAAAAGCATGAGGTTCTAGCTCTTCGAGACGAGTGTGTACTTGACAAAGTGCCTGCGGATGAAAGCCAGCATGTTCTTGCTCAGGATTGGGGTGGGTTGAAGCCTATGTTCCCGGTTGCGTCCGGAGGACTTGCCCCGACTATGATTCCTGATCTGTATGCTATCTTCGGAAAGGATGTTATTATGCAGTTCGGCGGCGGAATTCACGCACACCCTATGGGTACGGCAGCCGGAGCCACTGCCTGCAGGCAGGCACTTGAAGCAGCTCTTAAGGGAGTTAGCCTGCAAGAATATGCAAAAAACCACAAAGAACTTGAAGTTGCCTTAGATAAGTGGATGAAGAAATAAAGCTGGAAAAAGAACAACAGGAATATAATCGGAAAGGTGTTTACCCTTAGTGCAGGCAGAAAACGGAAATAGAATAAAGACCCTGGTTTTCCGGGTTTCCGAAGAAAATTTTGATTCCCTCCTTGACAGGGCGGCAGCGATTATCAAGAGCGGCGGAACTGTAGCTTTCCCCACGGAAACAGTCTACGGGCTTGGAGCTGACGGCCTTAATCCAGAGGCAGTCCTGAAGGTTTTCGAGGCAAAAAAACGCCCTCCAGGAAATCCCCTTAGTCTTCTTATTCATTCAAGGGAAGATGTTAAGAAAGTAGCAAGAAATATCCCGATGAACGCTTTCAGGCTTATGGATGCTTTTTGGCCTGGTCCTCTTACGATTATCCTTGAGAAAAACGATATAGTTCCCGCCATTACCTCAGGAAACCTGGCATCAATAGGGGTTCGCATGCCTGATCACAAAATTCCTCTGGAACTTATAAAGAGGGCAGGCGCCCCTCTTGCTGCTCCAAGTGCCAACCTCTCAGGAAAACCCAGTCCCAGTCTTGCAGCCCATGTTATATCGGATCTTACTGGCAGGATTGATGCAATTCTTGATGCTGGGGAGGCTGCAATAGGTCTTGAGTCAACTGTAATTGATATGACTGTCAAGCCCCCTGTTGTACTCAGGCCAGGAGCCGTGAGTATTCATGAGCTTGAAAGCGTTATAGGAAAGGTCAGGTCAGGATACAAAAACAGCGAAGCAGGGACTGAATCAGATCTGCTGGAAGAGAAGGCAGGTCAGAAATATGGGCACTATACTCCTGATACAAAGGTCGTGCTTGTTGAAGGGGAAGGTAAACAGGTTTCGGAAAAGCTTGCTAAGCTGCTTGAAAGTTACAGGAGCAAAGAACAGAAAATCGGGCTTCTCCTCAGTGAGGAATCCCATGAAGAAATTTCAGTTCTCCTTGCTTTGAAAAATCTAGGTCCAGATGAATGCTTTTTACTAGGATCCAGGAAAGAGCCAGAAATAGCTGCCAGGAGGCTCTTTGAAGGGCTTAGAAAGCTTGACAGTAAGGCACTGGATGTAATCGTGGCCGATGGATCTTTCAGCCATTCAGGACTTGGAGAGGCGCTAATTAACCGACTGAGGGAAGCATCTACCGTAAAACTTTTTGTTTGAGCTCAATTGTAATAAAGAGTTATAGCTCAGTTGCAACACAGAGTTGTAATACAGGATTGAAGATTCAGTTTAATGTTTGAGAGAGATAGTTTTGAAAGCAGAAAAAAAGAAAAATCTGGCAAAAATGCAGGCTTATAAAAAGGTCGTAAGTCAGAACAAAAGAATAAACAAGATTAACCTTGTAGTGCTGGTTGCTGGCTTGCTTTTAACGGTTCTGGGTATGGAAAAGGCAGGGAGTTATCTTCTCTGGACAGGTATGTTTGTCCTTCTTATAACCGCAATTTCAGGTATCCTGGCATCAGGGTCTCTTCGCAGGTAAAGATAATACCGATTTTCTTTTTAAAGGAGCTTTCAAATGGGAGAAACTATTGCAAGTAAGGAAATGCATGGATACTTCAACAAACTTGAAGCAAGGCTCAAAGAAGCTATCGAGATTGCAAATACGGCTCGAGCTCGTGGAGGAGATCCAAAACCCATAGTAGAAATTCCACTTGCTAAGGATCTTGCGGATAGGGTTGAGAACCTTATAGGGGTAGAAGGAGTCGCTGCAAAGCTTCGAGAGCTTGAGACAAAGATGTCCAGGGAAGAAGCTGCTCTCGAAATTGGGCGTCAGGTAGCTGAAGGAGAGGTTGGAAACTTTGTGACAAAAAAGGATGCAGTTGAAGCTGCGATTCGAGTTTCCATGGCTACCCTTACGGAAGGAGTGGTTGCAGCCCCAATTGAAGGCATTGACAAGGTTGAATTGGGAACGAACGACGATGGTTCACAATACATCCGAATTTTTTACTCAGGACCGATTAGGAGTGCAGGTGGGACCGCCCAGGCACTTTCTGTGCTCGTTGGCGATTATGTAAGGCGCGGGATAGGGATTGACCGCTATAAGCCAAGGCCTGAGGAAGTAGAACGTTATGTGGAAGAGATTCTACTTTATAAGAGGGTCTCAAGCCTGCAATATACGCCCTCGGAAGATGAGATTCGTTTGATAGTTAGAAATTGTCCTGTTTGTATTGATGGTGACCCAACCGAAGATGCCGAGGTAGAAGGGCACAGGGATTTAGAAAGGATTGGGACAAATCGTGTCAGAGGGGGAATGTGCCTCGTACTTGCCGAAGGGCTAGCACTCAAGGCACCCAAGATTCAGAGACATGTCAATAAGTTGAATATGGATGGATGGGACTGGCTGGAAATCCTTATAGGGGGTTCAAAAGGCGGAGATGATGAAGAAGATGACCTGAAAAATGCAGTTAAGCCAAAGGATAAATATATAAGGGACCTGATTGCAGGCAGACCGGTATTTTCCCATCCCTCAAGGCCAGGAGGGTTCAGGCTCCGTTATGGGCGATCCAGAAATACCTCTTTTGCGGCTGCGGGGATCAATCCGTCTACTATGGTTTTACTCGACGATTTTGTCACTAACGGAACTCAGCTCAAGGTTGAAAGACCTGGAAAAGCTGCAGGCATGTCTGCCGTAGACTCGATAGAAGGGCCAACAGTGCGCCTTTATTCTGGAGACCTTGTCCGAGTAGATAATATAGAAGAAGCTTATGAGCTTCGCCCACAGGTTGAGGTAATAGTAGATATTGGGGAAATCCTGATTAATTATGGGGATTTTCTGGAAAACAACCATCCTCTTATGCCTTCACCTTATGTTTTTGAATGGTGGCATTATGACTATGAAGCAGCCTGCCCTGAGGCAATCCCTGAAGAAGAATTGAAAAATCCCTCTGCAGCTCTGGCTCTCAGGCTTGCGGAGGAATACAATGTTCCTCTACATCCAAAATTCACGTATCTCTGGCACGATATAAACCGAAGTGAATTTGAAGCTTTAAGGGAATTCGTGGCTGAGAAGGGAAGTTTCTCGATTGAAAGTGGAATTCTTGGGCTGCCTCTGAAAGCCTGCCTGGAAAAGGGTATCAAATTCTTATTAGAAAAACTCCTTGTACTTCACAGAGTAAAAACTGAGACAATCCTGATTGAAGAAGCTCTTCCTTTTATTCTCTGCCTCGGGCTTGACCGTCACCTGAAAGAAAAAGCCCGAATGCCTGAAACTGAGAATATGGTGGATGCCGCAGCTCTTTTAAGCGGATTTAAAGTTTTCCCTAGAGCTCCTTCAAGAATAGGGGCAAGGATGGGAAGACCAGAAAAATCCAACCTGCGAAAGATGTCTCCTGCAGCCCAGGTTCTCTTTCCGATTAGCAATGCCGGAGGAATTACGCGAAATCTTGTATCTGCTTCAGATTACCTGGCCTCAATGAATGGGAAAATTGGCGAAATTGAAGTGGAAATGGGACTCAGGGAATGTCCTGCCTGTGGGAAAGAAGCCTATTTCTGGCGCTGTGAATGTGGAGAGTATACCCATCCCAAACTCTCCTGTCCCCGCTGTAAAATTGAGGTCCGAGGTTCTGAAACCTGCCCTAAGTGCGGTAGAAAGTTAACTTCTGTTACAAACATCAAACTGGATTTTCGTTCCATTTACAAGCAGGCTTTTGAAAATTTAGGGGAAAGGGAAAAAATGGGCCTTATAAAAGGCGTAAAACGGCTTATGAACGGACAGATGACTCCAGAACCTTTGGAAAAGGGAATTTTGCGGGCGATACATGACGTCTATATTTTTAAAGATGGGACTGTCCGTTACGATATGTCAGACATTCCACTTACACATATCAGGGCCGATGAAATCGGGATAACGGCAGCCAAACTCCGGGAACTCGGGTACGTGGAAGATATTTACGGAAACCCTCTTGAGAGGGATGATCAGGTTGTCTGCCTGAAGGTCCAGGATCTTGTGATTTCTTATGATGGAGCCGAGTATATGCTGCGTACGGCAAAATATGTGGACGATCTGCTTGTAAAGTATTACAAGGTTGAGCCATATTACAATGCCGAGACAATCCAGGATTTGGTGGGCGTATTGCTTATTGGGCTTGCTCCGCATACTTCCGCAGGCGTCCTAGCACGTCTGGTAGGGTTTACGAAAGCTTCAGTCGGCTATGCTCATCCTTTCTTTCATGCTTCAAAACGCAGGAATTGCGATGGCGATGAAGATTGCATAATGCTCCTTATGGATGGGATTCTTAATTTCTCAAGGTCTTATCTTCCTGACAAAAGGGGTGGAAAAATGGATGCCCCTCTTGTACTTACTACCAGGATCGATCCCAAAGAAGTCGATAAAGAGGCGCATAATATAGATGTGTCTGCAAGATATCCGCTTGCGTTCTATAGGGCTACCCAAGAACTAAAAAATCCCGCAGAACTTGAAAGTATTATGGATCTGGTTAGTAGTCGGCTTGGAACGCCAGAACAGTACGACCATTTCATGTTTACACATGATACTAAGGATATTGCTGCAGGGCCGCTCAATTCTTCGTATAAGACCCTTGGAAGCATGATAGAAAAAATGGAGGCACAACTCACTCTTGCTAATAAAATAAGGGCTGTAGATGCTCCTGATGTGGCTGAAAGAGTGCTCAAGTCTCATTTCCTTCCTGATCTTCTAGGAAACCTCCGCTCCTTTTCCAGGCAGCGGATGCGCTGTATAAAATGCGGAGAGAAATTCAGGCGCCCTCCACTGACCGGGGCCTGTCCTAAATGCGGAGGTAATGTAGTGCTGACGGTATACGAAGGAGCTGTCCGTAAATATCTTGAGGTTTCAAAAGAAATTGGGGAAAGGTACGGAGTTTCCAGTTATACCCGACAGAGAATTGAACTTCTGGATAAAGATATATGTTCTCTATTTGAAAATCACAGGATTAAGCAACTGGGTCTTTCGGACTTTATGTACGGGCCCGCACGCTAAGACTGGCTGAAAAGGAAATACTTCATTATTTAAAAATTTATATTGATTGATTGGTAGAAGATAGGGCACTTTTAGAGTCCAAAAGTACAGAAACATTTATTAATTGGTTCTCTGATTTTACAGCATAATGTCCTATTCTCCTTCTGGAGAAAACTCTCTTTTTAGATTTCAATTATTCCGGATTGGTGAGTTTTTTCTCTATTGAATTAATATTCTCTATATATTTTCAATGTAATTATATAATTATATGATGATTTATTTATTATCTGTTTGATTATCTGTATTTGTCACAGTATATTTTTTTTCACATAGCTCTAGGTTTTTTTTTCTTTCTCATATCTGAACTGGAGTTTTAATTTTAGTTTGATTTATTTCACAGGCAGCCCAAGGGAGTTGATCTGCCCTATAAGCTCCGTAAAGTTTTCAATTTCTAGTTCCAGAACCTCTTCTCGACTCATGCCTATTGACATTTCTCCGTCTACAGAAAGACGCTCAGGACCCCTGCGAATAAGCCTATCAACCCCGTCCCTCCTGAGAGCTTCTTTTATTTCCATATCATGCACAAAAGCTCTTCCTGGGATGAAAACAGTTTCGCTTACTTCCGAGAGATCTAGCTTTTTGAAATCTTCAAGAGTAATAAGGCATCCTATGTCTTTTTCCAGGGCTACGATATTCACGGAACCTCCAAGAGCCTCAAAGATTTCTCTCAGCCTTGAGGCTGCTATCTGGCCTGTAATAATAGTGGCTCTTTTTGTAGTTCTAGGGAGCTTTTCAAGAGCTTCGGGAATATTCCGGATGGCAAAAGGAGAACCAATTAGGGGATCTTCAAGTGGGGTCCCTGTAATCCTCATAGAAGGGTGCTTTGCTGCAGAGTTATGTACAAGTTCTGTGAATTCTTGAACGGTATGTGGGATGATGCCCGGAATAATAGGAGCATTGTTCAGGATAAGTCCGTTTTCCTGAAAGTTTGCAAATCTCATCAGGATTGCTCCCTTTGCACCCATGGTTTCAAGGTCACTTAGGGTCTTATTAAGGACTTCTCCGTCATTCACTTCAGGAATAAGCACAATCGCTCCGTATACTTCACAATGAGCACAGAAGTCTCGAAGAACCTGTAAAGAAGCATCAGGCTCTGGATCTTTCATATACTCAGCTCTTAGATCCGGATCAGTAGCAAAGACTGTAAAGCTCACTTCTGTGATTCCGTGGTCTATGTAAAATGAGGCATCATCAGGCTTGCCAAAACCTTTTCCACTTGTATACCCCAGATGGATAGGAATTCTGAACTGAGATAGAAATTCTACAAGTTTTTTCAGTTCTGGGTAGCAGCTTAAATCGCCTCCTCCGCTGATAGTGAATTTTTTTACTTCTCCATTTGCGAAATAGAGTTTTCTTGCGGTTTCCTCTAGTACAATTTGAAGGGGTTTGAAGCCTGAGTATGATTCCTTTACACTGCGGGTACAATAGTCACATCCTTTTTTGAAAGGAAGACAGTACTTGCAGCCCAGAGCTTGGACGTTTTTGACCTTTTTAAAATAACAATATTTACAAAAGCCTCTACAGTCTACCCCTGGATTTCCACCTACATCGACAACTACTTCCATATTAAACTTTCGTATTGTTAGGATATTACTAAATCTTTTTGGTATGACTCTCTGGTAACAAAATATCATATTAAAAAAATTAATATGAACTTTCTATTATCTTATATAATTTACATATTAAGTAATTTTGTTCTTTTTTGATGACTTTAAGTAATATTAAAATTTGGTTTTTCTATTGATATCGTTTTTTTATATAATTCTATAAAAATAGATTCCAGATTAATAAAATCCATCTTAAAAAAATAGACGAATTCATTGAGCGGAGAACACAAAAGATTTAAGTACCTTCTAAACGAATGAGATTTACATTGGGAAAGTGGACACTTAAAAACGACGCGGTATTTGATTTATTAAGTGCAAAAGCACTTGATTAGGTGACCAGTCCCAAAACGATTTTAATAAATTAAGGAGGAAATTAAAGTGTCTGACACAGTAGACATCTACGACGACAGAGGAAAATTGCTCGAGAGCAATGTCGACATTATGAATATTGCTCCAACAAGAAACGCAGCAATTAAAAAGATTATCATGGACACCAAGAGGTCCGTTGCAGTCAACCTCGCAGGTATTCAAGGCGCACTTGCCAGCGGCAAGATGGGCGGCAAGGGCCGTCAGATCTTAGGCCGTGGGCTCAACTACGATATCGTAGGCAATGTTGATGCTATTGCAGCAAACGTTAAGGATCTTATCAAAGTTAATGAAGGCGACGACGCAAATGTCAGAGTTCTTAAAGGCGGCAAGAGCCTGTTGATCCAGGTTCCACAGTCCAGAATTCTTGCTGGTGCCGACTACATGTCCGCAACCACAGTCGGTGCAGCAGCAGTCACCCAGACTATTATTGACATGTTCGGAACTGACCCATTTGATGCACCTATCGTAAAGGGCGCTATCTGGGGAAGCTACCCACAGACAATGGACCTGATGGGCGGAAACGTTGCAGGTATCCTGAACATTCCCCAGAACAATGAAGGTCTTGGCTTCTCCCTTAGAAACATTATGGCCAACCACGTTGCAGCAATTACCAACCGGAATGCAATGAACGCATCAGCTCTTTCTTCTATCTACGAGCAGGCTGGTATCTTCGAGATGGGTGGAGCAGTCGGTATGTTCGAGAGACATCAGCTCCTCGGTCTTGCATATCAGGGCCTTAATGCCAACAATCTCTTATATGACATTGTAAAGGAAAACGGTAAGGACGGTACCATTGGAACCGTTATCGAGTCAGTTGTCCGCAGGGCAGTTGAAGACGGTATTATCTCCGTTGACAAGACTGCTCCCTCTGGATACAACTTCTATAAGGCAAACGATGTCCCCATGTGGAATGCCTGTGCAGCAGTCGGTACCCTTGCAGCCACCATGGTGAACTGTGGTGCAGGACGTGCAGCTCAGAACGTTTCCTCAACACTTCTCTACTTCAACGACATCCTTGAGAAGGAAACCGGTCTCCCAGGATGCGACTATGGTAAAGTGCAGGGTGTCGCAGTAGGATTCTCATTCTTCAGCCACTCTATCTATGGTGGCGGTGGACCTGGTGTCTTCAACGGTAACCACGTCGTTACCAGGCACTCCAGAGGATTTGCAATCCCCTGCGTATGCGCAGCAGTAGCTCTTGATGCAGGTACCCAGATGTTTACAATCGAAGCAACATCTGGCCTGATAGGTGACGTGTTTGGTGGAATCAACGAATTCCGCGAGCCGATTAAGGCAGTTGCAGGAGCGCTCTAAACAAAAACTCAAAAGGTCTAACGATGTCAGACTCTGCTTCAAATACAGAAGATTCTATCCAAATCGAAATTTTTCCCAGTAGAATCCTGTCTCCTGAAACAGCTCAGAAACTCATGACTGAGATCTACAAGGTGGACGGGGTAATCCGCGTCATGGTGCAGGGCAACAGGCTGCCTGAAAGGGTGACTGCCGGCCCTGGCACAGGGGAAAAAGTGGAACATCCACTTAGAAAGCCTATTCAGATTGGAGATCAGGTTATTGAATTGAAGATCTGTGTGGGCAGGATCAGGGTTGAACTTTCAAACGCCGAAGCTAAAGAAAAGCTCAGGGAAGTATGCAAAAATTTGCTTCCGTTCCCCTTTGAATTCAGGGAAGGACATTTCCTCAAAAAGAAGCCTACTGTAACTGACTATGCCAAACTTGGTCCTGAGGCAGATTCCAGGTTGCTTGGTATGGTAGATCCTAAAGCCAAGATCGACCAGCTCATTTTTATCGAGAAGCAAGAGGAGCAAAAAGAAAAAGAGAATAAAGATGAGTGAAAAGGTATGATGATCGATCGGGAAACGCAGGTAGTTGATTGTCGATGCGGCGCAGGGCTTGGCAAGGGAGGAGGGCTTGCCCAACGAGGCACTCTCTCGGAAGCCGGCCGTGCTGAGGTCGTAGCTATTGCAATGAGTCCCGGACAGAGACATATCACAAAACCGGTATGTGAGATCACATATGGGATGAGGAAAGAAAACATTCAGGTGAGTGTGTTGGTACTTTATTCAGGCTCTGGAATTCCTGAGTCTGGTATGAGGACCGGATCTTTTGTGCTGAGTCCAGTAGAAGTTGCACAGATTGAAATGCACAAACTGGCTGTTATCCACCTCGGAAATATCAAGGATCATGTGGTTAGAAAAACTAGGGAAATCCTAAGTCAGGCTAATATTCCGGCGATTGTAGTCAGCCAGATCCCAGTAGATTTTGAGGATTTTGCAGAGGCAGGAATTAAGACGAGATTAGTGATGCCAAGGGATGAAAATATTCGTACAAAAGGAATTGTGATGGATATGGTGAGCGGAGTTACACGCGGTGATTCCTGTCCCAGGGACAAACTAAATTTAATCGTTAAATATGTCAAGACTACATTAGACCAGTTAGAAGATAATATAGGAGTTGCATGAGATGGCTTACGAAAGACAATTTTATCCAGGCGCAACATCAGTTGGCGCTAACAGAAGAAAGCACATGTCTGGAAAACTTGAGAAACTCAGGGAAATTTCAGACGAAGACTTAACAGCAATTCTCGGGCACCGTGCCCCAGGGAGTGACTATCCAAGCACCCACCCCCCACTTGCAGAGATGGGAGAACCTGCATGTTCGACCCGTGAGAATGTTGAAGCTACACCAGGTGCAAAGGCCGGTGACAGAGTCAGATATGTCCAGTTTACTGACTCAATGTACAACGCGCCTGCAACCCCGTACTTCAGATCATACTTCGCAGCAATCAACTTCAGAGGTGTAGACCCAGGTACCCTTTCTGGCCGTCAGATTGTTGAAGCCCGTGAAAGAGACATGGAACAGTGCGCAAAGGTTCAGATGGAAACTGAAATCTCTGACCACGCACTTGCAGGTATGCGTGGTGCAACTGTGCACGGTCACTCTGTTCGTCTCCAGGAAGACGGTGTAATGTTCGACATGCTTGACAGGAGAAGACTTGAAAACGGCACCATCATAATGGACAAAGACCAGGTTGCAATCCCACTCGACAGAAAAGTTGACCTCGGCAAACCCATGTCCAGTGAAGAAGCTGCAAAGAGAACCACCATTTACCGTGTGGATAATGTAGCTTTCAGGGACGACGCAGAAGTCGTTGAATGGGTACACAGGATATTCGATGAAAGAACAAAATACGGATTCCAGCCGAAATGAGGTGACCACAATGGCAGCAGATATTTTTTCAAAATTTAAAAAATCAATGGAAGTCAAATTCACACAGGAATTTGGTTCAAACCAGCAAAGTGGCGGCGACATCTCCGGCAAGACAGCCAAGTTCCTGAGGCTAGGTCCTGAGCAGGACCCAAGAAAGGTCGAAATGATCAAAGCCGGAAAGGAACTAGCAGAGAAGAGAGGCCTTGCATTCTACAACCCAATGATGCACTCAGGTGCTCCTCTCGGCCAGCGTGCAATTACTCCTTACACCATCTCCGGCACTGACATTATTGCAGAACCTGATGACCTTCACTATGTCAACAATGCTGCAATGCAGCAGATGTGGGACGACATCAGGAGAACCTGCATTGTCGGTCTTGACATGGCTCATGAAACACTTGAGAAGAGGCTGGGCAAGGAAGTTACCCCTGAAACCATCAACCATTACCTTGAAGTCCTTAACCATGCCATGCCCGGTGCAGCAGTGGTTCAGGAAATGATGGTCGAAACTCACCCTGCCCTTGTTGACGACTGTTTCGTGAAAGTCTTCACAGGTGACGACACACTTGCAGATGAAATCGACAAGCAGTTCCTTATTGACATCAACAAGGAATTCCCAGAAGAACAGGCAGCCCAGATTAAGGCCTCCATCGGCAAGACTTCCTGGCAGGCAATCCATATTCCAACAATTGTCTCCAGAACAACTGACGGTGCTCAGACTTCCAGGTGGGCAGCCATGCAGATCGGTATGTCTTTCATCTCCGCATATTCAATGTGTGCCGGTGAAGCAGCCGTCGCTGACCTGTCTTTCGCTGCAAAGCACGCAGCTCTGGTCTCAATGGGTGAAATGCTTCCAGCAAGGCGTGCACGTGGCCCCAATGAGCCCGGTGGACTGTCCTTCGGTCACCTGTCAGACATCATCCAGACAAGCCGCACAGTCCTTGACGACCCAGCAAAGGTAGCTCTTGAAGTCGTCGGTGCAGGCTGTATGCTTTACGACCAGATCTGGCTCGGATCCTACATGTCCGGTGGTGTCGGGTTCACTCAGTATGCAACAGCTGCATACACTGACGACATCCTTGACAACAACGTGTACTACAACGTTGACTACATCAACGACAAGTACAATGGAGCTGCAAACATAGGCACTGACAACAAGGTAAAGGCAACTCTCGATGTCGTAAAGGATATCGCAACAGAGTCCACACTCTACGGTATCGAGACTTACGAGAAGTTCCCGACTGCCCTTGAAGACCACTTCGGTGGGTCTCAGAGAGCAACCGTGCTCGCAGCTGCAGCCGGTGTCGCAACTGCCCTTGCAACTGCAAACGCAAATGCTGGTCTCTCTGGCTGGTACCTCTCTATGTACCTCCACAAGGAAGCATGGGGCCGTCTCGGCTTCTTTGGATACGACCTGCAGGACCAGTGTGGTGCCACAAATGTTCTGTCCTACCAGGGCGACGAAGGTCTCCCAGACGAACTCCGTGGTCCAAACTACCCCAACTACGCAATGAACGTAGGTCACCAGGGTGGATACGCAGGTATCGCTCAGGCAGCCCACTCAGGCCGAGGAGACGCATTCACCGTCAACCCACTCATCAAGGTCTGTTTCGCTGACGACCTCCTGCCCTTCAACTTTGCTGAGCCCAGGAGAGAGTTCGGCCGCGGTGCCATGAGAGAGTTCATGCCTGCTGGCGAGAGATCTCTTGTCATTCCGGCAAAATAAACTCAATACTAAACACATTAAAATAGAGTAGGCCAGAAGGCCTACTTTTTCTCTCTTTTTTCTACACCATTTTTTCGGGTTCCGTTGCAAAAAAATCTTTTCTAATGGCATAATAGAATAAAAAGAAAACCAAAGATAGTAATATGCTGTCTAATTCCTTTAAATAGAAGCATTATGAAGGAGAAGTTATTCTATTGAATGTCAGATGGTACGTAAAATTCCTATTAAGCTATAGAAATTTGAAGGAACTGATGATAGAATGAGGAATTCAAGTTGATCACAGTACGATAATGAGATGGGTACATCAATATTCTCCTGAAATCGAAAAGAAGATCAGAAGACATTTAAGACCAACAAACGTTTCGTGGAGAGTTGATGAAATCTATATAAAAGTAAAGGACAAATAAATGATCTAAACTACTCTGTTTTTAGTAAAGTCAAATACATTAATCAATTGTTTGGTTTAGTTTTATATGGTTTAGTTTTTTATAATATTGATACATTTTCCTTGAATATTTTGATTTTTATTCATTACTTATAGATTTACATATTTTTTGAATTTTTTGTAGCGGAACCCTTTTTCTTTATATGGAGGTTTAACGTAAAATCTCCGTATTTCATCGGTTTTAGCTTTTAATTTGATAAGGCCTTGAAACAATATTCTTCCTCATTCCAGGTTCATATAATCCTACCTCAAATCACGACAACTTTTTTCCCTAACTTGCTTGCAGCTTCCACAAATTCTATTGTATCTACCCCCGGAAATGTGTCTACAATACAAATATCAAATTTTTCATCCACACAATTCGCTAATTCTCTTATATCCGTGCTGTAAACTTCAAATTTGTCTCCAGATGCTATTAATTCATCTTCACTACCTGAAGATTTGACTGAGAATCCATTAGCTTCTAAATTAATCAAAGTAGTTTCTATTGCAGGGTTCCATATATCATTAAAAACTACTTTTCGCGCTCCGGCTTTAAGGCATGTGATTCCTAAAGTTCCGGGTCCACATGTACAATCAAGAACAGTAGGCATATCAAAATTTTTCAAAGCTTTTTCAAGTATCTCTATCTTGGGTGGTTTTATCTTTGGAAACTCTATATGAATTTCACGCTGATATTTATATATTCCTAAAACCCCATAAGGAGTCTGTATTATATCACATCTCAAATCGCATCCAGCAAGAAGTTCATATACATGAGGATTAGAATCAGAATCTTTTATACCCACAGTTTTTCTTACATCTCCCCTTAAAACCCCTTTAACTTCCCCTACTTCTTTTACAATTGTTTCAGCACACCTTTTATCTGCTTCATTAGATAATATTACTAAAGAATCCTTAGGCAAATATGGAACAAAATTAGTTGGATAGCCAGGAGTCAAAAGAGGAACACATGAATTTCTTAAATTAGATTTTTTTTCTTTTATTCCTTCATCGATCATTACTTTTAGCACGTGAGACATTACAATATCAAGATGTCTCTTACCGCATTTACAACTTCCAAAATAGTTATTTATTTTATCTAAGTTAATCTGTTCTGCTAAAGGAGAAAATTTCTTTATTTCTTCTGTTTTACAATCGTTGCATGGTTTGTAGAATAACTCAATGTCTTTTATTGTTTTTGAAATAGGCCTTATACATTTATCTCCACACCTACACCTTATTTCCATATGTTTAATTATGGAATTTTTTCTATAAGTATTATGTTATTTCGTTTTATCCCTTAATTTTATTTTAGAGTCATTTAGGAGGTAAATGATTTCTTTGACTGATTGAGGTCAATTTAAAAAGGAGAATATTGAAAGTCTGAGGATTCATTTCATTATCAGTTATTACAGTGAAATTAAATCTATATTTCAACTTACTCTTTAGATTTTCTTTCAACTTTTGCTCCAAGTCTTATCAGGTCTTTAAAGAAGTCAGGATAGGAGATGGATACAGATTCAGTTGTATCAATCGTTGTATTTCCTGCCACCATCCCTACAAGTGCAAGGGACATAACAATCCTGTGGTCATTCCAGCCGTGGACTGCTGCTCCTTTCAGTTCTCCTCCTGTGATGGTTAGACTGTCCTTCTCTTCTTTAAGCTGAACTCCAAACTTTGGAAGTTCGGTTGCAAGAGCGTGAAGTCGGTCCGTTTCTTTATATCGGACATGCTCGGCATTTTCAATCCTGCTCGTGCCCTCAGCAACTGCAGCAAGGACAGCAACAGTAGGAACAAGGTCAGGAGTTGCCCCTGCATCAAAGGTTATGGCTTTTAATTTTCTCCCTCCTCGGACGGTCACAATACCTGCTTCTTTATCCCAGGTGATATCTGCTCCCATTTGACTCAGAGTTTCAATAATTACCTTGTCTCCCTGTTTTGAAGGGAAGAGGTTTTTGACTGTAACTTCAGATCCACTAATCATGGCTGCGGCTGCAAGCAGGTAGGATGCAGAGGAAAAGTCACCTGGAACCGTGTAATCTTTGAAATCATACTTCTGTTTTCCCGGGGTTATAAATTTGGTACCATCACTGTCATCGGTATGGACTTTAACGCCTGCTAGTTCAAGCATTTCAAGGGTTACTTCCACATAAGGTCTTGACTTAAGCTTCCCTGCAATGGAGAGCGTGGTGCTATTTTCGGCAAGTGGACAGGCTATTAGAAGGGCTGAGATAAACTGAGAACTAACAGAGCCATCAATACTCACTTCCTGTTGTCCCTTAAGTCTGCCTTTAACAACAAGTGGAGCTTTCTCGTTTCCTCGAGTGGAGCAGGCTCTTGCTCCTAATCTATTGAGGACTTCAAGAAGAGGCCCATTTGGCCGGGTACGAAGAGATGAATCTCCAGTAAGTACTGTAATGCCATTGGCAAGAGCTGCTATTGCGGTCATGAAGCGGAGGGTTGTCCCTGAATTCGCAGCATCAATTACATCTTCCGGGACACTTGGTTTTCCATTTACTCCCTGGATAATAAGCCTGTCTTCTTTCCATTCAATCGAAGCCCCAAACAACTCGGAAGCTCGGATTGTAGCAAGCGTATCGGCTGAAATTAGGGGACGCCTGATGATTGATTCATTTGAGAGAGCTGCCAGGGTTATAGCCCTGTGAGTATAACTCTTTGAAGGTGGGGCAAAAACTTCCCCTTTGACTGAGGATTTATTGATAGAAACACGCATATGTACCAGATCTCTTCAATTTTTGTTTAGATTTTATGAGATTCAGGTGCTACTTCTAGTCTTCTAAGTAGATAATTTTTGATAGTTCCTCAATTTGTTACTAACTTGAACAAGATCAAACATCTTAAATATAATTAAAAACCCAATTACTCCCTTCATATCCATAAATTCCCTTTTCATCTTACTGTTTATCCTTTTTCTTTCTTCATCACTTTTTTATACTTGTTTTCTAAAGATATGTTCTAAAATCTCATCTTGTAGCTTGATAACATATAGCACGCTTGATTTAAAAGAATTCCGGAAAAAGAAAGATTTGGAAAAATTGATCAAATAAAGTTGAAGAAAAAGAATAAAAATAAAAGAATTAAAGAATGAGGGTTGAAAGCTATTCTCAGAACCTCATTGCTCTAAGGCGTTTTACCCTCTCATCGGTTGCCGGGTGAGTACTGAAGAGAGACTGGATCGTTCCTCCCTTTAAAGGGTTGACAATAAACATGTGGGCGCTGCTTTCATTTGCCTGCACATCTGTAACTCTGGGCCTGTAGCTAGAGTTCCCGTACTCAAGCTTCTCAAGGGCATCGGCAAGAGCCCAGGGTTTTCTGCACATGCTTGCTCCTTCTGCGTCGGCTGCATACTCTCTTGACCTTGAGATTGCAAGCTGGATCAGGGATGCAGCAATCGGTGCCACAATGGCCATCGCGATGAGGCCTATGATTCCACCACCGTTGTCATCATCCCTGCCGCCGAAGCCTCCGAAAATTGCAGCCCACTGTGCCATATTAGCCAGCATTGTGATGACACCTGCAAGGGTTGCAGCTATAGCACTTATCAGGGTATCCCTGTTCTTTACATGTGCAAGCTCGTGTGCCAGCACGCCTTCGATTTCTTCATAAGAGAGCAGCTCAAGAATTCCGGTTGTAGCAGCCACAGCCGCATGCTCTGGGTTTCTCCCGGTTGCAAAGGCATTCGGCATCCCGGAATTTACGATATACACTTTGGGCTTTGGTATTCCGGCTTTCAAAACCAGTCCATCGACGATTCTGTGCAGGTTTGGAGCTTCTGCAGGTGAAACTTCTTTTGCCCTATACATCTTTAGTACGATCTTGTCGCTGTACCAGTAACTCCCAAAATTCATAATTGATGCAAACAGGAATGCAATAATCATTCCGCCCGTGCCCCAGTGGCTTCCTATCAAAACCAGGAGGCCTGTAAGGGAGGCAAGCAAAATTGTAGTTTTAAGCATATTCTTCATGACTTATCACGCGACGTCCTCCCAGGCTAATGTCTGGGTTTTCGGTCTTTGACTTCTATATCCCAAACTTATTTTTGTAAGTTAGAAGGTAGAATTAATCTTAGTTATTCTGATAACAGATATATATTTTTTTCTCCTACATTCGCAGGTTGATACAATTGTACTAGTCTGTTATTTTTCATTTATATATAACTGATTCTAATTCTATAATATGGAATGCCCTTTTCTCAAAAGGGGGAATTCTCTCTATTATAAGGTATATTGCGTTCTTCCCTCTGAAAACTCCCTGAAGCTTCAAACTTAGAGCGTTTATCAATATTTCATCTTACATATATTTAGTTTAGTTAAGGGGTTTTGTACATTAATTGTTTGAAATCAAACTAATATTAGGCTCAAAGTATATCTATTTATTGAAAGATATTCTCTCGATGATTAATATAATTAAAACAAATTTAGGGGTTGAGGTTAAGAAAAATTGAAGACATTATAAATTTCTTTTTCTCTTTTTATCCCAAGTTTCTCTTAGCGAGCGCCGGAACTTTCATCTAGACTATGAACTGGAGTAACTTTATGAAGTAAGGTGACTTATATTTTATAATTGGTAGAGTGACTGATTAGAGAGTAACTTGATTAGAGAGTAACTTGATTAGAGAGTAGTTGATTAGATAGTGACTGCCATGAAAGCCGCCTGTATCCAGATGAATATTTCGCTTTGTTCGAAACATGAAAACCTTGAGCGTGCCCTTTCCCTTGCAGAAGAGGCGGTTTCTAAAGGAGCTGAGTTACTCGTCTTTCCTGAAGTTTTCTCAACCGGCTTTTGTTATGACCATATACAAGAGGTGGCTGAAACCGTTTCAGGTTCCACGCTCGAAGCCTTATGTGATTTTTCAAAGGGGCATGGCTGTATTCTTGCAGGCTCAATTATAGAAAAGATAGAAAAAAATGACAGGGAGGCAACAAATTCTGAAAAAAAAGCTCCTTCCCAGTATAACCTCGGCTTCTGCATCGAATCCGGAAAGCTGGCCGGTATCCGCCGAAAAGTCCAGCTTTACGGCCCTGAAAAAGAATATTTTGCATCTGGAGACAGCATAGCTCCTATAAGGCTGCAAAAATACGGACTCTCCATAGGGCTCATAGTTTGCAATGAACTCAGGTATCCGGAAGTTGCCCGAAAACTGGCTCTTGATGGAGCAGACCTGCTGGTCTCAGCTGCCGAGATTCCGGATTTTTATATCTATCCCTGGCGCATTATGTCTCTTTCGAGGGCGATTGAAAATCAGCTGCCTCACATCGCCTGTAACAGGGTAGGGAAAGACAGGTATTCAACTTATCCAGGTGGCTCTCTTATTGCCGACGGATGGGGCCGGGTCCTGGCAGAAGCTGGGAAAGAGGAATGTGCCCTTATAGGGAAAATCGATCTTGAAGAGGCAAAAGAAATCAGGCAAACCGGCTCTATTTTCGAAGATCGCAGGCCTGAACTGTATTAATTTATGATTGAATTGAAGGTACATTTAAAAAACAACCTACGTTAGGAAATGAATTGGAAATCAAGGGCAGTATAGCGAAATTCCTGTAAATTCTATTCACGGTACATAGATTTTAATTAAACCATGCATAAGAAGAAGAAATTATAAGGAAAACCAGCATTATTTAATTAAATCCATTTCCCGGTATATTTAGAATAATTGTATTCATCTATTAACTTAATCAAAGTTTTATTTGAATTACTCGCGTAACTTATAACATCTTCATATTTTGCTATATGTTCATATATGCACTTAATTTGTTTGCAAAAACTAATGTATTTCTCTTCCGGTTTCCCGTTGTAATAGTTTTGCTTATATGCAGGTGCTATGTTAGAATCCCACATTGGAAAGAATGTTGGAACTAATACATGTAAGGCTTTTGCTACCGACACAGGACTTTTACCTTTATCTTTTCTGGATTGAGACATTGAAGCTTCAAGGAAATCATTAAATAAACTTCTTATTAATTGTTCATCATTTTCTGAGAGTATAGATATATCTCTACCCCTAAAACTATTAAGTCCAACAAAATTTTTGTTTATACAATGTTCAAGTTTTTCAAACTTTAAAGAACCATATAGTTTTCTATAATACGGGAAGTTCCAAGTTAAAAGAATAACTCCAGTTCCAATTGTCATTTCTCTTCTATTATTCCAATTCTTTGAGATATGTTCAGTTGAAACTTTGTAAAATGAATCATACTCACTATACTTATCAAATTCCTTACATGCGTTCAAAAACTTCTCCTTTTCTGGAATCTCTGGTACCGAAATACTACCACAATTAGCCATATTAATAAAAAGATCAATCAGTAGATAAATTTTTTCTATGTAACTAAAGTAATCATTGATCTTATTTCATAATATGAACATTTCTTTCAAAGAGCCTCAAAAGTTATGAAAATTTTGTTTTATTCTGTACTTTTTTCCTTATATAAAATTACATTTATTTTATTCTATAGATAGCTTTTATGCCAAAACTATTACATATATAAATGAATTTACAGAAAATCTGAAGCACTACCAAACTAGGGTTGAATAATTACCCCAATAATAAAAGTAACTGAATATACAATTAGAAAAAGCAACATTGTTTAAAAAGTAATGAAAAGGTAAACCCTGCCGGGTTACCCATTTAGTTTTTTTACTATCAGTTCGCGTGCGGTCTTTGCATCTGCCGTGCCTTGTGTCTTTTTCATGACCTGTCCCACAAGGAAGTTTAAGGATTTCTCCATGCCTCCAAGATAGTCCTGTACTGCAGCTCCATTTTCGGCTATTGCTTCGGCAACCGCTTTAGTTACTAGGTCGTCTTCAGCTTTGAAAAGGTCTTTTTCTTCGATAATCTGGAACGGGGTTTTTTCTTCGCTGGTGTCAAGCATAGTTCGAATAACTTCAACTGCTGCCCTATCACTGATCTTTCCCTCGGCAAAGAGGTTAACCAGTTCTACCATGTCTGAAACCTTAAAGGAATTCTTTATTTTCGGGTCTTTTGCATGAATGAAGCGTATCCTCTTTCCGTCATAAGAAGAGATTGCAAGGTCGCGGTAATTTAATTCTCCAAGGAAGACGTCAGCTGTCCAGGTAGCTGCAAGCTTTGGGTCCACGCCTTTTGCACAGACACTCTCGTAAAAGTCGGCAAGCATAATCTTTGACGTAAGAGATCGTGCATGCATATCCGTAATTCCGTACTGCTCCATGAAACGGGCGCGTTTTGCATCCGGAAGCTCAGGCAAAGTTTCCTTAATTGCAGGAATCCAATCGATAACGTGCATAGGCATGAGGTCGGGTTCGCGGAAGTAGCGGTAATCCTCAGCTTCTTCTTTTGTCCTCATTGAAAGTGTTACGCCCCTACCTTCGTCAAAGTGACGAGTCTCCTGTATGACTTCTCCTCCACGCCTGATTACGTTTTTCTGGCGCATAATCTCATAGAGAAGGGCTCTCTCAACTCCTTTATGAGAGGAAATATTCTTGACCTCAACACGGGTACCCCAGTGGACCGAGACGTTTGCATCCACACGCATTGCTCCTTCCAGGTTCCCGTCAAAGACGTCCAGATACTCAAGGATATTCCTGAACTTGTCTAGGAACCTTCTTGCTTCTTTGGGGCTGCGCATATCAGGCTCGGTAACAGTCTCGATTAGGGGCATACCTGACCTGTTATAATCGATGAGAACACCCTTTGATTTTTCTATGCTCCCTATGTGCGCAAGCTTGCCCGGGTCTTCTTCCATGTGGGCTCTTGTAATCCCTACCACATGTTCCCCGTCTTCGCCTTCAATTACGACCTTTCCATTGCTTACAATTGGGAAATCGTACTGGGTAATCTGGAAACCTTTAGGAAGGTCAGGGTAGAAATAATTCTTCCTGTGGAACTGCGTCTCTTCTGCAATCTCTCCTTCAAGGGCGAGCCCGATTTTAATTGCGGCTTCCACTGCTTTTTTATTCAGGACCGGCAGCGCTCCTGGAAGACCCAGGCAGATTGGACAGGTATGAGTGTTGGGAGCTGCATCGTGGTAATCTGAAGAGCAACCGCAGAACATCTTTGTCTTAAGTTTGTTTAGCTGAACGTGGATCTCAAGTCCAATCCTTACTCCATCAGGGTTTTCATAGACCATTTATGCCACCCCCTGGGGTCTTTTTGTGTGATAATCCGTGCTCTGTTCGAAAGTGTGTGCTGCACGCAGGACAGTGGGCTCGTCAAAAGGCTTGCCCATTATCTGAAGCCCTATCGGAAGGCCATCAGTAAAACCACAGGGCACAGAAACCGAGGGCAAACCTGCAAGGTTTATCGGGCAGGTATTTACATCCGAAAGGTAGAGGGTGAGTGGATCTTCGATCGCTTCTCCTATTTTGAAAGCAGGGTTCGGCATAGTTGGAGCCATAAGCACATCAACTTTTGAGAGTGACCTATCAAAATCCTGTTTCACAAGGGTCCTGACCTTGAGGGCTTTTAAGTAGTATTTGTCGTGGTATCCTGCTGAAAGAGCATAGGTTCCAAGGAGAATTCTTCTTTTCACCTCTGCCCCAAAACCTTCAGCTCTTGTCTTCGAAACCATGGTATGCCAGTTATCACCGCTAGCTCTAAAACCGTAACTGGTTCCATCGAAGCGAGCAAGGTTTGAGGAGGCTTCACTCACTGCAATGATATAATATGAGGCAAGGGCATACTTTATATTCGGCATAGAAATCTCTTCCCAAGCCGCTCCAAGACTCTCATACTTGTGTATGGCATTCCATACGGCTTTTTCAACATCTGGGTGTATGCCTTCTCCGAAAAATTCCTTCGGGACTCCAATCTTGAGTCCTTTTACATCCTCGACAAGAGCTTTCTGATATTCGGTTTTACTGTCAATTGAAGTTGAGTCCTTGTGGTCGTACCCAGCTATGACGTCCATAAGCGCTGCAATATCTCTTACATTGTTTGCAAGAGGGCCTACCTGCTCAAGAGAGTTTGCGTAAGCCACTACTCCGTGTCTGGAAACAGCACCGTAGGTAGGTTTAAGCCCAACAACCCCGCAGAATGCCGCAGGACAGCGTATTGATCCGCCTGTGTCCGAGCCAAGGGCAAAGGGAGCTTGTCCTGCTGCAATGACGGCGGCACTGCCTCCGGATGATCCGCCTGGCACTCTTTCAAGGTCCCAGGGATTTGCAGTAGGCCCAAAATAGCTGGTTTCGGTAGAAGAACCCATTGCAAACTCGTCCATATTGGTTTTTCCGAGGATTATTGCGCCTGCAGAAAGGAGTTTCTCGATAACATGGGCATTGAAAGGAGGAATATAATTTTCGAGGATCTTCGAGCCGCAGCTATTTGGTAGTCCGGCTACGGAAATATTATCCTTTATCGCAATTGGCACACCTGCAAGAGGACCATTGTGTCCCTCGGCGTCAATTTTCTTCGCCTGCTCAAGGGCTTTTTCAGAAACCGTTATATAACCATTAATTTTGTTCTTTTTTATAACTTCGAGATAGTGAGCTGTTACTTCTTCGGCTGAACTTTCTTCAATTTTCTCTTTTATCTGTGCAACATTCATCCATTTTGCCATCTAAAATCCTCCTCAGCCGATTTTTGGAACCTTGAAAGTCCCATTCTGTTTATCTTCGGTGTTTTCAAGCACAACTTCCTGCGGGAGAGATTCTTCAACAATATCCTCCCTGAATACGTTATAGATCTCAGCCACGTGATAAGTGGGGGCTACATCTTCGGTTGGCAATTCATCAAGCTGTCCGAAATATTCTAATACTGAGTTAAGTTTTTCCATAAAGTCGGCTGTTTCCTGCTCGCTTACATCAATGCGAGCAAGCCAGCCAATATGTTCTACATCTTCTTTTGTGATCATGAAAGTTCCTCAAAAATAGAATGGTCCTGAATAGAATGCTGTTGGTTGCTGCATAATAGAAACAGGTTAATGGGTTAAATATATTCTCTCCTCTGCGCGCCGTTAATGCCTGAATTGTGCTTCAAAAATAGAAAAGTTTCTTTTTTGTTTTTAATGTGATAGTAAGCAGTAAGATTTGATAGCAATAAGTTATCCCATTATCTTTATTTTTTCTGCCTCCTGTTAATATCGTACATCTGAACTTTCTTCATTTTCGCGAGATTGAGTGCTTTCTCAAGTTCATCGTCGGTAAGATGCCTGGCTTCGATATAGCCATTATCTACGGCTTCGTTGAAAATTTCGTATCCCAGTGCTGAGCGGGCAAGGACTGTAGTCCAGCCTCTGGGGCTGCCAACTCCTCCAAAGGAGATATCCGAATTTTCGGCGGTAAGGTCTGTGCAGAAACGGCAGGAAGAACTCCTATATTCGTCAAACTCGCTAAGTTCAAAGACATGTTCTTTTCCATCTTTCAGTGTGACCTCGAATTTCCCTTTCCGGATTTTCATAGCATCTACATTTTCCAACAGTATTCCATAGCTTTCAAGCACGGCTTTAATTCCCTCATAGGAGAAAGTATCCATGCAAAAAAGCCCGAGTTTGAGCACTTTCGCCCTCATGAAAAGATGCAGGAAACCGAAAGAGCTTTTCTGCATTTTGGTAACAGCATCGATGTTGCAGCTTGTCCCTACAAAGGCGATGCTATTCATTCCCTGTTTAATCGAGCTCATGAGTGCTTCAAGGGTCATGGAATGCGAGTAAATGCTGCCGCTGCTCTCAAGAATTTCTTCCCTGGTCTTCGCAACTATTGGTACAGGTCTCCAGGGCTCTTCTTTTGAGCGGACTGTGACCACGGCACAATCGATCAACCCTTCATCTAGGGCATAGAGAAGAAGAGAGGTTACAACTCCTCCGTCCTGACCCTTTACTTCGGGGATGGCAGATCTTGCTGCATATGCATATCGGAAACATCCTATGAGTCCTTCTTCTGTGGTTATGGTTCTTGGGCACTGGTTGTAGCAGACCCCGCAAGCTTTGCAGGGTCCGATCAGTTTTGGTACCCCGCCATCGATAGTTATGTACTCACAGCTTGCCGCGCAGGCTCCACAAAGAGTACAGATGCCCGGTTTTATGATATCTTTTCTCAGTTTTCCAAAGGAAATTTTTTCTTTTTCACTAAGATTTCGCTTGAGTCGAATTACGCTTTTCTCAAGCACATCAAACTTTTGTTTGCATTCGGGACCACAGAAATAATACTTTTTCCCCCCGTAGTCCGAAACATATTTAGTGTTGTCAGGTATAGTTTTCTTGCAAATAGGATCAAGCGGCATTAAGAACCTCCGATCAAGGTTATGTGAGAACTTGATGACATGCCATTAGGTTTGCTTGTTTTAGGGAATGCTTCAGTGTCAGCTTTTTAAAAAATATAATATATTCACTTAGGTTATATTATGTACACAATTTGTAATGAAACAATTTTATTATTTATGTTTTTATAATTATGTGTTATACTTATTCTTATCAGTATTTATCAGGAATTCACCTGGAAAATGTTGCTCCAGAACAAGAGACTTTGTCAATAGGAAAGTATCCGAGATAAAAGGAAAAACAGTTCTAAAATAGGTGATAATATCCGAGATAAAAGGAAATGCAGTTCTAAAACAGGTGATACAAAGCAAATGGTAGATGAAAGATAACCTGAGCACAAGCAAGTAAATATAAATAATTATAGAGGTTGAATAAATTAATTATAAAGAAAGGTTGAGCTGGACAAAAGTTTAAATCTCATTGGTTTTCCATAGGAATATTTTAGCAAAGGTTATTATATACTTCTGTTAATCTTTCTTTAATTATTGATTTGAGCTGATCTCAAAACTATTGATCTGCTCTTTCGAATCTCGTATGTAGAATTAGTAATCGAGCTTCTAATCATGAGAGAAATCTTGAAAAATGTAATTGTTAAGAATGAATTGGGTTTTGAAATCAACTCATTAATCATATTCTTTTTAAACGTTTTTATAATACAGGGTGACAATAGCTCAGAAGTACTTTGATACCAGACACTCATTCCTGAATCCTAAACCCGATCCCCTCTGATTGACTTCAGCTAAGTTCGAATAGGCTTAAAATAGACTCTAATCTCCTTCAGATTAAACTTGCAAAATAATTTATCTTAAACTACAATTAATTCACTTTTAACTATAAACATTACTGATTCTAAGGAAAGAATTAAAAATGGCTCTGAAACCCAGAATTACAAAATCTCCTCCGGTTCGTTTGATTGATCTTAAGTCAAAGCCTTTCTTTATTGTAGCTTCTGTAGAAGTCGGAAATACCACTACCAAATCTATTCTTACGGCTACGAATATGGAGACTGGAAGGACCCATATAATAAATAAGGTTGTGCGGATGACCAGGGATGTCCGCCCCCCTAAGCTTGGGGAAGTTATATTCGGAAAGACACTTACAGATGTTGAGCTCACTCGTGAGGCTGTCGCGGAACTGGTACGTGATACCCTCACCGAATCAATGGAAATAGCAGGTTTGGATATAAAAACTGATCTGGACTTCGTAGTTCGTTCAACAGGGGTTGTTGCTGGTTTTGACTCTCCAGACGATATAGGTGAATTTATCAAAGCCCTGGCAGACGGTTGCCTGATTGCGGGGGTCCCACCCAAGAATATGACGCCACCTATGTCGGTTTCAAATATTCCTAAAAGGCTCCAGAAATTCAGCAAACTGGAACAGGTGATCTTTGATGGGGCGGTTGCAGGCGTAGTGCCGCCTATAGGAGCAACTGGTGTTGAAATTGTTGCAAACGAAATGGAAGGGGAACTTGCAACTGCGGGGATTAAGGAAGCAGCTAAACTTACAGATGTCGATTTCAGAAGCCCTTGTATTTCAATTGACTTTGGGACAACTCTTGATGGCAGGATCACAAATTCAGACCATCCGTACGCAAAAACGATAGGAAACTTCTGTGGATATGCCGGAGCAATTCCTGATGCTATTATCCGGGGCTCGAAGGTCGTTGATTCAAAAGTAGGTACCGCACTTGATGTCTTCGAAAAACAAAAACCTCCTTCTTTCTTTACCTTAAAGTTAAGGGCTAAAGCAATTGAAGCCTATGCAAAACGCATTCATGAACTTATTATTATAGAAAAAGTTCCAAAAGATAGAAAAAAGTACGGAAGCGTGCCTGTTAGGCCTGATGCAGCCGAGGAAATAGGTGTAACCCTTATAGGGTGCGATGTAGGAGTAAACGGCTCTGATATGGGCAAACTCAGTGCCATAGGCATGGAAATCTGTAAGACTTATGGTCTTCCGGTTGTCTATGCGGTCATTGACGAGGTTATGGCAGGCGTGGTTTGCAGGCTGATTAAGGTTGCAAAAGAAGAAAGGCTTGTTTTTGAGGATACGACGATAGGAATTACCGGTAGGGCAGGTATTACAGGAAACAAGCCTAAATTGATTCTGAAATGTCTGGATGAAATGAATCTTGCCTCAAAAATAGACGAAAGGGTGGTATTTGTAGATGACGGACTTGCCAGGGGCGCAGCTGTAATGGCTCGTTGCATGAATTCTCTTGGCACACCGAGAAATCCTCTAGGTGGCAGGCACGGCGGAAAATGCATTCTTGCACACAGGATAAAATTGCAGAATAAATAATATTGAAATACTGGAAATCAAGAAAATATTTGATACATGGTAAACATTGAAACTTAAAAAGAGAAGATTTTAAAAGAGAAATTAAATGAGAAATTTAAGATGCAGGGGGAATTAACCTCCTGCTCCTCCGCCACCGGCTTTACCCAGATCGAAGGTCTGCATTGTTTCTCTGTTTTTCCTAAATCTTTCTTCCAGCTCTTCGGCAGTGAGTACCTCTTCTTCCGTTTCTTTAGCTTTAATCTCAGCTAACTCAAGAGTCTCTTCTCTGTACCAGAGCTCTGTACTCTTGAGAAGAGCCCACACATTTCCCTGCTCGTCTTTTTTGATCTCAGTTACGCGGCTGACCGTATCACTGTTTACGTATTTGACCGCATCTCCCGCTTTAATGGGTTTTTTATTTCGCCCTACCGCTGTGATTACTTCAGCACCAGCCATGCTCTTTCACCTCGAAGGCTTCCAGGGCGCTGGCGTTTTATGCCCTGCAAGTTCCTTCTTTATAACCTTCTCTATAATTAGCTGCTTATAGGTTGTCTAGGCTCTCTAATAAAGCTTATGTGAAAACTTTTTAGAAAAAAGTTTTATCAAAAACTATGCTACTTGAGCTTTTGGAAGATTTTTAACTTTGATTAATCTCTAGCCTGAGATCTCCCATCAGGGCAACTCTTTCGGCAAAAGCATTATGCCTGTGAATACTTTCCTCATTGGTCTGCTTGATGGTGATTACTGCGTTGTCTGGAAGGTTGGGAAACTCTTTTACTACATTGTCTGCCATGGTCCTTACGCAGTCTTCAACAAATTTCGGGTTCATATGAGCGGTTTCTACAACGACTTTTTCATCTGCGCGTTTCAAGACTTCATACACGCTGGAACTCATAGAGCGCTCGATAATATTGATGATATTCTCCAGGGAAACATCAAAATCATGTGCTACTTTGATTGAAATAATGCCTCTTCCGCGCTGGTTATGAGTAGCCATTGGAACCTTTTCCAGGAATTTTAGAATTGTATCCCTGTCAACTCCAAGTTCAGAAAGCTCATTTGCAGCTTTATCTCGCATAATTTCCTGAGCGCAGGGGCAGGCTGTCATTCCTACAACTTCGGCACCTATCAGTTTTTTTACATCAAAGTAGTTCTCGTCGCCTTGTCCTCTTACAGCTGAAGCTTCAGCAAAGATGTTTACAACTTCCTGGCATTTGATTCCAGTAGATGGAGAAGCACGTCTGATCATATATTCACTTCTCATACGAACTTCTGCCTGGTTAGCATATTCATGCCTACCAAGAAGGTTATGTGCGATATCACTGCAAAGCTGCTCAATTTCATATACTGGTGTACTGAGTATTTTTTCCAGCACTTCGTCTACAGCTTCAAAGTTCCTTGAGAGATTTGCTCCCTTTCGATCGGAGGGAAGGTCAACAAAAACGTCAAAAGTTGAAATCAGGACGATAGGACGTTTGTCTTTTCGTTTGATTTCAACAAGTTTTTTCATATTTGTTACCCCTACACGGGTAAGGTTTATAGCAATGCTTGGTTTGCTGGCCTGGACGTCCGGGAGGTTGAAAGTGCAATGTTCCATAATTAACCAGATCCATGAAAAGATGAATACTTGATTTTGTAAAATGAATCCTGATAATACGTAATTTTATTCCATTTGGAAAAATATAATGACCATAAGGAGTTATAGCATGTAAAGTTTATGCTTTCCAGGTCCTTTTTCCAAAAGTACAATAAAACTTAATTCTAAAAGTGTCCAAAATCTATTTCCTGAAACTCATTTTAGACTGCATTTCTAACAAGACATAATTATTTAAATATTTCCCATTTTGCCAACATTATAGAGAAATTTAGTTTATATATTTTCCACAAGTTGAGAAGGATTTTGTATAAACCAATAACTGCAGGCAACATCCTGAAGAAAGATTTTATATACTTTAAAACTTAATCAGAGTCTAGCAATACATTGCGAGGTGACCTTTATGTCCAACACAAGAAATTTTGTTTTACGAGACGAAGAAGGCAATGAGCACGGAGTTTTTACTGGAAAACAGCCTCGGCAGGCTGCTTTGAAAGCTGCAAACCGGGGTGCTGGAACTAAATCCAAACCAGATATCATCCGCCTCAGAGAACGCGGGACAAAGAAGGTGCACGTTTTCAAGGCATGGAAAGAACTTGTCGAAGCCCCTGAAAACAGGCCTGACTGGATGCCTGAGAAAATCAGCAAGCCCTTTGTCAAGAAAGAAAAAATAGAAAAGATCGAATAAACCTAACTTCTCTCACATGCCCTGAAAAACGGGGTTCTTTTTTTTCTTTATTTCAGATGCAGGATTAGCTTGGGCTTTCTCTGATTTTTAACATCGCTTATGCTGGTTTATTCTCAATAAATTCTAAAAATTTCAACAAATTTTCAAAACTAGCCGTATCTTCTTCGTTTTTACATGTTTCTTTGAGTTCTTATCTGTGCTTTTAACGATAAGTTTAAAAATAGATTTTCTGATTTCTACATCATGGAATTGAAGAGAGAAAACGTGCTCATTGAAGCCCTGCCATATATACAGGAGTTCTATGACTCAATCATGGTTATCAAAGTGGGCGGGAATGCAATGGTCAGCCCTCAAATCATGGAGGATATCATAAAAGATGTTGTGCTCCTGCATTATGTGGGAATTAAACCCGTTATTGTACATGGAGGCGGGCCCGAAATTACGGAAAAGATGGAGCGGATGGGTAAGAAGGCTGAGTTTTTCCAGGGCTTACGTATCACAGACGACGAGACTATGGAAATTGCCAGAATGGTGCTTGTCGGGAATATCAATACCAAAATTGTGTCCCTTATCGGGGTCTGTGGAGGAAAAGGTATTGGGCTCACAGGTTATGATGGAAGAATGATCCTTGGGCATAAACAGGCTGCACAGAAGATAGCAGTCAATGGGATTGAGACTGAGGTTGACATTGGCTGGGTTGGAGAAAGCGAGGTCATTAATCCTGATATCCTTAATATAGTGCTCGAAAATGGCTACATCCCGGTAATCTCGCCTATTGCTGTGGATGCGAAAGGCAATGCTCTGAATATTAACGCCGATACAGTAGCAGGCGACATTGCTGCAGCTCTGAATGCTAAAAAACTTATTCTGATGACTGATGTCTCAGGCCTGCTCAGAGCTATTAACGATCCCACAAGCCGCATATCCCGTGTAACCCTGGAAGATATCGAGCCTCTTATCGCTGAAGGCGTTATACAGGGAGGTATGATTCCAAAACTCAAAGGTGCAGCAGTCGCAGTGAAAAATGGGGTCGAGAGCGCTCATATAATAAATGGAAGTGTTTCTCATTCCATGCTTCTTGAACTCTTTACTAATCAGGGAGTCGGAACCATGGTCTTTAGGTTAGAAGAACCAAATGAATAAAAATAAAAGTTTCGGGCGCCACTATTTATTTTTCGGGCGCCTGTTTTTACTATTTCTCAATCTAAAATAGGTGTTCCGTAAGTGAAGTCATCGAGTTCTAGAACCTTTCTCCAGAGTTCTTTGCATTCACAGTCTGTAGTACTGAGGTCTGCTGGGTTCTGGGTGAGTGAGAAAGTCCTGAGAGAGTCTGCGACATCTGAGCTGCAGATTTTACAGTTGTGAGGGCCGCGTTTTGAGCCTGCTCCTACTGGGTCTGACATGAGAGGGAGATCAGGATGGTCGGTTTTTGCTCTTTGTAAGACCTCTATAATACTCCACAACCATGGAGGACGGTACTGGCCTTTTTCCCAGAGAGCCTCGACAAGGGTGCCTTTCTGGACATTACAAAGGTTGATGGAGATTGTATCAGCATAAGGGGCGGCATCATCTATGGAACGAACGATATCTTCCAGGGCCTGACGTTCAGAAAGGAAGAGAGGCTTTAGCATCAGATACGCTTTTACGGTTACACCATTCTTTCTTGCTACTTCTGCGGCGCGGACAAAGTCCCCGAAAGTAAAACCTTTATTAATAGA
Organism: Methanosarcina sp. UBA293; assembly: GCA_002499445.1. Classification (GTDB taxonomy): domain Archaea; phylum Halobacteriota; class Methanosarcinia; order Methanosarcinales; family Methanosarcinaceae; genus Methanosarcina. The sequence continues at coordinate 67,606 of DALS01000055.1, forward strand.
ATCCCTGCGAATCCTGTCTGAACTTGTCTCCAGCCCGAAAGCCAGCTCAAAGGGCTTATTTTTCAGGATTTTACGGCACTCCTGCACATTCTCTTCGGTTACGAAGTTAGGGCGGGTTTCCACAAGTACCTTGACAACCCTAGGGTCATCTGCAAGAATTTTGAGGATTTCATCTCTTGCTTCCCGAGGCACTTCCTGTTCATCAAGGAAACTGCCTGAGGTGAAAATCTTGACCATCAATTCTGGGATTTTTTCAGCTTTCCTCATTGCTTTTGCAAGCTGGGATTTATAATCTTCCAAAGTTGGGGGTTCACTTGCGCAGTCATAGACATAACCGCACATAGTACATCCGCCTGCTTTTCCCCATCTGCAGCCTGCGCTCTTGAAGATTATGGTTAGAGTTTTTACCTGAACTCCGTCTACAAGGTCGACTCCTGTCCAGCTTGCTGCAGGTTCGTCTGTGGGAGATGGTCTAACTTTAATCCGTTGTCGGATTTCCATTACTGCTTTATTCAGGGTCATTGGCATAAAAACTCGCTTTTATTCAAATTCGACTGTTGCAGGTGGTTTGGGGGTTATATCATAGACCACCCTGGAGACTTCCGGAATTTCGGAGGTGATTCTGGCTTCCAATTTTTTGAGTACGTCCCAGGGGAGTTCGAGCGCTTCTGCAGTCATCCCGTCTCTGGATCCTATAGCCCTTACAGCTACAATCCAGCCATAAGCCCGAACATCTCCCTTCACGCCTGTGCCCTTACCAAGGATAGCAGCAAAAGTCTGCCAGGGACAGAACCTGTCAAGGAGTTCTTCTTCTACTATGAAGTTGGCTTCTCGTACAACTTCAAGTTTCTCTTCTGTAATTTCCCCAAGAATCCGCACAGCCAGGCCAGGCCCAGGGAAAGGCATCCTTTCGCAGATCTCGTCAGGCAGCTGGAGCGCCCAGGCAACTTCCCTGACTTCGTCTTTATAAAGGTCCTCAATAGGCTCAATAATCTTCTTGAAGTCCATTACGCTAGGCAGTCCTCCAACATTGTGATGGGATTTGATTCCGCCTTCGGACTCAATTCTGTCAGGATAAATCGTACCCTGAATTAGATAGTCAGCTGCAAGTTTCCTTGCTTCTTCCTCAAACACGCGGATAAAAGTCTCGCCTATAGCTTTTCTTTTTTCTTCAGGGTCAGTTATACCTTTCAGAGCGGCAAGGAACTTATCCTCTGCATATACGATGTCAAGATCCATATGGGAAAAAATATGCTTTATCCTCTCGGTTTCTCCTTTTCTCATAAGCCCTGTATCAATATATATCGGCTTCAGTCTGTCCCCAATCGCCCTGTAAGCCAGTTCTGCGCAAACAGAACTGTCCACTCCACCCGAAAGCGCAATAATTGCTCTTCCGTCCTTTATTTCGTTGTTGATTTTCTCAACTGCTTTTGGAATGAATTTCTCGGGTTTTACCATTGAAATACTCCTTAAATAATGCTAATTAATTCCTTTAAAGAGATAACCTTGATTAGTGAATTGTGAAAATTCTCTGAATTTGATTATATTTTATTGTGATATTTGTGATATATGAGTCTGTGCATGGGGTTTTGATATTTAAAGGTATCATAAAATAAGACCTTAAGTTGATATTTTACTGCTCAATAATTTACTATCTGGTAAGATCACTTAGACAAGAGTCAAATAGGAACCGAAAATCTGTCTCCTGAAGACTTTAGGAAGACAAAATCTGATAACGAAAAGCAAGTAAAATTCCACACAAACGGAAATTTAACAACAGAGTATAATGAAGAGGAAGACAAGAAGTGCCTGGGTGTAGCCACACTCCTTATCTTCCTATCTTAACCTTAAACCAATCATTTATAATGTTGACGCTGAGTATCAATAAACTTCTAAAATTTCCATTTATTAGGCTTCTATTTGCCAAATTTTCTACTATCAATCCTTTTCTGATTCCTTTCCTAATCTGTCGATTACTTTCTCCTTTTTTATTCAGCTTTATCTTTAATAGTTTTCAATGCGGGGGTATTTTCCAGCTGATTATCCTGAATACTTTCACCCAGCACACCTGTAATTTAAATATGATGAGCTTGAAACTTTACAGCGTCAGAATTCTGGATTAGGCGCACTTCATGCCTGTATCTGATTCGTCACATTATAGAGGAATCTTTATAAAAATGGAAGCCGCTTATTATATAAATCAAAATCTTAAAAATATGGCTGTGCGTGAGAGTATAACTATATCTTAATTTCCCTGCACCTTCCAGGGATTTATATTCTGGTGCGATATTTTTACAGGTCAGGAGGATTCGAAAACGAGTACTGAATATGATTTTTTAAGGTCAAGTAAACACGAGCCTGAGCCCAAGCCTTCCCTATCTGCCAGAATATATTCAGCCTTGCACCAGTATTTCGGATATACTTCTTTTCGTCCTTTGCAGGAGGAAATTATCAAGGATGTTCTGGAAAGAAAAGATGTTTTCGTGCTCATGCCCACAGGCGGGGGTAAGTCAATGTGCTACCAGCTGCCTGCCCTTCTTATGGATGGGGTTACGATTGTTGTTTCTCCTCTAATTTCCCTTATGAAAGACCAGGTTGACGGGCTTGAAGCAAATGGAATTGCTGCAGCCTGCATGAACAGTACTCAGAGCGCCAGGGAAATCCGGGATGTGAAAACAGCTTTTCTCGAAAACAGGTTGAAAGTTCTTTATGTTGCTCCAGAAAGGCTCATGATGCCACGAACCTTTGCTTTTTTAAAGAAGGGAAAGGTTAGCCTTTTTGCAGTTGACGAAGCGCATTGTATTTCTGAGTGGGGGCATGATTTCCGGCCTGAGTACAGGAAATTGAAACTTTTGAGAGATCCAAAAACCGGATTTCCTGATGTCCCAATTATTGCGCTTACTGCAACAGCCACAGAAAGGGTTCGAGAAGATATTGTATCACAACTCAAGCTTAATATAGCTCCGGAAAAAGGTCCTTATATTGCCAGCTTTAACCGGAAGAACCTTTACTATGAGGTCAGGCCAAAAAAGGAGACCTTTTCCGAGATTACTGACTACCTGCGCAGGCACAGAGGTGAGGCAGGAATCATCTATTGCCAGAGCAGAAATAGTGTCGAAAGCCTTACAAAAAAACTTAACCTTGCAGGCTTCAGAGCTCTTCCCTATCATGCAGGGCTTTCGGATACTGAGAGAAACCGAAACCAGGAGCTATTCATAAAAGATGATGTAGACATCATAGTCGCTACAATCGCTTTTGGGATGGGTATTGATAAGTCCAATGTACGTTTTGTAATTCACTATGACCTTCCCAGAAATCTTGAGAGTTACTATCAGGAAACAGGCAGAGGGGGAAGAGACGGCAGCCCGTGTGAATGCATTCTTTTTTTCAGTAGAGGGGACCGCTTCAAGATCGAGTACTTTATTTCACAAAAGACAAAAGAACGGGAAAAAGATGTCTCTCTTGTGCAATTAAGGCAGATGGTAGCTTATTGTGAGGGGAATAAATGCAGGCGCCAGACCTTGATGGAATATTTTGGTGAAGAACTTTCCGAACCCTGCGGAAACTGTGACTGCTGCCTTGATCCGAAAGATACCTTTGATGGAACTGAAGCTGTGAAGAAATTCATAACCTGTGTCCAGGAGCTGAACCAGCGCTTTGGTATTAACTATAACATTGATGTCCTCACAGGCTCAAAAAATAAAAAAATCCGGCAAAACCGCCACGAGAGGTTAAAATGTCACGGTGTTGGCAGGGAATTTACAAAAGAACAATGGAAATCATTAGCTTCCGAAATGGTAAATACCGGTCTTCTGGACGTGAGCGGAGCACAGTATCCGATATTAAAGCTGAATGCCATGAGCAGGAAAATCCTTACAGGAACAGAACGGATAGAGCTTGTCTGTCCTGAAGGCTTCTCGCCTGAAGCCGTGGAAGACCTAGGGATTTCTATATCTGGCAGCATAAAAAACAAAAAAGCCGATGATTTGCATTTTTCTGCTGAAGAGTCTTTTTCAGATAAATTCTCGGCTGAAACTGATATTTTGAAAGCCTCTGAGGCGAAAAAAGTCGCAAAATCCGGAAAAGAGCCTGATCTCATTCTTTTTGAGCGGTTAAAAGCTCTAAGAAAGAAAATTGCTCTAAAGAGGAATCTTCCTCCTTACATTATTTTCTCTGATACCTCTCTTAAGGAAATGGCTGCAAGATTCCCGCGCACCTCTGAGGAGTTCCATTCCATTACAGGAATTGGAGAGCATAAACTGAGAAAATACGGGGCTATTTTTCTTGAGGAAATCGAGAACTATTGCATAGATTACGGTTTAGTACCTTATGCTTTAGTAACTGGCGAAAAATCTGAAAAGTCAGAAGTTACCTATAAAGATACTGAAAAAGAAAGAGTAGTCTCAAGAGAAATTACTCAAAATAATGAAGATTCTGAAGCTGAAATTGAGATGTCCGGAACTGAAATGTCCAGAACTAAAATATCCGGAACTGAATCTAACAACATAAACAGCTTAGAAGCTGGCAACTTGTCGAAAAAAAGGGCAAGATATCTGAACATGAGCATTCAGGATTGGTCAGAGAGAAATTCTTTGGCAGCCGGTTCTGAAGAAATGGATTCGGAAGGGATTTCTCCTGAATCAAGAGCTTTAGATGACATCAAAGCAGATCCTTTTGAATCCGATTCTTTTGAAATGGATTCTCTGCAAAGAACTTATTCTCTTTTTAGCAGGGGCATTGGGATCGATGAAATTGCTGAAATCCATGGTGTGAGTACCAGAACAGTTTTTGGTCAACTTGAACAGCTAGCTCTTTCTGGAAATGTAAAAAGTGTTGGAGGACTTTTGCCTCCCGAAAGACAAAAGCAGATAAAAGCTGCTCTGGAAACTCTTGAAATCGAACTGGACTCCCTGATTCGGGCAAAATTAGGTGAGAACTGCCAGGAAGAAGAAATAAAGTTTATCAGGGCTCTTCTTCTATCCAGAATCTGTTTTTCCCGGACTGAAGGCAGCGAGTAAAATCTTTTCTGCGAATTTCGAGGGATTTCTTAAATTTTACGGTTTCCTAATTTTTATTTCTATTGTTTCCTGGCTTTTAATTCTCGCTTCACTTCTTATTCGAGTTTTTAGTCTCAGTTTCCAGAAATGGGCTTATTCAATGTTTTTCCCACTTCTTGAGCTCCAGAATTTCAGACAGGGTCCCGCCTCTCTTGATTTCATCGAAGAGTCTTTTTTCGGTTTTGTAAACTTCTTTTGCTCTTCTTGCCAGTTCATAGGCTCTTTCCGCGGGAATTACTACAACCCCGCTTTCATCACCAACTATGTAATCGCCTGGCTTGACAGTCTGGCCGCCACAGGTTATTTCAGCATTAATTTCGCCAAAACCTTTAGGATCTCCGGCGTTAGGTACCGCATTACTGGTATAAATTGGAAGCCCCAGATTTTCGATTTCGTCAATATCTCTTGCAGCACCTTCGATTACCACGCCTGCAATTCCCTTGTTTAAGGAACTCTGGGTTGCAAGCCCTCCCCAGCAGGCAATATCTTTATTCTCGTTGTAAATTACGATTACGTCTCCTTCTTTTGCAATATCAATTGCTTCCACGGGCTTTGCCCAGTCTCCGGAAAAAGTCTGCACAGTAACTGCGGTTCCTACCATTTTTCCTCTTACCAGAGGGCGAATGCCTTTCATTGCGCCTTTTCTGTGCATGGCATCAGAGATGTTTGAGGTGGATACTTCCTTTAGAATTGCCCTGATTTCCTGGTCTATAGTGTCGACATCGTGAATTTCTACGGCGTCCGGAGAATCTACACTCTGCCGGATTTTTCTTGCAGCTTCGGTTACGTTGTCAGAGCGGGTGATGTTTCCTCCAACAATCACAATTTTGGCTCCAGCCTTGACTGCCTGGACTGCACTATTTGCATCAAGCCCTCCAGCCACCGCAAGCTGTACTTTAACTCTTTGCGAGATTTCCTTGAGAATGGATATGGGGTCTTTTCCTATCATCTGCTGGTCTATGCCTATGTGTACATTCACATAGTCCACTCCAAGAGCCTCAAGTTCGACTGCTCTCTTTGCGGGGTCAGGAGCGGAAATAAGGTCTGCCATCAATCTGACTCCATATTTGTGGGCTGAACGGAGCGCGTCAAGTAACGTAGAATCATCGGCACTGCCTAGCACAATTACAACGTCGGCTCCAGCTTTTGCTGCCATCTCGACTTCCATGGCTCCCGTATCCACAGTTTTCATATCTGCCAGAATCGTCCGGTCTGGAAAAGCTTTTCTCATGGTGCGGATTGCGTCCATTCCTTCACTTTTAATCAGGGGAGTTCCTATTTCGATCCAGTCCGCACCTCCTGCTATAGCTTCTTTTGCAATTTCAACCGAGCGGTCTAATTCCAGAAGATCAAGCGCAACCTGAATTATGGGAACTATAGTATCACCTCAAGCGAGAAATCGAGAAAGCTGAGACTTATATGCATTTTATCAGTTGTCCTGTATATTTTTCTGGTTTTTAATCCGGGTTTACCTATCTAATTTCCGGTTTTTTATCTTTAATTCTTTTAAATTGGTCGTGCACAATTAGTTAGTTGATGTATTTCCAAAACACTTTTAGTGGTGCATCATACCTTTTTTGCAATCCAGTAAGGTTAATAGCATGCTTGATGCACGAAACATAAGGCATTTCTAGCACTGGAAAATTAATCATGAAAACATCAACTGCTTAATGATGGACGACCTTTAAATTCGTTTTTTCTTAATTCAATTTTAATTTGATTTCCATTATCACAGTTTTATATTTGAGTTTTTCATTCCCTATATTTCTTTTTATTTGAGACTTTTTGTTTTAATGCTGTTATTTTATATCTGATGTAAATAGATAAGAATGAGCGTTATTAATCATTATATAAACTTGATGAAGGTACAATGTTTCCTGAGGGAAGACAGTGGAAAAAGACGATAGAATGAATGAGAAAAAAACCTCAGATAAATATATAACCGCTGAGGAACGCAAGCAACTGCTTTCGACTCTACATTCTCGCCTTTTCTGGGTCGGTCAGAATATTCCAGATTATGTGGAATTTGAAGGGAAAACTTATCCTCTGCGCAATTATGTGTGGAAATTGACTCAAAAAAACGAACTCAGTTCAGCTGAGAAATCAAGGATAGATAAATGCATCGAAATCATCTCAGCAAAGGAAAGAAAGAATGAAAAAAAACTGGAAGAAAAGTCCCTTACTTCTGAAGAAGCAAGAAAACTTTATCGTGAGACTGCAGGCTTACTACGTGCAATAACCGATCTAAAGGAAATCGAGAGCGGGGCCTTTAAAGAAAATGTGAAACACTTTCAGGAAAAGTTTGCTAATCAGAGGATTAAAGACGCAAAGCGCTGGCTTGAATTTATTAAAAATGCATCCAAGTGAAATGTCAAAATGAGATGCGGGGATGGAATTTAACCACTTAATTACTTGGAATTCAGGAGCAAAAGTTATATCTCTTTGAACCTTTTATGAAAACAAGATGTCACTTAAGAACAGGCACGTAATCTCTGTTAAAGACTTTTCGAGGGAAGAAATCGACTATATTCTGGATACCGCAGAAAAGCTTGAACCTGTAGCCAAAGGAGAAAAAAGGCTCAGGCTGTTGGATGGGAAAATTATAGCTCTTCTTTTTTTTGAACCAAGCACAAGGACAAGGCTATCGTTTGAGGCTGCTGTACATAGGCTCGGAGGACAGGTTCTCCACCTGGGTTCCGTGGAGGCAAGTTCGGTAATGAAAGGAGAAAACCTTGCCGATACTATGCGTGTAATCAGCAACTATGCAGATATTATAGTGCTGCGTCATCCTCTCGACGGATCGGCAAGAATGGCTACTGAATTTGCAAGCGTTCCTATAATCAACGGTGGAGACGGCTCTGTGAATCACCCTACACAAACTTTCCTTGATCTTTTTACTATCCGCAGGGAAAGTCATCTTGAGGGACTGAAGATCGCTATGGCAGGAGATCTGAAATATGGAAGAACAGTTCATTCCCTATGCCATGCTTTATCCCTTTATGGAGCTGAAATGACTTTTGTTTCGCCACCTGAACTCAGGATGCCCTCGGAGATTGTTAGGGATCTTCAGAATAATGGGATCAGTGTAAAAGAGACCGATTCCCTTGAGGAAATTATTGGAGATGTTGAAGTTCTTTACATGACAAGGGTTCAAAAGGAACGTTTCCTTGATCCTGCAGAATATGAGAAGGTCAAAAACAAGTTGAAGATTACAGGTGACCTGCTAAGTACTGCGGATCCAAATCTCAAGATTCTTCATCCTCTCCCAAGGGTCGACGAAATCTTCCCTGAAGTGGATTCAACGCCTCATGCGTCTTATTTCAAGCAGGCTTTCTATGGAATCCCTATTCGGATGGCACTTCTTGCTCTTGCTACGGGAGTGATTGAATGAGGGTAAAACGGGACTTGAAGATCCAGGCAATTGAATGCGGAACAGTAATCGACCATATAAAAGCAGGGCAGGCTTTAAATGTTCTACGCATACTTGGGATTTCCAGCGATTTTCGAGCTACTATAAGTTTTGTTATGAATGCGTCTGGGGCCAGAGGCAAAAAGGACGTTGTGAAAATCGAGGATAAAAATCTTAGCATTGAAGAACTCAACAGGATTACCCTTATCTCTCCGAAAGCTACTATCAATATTATCAGGGATTTTAAAGTAGTCCAGAAAAATAATGTTGTACTTCCTTCTTATGTTGAAGGCATTGTGCGCTGCACTAACCCAAACTGTATCTCTAACAGCAGCGAACCTATAAAATCCAAATTTTCCGTGCTCCAGGAAGATGAAGAAAGAGTAGCTCTCCAGTGTCTATACTGTGAACACATAATTTCGGAAAATATAGCCGAAAATTTATTGTGAATATATTTTCGGTTGTTTAAAACTAATTTTTATTTATTTTGGCTCATAGGGCTGAAGTGGCCAGATTATATCAGTATAGCTCGAATATGAGAATATAACCCTGCAGTTTTAACTGCTAGTATAAACTGTTAGCATACCGCTAGTGTATAAATCGCTTGTATAAACTACTAGTCTATTTCCAGGGGTAATATGTCCATGATAAAAAGTGGTAAAGATACAGAAGAACCAGATAAAGAAGATCTCAGTTATGAAGAGCGTAATAAACTCCTCTGGAGCCTCAGGAGTGATTTTGCCTGGGCAGGGAAGAAAATTCCTGAAAGCGTAGAAATCGATGGCAAGGAATATAGATTACGAGATCTGGTCCGGAAACTTGGAGAAGCTGAATCAATCGATCCAGATGAAGCTGCCGATATTAGAGTTCTTATTCCGAAACTCAGAGCAAGGGCAAAAGCAGACGAAGAACTGTTGGAAACCGAAGAGCTTACAAAAGCAGAAGCTGAAGCTCTTTACGAGGAAGCAACTGGACTCTTGAGGGCCGCAATGGAGTTAAAGGACAGGCTTGAGGGAAAAGGTGGGGAAAAAAGCGTCGATGAATTTAAAAGGATGCTCAATACCCAAAAGCTTGCAGACGAAAAACGCTGGCAGGAGCTTATTAAAAGCCTGAAATAATTAGCTTATTGTATCTTTTCCAGACATTTCCAGTATCCAGAGAATTACAATTTCTTTTCCCTTTCTATCTCTTTTCTTATTCATTCTCGTTTTTGAAAACCGCTATAAGTTCTTCAGGTTCTTTGGTATACAACCAGATTCTCAGGTTTGAGTTCGTGGTTACTTTAATGGCTTGTTGATAAGGTGCCGTGAGTTCGCTATTGTAAAGCATCACAAGGAACATTGTTAGTAATGCAAGCTGTCGCAGAAATTGACTGAGTTCGATATAGTCTGGAAATGACATTTTCAGATCATACAAAGTTGTCATTATCTCTTTTTTAAAGTAAAGTGGTATCCAGATAACGTAAAGTAAGCGCATCAGCCAGCAAATAAAAGGATTTCCTGTCCTTCTTACTGAGATTTGTTTAATGTCCTCTTTTTTGATCACGGCTAATTTATGCATAGGTTTTTTGATAATGATTTTTCCGGGCATTACTGAAGCAGTATTTGGACGGTTAAGAAATAACATGAGAGGCATAAGGAATATAATAAGGCCTGAAAAAATGACTAAATTAGAGCCTTCAGGAACACATGTCCAGAAAAACAATGAGACTATTATTGTGAAAAAAGTGATTATTAATACCCATAATACCCACTTCCCGTCAAAGAGGCTAACCCGCACCTTAAGAATTCTACTTTCGTGCATATCCAGGGGAGATGGTACTAGCTGAATGTTCCTATTTTCTAATTTAAAGTTAGGGTAATTGTCTTCCTTCCTTAGAGAATTTTTCACAGGGCACCAGCCCATCAGCTTTTTGATCTGCTCAAAAATAAAAATTTTAGCTGGCATTTAATCATTCTCCCGAATGATGTATGAGTTTTTCCACTTTCCATAGTTTTTGTCGAAATAAATCGTTTTGTGGTTCTTTTTCTGCCAATATATTAGCTGGAAATAATTAAGCCACATCCCGATCACTATTCCACCCATAAATGAAAAGGTTACTTGCAAAGAAAAATTCTTTAACACATCTCCGGAAAAAATCCAATAAAAAAGTATTGCGTAGAAAATTAGGGTCATTATTCGAATCACTTTTTCCATGCCGGAATAATCGAGAACGAGTTCTTGTGCGAGAGTATCGTACCTATGCATCTGTTTTTTCCAATCAAAAACGAAAAAAATTACGAAAACGAAAAATCCGGCGAGTAAATAGGCTAGGTTTAGACCTAAGTGATTAATTGCCAGAATATATACGAGTGTAAATAAAGTGTTAATCAGGAGAGTATGTGTACTCGTTTTCCGAATCCATCCGAGATTCTTCTGATCTCCATCATCTCCTTTAGCTCTATCCGGGATATCAGATTCAAAAATTCCAAAGTTAGTTTGCTGTCTGGCTTCATGTGCTTTTGCATTCGGGCACCATCCCATCAGTCTTTTTATATTTTCGACTTTAAGGCTCACAGTTCTCCCTCTTTTTCCCCTATAGTATACGTCTTTTGAAAGCCATTTTCGTTTTTGATATAAATTCTCATGTGATTTTTCTTCTCCCAGTAAAATAGCTGAAGACAGGCTCCCCACATAGTAAGAATCCAGGTTGCTGCAATAAAAGAGTACATTGATTGAGAGTTAATAGAAGAAGGGGTATAAGATAGGAAAACTATAAACGGGAAACTCAAAAACAAAATTAGGGATAAGAAAACAAAGAAGAGTGCTATTTTAGAGACATAACGAATAGTGGGTTTTTTTGCTGCGGCATCGTACTCACGTATCTGCTTTTTCCAGAAAAGTAAATTTATCAGCAAAGAAAACAAAATGCCTAAGAAGAAGAACTCTGAATTTATACCTTTTAGGAACAGCATAATTATGTAAATAGGAGTCAAGAAAAGGGTTGGGAGGAGTAGTCGGGCATCAAGCTTGGAAAAACGGCTCAGAGCTATTGGGCTCCTGGCTTTTCCTCCTCCAGATCGATCGTATGCTTCAAAATTAACAGATCTAGTTCTGGATCCAATTTCAAATGCTTTTGCATTCGGGCACCACCCCATCAGTCTTTTTATGCTTTCGGCTTTAAGGCTCATAGTTTTCCCTCCTTTTCTCCGAGAGCATACATCTTTTGGGACCTCTTTTCACTTTGTATATAAATTTTCATGTGATTTTTCCTCTCCCAGTAAATTAGCTGGAAATAGGAGCCCCACATCAGGACCCAGGCTCCTGCAGTGAAAGAAACTATTGAATGGATGTTGAGAAAATGGGACATATAAGACAAGAGAATCGAAAGCAAAAATCCAAACAGAAATATGGATAAGAAAACCCAGAAAAATCCTTTTTTCAAAGAAGAACCGATAATGGGTTTTTTTGCCAGGTTATCGTAATGATGCATCTGCTTTTTCCAGCTGAGCAAACAAATCAGCAGAGAAAGTGAAAAACCTAAAAAGAAAGCCTCTTCATTTATACCTTTTTGAAATAGCAAATTTATGTAAATAGGAGTTAAGAAAAGTGTTGGTAGGAGAATTCGGATATCAAACCTGGAAAAAAACCCGGAAAAACGACTTGAAGTCCCTGGATTCCTGGCCTTTTCTCCTCCTGATATATCGTTTGCTTCAAAATTAACAGAGCTAATCCGGGATCCGGTTTCAAGCGTTTTTACATTTGGGCACCATCCCATGAGTCTCTTGATGTGTTCCAGAGTCATAGCATCTCTCCATTCATGCATTTACAATGTAGATTCCTGGCATTTTGCGCCCGTACACAATTATTATTTTCCCATTCCTCTTTTCCCAGTATATATCTGTAAGGTAATAAAGAAAAGCCGTCAAACAAAAGCCAGATAAAAATCCTATAGTGTGTCTCCAACCAAGCGATGAGCCAAAGACAAGAAGCAGTACTAGGCCGGTTGAATCAAAGTTAAAATAATAAAACAAAGCTATCAAACAAAAGGCAGAAATAAAAAATAAAACGAGTCCCCAATTAGACTGTGAAAAAAAGAGATACAGTAATACCAAGGAAAGTATTAGATTTATAACTCTCCATTTTGGAGATCTAATATTCTTCTTTATTTTCTTGCCTGTGTTTTTTATATTATTCAGGTAATGCCAGTTCCAGATGCAAATGTATAGGTTAAAAATGGTTCCGATAATTAACCCAAATATGAAACCTTTATCCATGGGATGAACTTCCAGAAATCCAATTCCCAGTATAGAAAAAAGAGTCAACGCTGAGGATATTATTAGTGCTCTATTATGGCGTTTGTTCCACCAATCAGTGGGTAAAACCGGAGGATTTCCAGCATCTCTTCCTTTAGCCTGGTCATTCGCTTCAAAATATTCAGAATGGATAGAACGCTGAGTTTCAAGCATTTTTGCATTCGGACACCAGCCCATCAGTTTCCTTATATTCTTAATTAATACATTCATACTATCTTTCCCCCTGCTCAGCTTATTCCCACTGGAGTTGTGAACAAACACTCTGCCTAAAATACTCCTACTACTTTATCCCATTATTTCATATGCTTTTTCCGAAAACGAAATTATTTATTAGAGACAAAACACTATGTAGTCAACTTGCAATCCCGTTTAATATTTTATATAAAGAATAAAGCCAATGGCAAATAGAATGATTCCAATATAGAATATGATCCATCCTGCTTCTCCATTTGGTAAAAATCTATTCGACAATACTGTAAGTAAAGCACCCATACTGACAAGTAACAATCCTATTCTTTTCATACGACTAAGATTGTTTCCGGCTTTTTCTCCTCCAGATTTATCATGTATCTCAAAATTTGCAGGAGTAATTTGAGATCCGATTTCAAGTGCTTTTGCATTCGGGCACCATCCCATCAGCTTTTTTATGTACTTTGCTTCTCGGTTCACAGTTTTCCCTCCTTTTCTCCGAGAGCATACAGCTTTTGCTGTCCCTTCTCTCTTTTCATATACATTTTCATATGGTTTTTCCTCTCCCAGTAAATTAGCTGGAAATAGAAGCCCCACATCAGAACCAGGGTCCCTGTAGTGAAGGAATACAGTGCCTGGTCGTTAAGAAGATAGGCTGCATGAGACGAGATATAGGGCAAGAAAGTCATGATCAAACTAAAACCCAGAAATAGGAATAAGAAAACCCAGAAGATTGTTTTTCTAAAAGAAGGAGAGACAATAGGATTTCTTTTCACGGCGTCGTATTGATGCATCTGCTTTTTCCAGCCGGGCAAATAGAGCGGTAAAGAAAGTGCAAGGCCAAGAAGGAAAGCCTCTGTATTTATACCTTTTTGAAATAGGTTTATATAAACAGGAGTAAAGAACATTGGTAGCAAGAGTAGTAGGGTATCAAGCCTGGAATGCTGGCCAGGAACATTCGGATTTTTTGCTTTTTCTCCTTCAGATTGATTGTTTGCTTCAAAATTAGCAGAGCTAGTTCTGGATCCAATTTCAAGCGTTTTTACATTCGGGCACCATCCCATCAGTTTTTTGATGTATTCTTCTGACCCGTTCATTCCAGTTCCCTCTTTCCTTCAGGGCATGCGTTCCGGGAATATATTGTCCTGAACCCGCCTTCACTTTTCGTACAAATTCTCATGTGGTTCCCCCTGCTTCAGCATCTACCGCGTAAAAAGATGCTTTCTCTATAATCAATGTCTTCTTATTTTTCTGCTCCCAGTAAACCACTTCAAAGTACTGGGTCCAGACAATTAAAATGAAACCTGAGAGAAATGCATATATCTCTCTAATGGAGCTGCCAGTCTTTACAGCGAAATAACTGATGATGAAGCTACCAATGAATATGAGTCCAATTATAATCAGATAGTTAACTAACATCTGTTTCCTGGTTACCTGCAACCTTCCGAATCCTCCGGCAGCAGCTTTGTTGAGTCTGCGCCATTCGGTTACTATTGTAAATAGGCTGAACACCAAACCTGAGATTATACCTATCATAAATAGGTCCAATCTGCTTTTCCCCTCTGAAATAAAAAAGCCAATAGCCAGCAGCGTGAGAATTAGTGAGTTCAATAGAATCCTGTTGCGGTATTTGTTCCACCATCCCGGAGTGGTGCGGGTTGGTTCTCCAGCACTACCGGACACACTTACCATCAGTTCATCGAATTGCACTGCTTTTCTGGCTTCCATAACACCCGCATTAGGGCACCATCCCATCAGTTTCCTTATACTCTTTATGACTACATTCATTGTTACCCTTTCCCCCATTTTACCGGCTTTAGTCAGGCTATTCTATCGATTCTTTTAATTTCTCAAATAATTCATCAGCTATTTTTGTGGGATCATTTGTACTCTGGAGTTTGAGCTGCATTTCATCTGCAAAGTCCCAGAGGAGTTCGATACATTCTCTGTATCGATCACAAGAGCCGCATTCTCCTTCGTGTTCGTACCAGACCTGTATCCCATGCTTTGCCGAGACAAAGATTATCGCGTTGGCTTTAAAAGGGATCGATATGCCGAAGAGAATTCCTTTCTTTGAGTCCAGTTTTTCGACTTCTATCCTGTTTGCCCTGGCCATTTCAAGCAGGGTCTCTTCAATGCGTTTATCCATACTAAGTAGAGCTTGCGAGACTGCCTGTCTGGAAACTCCGAAATGTTTTGCAATATTGATATTCGGAAGCCCATTTCGACGCAAGACCCAGAATTCAAACTGTTTTTCACCTGTTGGAAGGAACATAAGTAAACATCTATATGTTGACTATATATAGTTTACTGTTACTAAACTTTTTCAAATTTTTTACCTAAAAATTTCTTCTCTCTGGAAGAATCGTTAAGTCTTCTCAAGACCAGTTTGATGATTTGGCCATAAAAAATATAAGGGAGATGATTAAAACTTATCTTACCAGAGAATATTTTTAATAACTTGAACTTTAAATTAAATTATATTAAATTAAATAATTATGTAACTATAAAATTGTAGTCACAACGAGGCTCTTTTATGCAGAAAGAGGGTGATTTTGAAACACATCCTGAAGTTCTATATCTTTCTGAAGACTCAAATACCAAAAATAAAGAAGAAAAAGCAAAGAAGGAAAACGAAGAATTTGGAGTTGAAGCTAAAGCAGCTGTTGATTCTAGAATCTATGAACGTCCTTTTTTTTTTCTCGGTATACCTTTTATCTTTGTTTTTGGAGGCATCGGAAGTAAATACGAGAGTGTATTTTCCATTGAGCATGAAGGAAAAGAAGTAGTTGTGCTCTATCACGGCCTCTGCCTCGTTTCAGCTAAGGATAGACTTCTTGTTCGTGGAAAGTGGTATCTGGGAAAAAAGCTCGGAATACAGGGAAATGTTGTTGTTGCCGACAGGGTTGAAAACCTGAGTTCTGGAATCGTGTTTGAAAATACATGATTTTGAGTTTCTGGTTTATTTTTTTCTAAATTCCTTTAAAAACTCGATTCATTCTCAATTCAGAATCTTTCGATTTGTAATTTGTCAAATAAAGGTTTATTAAAGAAAACAATATTATCACAATGCAACCAAATTCTAAATGTTGTTGATCAATATTTTCCTCTGAAAAAGTCATTGTGAGAATCTTGGGAGGCACGGTTGGCAATTTCACAATGGATGTAGAAGACATGCTCTCTTTTGAATGAGGGGAAAAGGTCCTACTTTTCCTAGATGAAGACACTGGTCCAGCTACTAAAAATCTAGATCCGGAATATTTTGTGGTATGTGGGAGTTTTCAGGGCAAGTTGTCTATTACTAAGAACGGAGAAGCCATTAATAAAGGAGAGATCGTAGAGCTGGAAGAATTGCTGAAGCTAATTAATGCAAGCTCTTGAGGTTAGAATGTTATGAGAAGTTTCTGAGAATTCTAGCGATCAGATTTTTTTTCTAGTGTCCCGTCAACCCTTATGAATAGAATGATCCTGAATAGTCGTAAATGTTGGAGACTATGAACTCAGAGAAAAGGTTTTTGATTCATAATACAGACCAAAAACAGACCCTATCAGTAAGGTATTGATAAGATACGGAAAAATAAGAACGAAAAGAGTTTAACGTATCTGCTTTTGGTCTTCAAAATTAGAATGGGCCTGAGAGAAGTTTTAGTTTTCTCTGAGGGCCTCCTTAAATTATGCAAGTTTAAGTTAATTTACAAACCGAGCACGTCATCCATGGAATAAATTCCAGGTTTCTGCTTGCATATCCATTCGGCTGCACGGACCGCACCTTTGGCAAAAATCTGGCGGGAGTGAGCCGTGTGCTTGATTTCAATCCTTTCGGAGTTGCCTGCAAAAAGGACAGTGTGGTCGCCTGTGATATCTCCGGCGCGAACTCCATGAATTCCTATTTCTTTTCCGCGTGGGGCAATGCCTTCTCTGCCGTAGACGTATTCCTTTCCACCGAGAGCTTCACTGATTACATCGGCTGCCCTAAGTGCAGTTCCGCTTGGAGCATCTTTTTTCTGGTTGTGGTGGGCTTCTATAATCTCTATATCATAATCTGGAAGGTATTTTGCAGCTTCCCTGAGTATCTTGAAAAAGACATTAACGCCTACAGAGAAGTTCGGAGAGATTACAGCACTTACCTGGCCTTCCTGGATAGCCTCATCAATTACTGCCCGCTGCTCTGGAGTCAGACCTGTGGTTCCTATAATAAGATTTACTCCGGTTCTGGCTGCTATTGGGGCGTTAATTGCGGTTGCGCCAGCTATCGTGAAGTCTATAAGAACATCAGCTTTGCTTTCTTTCAGAACAGCTTCAAGATCTTTAACATCCGAGATTTTAACTCCCAGGTTTCCTACGCGGGCAAATTCTCCTGCATCTTTTCCGAAGTTATTGATGTCAAAAGCAGCAACAAGTTGTATATCCGTAGAGTTGGTAATGTTCTCTATAATTAAAGAGCCCATTCTGCCGCAGGCTCCGAGTACTGCTGCGTTAATCATTCTATAATCCCCAATTTCCTGAGTTCATCTACAACCTTCTGAGTATTTGTCTCGCTAAGAGGTGCGAGTGGAAGCCTAAGGTGCCCGCTTGCAAGGCCTGCAAGTTCTGCAGCTCTTTTAACCGGAACTGGATTTGTTTCAAGGAAAAGGGCACGAATCAGAGGAGCGACCTCAAAATGGATTTTTCTTGCGGCTTCGTAGTCTCCGGCTAGAGCTGCATTTACCATTTTGGACATCCTGTCAGGCACTATATTTGCAGCAACGGATATGACTCCTTGGCCTCCTACTGAGAGAATCGGAAGAGTCAAACCATCCTCGCCTGAAAGAACAACAAAGTCTTCATCTGCAGTACTTTCCAGAATCTGGGAAACTTTTCCAATATTTCCGCTGGCTTCCTTAATTCCCACGATATTCTCAACTTTTGCAAGTTCGGCAATGACCTCTACTGGCATGTCCTGCCCTGTCCGGGAAGGAACATTATAGAGAATCATAGGAATATCGACTGCCTCTGCAATTTTCTTGAAGTGCGCAAGCAGGCCTGCAGGATTTGGCTTGTTGTAATAGGGAGAAATCAGAAGTACACCATCAACACCTGCATCTGCAGCGTGTTTTGTAAACTGGAGAGCTTCTCCTGTGTTATTTGAGCCTGTTCCTGCAATGACAGGAACCTTTGAACATTCCACTGCAATATCGATTAATTCTTCATGCTCAAGTGCGGAAAGAGTTGCGGATTCTCCAGTAGTGCCACAGGGTACAATCCCTGCAACTCCTCCCTCTTCAACAAATTCAATATTTCTTTGTAGGCCTTCCCTGTCAATCCTGTCATCCTTTGTAAAAGGAGTTATCAGGGCGGGCATTGCTCCTTCAAACATGTCAGATATCCCCACCTGTTTCCCGGAAATGAGTTCAATGTTCGGAAGTAAATTCTATATTCAGTATACTTTCATGCGTGCAACTTTTCTTGTGACGTAACCTGCAACTCTGTTTCTTGTAACCTTACTTTCAATGGTTGTGTACTTTGTCACAAGAGTTTTGTTAGTATCAAAGTCTTTTGTGAAGACATCCCGGTGGTCCTCAATCAGTTCAAATGCGATTCTTTTTATATTTGTCTGTCTTATATTTCCCATCGTATCTCCTCTTGAGATTTTACTGTTTTTTAGTCCAGTTATTCAATTTTACTTCTAGTTTTTCTCACATATCTTCCTTTGAATTCTGGTTAACGTGAAGCCGGAAGTAGAAAATAGTCTTTTTATACTCATTTTCTTCTCTCGAACTGATAGATTTAGCGAAAACTGGATGCAATAATTTGATAGATAATGATTTTGTCGACTAATAGGTCACTTGAGATTTATAAGTTTTGGGGTAAACATTGCAGTCTTAATCCTATGTTACTTATCACTTTTTTCTCAATTAATAGTTGAGTGAATAATAGATGCTGATATTTCTCCTTTAAATATGTCTTTTTTAAATATGTCTTTTGCAGCATCAGACAGCTGTTATAATTAGGTTTTGGGCATATTCCCAATTATTCCGAGCCTAGCTCTCATTAAATAACATTTTCGATAAATGATATTTGAATATATTCTACATTTAAATGTATTCCGTATTTCCTTACCTATTATTCTTCTTATCTCTTTCTTACATAATCCGTTTTCCCGAGAAACCGATCAAGTGTTCCTGCACTAGTAAAAACGCTCTCTCTTATTCCTTTACGGTTAATAAACAGTCCTATTAATACGAAAAGCAGGCCAAGGTCAGGCTTTGCCTTAACAGCAATTGCTCCCAGCAAAATAAGGGAAGAAGCTGCAAGTCCCTTCAGGGCTCCTTTCCTATAAGAACGATAACCTGTTCTTTTAAAGATCCGGATATCCCTGAGCGTCAGGAAGAGAACTACAAAATAGGCAAGCATCGCAATTTCCAGATACATTATTTTCTCCATTTCCTGTTTTTTGCTTTTGCACTTCCTGCTCCTTTATCAAATCGAAAGTAGGTTTTGATTTCCTTCTGACCTGATGTCCTTATCATCTTGTAGGGAGCAGGCGAAAATTGACCAGTATATGAGTGCAAGTAAACAGATATGAAATTACGTATGTTAGATGATATATAAAACCAGCAGGTTTTGGGTCTGCAAATTTCGGATCTTTTAGCATTTTTAAAATTGAGAGATAAAATAAAGAAAATATATTTTTCTGGCTTATTTTTAAATTGTTTTCACATCATATCCAGACTGATTAGCCCGCTCAGGAATAGGAATCCAAGAAAGATCGGTTGATGAATGAAATATATGACCAGAGAATTCTGTCCCACTCTAGAAAACAGCCTGAAGAGAGGATTTTTTCCAGTATATGGGATTTCAAATTGCCTTTTTCCAGTAGCATAAAGGAAGTTCCCCAGGAAAACTCCTGCGAGCAATACTCCAAACCAGGGAAGTATAGGAAAGTAGTCCAAGGTTCTGAAGTTTTCGGGAGTGAACCCCAGCCAGAGCAGGCTGGAAAAACCAAAATTTATATCTTTGAGGTAAAACCCAGAAAGGCCAAAAAACAGGCTGAAAAAAAGATTTTCTTTTCCATATTTTAGGAAAGGATATACAAGTACGGCCGAAACTCCGAAAAAGTGCAGGATTCCGAAGACGATATACTCTTCAGGTAAAAAGATCCAGGTTATGCCTGTGAGTAAAAGCCCCATTAAATAGAGCTTGAGTCCTCTTTTCAGATACTTTGAGAACTTCTCTGTCTCCTTTCCATCATTTTTTGTTTCCTTTCTACCACTTTCCGCTCCCTTTCTACTAATTTCTTTATTAAGAGCTCTTGAATGGCTTATAGAAAGAGCGATTCCTGAGATGAGGATAAAAAGTAAAGCTGAGAATCTGCCTGCATATAAGATTAAGCCAGATCTGAGCTGAATGTCCGCAAGCCCAAAAAACTCCAGGTCATAAAGAAAATGGTACAGTAACATCAAAAGGACAGCAATCCCTCGCAGACAATCAATTTCCCAGAATCGGTCTGCATATCTTGCCATGAAGTTTTCTCCGGAGCACATAAATCTGCTTATTAACAATGACGGTCTTCTTTTAAAGATATATTTATAATTTACGTTTTATCCGGGAGAGGGCAGGTAATCTGTGTTTTGTTCGGGAGAATGCGGATTATTTATAATTTATCCAGTAGAAGGCGGCATGTTTCTTTTCCTCCAGTCGGTTTCACAGTTTTTATATTAATCCAAGACCAAGGCCCGTGTGTGGAATTATTCCATATAAAAATACATTTATTGAGCCGTGAATCATTACTACAAGAGGAAGACTTCGGGTCCTATAGAATAAGTATCCTAGAATTCCTCCTACAAGGAAAGTATATACTATTTCGTAGACAGTGCCGTAAGCCGAATGCATCATTCCAAAAAGGAGGCTTGAAAGGAAGATTCCCCCAACTGGTCCTAAGAACTCTTCCAGGCTTGTCTGGAGAATTGACCTGAAGATAAGTTCTTCTACCAGCCCCACAATGAAAACCATTATGATTATGAGTATCAGCAGATTTTTCGCTGAAAGATCTGGAATAAGTTCTCTGGCCCCTACCAGTGTATATTCTACTTGTCCGAAAACCAAACCTGCAAAGACTGCCAGGGGAAGGTAGACACCTATCCTCTTCAAGGTATCCCTTTTTTTCTCATATGTCACTTTCTGATGAACGGTAGCAAGAGTTATTGGAATTGCCAAGGGAGCATAAATAAATACGAATGAATAAAGATTTCTCTCGAAAAAGACTGGCATTGAGAAATTTACCAATCTGAAAATTGTCAGAAGTAAGAGAGCCTGGTAGATTTTCCTTACCTCATGTATTTTCATAACAGCTATGGAATATGAAAACGCAAGTAGAAGCAAGGTATAAGCTATTGAGGCTTCTTTTAACCTTCCTCCGAAAATTAACAATTCAATGAGAGTTATTGCAGTTGCAGGAACTCCTACATAGAATATCTTTTTCTGGAATCCAGTTTTTTCTTCATTTTTCAATTTAAACATTTTCCTTAGTCCAGGTAAAGAAACCTTTCCTGCTTCCAGCTCTGAAGGTGGAATGTCTGGAAGTGCCATCTTCAAACCTCCTCAGTAACATTAATCCAGAGATGAAGGTTCCTGTAAGGTATGGTTTTCTCAGTTTCATTAAAGAGAAGAAACTCCAGTTTCATATTTTTCCCTTCAAAAGGTGGCGTAATAGTAATTGGCTTTTCCCAGGACATATTATGCCCAAGCCTTATCCATTTTTGATTTTCTGGGAGAGGCAGAGATTGGTTTTCAAGCTTTACTTCCATTGTATAATCCACAGGTCTGTATTCATGGTTTATGATCCCCACGTTAACTGTCCCTTTTTCTCCCAGTAGAAACTCTGTAGGATAGTCCTTTGTTGTTTTATTGCTTCCAAGGATATAAAACTCAGTGAAAGGTTCTCCCTCTTTAGGGTTTCCTATTATGTAGGCAAGACTCCCCATAGAAGCAAGGATAAAAAGGACTAAAGTAAACGCAAAAACTTTATCAGTTTTCGACTCAGGCTTTTCAAGAATTTCTTCCTTGATGCTCAGATAAGATTTTTTGAATGAAACTTCAAAAGCTTCGGCTTCGGGCAGTAACCTTCTTCTATAGTACGCAACTGCACACATCAGGAGAATAAAAACTGAGAATTCTATCAGTACAGGAATCTCTCTGATCCCCCAAGTGGAATAGTTCAGGCTAAGTCCTAGTATTGGGACAATCGCAATATTCAGTCCAAAAGAAATTGCAACTCTTTCAATTCCTTCAAGGTCCATTTTTGCAGGGAAGAGAGCTCCCGCGAGAGCGTAGCCTGGCAAAAAAAGCACCAGAAAAATGCCCAGGCATGTACGCAGAAAACTGCCGCTAAGTACAGGCACGAGTACGAAGACGTTAGTAATAAGCACAAAACCTGCAACAAGCAATAGGTCTGCGGGAGTTTGTCTATTTCCGGCCATTTTTACCACTAATAAAATTTTTTTATAATCGGTTTTCTTTAGATTTATACCTATGTAATCCTTCCATCAACCTACTAGTCATTGTGAGGATAGAATATTTACTGGTCAGCATTCTTCGCATTTTCAAGTAAGGCTTATCCTCAAGTAGTTTTTACAAGAAAATAAAGGATTAAAGGATCACTTTCTTTGAAAAATGCCTTAATTCCCAATTCTGACTCCCCTTTATGATAAGGCCTCTTTGTATGAAAATTTTTCCATCTTTTGAAAGACTTTTTTTCGGCTTGTTTCATTATTTGCGTATTCTAGGAATATCCCAACTTATCCTGTAAATTTCTGGATATACATAGAAAATTTTATTTCGTATCTTTCCCTCTTTTGAAAGCATGAATGTACTGATTACAGGAGGAGCAGGTTTCATAGGCTCCCATATAGCTGAATATTTTGCCGAAGCAGGGCACACTGTCAGGATTTTTGATAATCTTGCCACAGGATTCCTTAGAAACATCTCACAGTTTAAAAATATTGAATTCATTCAGGGCGACATTTGCGATTTTCGTTCAGTTGAAAAAGCGGTTTCAGGCATGGATTATGTTTTTCATGAAGCTGCTCTTGTATCTGTGCCTTTAAGTTGTGAAAGACCTGCTGAAGCTTTCCAGATTAATACTCTTGGGACTCTTAATGTACTGCAAGCCTGTGTTAAAGCTGAGGTCGATAAATTTGTGACAGCGTCTTCAGCTGCAGTCTATGGGAATAATCCAACCCTTCCAAAATGCGAAGATATGTATCCTGAACCAGCTTCTCCCTACGCTATTTCTAAACTTGATGGAGAGTACCTAGCAAGGATGTTCTATGAGGATCACGGGCTTCGGACAACTTGCTTGCGCTATTTCAATGTTTACGGTCCTCGCCAGGATCCAAAATCCCCATATGCAGCTGTTATTCCAATTTTCCTTGAGAAAGCAAAATCAGGAAAAGATCTTGTTATTTATGGGGACGGACTTCAGAGCCGGGACTTTGTACATATTAAAGATGTAGTCGGGGCAAACGTTGAAGCTCTTGAGCATGGGGACGGGCAGGTTTTTAACGTAGCTATGGGAAAAAGCGTAACAGTCCTGGAACTTGCCGAACAGATTATTAAGTTGACTGGGTCTTCTAGCAGGATTGTACATGCTGCTGAAAGAGCAGGCGATGTACGAGATTCTAAAGCCGATGTTTCAAAAATCTCAGGCTGGTGGAAGGGAGAAGTTGAACTGCAGGACGGGTTAAAAAGCCTGATTTAATTAATTGAATTACAAAAAAAGCTAAAAAACTTGATTTAGTAGGTTGTAGGAACATATTTCTTTCAAAAACATAAAGAATGCTGCTATTTAATTAAAAGCAGCATTCTTAGCAACTTAGAAGGTATTTTATGCCTTTGTTTTTAAATGTGCCAGTTTTTAAAATATTCTGAAAATAGTAGTACTATTTTCTATTATTTTCTATTATCTTTTTATTTTTATTTTTTAGGGCCCATTTTCTTCACTACAAACGCGCCAATGAGGATAACTATGAGGAATCCTGCCAATAAGCTGACACTCCTCGGAACTCCCTGGGTTTTCTTTTCCTGAGAATCCATATTGGAACCCATGTTTGAACCGGGTTTGTTTGATGTTTTTGATTCTGATGATCCAGTTTCTTCTGGTCCCTCTATTGCTATTATATTATTCTTTGCCGAGATTGCAAACGGGGAGAAACTGGGTGTTTCAGCCTCAAAGTAAATATAGCTCTTATCTTCGTCTACTTTTTTCGTTGGGAGAGAACTCCAAATTTCTCCGCTGTAATGCTG
The DNA here is from genome assembly GCA_002499445.1 of Methanosarcina sp. UBA293. Taxonomy (GTDB): domain Archaea; phylum Halobacteriota; class Methanosarcinia; order Methanosarcinales; family Methanosarcinaceae; genus Methanosarcina. Next base: position 91,839 of record DALS01000055.1, read on the forward strand.
CAAAATTATCGAATCAGCGGTAATTTGGTTTTCTGTTATCCAGGCTTTGTTCACCTTGAAACCTATAATAGCGTTTTCAAGATTATTTAGATCTGCGAAAGTCCCATCTTTAATTCTGATATTGAAATTCTTGTAGACTTCGCCTTTGGGTTCAGTAGATGCCATCAAAGATTTTTCTTTCAGTTCTTCGATAGTGGCTATTGTAGTTTCAGTAGTTTTCTTAGACTCAAATTTTATGTAATTGACACAAGTATTGCTTTTAGCAAAATCAAATCTTATGTGACTGTCTTTTGTAACGAACCGTTTGCATTGTTCCTTTGTCCGAATATTTTCCTCTGGCTCGCGGAAATCTTCCTTGTCTTTTTTATCTTCTGTGTTTTTATCTTTATGTTTATGTTTTCCATTTCCGCTACTACTGTCCTTTAATTTAATTTCCATTTTAGTCTGGGTAAATCCAACAAGTCCTTTTTCAGGGTTATATGCTCCTACAAAAAGATAATAGCAGTCTTCAGGTAGATCAAAAGCAGTAAGTGATAGTGAATCCTGGCCTTTTTCCCCTATTGCTATTGAGCCGCTGCCTTCTCCGATTAGGGTCTGAATTTCTGTCTGGAGTTCATTTTTATTCAGCTTTGACCTGTAATTTGATGAATTTATACCAAATTCATCAACGAGGTTCATTCCGTTTACTATTACTGAAGTACCACTTCTTTTGCCATCGCAATCGATTTCTATATTCGCCTTATATGCCTTCTCTCTTATGAGCACAGCCCCATATATGCAGTCATTTTGGATGTTAGAGTCCTCAAGTTTCATGCTTATGTCCAGGTCTTTCCCTTTTACTATGCATGATGGAGCCGAGACACATAATTTGTACTCTGTAACTACAAACGCAGTTGCAGATAGAAATGTCAGGCTACCGTCTTCATTTTCCTGGGTCATGACAATACAGTACTGTCCTGCATCCAGTGGCCCAAGATCGTAGTCTAACAAATCACCGTTCTTCCCTAAAACAGTAGAGTACTTTTTGTAATTCCCATCTAGGTTGTTGTGGAAGAGAGTGTTTAAGTTTCCTATATCTCCTGCTTTGAAAGCATCAAGTATCCCATAAACAGATTTTGAGGTAACATCGAAAAGGTAGATTTCCACATTTCCTTTCAGAGAGGAATCTCCATGAAAAGACATCTTTATGTTTTCCCCAGGCAGATAAATGGGATGGGTACGGTAGGTAGAAGTTGATGGATAAGTAATCGTGTAACTTTCATCTTCGTATAAGGTCCCAGAGACTCCATAATATTCGAGAGTTTTCGGGCCGCAGTATGTGAACTTTATCGGTTTGGGAAGCTGAAATCTTCTTCCATCATCTGGACATTCCATTGTAATCCAGTTTCCTTCATTTGGGTTGCTGGTATGATCTGGAATATAGAGAACTTTGTCGGTAAAATTTATACTGCCAATAGGATTTATATCACTTTCACTATTGCCTGCAATTGCTGTTGCAGAAGTTAATGTGAATATAGTTATTGCAATTGCTAATAGGGTTTTTTTCAAACGTATACCTCCACTCTATTTTTTAGATGTTTTTAAGAAGCCAATAACATTATAATAAAATTTCGTTCATGGTTCATCAATAGTAACAGGTATCTTTACCTCACTTTCTTTTTGAGTATACCGTCAGGATAAGGGCTGCTGCTCCCAATCCTATCAATGCATAATAATTGTCTACAGAGGATCCGAGAAACTTGCGTTTTTGAATATCTTCTTCCGAGGACGTCGCCTTAGTCTCTTCATCATCTATGTTTTTTCCCAAAGTCAAGTTTTCAGGATCCTTTTTTTCTTCCAAGTTTTCAGAAGTGATTGGTTCTGGGAACTCAGTCTCTGGCAAAACAGATGAATTATTTTCTACTGTTGGAGATGGCTTGACATTTTTAGAGGATGAACCACCAGAAAATGAATTTGAACCTGAACGTGTCTCAGACTGAATAGTTACTTTTTTAGTTATGGTTCCTACTTTTATCTCAAAATCCCCTGCAGGAACAGCTTTTGTATTATAGGAATAACTGAAATCTCCGTTCGAATCAGCTTCTATCTCTTGATATGCTGTAATCTTTAGATCTACGTTTGAAGTTCCTTCTTTAGCATCCCCATCAATCTTTATAATATAAGTTCCTGGAGGAACTCTCGACTGAGATACGGTTGCAATCTCTCCTGAAGCTTTTGAGCTTTTTGTCATCCATACAAGGACTTTTGCTCTCACATTGAGATCTTCAGCTCCCCTAGCCTCAACTTTGAAAATGTTATTTAATCCCAAAGGAATTTTTACATCTTCAAGAATATATTCAAACTTTCCCGCTGAGACAGGAACAGTTTTCTCAAAGGTTACAAACACATCGATTTTCTCTCTAGGAGATGCACTCCCTTTTATGCTAATGGTGTCCCCGCAAACAGGTTCTTGGGGGGAAAATTCCCAGTCATTAATGGACGCAGCTGCAGAAGAAATTAGCAGTAAAACAAGAACTGAGAGTGAGGTGACTATGAAAGTCAGTCTTCTTTTCTTAAGGAAATTAGTTAACTTATACACTGGAGTAGCCTCTTTTTAAATTACATATTGCTTAATTTTAAAAAGTTCATTGATCGCTTGAGTAGAGTTAATCTGTGTAAATTTATCGGAAATTGTATATAACACGATGTAAAGTTTTTAAACTTCCTATTATAAATTTTTATCTACTGTTTTCTAATTCTTATGGCAAAAATAGGAGTTTATTTTAAATCAATATTCAAAATAAATTTAGCCAATGCTGACCAGTAAATATTCTATCCCCCGATGATTTTACTTATACCGCTACACGCTTTGTATATTCACTTTATGTAATTAACTTTAGACATCGATCTTATATAATTATCTTCGTATATTCATCCTATATAATTATAAACTTTTATATCATTTCCTAAAATCTCTTATTCAAACTTCGAATTTTTCCGTCATCTATCCAACTAGTAATCCCCATGATAGTTAAATAAGCTCAAGTTCAATCATTAATACAGCTTCCAATTTTATCTCTCAACTCAATCTTTCATTTCAATATTCCTTACTTCTTATTTTATTGTGCTATAATATCAAAAACTGGCAAAAGTTTTTATATGTTATAGTCCTCTTTATACATACACTTCTAAACAAATAGTAAAAGTCGCCATATTTTATGGGGGAATCAGTATATTATTGAGTATTATTTCATCAAGTGCAATTTCATCAAGTGCAATTTCATCAAGTGCAATTTCAATGGTTACAACTCCTGGACTTCCTCAATATGGAGCTTCAGTAGTAGTTGGACTTATAGCCCTTCTTTCATTAAAGGAAGTTCTTTCAGCATCTGAGAAGTGGAACAGTTCTCTTAACAGTTCTTTCAACCTTGTAATCCTGCCTTTACTTTTATGTTTTGCAGGGATTGTCTTCTTTAAGACCTCAGAGATTATCCTACCTTAATCACTTGCTCAATTGAGAACTTTCCTTCACTTTTTAATTTTTTACTTTTTTACAAAAACAAATCCGCTTTTATCTTTGAACTAACTCGATAATCTTTGTTAGCGCAATTCGGGACGGAAAACAGTATTTTTTATTTCTTCCTAATTATAAATGGTTTCAGTATTTTGTTTGTAGGTGAACTATAATCAGGGAGTTCTAATTTTCACTATGAATTGTAGCTTTAAACTTCAGAGTTAATCTTAATTCTATAATTGAAATCTAGAAAGGGCTTCTACAGGTTCAATTTTAAATATATTAAAGTCCTGTCCCCCCGCCCATATAATAGGGAAGGACTCCAAAAAGGAAAACATTGATAAAACCATGAAGGACAGTAATAAAGGGAAGGCTTTTTGTTTTGTAGAAGGCTAGTGCCATAAAGAGTCCTATGAAGCCTGTATATAAAACTTCATAAAAGGTGCCATACCCTGAGTGCATTAGTCCGAAAAGAAAGCTTGTAATTAATAGTCCTTCTCCTACACTGAGTGCCTGTTCAAGCCTTGTCTGGAGGATTGACCTAAAAATAAGTTCCTCAATTAGACCCACGAAAAAAACCATTACAAAAGTTAGTTTAAGTAAGTTTTCGAAGGTTAGATCAGGAATTAAATACTCTGTTCTTATTGTCAAATACTCTCCAAGTCCAAGAGCTAAACTCAAAGGAATCGAGAGGACCATATAAGTTTTTATATTTTTCATGGAAATCCCTATTTGCTTAAGGGAATAACGCTGGTGAATGATTACACCTACTACCGGAATAGCAAGGGTGCCATAGATAAAAACAAATGTATAAAGAGTTGTCTCAAAAAAGATGGGCATTGAAAGATTTATAAGTCTAAGGATAGGGAGGAGCATCAGCGCCTGATAGATTTTCTGGACTTCAGGGTCCTTTATATAAATATTGGAAAGGCAAAGTGCAATCAAACTCCCAATGTGCATCCATACAGCAACTCCCATTTTCCCCGAGAAGATCAATATTTCAGCAAGTCCAATACACAGGACCGGGATTGCGGTAAAAAGCCTGCGTTTCTGAAGCTTGAAATTCTTTTGATCTTTTTCTTTAATCTCTGGGGTTTTAGTTAACTTTTGCATGGAATGACTCCTTCAATGAGCGAGTTTAGGTTTAATAACTCATGGCAAATTTTGAATCACTTTGAAGCAAATTATCATATTTTGTTTTAACAACTCTATAAACTCTAACCTCAAGTATATATAAATTTTTATTGATAGTATGTCGCTTCAATGATAACTAAATTCCATGAAGCTTTAAGCAAGTCCAATACACAGTACCGGGATAACTATAAAAATATAATTCTTACTACTTTAGAAATCCTTAAGTTAATGGATATACAGCTAAGAAGGCTACAAAAACGCACATGAAATTCTTCGAATAAAATGCCCAAATAAATGAAAGTGCTTTCAAGGATTTTCATGAAAAATAGAATTCTTACCTATCCTTGCATTAGGTATGAATATTTTATACATTAGTTTTTGCCAGGAAGCAAAGATGCCAAAGATAGATTCCTGGCACATCTCGAGAAATAAGAAATGGTTAAATTCTTCTTAAATTAAAAGCTTTAATCTGGATGATCAAATGGCATAAACGGATAGTCACAAATTTAGGAGTTCTCCTTATTTAATCACCTTTTTCGCTTCCGTACGTTTGAGCCCTATAAGGTTGCTGCCTAGATAGATTCTGTACTATTAAAATTACCTTTTTTCGCTTCCGTACGTTTAAGCTTCCAGTTGGTTTGTTGCATTTACGTCAATCCAGAGATGAAGGTCTCTATAAGGTACACTTTTACCAGTCTCATTAAAGAGCAAGAACTGAAGTTTCATATTCTTTCCTTCAAATTCAGGCGTAAGAATAACTGGCTCTTCCCACGTTTCGTTATGGGCAAGAGTGATATGCTTCAAATTTTCTGGAAGGAACATTGATTTATTTTCAAGTTTTATTTCCATTGTGTAATTTACAGGGCTATACTCATGGTTTATGACTCCTACTATTACAGTCCCATTCTCTCCAAGAATATATTTTGTAGGATAATTATCTGCCTTTCCTTCTGGTCCAAGAAGGTAGAACTCCGTGAAATGTTCTCCTTCTTTTGGACTCAAGACTACATAGGCAAGGGTTACTACAGACAGGAGAATGGAAAAAATCAGGAAAACTGTAAGAGCTTTATCCAGTTTTGATTCTGAACTTCCCATGATCTCGTTTTTGAGCGAAAGTGCTGTTGCTCTGAAGGAGATATCGAAAGCCTCGCTTTCTGGAAGCTTTGCTCGCCTCAGATATGCAAGCCCGCACATGATAAAGGTGAAAGTAGACAGGCTTATGAGGATTGGATGAATCCTGATTCCCCAAGGTGTATAATTAAGACCAAGGCCTATTAGGGGTACAACTGCAATACTCAGCCCGAAAGAAAGAGCCACCCGTTCAATCCCGTCAAGATCAGATTTTGCAGGGAAAAGTGCTGCAATCAAAGAATATCCTGGCAGGAAAAGCACAAGGGGAAGCCCAAGTACGTTTCGTATCAATGTTTCATTTATCCCAGGAGTGAGCACAAAGATGTCTGTAAGGAGCACAAGCCCCATGACAATAACAAGGTCTGAGGGTACTTTTTTTTCAGTCATGCAAGTCATCCAGTTTTAATCAAATTATATATTTTTCCATCCCTTTTATAAAAGTAAATATTTTTCTAATGCATTTTATTCTTTCGCTCTTTTTTGGGATTTTGAATATTCTATATTTTTTCCAATCTCAATACCCGCTTGATTCTGTCTATACCAATGGTATACTATTTTCTTATAAAATGTTTCACTATTTATTTACAGTTATCCTTTTACATCTTTTCCTGAACTTTTTTATTAATATTTCTAAGTAATTTTTGTTATGGTTATTTAATAATTTTATTCCGTATTTGATCTTTTAGTCTTAATATTCCTCTCCTCCAGTTCAGGCAAATTCAATAAATTTTTATATATCTAATATTTTTGCTTTTTATCTTATATTAAAAGTTGTGGCAAGTGATGAAAAGGAATAATACAATTTTGAAGCCAAGATATCTCTATATATATTTTAAAGAAAGCCCATAAATCTGCGGAACTAAAATCCTGAGGGCATTGAGCTTCCTAAATATCGATTTTGAAGCTTATTTTTTTATCTGTATAAATTAATATTTCTAAGATCTGTTAACTAATATAAGTTCTCATTGACCATTATCTCAATGGTATAACTTTATATTTATGTTGTTGTAGGATAGTTAGATAATTATATCGCCCTTATGTTATTTTTTTAAAGTCCCACAGTCAATAAATTTATATACCTTTTCTCCAAATTAACTTTAAAAAAAATAATATTGTTATACTGTTCTATACTGTTAAATAGACCCGATTTTATCCAGATTTAATGACTTCTAGGGTCCTCATACGTACTTTATCTAATACAGTATAGCTATGCAATATAAACCAGGGGGTCATCAAGAATGAGTAATCATCTATCTATGGGAAATGGCAATCAGCGTGTAATGAATAAAAATAATAAATGTGTTATGGGCAAAACATTTAAAAATATTACAGCAGTCCTTTCTACCTACAATGAAGAAATGTCTATAGGGAGCACTATCCTTCTTACGAAGCTCTATGTCGATAGGGTAATTGTGGTTGATGATGCAAGTTCAGATAGGACAGCCGAAATAGCACAAAAAGCTGGAGCTGAAGTAATTATAAACAAGACTAAAGTGGGAAAGGGTCCAGCTCTCGAAACAGGTTTTAAAGCCGCAGTTCATGTAGGTGCCGATATAATTGTGACAATGGACTCAAAAGGCCGCCATAACCCAGTTGATATTCCTATACTAGTTGCCCCAATAATTAAAGGAAGCGCAGATATGGTTAATGGTAGCCTCTACTTAAATGGATTAGGAGGAAATATCCCTATCTATCGACGTGTCAGTAAAACAATAATGGGCAAGTTCACCAGCGTAAATATGGACAAGATTACTAAGAGTCATAATGGTTTCTGCGCCTTTGCTGCCTCCACGGCAGGTATCTTTCGCTTTGATGCACAGGGCATGGCAGTAGAAAACGACCTCTTCTCAGGAGCAAAGAAATTCGACCTTCGTATAAAAGAAGTAGAAATTAGAAATCTTCATGACTTTGATAGTCCGGTTAAGTTCATCCCTAGATTCCTGAAAACAGTAGTGAAGGATGTAGAGGTCAATAAACCACTGTATATATATTCAGTTCCAGGTTTTGCTCTGGCTACATGCGGTTTCTACATGGGTTTGAGATTTCTTGAAGCCTTTATCCTTGGAATAGAAAGTCTCCACTTCTGGTCTGTGTTCCTGATGATTTTTTTATGTCTCGCAGGCGTGTATATGACAGTAAGGGGGATTGTGATACATTCTATGGTAGATGGGACCATGCAAAACTGAAGCTGTATAAGCTTTATATACAAAATTCAAGCGTATATGTAGGAAGCCTTATCAAATTTTATCTAAACTCAGTCAGTTCGAAAATCTCTAATTATCTTTTTTATCTGTGTATCAGTTTTCAAAATATATAGATAATAAATCCCGGTAATCAAGCCGGAGAAAATAACAAGCAGAATTTGATTTATTCCTGCGGTTTTGAGGGCTACAAGAATAACTCCTGCAGGAACGAAAATAATAAAATTAGAGAATATGATTTGCAGGGCTCTTGAAGCTTTTACTCCAGAATAAGACATCATCTTCAGGCAAAGGTAGCCGTATACTAGAATTCCTGAGATTGAGAAAAGCATAAGTGCGGTACGTGCGCTCCCGAGCAGGCCGCCGATTATAAGAGAAAGAAGACGGGTTATCAAGTTGAAAAAATTGTAGTGAAAACCGAAGTGAGGTTTTTCGACTATTACATATATAGTAGTTAATGGAGAGGAAATAAACCATATAAATGCCCAGAGACTCAGAATCTGAGCGTAAACACCTGCTTCTGCCCATGCTTTTCCGAATATAACTGTAAAAACGTCGCCACCTACAATTGTCAGGATAAGTATCGGAAACATGCCTATAATCACAAGCATTCTGAAAACATTTTCAACAAGGATAGAAAGGGTGCCTTCAGAGTAAGCTCTTGATGCTCTCTGGAAAAATACCTGTGAAATTGAACCTCCAATGAAACTCATCGGCAATTGCAAAAGACGAAAGCCAAGGGAATAAAAACCTACTACTGCAGGTGTGAAGAAGGCTGAAAGAAGGAAAGCAGGGAGTTGCCAGGAGACAGAATTCATAAGGGCAGCCCAGGTATCAATGAGCGAAAACTTGCGGTACTTCTTAAATCCTTCATAGACTTTTTTCCAGCTAAGGCTTTTCATAATTAATTTCCTATCATCTCTCCAGATCTGTCCTCCAAGCACAAACGTTGAAATTGACTGGCCGGCAAGGCTTCCAGCTATTAATCCACCAGCACCGATCCTTTCTGTAAATCCCAAGCCGATCTGTGTTGTAGTAGCCGAGACCGAACTGAAAACTCTTGAGAGAGAAAGTCTTTTGAAAAGTTTTGTTCTTGTATTCCAATTATTCAGGGCAAGAAAAGCCCCATTTACAAAAATAAATGGAGGTACAAGCCAGAGATAGTCTCCTATCTGCTGAGAATTCAAAAGAGTAACTATAGGCTCTTTAAGATACCATATAGCTGGAAAGGTTAACCCACTTACAAACAACACTGCCAGAAAACTTAGCCCTAATAAATTTACAGCGTCTTCATCCGATTCTGGCAGCATTATAGAATATTCATACCTCATACATGCAATGACACTTATAATGCTAGTAATAGAAATGTACAGAGCCCAGATCCCGAAATCTTCAGGCCCATACAGGCGAGTCAATACAGGAGCAGATAGAATTGTAAGGATTTGAGCAAAAGTTGTCCCGCCTGCAAGAGTTAGCACGTCGGATGCAAAACTTTTCTTCTTGCTGTTATCAGGTAGTTTCTCTGCTACATCTGCTGTTGTATCGTCCATGTCTAGTACCTTAAATAAAGTTTCCTTTAGAGCTAAGCTCTACCTATTCCTGAATTTTCATGTGCTGTTTTCATCTTTGAAAATACGATTCCATGGGTACAATATTCTCAAGCTGATCTCGGATATCTCACTTTTCCCCTCTAAGCCCCCCTTATAATAAACCTTCAGAAATAAATCTGTCGGCTTTGTTAATTAAAAAAATTTCGTTTACATATACTGAATCGGCTTAATCTTTATCAGGCAGGTTGTGAAACTGAGTAAAAAAGTATATTTGTCTAACTTTATCTAGCTTAATCTAACCTGTCAATGACATTGACTAGTATATTTTAGTTGAATGATATTGTTTTGGTGTTTTAATTGTTTTATATATCAGAAGGACTTGATTCCTCTTGTACTTCTTATAATTGCCAGTCAAATAATCCGGAATGGATACTTTAATGTCTCGGTTCGACGTAGGTAGACCACCAGTTATATATTTCCTCTCCGCTTGCAATCCATGCATTTTTGCTGGAGACATATTTAAGGAATTTTTCGTAATATTTAAGGCTCTCTCCATTAATGCTTGTATTATTATGCCACAAGATTGTGATTACGCCATCACACTGCTCAACTTTATCAATAAGGTTTTTTACGAGCTCCCACGCATTTTTAATGTCAAGCCTCATATAACTTTTTAGCAAAGTTCGGTCCATAATTATCAGGGGGAGTTCAAGGATATCAATTTGTTTTCCAGTGTTTATATTGTAAGGCCTAAAAGGATGGCACATCCCGTTTCTAAAGCCTGCGCAGTCGGCATACCCGAACGTAGTATCATACTTAAAATTTGCTTTGCTCAACAGCTCCCATGTATCCGGCACTTTAAACCTTAAAAAATGATTTCTGTATCCTATAATTTGCTTGCCAAGAACTTTTTCAAGCCTCTGTTTTTTTTCCATTATGTCCTTGAGGTTCTTGTAAGATTCATGTCCTCCATGAAGCCCAACTTCCCACCCATGGGTAAATATAAACTTTAATTCGGCTTCGAGATCCTCTATTTCATAATTGAAGTCTTTCTCTCCAGGCCTCAAGGCTAGAAAATAAAAGCTGGATTTTGCATTGTATTTTGCCTCCAGCTCCATTATTTCTCTAAAATTCCAGCAAGGGTTCCATTTCTTATTAATTCTGGAAAAAGGAGTCTTCAGAGCATCTGTTAAATTCCCTTTAGCAACTGCTTTGGCAGCCCCTATGAGTGGGTAAAGTTTCTCCGGGTATACTGCATCAACATCATGAGTAAGACAAACCGCAAATTTTTTTCCATCTGGATATTCAGGACGTAAACCGTTTTCTATCAGAAATCTGGAAACACTAGGGTCAAAAACATTTCTCTGACTACTTAAATAATAAGGGAACCTTTCGTACTGGTCAGAAAAGGTTAAACTATATTCTTCTTTTTTGGTAAATAGATTCCAGAGCTCCTCGTTTTGTTTTAGCTTTTCAATCATGTTTTCGACCCTTTTCCAGATTTGAATGATTGAGCTTTCTTTTGAGAGAAAGCTCATGTTCACACTATTACATGTTCGTTTTTATCTCCCCTTCCTATTCCTTTATAGATAAATCCCTTGCCAATAAATTCCTCTGGCTCAACTACATTTCTTCCGTCCACAATAACAGGATTTGCTTTACCTGTAACTTCCTTTAACCAATCAGCCTTTAAGTCAAGGTACGCACTATGCCCTGTAAGAACAACCGCAGCATCTGCATCTCTGATAACCTTCTCAAGATCATTAGAAATCTCAATTCCTGGATATTCTGCAACATAAGGATCATGCACTCTAACTGTCGCGCCTGCTTCCAGGCAGAGATCCCTGTAAGATTCTGAAGGGGTGTTCCTTGCATCGTCCGAATCACGAATGAAAGCCCAGCCAAGCACTGCAATCTTTGAGCCTTTCATTTCCTTTCCAATTCTTTTAAGGGCTGCAGCAGTCAGGTTATACATGTGAACAGGCATGAAGTCATTGACTTTTCTCGCAAGCACATAAATTGAATCTGCACCCTCAGGATAGTCAAGCTGTCCATTTCCTATCTTAACTCCTCTTTCCAGGTGGTATGTATCCTTGGTGAGGCAGTGCCCTCCAACACCTGCTCCTGGCCAGAGCACAGCTCTTGTAATTCCTTCTCCTTTTAGACTGTCTACTCCAGTCCTGACATCATATACGTTTATGTCCATGGCTTCACAGTAAAGGGCAAGCTGGTTGATTGCTGCGATCTGGAGATCCCGGAAAGTGTTCTCTGAAGTTTTCGTGACCTCTGCTGCAGTTGCACTCATAGGAATTACTTTTCCTACTGTCAATACAGGAGAGTAGAGCTCAACAGCCCGTCTGGTACTTGCTTCATTGATGCCACCTACGATCCTGTCATGTTCCCGAATATTCTTCAAAAGCCTGCCTACCATTACTCTTTCAGGGGCATGGGCGAGCGCAAAGTCTTCTCCTGCTTTGAGGCCTGACTCTTCTTCAAGAATCTGTTTTGCCATACCTTCGGTTGTTCCAGGGGTAATTGTGGACTCAAGAACTACGAGCATGCCTGGTCTCAGGTATTTTCCTACGTTCCTTATGCCTTCAATGAGTGCGGAAAAGTCAGGTTCCAGGTCTTTGGGATTTGCAAAAGGAGTTTGGACTGCAAGCGTGACGGCATCAAGTTCGGAGATCCTTGAAAAATCGGAAGTGCACTCAAATTTGCCGGCTTTAACAACTTTGCCAATAAGGTCTTCTAAGCCAGGCTCTTCTCCTTTGAGAGGACTTTCTCCACGGTTGAGCATATCGATTTTGTAACTTGAACTTTTTGAATTGCGCTGGAAGCCTAAAACTTTACTAAAACAGGAGGCGTCTGCGAAAAGAACTGCTGAAGGAATACCGACGTAGCCCATTCCAAGTACTCCTATTTTTTTAATTTCGCCTCTTTCATTGAAAAGATTTTCTAATTTCTTCATACTCCTCACTTCGTATACTACTTTTAAATATGTTTCAAATCTTTCCTATCTCAAAAGTCTTCAGATTTTACTCCTTCAAAGTTTATTTCTTCAGAGTTGTTTCGGCTTATCTCTCTACTTCAATTAGTCTTCCTTCCTCGTAGGATCTTATGGCTGCCATTGCCACTTCAAGGGCATGTTTTCCGTCTTCTCCGCAGGGGTTAGGGGTTTTACCAGCTGTGACACAATCTATGAAATAGACAAGTTCATTTTTCAGGGGCTCGCTCTGTTCTATTTTGGCTTTTCTTATCCATTTATTATCGTGTAGCTGTACTGTCTGTTTAATGTAATCTAGATAAGCAACACCCTTAACTCCAATTGCTGTCAGCTGCCTTACCTTATGTGGAGTCAGCCAGTTCGTCTCCACAACTCCTGCAAAATTATGATTCATGCGCAGGATAATTGAGGCATGATCTTCAAATGAGTGAATATCTGCACCTGCAACGGCAAAAACACTATTTATTCTCTTGCCGTAAAGATATGATATCACATCTATATCATGGACCCCAATATCTAGGATCACTCCCACATCCCTAATCCTTGGGTTATAGGGCCCGACTCGTTTGGTTGAGATTGAGACTATCTTCCCCAGAGCGCCTGAATCTATAATCTCTTTGAGTTTTATTACTGCGGGATTAAAGCGCTCAATATGCCCAACCATAAGGATTTTTCCCGCCTTTTTTGCAGCTGCTATCATCATGTCAGCATTTTCAGTTGTGTCTGCAATCGGTTTTTCTACAAGGACATGTACTTCTGCATCAAGAGCATCAAGTACAACCTGCTTATGCAGCTTGGTAGGCACAACTACACTTACCGCATCAAGCCCTTCAGCAAGCATTTTCTTATAATCTGTAAAGGCTTTTGTCTTAAACTGTGTAGCCATTGCTTCAACACGTTTCTTGTCTATATCTGAAATTCCAACGAGCTCCACGCCATCCATTTCACTGTAAATTCTCACGTGGTTCTGCCCCATGGCACCTGTACCTATTACTCCTATTCTAATCAAAAATCTCACTTCCTGATTCTACGAATGCAATGGCTGAAAAAACCACTCAATCCCTTAAATAAAATTCTCTAGTCGCCTTGACTATTTCCTGCAAGTCGTCGCTTGATAATGTGGGATGTATAGGGAGAGAAAGAACCTCTTCTGCTGCTTTTTCTGAGACCGGCAGGAAATCTCTGTATTCAAGTTCCCTGTAAATGGGTTGCTTGTGAATGGGTATAGGATAGTATACTCCTGTCCCTATTTCTTTTTCTTTCAGAAAAGCTGCCAGTTGATCCCTTTTTTCTGCTCTGACCGTGTACTGGTGGAACACGTGAGTGCAATTAGTTTTTGTAACGGGAGACACAATTCCGGCTATCCCTTTTAACCCTGCTGAGAGGATTTCTGCGTTTTTCTGTCTGGCAGCGGTAAATCTGTCTAGCTTCCCGAGTTGTACAAGCCCAATTACAGCTGCAATATCAGTCATTCGCAGATTAAAACCCAGTATTTCATGCATGTAGCGGACTTTTGAGCCGTGAGCCCGGATCATTTTTGCCTTCTCTGCAATTTCTTTGTCATCTGTAGTGAGCATTCCGCCTTCGCTGGTTGTCATATTTTTAGTCGGGTAGAAGCTGAATGCTCCTGTTCCAAAACTGCCCACTTTTTTTCCAAGGCATTCTGCGCCATGGGACTGACAGGCATCCTCAATTACAATAAGATTATTATCATCTGCAATTTCCATTATCGCTTTCATGTCTGCAGAGTGTCCGTAGAGGTGAACAGGCATAATAGCTCTGGTTTTTGGAGTGATTTTCTCCTGAATTCTTTCAGGATCTATATTATATGTATCTGATTCAATATCTGCAAAAACAGGTTTTGCCCCGGTGTAAAGGATACTGTTTGCTGTTGCAATGAAGCTAAAGGGACTTGTAATCACTTCGTCTCCTTTTCCTATGCCATGGGCAAGAAGCGCAATGTGCAGGGCTGCAGTACCGGAGCTCACAGCAGCTGCATACTCACAGCCAGTGTATTCAGAAAAAGCAAGCTCAAATTCTTCGACCTTCGGGCCCTGTGCGATCATGCCTGAACTCAGGACCTCTGTTACTGCATCAATCTCTTCCTTACCCAGCATGGGCTTGGCAATTGGGATCATTTTGGGACCTCTTTTTAATAATATCAGTAGAACTAATTCAACTCAACCCTAATTTTCTATCAGGTTTATATTCTATTCAATTTCTTTAAGTCTTCTGGGAGCTCCTGAATTCTAGCAGGCGTCCCGACTGCAAGCTTCCATGCTGGCACATTTTTTGTTACAAGTGCTCCTCCTGCAACCAATGCCCCTTCCCCTATTTCAACATCTGGAAGCAGAGTTGCGTTTGCACCTATAGATGCACCTTTTCTCAAAACTGGGCCCTTCAGTTCGTACTTTTTTCGAATAGGATATTTATCATTGGCTAGAACTGCGCAGGGACCGATGAATACATTGTCTTCGATAAGAACATTGGTTGGAATGTAAACATTGCCCTGAATGCTGACATTATTTCCTATTTTTACATTCCCATCTATAATCACATTGGTTCCAATAAGAACGTTGTTTCCAATTTCCGTATTTTCTCTAATCATTACGTTATGCCCGGTTTTGAAGTTTTTCCCGGTTTTTACGTTAGAAAATATCGTTGACCCAGCTCTTATAATCGATTCTGGACCTATGGTACATCCTGGGAATTCAAAGTCTTCAATTTCGATGTCATACTTTAATATTTCCATTAGAATCTTATGCTCTGGATATCCTAAAAACACATTTTCCATTATTACCGTGTCTTTTCCAATTACAGAAGTACCGTATATCTTAGAAGAGTTATGAATTTTAAATTCAGTCGAGTTCATTGTTCCCCCCATTTTCTGGTTTTTTATTTGACCAAGCAAACTTTCCGCTGGAACGTAAGATATCTATTTGCTTTCGTGGAAATTTTGCAAAGTTTTTGTTTTTCATGTTTCCAATTGTCGGGCTAATTCAAATTTTCAGGGCAAACTCTAAGGGCGATCGTAATTGCCTTTTGGGATATTCAGTCCCATTCTTTTTCACGACTGTTTTAATTTTTTAGTTGAATATACTTTGTAATTATTTAAGTTATTTGGTTTTTAATTTCGTTACCCCTTTTCTCGTCTTTCTCGTTAGTTCTTCGATTTATATTTTTCTTTTTTGTATTCAAATTATTTCAATATTTTAAACTGTTATGTAATATTATTTTTATGTCAAAAGCTTGAGTAATTTGAAATTCTTTAAAATTTCTATTGTTTGTCACTGGAGACTACTTCTCGATTAAATAAGTATTTTGTAAAATCTGATAAATCCGCATAAATAGATTAAGCTTATTTCTTCCTGTTTTTCCTTTCTGTAACTCTGATTTTTATCCTAACTTCATAATAAAGTGTTGCTATACTGAAAAAGCGTATGTGTTCAGAGGTAACCAAAGTTCTGGTTTGGTATTTTTCTTCCCGGAATTTATCATTGGTAAATTTATCATTGATATCAGGAGATTTTTTATATCATATCGCTTATCTGTCTCTCAAGTAAACTAATAAACTTAAGGGGTTCTAACTACGCTCACAAGTTCAACTATATCTAATCCAATATCTGCAGGTGCGTTCTCCGCGACCGTAATACCTGGAATTCCTGACGGCGCATCTGTGGCAACGGCAGTCTTACTTCTACTACTTTTGTTCAGGTACTTTCTTCCGGGGTCAAAACACTGGGAAAACGCTGTCAAAGCTTCTTTAAATATGGGAATTATTCCATTGCTGTTTTCTTTTGGTGCAGTTATTCTTTTCAAGGTTGTTGCTCTATTTTAATGATTTTAGAGGACTGCACTTCTAATCTCATCTACCGAGTTCTACAAACTTTTTCAAAAAAATGCTTGACCACAAACTTTTTCAAAAAAAGTTTGATCAAAAACCCCGGCAGCGGCATGATCACAACCTTTTTCAAAAGAGGCTTGACCGAAAATTCCTGCTTGATCTAAAACCCTGGCAGCGGCGTGATCAACCGGCGCAACGGTTGCGGTGCAGCGGTTGCAGGATAGCTTTTGCTTTTGGCTTAAATCTCTTTGAACCCATCTTCTTTTCTTTATTTTCAGAATATTTTAGAGGAAGTGGAGAGTTTAAAGGAGAAGGGGGATAATTCCGAAAAAGAACACATTCATAAATCCATGAATTAGTGTAACTAGCGGTAGACTTCGGGTCCCATAAAATATGTAGCCTATAAGAGCACCTACTAGAGATATGTAGAGTATTTCGTAAATGGTTCCATATCCTGAGTGCATTAGCCCGAATAAAATACTTGTAATTATCAGTGCTTCCCGGCTACCTAATATTATCTCTAGCCGATTCTGAAGGATTGACCTGAAGATTATTTCCTCCACAAGACCCACGAAAAAAACCATGATTAAGGTGAGACCCAGAAGGTTAAAAATTGAAAGATTCTCAATGAGAGGATTTTTCCCGACTATTAAATATTCTCCTACTCCTAATAAAAAGCCCATCACTATTGCTAATGGAATATATATCACTATTTTTCTAAAGTTTATCCCGAGCTGTGCGCGAGTAAAATCCTGATTGGTGGCAGCAATGCTTACAGGAATTGCCAGAAGCCCATATATGAAAATGAGGTTGTAAAGCTTTTCTTCATAGAAATACGGCATTGAAAAATCTACCAAACGTATGATCGGCAGAAGGATAAGTGCCTGGTAAGTTTTTTGGATTTCCTTGTCTTCTATAGACATCGTGGAAAAAGAAAGTCCAAGCAGAATTAATGCATGTATCCCCATCGCTTCGAATCTTCTTCCCGAGCATATCATCAATTCCGCAAGACTAATAGCTACAACCGGGATTGACAGGTAAATCCATTTGTTTTTTATTTCAGGTATTTTTCCCTTCAGGTTTTCAGATGTCTTCGTTCTGATGCCTTCCGGAGTCTCCATATTCAGACTCTCAAATGTTTCCATCTTCACACCTCCTCTTCAACGTTTATCCAGAGGCGTAGATCTTTATAGGGTACATTCTTTTCAGTCTCATTGAAAAGCAAGAACTCAAGCTTCATATTCTCTCCTTTAAAGGGAGGCATAATCTCAAGAGGTTCTTTCAGTGTTTTATCATGGGCAAGCCTGATATGCTGAAGTTTTTCCGGAAGGGGCAATGGTTTATTTTCAAGCCTTACTTCCATTGTATAGTTCATTGTTCTGTGCTCATTATTTGTTATGCCTATAATATAGGTCCCACTTTCTCCTTGTATGTACTCTGTTGTGTAGTTATTAGCCATCCCGTTGGATCCAAGGATATAGAACTCCGTAAATGGCTCTCTTTCCTGCGGCACAAGAACAACGTAAGCTCCAGTTCCTATCAATATCAGAAAAGAAAGAGCTAGAAATATCCTAAGGCTTTTCTCAGTCTTTGATTCAGGCTCTCCCATAGCTTCTGATATCAGGGTAGCGGTGAGAGCCCTGAAAGATACCTCAAATTCTCTGTCTGCAGGTAGTTTTCTCCTCCTAACATACGCTGCTACCAACATAAGTAGAGTAAACGCGGAAAAACTTGTTAAGAGTGGGATCTCCTTGATTCCCCAGGATGTATAACTAAGTGCAAGCCCTATTAGAGGTACAACTGAAACGCTCATTGCGACAGAAAGAGCTATCCTCTCCATCCCTTCAAGTCCATTTTTCTCAGGAAAAAGCATGGATATGAGGGCGTACCCTGGAAGGAAGAGTAACAGGGGTAGGCCAAGAGCAGTGCGAATAAGACTTCCGCTAAGTGCAGGAAGTAGTACGAAAATATCCGTAAGAATTACAAGGCCTGCTATTAACAGCAGGTCAGATGGAAACTTTCGGTCTCCGACCATATGACTCCTCATAAAACGGTTTTGTATTTTTCTGGCTTCCCAGTTTTTTGTTATTCGGGCTAAACTGCCAAGTTCTCTGTCCCCTCATGAGGTTTTTTGAAAACCTTCTGACTTCTCCTCTTATCGGCTGCTTTAATCTTCAATTATAAGAAATTAAGCTGGAAATGTAAAAGCTGTTCGAGCTTTAATCTTGGCTTCTTTCGATTCAGCAGAATTATCTTCCTGAATTGTATTCATTTTAAAGAATGTTTTAACCCGATCTACTGAATTACTTAGTTGTATAAAATATCTTTCCCTTTTCCAGTTTGTTATCTAATAATACTTTCCCTTTTTTCTATTTTTTTGAAAGAATTCTTTTACCTTTTAAGTCGAAATCTCTATGATTATTTATGAAGATTGAATGAGCAAAGAACCAGCAGGCTTGTAAAAAAATTAATATATAACAAGAAAATACTTTGACATCTTACTTCAGTATAAATTTTTCTACCATAACTCACTTATATAAGCTGGATAATTGACACCTTTTAAGCTACTATTTAAGCTAACAGACTTCTCATATGGTCTTAATTATTTTTCGCTACCGGGGGCACTGATTGGCTATTTTTTACATGTAAATACTTATATAGCTAGTATATTAAAACAGAAGTAGGTCTTTATATTAAATGATGCGATTCACTTACGGAGTATCTACGTTCCTTCTTTTTGTTAAAAAGAGGTGAATAAATCCCCCGATTGATTATCTGCAAATATAATTGTAGAAGACCTTGAAACCCTTTAAAAGTTATGGAGCGATGACTCTGAAAAATATATTCGACGGATTTGGAACTTCTACTGACTCTTCTATAATAAATTATTTTATTAAGGAGACTTCTTACTTTTATTCTCAAAGAGGTAGGTGATTGCATATGTCCATTACTATTGCAGCCATGCCTGCCTATAATGAGGCCCACGCCATTGCAGATGTTATCAAGGGCTGCATAAAATACGTCGATAGAGTAGTGGTTGTAGACGACGGGAGCACCGATAATACTGTCGATATCGCTGAATCTCTTGGAGCCTATGTAGTCCGCCATGAAACAAACAGAGGATATGGAGCCGCCCTTAGAAACTGTTTTGAGACCGCTCGTAAGCTCAATGCAAATGCCATGGTTATTATTGATTCTGACGGTCAGCATGATCCTTCTGAGATTCCCAAGCTTCTTGAGCCCTTAAAAAATGGTTTTGATCTTGTAATTGGTTCAAGATTTATTAATGGCAACGGCAAAAATGTCCCTATTTACCGTAAATTCGGGATGAAAGTCCTTGATATTGCAACCTATATTGCAGGCGGCCTGAATGTTACTGATTCTCAGAGTGGTTTTCGAGCTTATGGAATAAAAGCTATTGAGAACATAAATTTGAATGGCACAGATATGTCCGCAGGCTCTGAGATTCTTATTCAGGCCAAAGATCATAAACTGAAGTTTACTGAAGTGGAAATTCATTGTAGATATGACCTTGAGAACTGCTCAAGTGAACATCCTTTCATACATGGCCCCAGAGTCTTATTCAGAATCCTTAAAGATATGGAATATAGACGCCCTCTTTGTTATTTCTCGGTTCCTGGCCTGCTGATGACATCTACGGGTATTCTTATGGGATTAAAATTTTTACAGGATTATTATCTGGGAGGATACTTGCGCTTTGGGCCTACGTTACTTATGGCAATGCTGACAATTATAGGGGCGTTTATGATATTTACAGGAATAATACTACATGCAATCTCAAGGATGATATTTTTAAATGAGCACATTCGAAAGCAATAAAAATGTCAAAACGGGGTCAATTTATATGGAGTATCCTTTTGTTTCAGTTATAGTGGGAATTCGCAATGAAGAAAAATTCATTGAAGAATGTATTGAGTCACTTCTCAATCTAGATTACCCACGAGATTATTACGAGATTATCATTGTTGATGGCATGTCCACCGACAAAACACCGGAGATAGTACAGAAATATCCTGTCAAACTCCTTTTTAATGAGAGAAAGAATGTTGCTGCGGCTAGGAACCTTGGTGTGAAAAATGCTAAGGGGAATTTTGTTGCGTTTACTGACGGAGACTGTAAGGTTGATCCTCAGTGGTTGAAAGTCCTTATCCGTGAAATGCAAGACGCTCCAGATGACGTTGTTTGTTTTGGAGGTCCTAACCTGATCTTTGACACTGATCCCATATTTGGCAGGGTAGTTGGATATGCCCAGGAATCTTTCTTGGGTTCAGGAGGCTCGGCTCAGTCTAAAAACTCTACAAAAAAGCATTATGTCAGTTCTCTCCCGAACTGCAATGCAATGTACAAAAAAGCTGCAATTCTGGAAGCTGGGGGATTTGACGAGCGGTTTGTGGTAGGTCAGGACGGAGATCTGAACTACAGAATAGGTAAGAAAGGTAATAGATTTTTGTACATCCCTAAAGCACAGGTTCTGCACCATAGAAGAGGTACTTTCAAGTCCTTTTCTGTAAGAATGTTTAAATATGGTTTGTGGATGGCAGAACTTTTTAAAAAACATGGAGAATTTGTTCGTTGGTATGCTTTTCTGCCTTCGATTGCTATCATGTTTGCAGTCGCTTTGCTTACTGCTTCCATCAAATACTCTACTCCAAGCCAGGTTCTTCTTGCACTCATGACCGTATATTTTATTCTTGTCTTTATTACTTCTATCCAGGTTGCCTATAAAATGAAATCAAAATACGGTCTTTTTGCCCTGTTTATCATTCCTGTGCAACACATTGCCTATGGGCTGGGATTTTTGTACAGCTTTACAAATTCTCCTCTTGTCTCAAATGTCAACTCCTGCTCACAAATTTAATATTCAATAATTTATTTGATCATATACTAAAAAAGAAACTGAAGCACTTGATATATTGGGGGGTTTCAAGGCAAAAACTTCTTAACCAATACAACCTGATGGATATCATCAGTTTTAAAACACAAAATTTGGATAGTATGTTTATTCGATTTGTGAAATTATGATTGTTTAAGGTCATGGAGATAGTATGTTCAAATTAAGTAAAGAAGCAGGATTCAGATTAAATAACAACAGCCTAATGAGGTTAATTTCCTTTCTGTTTCCCCTAGCTGTTATTTTCGCAGTAATATTCACATTCTTATGGATGTTTGCGACCGGAAAGCTTGGTTATGCGCTTCGGGGACTATTTACGGGAATACCTGCGATACTTTCCTGTCTCTTCATACTGTTCATTTACAAAAAAGATGTAAGTCTGAGAGATATAGATGTTTACCCATCACTAAGTACAAAGTCTCTCACATACCTATTTGGAATATTTTATATCGGCTCCCTAGTTGTAATCTTGCTTTCTCAGGGAAGCAGACCGCCGTACTATTTTGTCTTTGTTTTAGGGCTTTATCTGGCAGTATTCCTGCAAATCTTCTCTGGAAATATAAATCCGCCCCTTATTCTGGCTGAATCTTTCTTAATTGCAATTAACCTGATTTACAGTGTTACGTTTAATTACGATTTCTACTTTGGTACTACGGACATCTTGCCTCATATCTTCCTTTCGGAAGTTACTTCAATGACCGGGCAAACAATTCCTACTTCTTTAAGTGATTATGCTTACTTCCCTCTTTATCATGTGCTTATTGCAGAAGCCTCCCAGCTCCTGAACATAAGCGTAAAGGACTCACTCTTTCTGGTAACTGCACCGGTTTATGCAATAACTATAATTTTCCTTTATTATCTTTTCAATTACATAACAAATAACAGGCAAATCTCACTTCTGTCGTGTGTCCTGTTCTCGGCAAGTTCTGTTGTTCTTTATTATGGTACAAACGTAATTACCCGCACAATGGCATTCATAATGTTCGTTATACTATTGTATCTGATTTACAGTGTCAATTTTAAAATGGACAAACTTTCCTTAAAAGTCCTTTCGGTAATTGTTGCGGTTTTTTTAACCTTAGTTCATAATGTTTCCCTTCCTCAACTTATCTTGTTGCTGATCCTTCTTCTAGCTTCGGAATATATTGTGAACAATGGTAGCTATATCAGTAAACCCTTCTTTATATTGCTCAACGTCATTTTCACTGCTTACTGGTTCTTTTTGGCATACCTGTTTGTACAGAGGAGCTTAGCTCCCCGTTTGCAGAGTCAGTTTTTGGATTCTATAGTTTTAACTGCCGGAGGTGCAGAAGTACTTCAGGAAAGCTTGATTAGTTTAGTAGGGCTCCTGGATAAATCGATCTTTTTATTTTTTGCTTTGATAGGAATAGGTTTTCTGCTGAAAAATTATAAGAAGAATTATGCTTCCGTATTAGGTTTGTTTGCTCTTTTAACTCTGATATTTTATGTTCCCAATCCCCTTAACACGATCTGGCAGTTCAAAGTCCTCTTTAGGGTTGATCGATTTATGCTTTTTGTCAGTCCTTTTATGGCGTTTGTAATGGGATATGGACTTTATATATTCTGGAATTATATGGACAAATATTCCTCTAAGAAGTTAAATCCTGCCTTCTTAGTGATTTTGTTATTTTCTACCTTTATTTTAGTCTCTTCGGTCTTCAGTATAGGGGACTCTGATCTCCTTGGTAGCGGGGCGAGTCACGAGTATTTCACTTCTGAAGAGTTAAGTGGGTTTAGGCACATTTTCAATTATGTTACCCCCAATTCTTCAATTTACACTGATTATTATTCATCGAGGTTTTTTTACGTCCCATTAATTCCAATGGCGACCGCGGAAATGGATATCTCTTCTTATAAAAATTATCGAATTGGTGATGTAAATAAACTTCCACAATACAAAGGATATGTAGTTCTCAGAACTAAGGAATTCTTCAGGAGTGGATTATACTTCGGTAGTGAAGAAAGCACCCTCAGAGACACTTCCAATTATTTCTATCCAGGACTGCCTGAAAACGAGCTTGAACTCGAAAGTAATCTCGAAGTTCTTGATAAAGTCTATTCAAACCCATCGACAGATATTTTTATTCCACCTCAGGGATTAAATAATCCTTGAGATTTACTTTTTAGATATGCCTTTCTATCAGGTGTCTGCTTTTACTTATGGAATGGAATTATGCAGCGAGCATCTGCATGGAAATAATAGTTTTTACAGACTACGATCTAGTGATTATGGATTTGGAAAAACTGTAATTTATGGGTAACTATTCAGCTTGAGCATAAAAATACTATTAACCATAGTTGTCGAAATAATTACGTTGGAACCAAAATTAATTGACCGATTGTGCATAAACTAGATAGTTATATTTACAGGAGGCTTGGGATTAAAAAAAGTAAACCTGAAGGTCGGTTTTAAAACTTACTTGAGGTTCTAGGATTTACTTGGAGATGTTCTCCAAAAGGTCTGAGTATATATCCACAGTCATTTTTGCATGGGCTTCCCAGGTCAGTCCTTTTTGGATTATGCTTTTACGTCCTAGCTTGCCCATATTTTCTCTCCGGTTCTTATCTTCGAGAAGTTTATTAATTTTTCTAGATAATTCTCTAGGACTCTTGGCAGGTACCAGATAGCCTGTTTCTCCATCGACCATGAGTTCTGGTATCCCACCGACATTTGTTGCTACAACCGGAACTTCACAGGCAAGTGCTTCGAGTACTACATTTGGCCTACCCTCTGAAAGGGATGGCAACACCAGGATATCCGAAGCTGAGATCCAGAGTGGGATATCATCATGGTTTACGGGTCCAGTAAACTTTATATAATCTGCAATTTTTAGTTCGTGTGCCCTTTTTTCCAGATTTTTTCTAAGGCCATCATCCCTACCTACCATAAAAAGGTCGGTATTCGGATCTACAAAATTCTCTGCAGCCTCAATCAGGTAGTCCACACCTTTTATTTTTCTAAGGGCTCCGACAAATAGAACAATATTCTTGTCCTGTGGCAAGTTTAGCAGGTTCCTTGCACGTGCTTTTCCTGCAGGTTTGAATTTCTTAGTATCAACACCGTTTGGAACCACATGAACTTTCTCTTCGTTTATTCCCAGATTTACTATGTGAAGCTTAAGATCCTCGCTGACAGAAAGAATCTTATCTGCGAAATTCATTGCCTCTATAATCTGTTTTGAGGTATAGGTGCCTTCATAAGCGACCTTTCTTTCTATTGTACCAAGTGCACTTATTACGAGGGGAACTTTCCATTTCTTTGCAAGCTTCATCATCCCGTATCCATCAGGATATGAAAAGTGTGCGTGGATTAGATCAGGCTCTGGTTTTATATTTTTTGTTGCGTATTCGAAAACAAAGCGTGAGTATGAAATTCCTGTAATGTGATAAAAATATTTTTTGGGTACGGCGTATATATAACGCGGATAATGGAGGTCGTATTTTTCGGTATACTCAATTCGTGGCAGTTTAAAAAAATTATGATATGGAAATGCCGAAAGAGGTAGGACGAAAGGTTTTGGAGAAATAACCGTAACATCTATGCCCTGGTTTGCGATTGAGTCTATACTCTGCTTTATGAACGTCCCAAGTTGAGGATAATACCTGCTAGGAAATTCCTGACATGCTTCCAGTACTCTCATAATTCTTTGCTCTTTTTCGCTTCGGATGCCTCAAAGCAGACAGATGACAGAATTAATCCTATAAATACTTCTCTCCAAAATACGTTAAATTCTAATTTTTGAGTTCATACTAATCCACTGTTTTTGGACTCAAGGAATAATTGGTATAAGTCATGGGATAAACTAATTAACTACTTTTGTTATTCTGGTAACCGGCTGCAATTATGTTTGAAAAAATAAATAATATTTTCCTGGTTTACTACGGTTCCTTCAATACTAAATCAGGTTCGAATATCCACATTCTTGAGCTTCTAAGAAATTTGAGGAAATATACTGATACCGTTTTGTTTGCACCCGGACAGAAGAGTGTAGATCGTAATCTCTCTAGGATTAAATACGTGCCTGTTGTAGACAATAAATATCTTGTACAGCCTACTTACGAGTTTATGCTTTCCTTTTATCTTCTTTATTCATGCATAAAAAACAAACCTGATGTGCTTTACCTTCGCCAGAATTCTTTTCCGTTTTTTCCCATAATTCTATGTAATGTTCTAAAAATCCCTTCAATAGTAGAAGTCAATGGGCTGGTTCTGGATGAGTTAAAGGTAAATCCGAATTCACAATCCTTTGCATATAAAGTCTTTTCTTATCTGGCACTCCGTTCCGAGAAATTCAATTACCATCATTGTGATAGAATTGTTTCTGTCACGGATAAACTCAAGGATGAACTTGTTAGATTGTACTCAGTTCCTGAGGACAAAATCTATGTTATCAACAATGGAGCAAATATCGATATATTCAAGCCTATGGATGTAGATAGGACAAAGGCAAAACTGCAACTCGAAAACTCAAAAAAGTACATATGCTTTGTCGGGCACCTTGCAGCCTGGCAGGGTGTTGAGTTTTTGATTCACGCTTCTCCTTTAATCCTGGAAAAATGCCCTGAGGCTCGTTTCCTTATTGTTGGAGATGGAGTTATGAAGGATAAATTGCTGGAGACAACTTCCGAATTAGGACTTTCTGATAAATTTACTTTCACGGGAAAAATTCCCTATGAGCAGGTTCCACTTTACATTAACGCGGCCGATGTTTGCGTTGCTCCTTTTATCAAGGAAAGGAACTCGAAAATAGGACTTTCGGCGTTAAAAACGTACGAATATCTTGCTTGTGGGAAGCCGATTGTGGCAAGCAGTATCCCAGGGGTTAAAGATTTAATTGAATCTTCAGGTGGTGGAATTTCAGTAACTCCCGAGAGTCCTGAAGAACTTGCGGCTGCTGTAGTAAGGTTACTCTCTGATGAAAAAACCCGGGCAGCGATGGGGAGGAAAGGACGCAGATATGTCGTTGAGAATCATAGTTGGGACGGAGTTGCAAGGAAAATTCTGGAGATATGCAAAGATATAATCTGACCGCATTCTTATAATAACATACTGAGTACAGGTAAAAGCTTAGCTTTCATATATTATTTTCAAACTCTAACGTTTTTGAACACTTTGTGAAAATATTAAACAAAATATTAAACACTTATCCAATATATTTTTATAATAGAATGGTCTAATTAGATACTGAATATAAAAATTTAATATGTTATTAAGGACCAATCTATTCACTAGTAACTGAGAACCAATCTATTCACTACATCTTCGCGGGGGGGATTCGTGTGAATCGAATGGTTTGGCCTGAAAAACAGGGAGATTTATTCTGAATCCCTTATTTACACATTTGATCGGGTTCAAGTAGCTTTTGCTATGAATAATTTTTCCAGAATATTCTCTATGGCTTTAGTTCGGAGAGTGGATACTATTTGAAAATTCTTGTCCGATGTATGGAAAACAGGCGAATAAGTTTTTATGAAATCTTCCAGGTGATAGCGATGCTAAAAAGAAAATTAGGGATTTTTCTCTTGATCGGTTGCTTTATTCTTGCAAGCGTTCCTACCGCTTTATGCAGAAGTCCTGCACCAATTGTTTATGTTGCAGGAGATGGGAGTGGTGATTTCAACTGCGATGGAAAAGACGATCATGTGCAGATAAATCAGGCTCTAAAGTTTGTAGCGGATAATTCTAAATATACAACTGTCTACCTTAAAGGACCTTTTACGTACGTTATTAATGATACTCTTTTAATCGGCAGCAATACCATTCTTGAAGGGGACTCGACTGCTGTGATCAAACTGGCTAATAATGCAAACTGGCCTACAATGAAACCATTGATCAAGCAGATGAGCAGTTCTGGAAATGATAATATTATAATAAGGGGGTTCGAAGTTAACGCAAATCATAATGGAAATCTCAAAGTTTCTAAAGGCAAGGGATATTACAATATAATGTATTTAACTTACTGTAAAAACATAAAAGTATACAATATGTATATGCACGATGGTCACGGGGATGGGCTGAGGGTAAAATACGGTGAAAACATTCAGTTTTACAATAACAAAATTTCTATGCTTGGGCATGATGGCCTATTTGTAAGTGAGTGTAAGAATGTAGAGGCCTGGAACAATAAAATAGTTTGCAGAACTAATAGTGGACTTAGGGTATGGAATTCTAACAAAGTAAAACTGCACGATAACGAAATTGATTCTTTATATTACCAGTGTACAGGCGGCCCAGGTATCCAGATCGAGAAGTCTGCAGGTGTTATGGATAGTATCGAAATTTACAATAACATATTGCATGATACTTATGGGCCTGGAATCTGGATTTTCAACTATGATACTTCTGCTACCAAAGAACAGGGGAAAAACATCCGTATTCATCACAATATTTTCTACAACACAGGCACTAATACTGGAATTTCCTGGACAGGGGGAATTGTAGTCAGTGGATTCCATGACACCCTTATCGAAAATAATGTTTTTGACGGCGCATATCATGCTGCTATTGTTCACATGTATCCAGAAGTTTATTCTCCGAGCTACTCATCAAAATCCGGATACACTACCACTGTCCGTAACAATATTATTGTAAATACCCAGTCGCGTATAAAAAATCCAAGTGGAACTGGATATGGAGTGGTCAATTATCTCACCAAGAACCATAAATTTGTGCTGGAAAATAACTGCCTTTACAATAATGCAGCTGGCAATTATAAGAGCTGCACATCGAAATCTGATATCTACTTAAACCCATTATTTGTAAACCCGAAAAGCCGTGATTATCACCTTCAGTCAGCTGCAGGCCACTGGGATGGAAAAAAATGGGTTAAGGATAAAATGAACTCTCCCTGTATTGATGCCGGATATGTATATTCAGACTATTCTAATGAACTGAAACCCAATGGAAACAGAATTAACATAGGAAGATATGGAAATACAAAGTATGCGTCCCTCTCACCAACTTCACGAGTAAAGACCGTACAGTCCTCATTAGTGGGTTTGGTTCCAGAGGTTGCAGATGAGACTGAAGAAAATCTGAATTCTACGGTGGAAATTTTTGGCGAGGATGAAGATTACTTCACATATTCAAATCTTTCTGTTGACGTTGAACCGGCTCCAGTTATAAATTCTATTCCTGGAGCTATAGTTAAAATCGGTGAAAATTTGAACTTTACTGTGAAAACTTCTAATATGAATGGAGACTGCCTGATATATTCAGCTTCAAACCTTCCCATAGGTGCAAGTTTTGACCGGAAAATAGGGCTCTTTAGCTGGACGCCCGCAAACGGGCAGGAAGGGCTTTACACCATATTTTTTGAAATGAGTGATGGGGTGTTCAATAATTCAGAGGTTGCAACAATAAGTGTAGTTAAAGAGGTCCCTTTGAATCTCTCTGACACAACATTCGACAGCTACCTTTATGAATTCTCTTCTGAAGATCTCAGTTTGATTTCTTCGTCTCTTGCATCAGAGGAGGGAGATTGTAGAAATAAATGATATATTTAGTAAACCTATGAGGTGTTTAAATGTTCATGGTCGATTTAGTAAAATAGTTTTAAATCCATCTCATAACTATTTTTATTTTTTGTCAATGAGTTTCAAAACATTTCTACTATTGGAGGTCAACTAACTGATTATTTGAGATTCAAATCAACAGTTGGGAGTTTTTGGATTAACTCATCGCTAAAACCATTCTGGAAACTCATGATGCAAGCAGTTTTATGAATTCTACGTAATCAGAAATGGGTTTTATGATGAGCTTGTAATCTATATTTCTAGACTTTGGGAAAATATTATTTTTAAATACTTTATATAATTACTTTTGATATTTTTATCGTTTCTATTATAGGAACAAAAACAAAATTTTCTTCTGTTAGTATTTAAACGTTGTAGAAGGTGAAGATCTGAAGTTTCTTTCGGAAAATTCTCAATTCATCATAAATTTTAATAATCGTCTTTTGATTTGGCTTTTTTCACTCTAAACCCATATAATCTCATTAAAGTGGAAGAACATATTAAAAATTTATAAAAATTACACAAATACTTTTATAATATAATGCTCTAAGTTATAATGCTGACTATAGAAATTTAATTGTATACTTAAAATAAATTTATTAATTATGTTTTCATGGGGGGGGACTTAGGTAAATTAGAGGTTTTGGCCTGAAAAATAGGTAGACTTATTCCGAATCTCTTATTTACAGTATCGTGAATTTATTAGCTACTGCTATGGATAGTCCTTCATGATTGTTTCTATAGTCTTGAATTTCAGGGAGTGGATACTATTTGAAAAATCTTATTCAATATATTGGAAATAAACTAATAAATTTAAGCAAACTTTTGATAAGTAGTAATAAATTTTGTGGAGATGTTAGTACCTCGCCACATAAATATCTATCCAATAAAACAAATAGCGTATCCAATTATGGTAAACCCAAGGTAACTACGACAATAATAAGAGGATTAGGGATTTTTCTCTTGATCGGTTGCCTTATTCTTGCAAGCGTTTCTACCGCTTTATGCAGAAGTCCTGCACCAATTGTTTATGTTGCAGGAGATGGGAGTGGTGATTTCAACTGTGATGGAAGAGATGATCATGTGCAGATAAATCAGGCTCTAAAATTCGTGGCAGATAACCCGGATTACACCACTGTTTACCTCAAAGGGCCTTTTACGTACGTTATTAATGATACTCTTTTAATCGGCAGCAATACCATTCTTGAAGGGGACTCGACTGCTGTGATCAAACTGGTTGATAATGCAAGCTGGCCTACAATGAAACCATTGATCAAGCAAATGAGCAGTTCTGGAAATGATAATATTATAATAAGAGGGTTCGAGGTTGACGGAAACCATGACAATAACACCCAGTTCGCCAAAGGTAAAGGGTATTTCAATATTATCTACTTCCTTTACTGCAAGAACGTATCCGTATACGATATGTATATGCATGATGGGCACGGGGATGGGCTGAGGATAAAATATGGTGAAAACATTCAGTTTTACAATAACAAAATTTCTATGCTTGGACACGATGGACTTTATGCTATTGATTGCCAGAACATAGAAGCCTGGAATAACACAATAACTTGCAGGACTAACAGCGCCCTTAGAGTATGGAACTCAAATAATGTAAAATTCCATGACAATTTTATTGATTCTTTCTACCACTGGAGCGCAGGCGGGCCAGGAATTCAGCTTGAGAGATCTGCTGGGAACATGAATAATATCGAGATCTACGATAATGTAATTACAAACACCTATGGTCCGGGCATTTGGCTTATTGGAACTGCAGGGGCATATGATAAAAGTTTGTCAAATGTACATATCCACCATAACACTTTTTATGGTTCTGGCACTAACCCGAGCATCGAGTGGGTGGGAGGCGTTCTTGGGAGTGGGTTCCACAATGTTCTGATTGAAAATAATGTTTTTGATGGAGTTCACAATGCGGCAGTTGTAAATATGTACATGACTGACGACAATGCCGGTCCCTCAGGTACAGGGTTCACAACTACTGTCCGTAATAATATAATGATAAACACTGTGCTGCGCACAAAGAACGCTGCAGAAACAGGGTATGGAGTGGTTAATCACCTTACTCACTCCCACAACATTGTAATGGAAAATAACTGCCTTTACAACAACACTGCTGGGGACTATAAAAATGTCAGATCAACAAGCGATATCTATGCAGACCCTCTTTTTGCAGACCAAGGCTTACATGATTATCACCTCCAGTCGACATCAGGTCGCTGGAATGGAGAAACATGGGTAAGGGACCTTGTAACCTCTCCCTGCATTGATGCCGGGCATCCAGATTCTGATTATTCAAAGGAGCCTGAAGATAATGGAAACAGGATCAATATTGGAAGACATGGAAACACTGCATACGCATCTCTTTCAGGGATTGCTCCTATCACATCTCCCGAAGAGTCTCTAGAGCCTGTACCATCTCCTGAGGAATCCTCAGTTTTTAGAGTATACGAAAGCCGTCTCCGTGAAGCCTCCTCTGATGTAGTCTACCAGAACAGTCCTTTTATTGATGTCGGTGGTATGAGTGTTGGCAGGTATCGGAATGTAATGTCTTTTGATCTGAGCAAGTACAATACTTCTACTGAAGTTACTAAAGCTACCTTATCTCTTTTCTGGTATTATCCTGCAGGAAACTTAAGACCTGAAGATACCGTGCTCGAGGTTTACAGGCCTGCTGCCTGGAATCCAGAATATGTTAGCTGGAACAACCGGGACCGAGGAGTTGCATGGAATAATGTCGGAGGAGACTGGTACGACAAAAACGGTATTCTTCAGGGTAACACACCTTATGCTACACTCACCTTAAAAGGCAACACTTTACCTGACAACAGGTATTATGAGCTTGATGTAACTGAGCTTGTAAATGATTATGTCAGCGGAAAGTACGAAAACACGGGTTTCCTTATAAAATCCCGTGGCGAAAGTAACGATTATATTGCCTTCTACAGCAGTGACTGTGGAAACGAAAATCAGGTGCCAAAACTAAATTTAATTTACAACTAAGGTTATATTCTTAAAGGAGATTTCCATTACTTCCGATCTGAGAACAAGGTTCTGAGGTTGGATGTTTTGACTTCTCCTTCTATTACATGAAAAATATATTACATGAAAATATGTGAGTTTAAAGAATTCCCAGTAGAGCTCATTTTCAAATTTCAGCATCGAAATAGTTTTGAAATAAGCTAGTAAAGAAAACTTTTTTAAACAGAATATGTTAGCTCCTAATTTCCTTTAAGAATTAATTTTATTAGTCTTCCAAGCTTATCTACTCTTTAAAAAATTTAATATCCATGTTCAAGATATTTTTTAAATCTATATCTATCATATGTAAGTTTTAATTGCATTTTATGTAAGTTTTAATTGCATTTTCTACTGAGCCAAAGTTTTTTGTTTTCTGGATTTATCTGACTCATTTGCTTCCAAGAAACTTCACTTATATTTCATACTAAACTTTTACCAAGATTTATCCAAACGCAAAGGTTTTTATCTTTTGTAGAAATCTCTTACCGGGGTTAGTTGGAGCTTAGTTTTTGTTGAGGGGCGGTGTAAAAAAAATATGTATGATGTTAACGCTGAATGTGATATCGAAACTTTCGAATTTAAATTAAAGGCACTATGTATGAATGAAACTTATTATGATATAGTTATAAATAGAGCCTCTACGAAGAAGTTGGAAACTGAGCAGTTTGATCGACATTTAAAAATATTTTAATACTAAATTTGGGTAGTAAATAGGGTAGATAGGGTAGAATCTTAAGGAAAACTTTAATAAAGTACTATTCATAATTCCTTTAATCAAAATATAAAAACGGAATTTTTTAAAGGTGATATGGTGTCATATCAAAAGTTTGCAAAGGATGTTGGTTTTATCGGGACAGTCCAGGTACTTACAAGCCTGGGTACTTTCTTCCTGCTTCCGATAATCACAAAAACCCTTGGAACCTATGATTATGGACTCTGGGCCCAGATTAATATCACTGTATCTCTTATCGCTCCTCTTGCTTTGATGGGCCTTTCTATGGGGTTTGTAAGATTTTTATCCTCTGAAACTGAAACCAAAATAATAAGGGAAGCAGTATATTCCATTCTCTTTTTTGTAATGGTATCCGGTTTTTTGGCTTCATTTTTACTCTATACTTTTGCAGAGCCTCTTGCAACTTTCGGTTTCAAAGACCCTGAGGCAACTTATTTTGTCAAGGCGGGTTCTCTTTTAATTCTTCTGAATGTAATCGAGTCTATATCTCTTTTTTATTTCAGAGTTTTTAGGCAGATCAAGAAATTTTCTTACTTAACTCTTTTTGAAACGTTTGGAAAATTATTCTTAATCCTCGTGCTTCTTGAAATGGGATATGGGCTTCTTGGTGTAATAGCAGCTACCTTACTTGTACAGGGTACTATCTTTTTAATTTCCCTTCTGATTATTATATCACAGATAGGATTCGTTATTCCTAGGTTTACTTACATGAAAGAGTATTTGCAATTTTCTCTGCCACTAACCCCTAATTCACTTATAAGATGGGTTACAGAGTCAAGTGACAGATATATGGTTACTTACTTTCTTGGCCTTGGAAGTGTGGGTGTATATTCGGCAGCCTGCTCAATTGGCAACCTTATACAACTTTTTGTAACTCCTCTTCAGCTTATTCTCCTTCCTGAGCTCTCAAAGTTATTTGATGAAAAGAAAATGGATGAAGTAAGAATATATATGTCTCATTCTCTGAGATATTTTCTTCTTATCTCAATTCCTGCAGTTTTTGGACTTTCAGCTCTTGCAAAACCGTTGCTTGGGATCCTTACTACCGAAGATTTTCTTTCGGGCTGGTTTGTAATCCCCATTATCGCTTTTTCTGGTATTCTGGCAGGAATCTTCCAAATATTTGTCAATACAATGTTCCTCATTAAGCAAACGAAAATTACGACTTACATCAATATTGTTGCAGCAGTTTCTAATGTATTGATCAACTTTTTTCTGATACCTTCTGTTGGAATTGTCGGAGCTTCACTGTCAACCTTATTCTCTTACTTTTTAATGGCTGCACTTTGCATGCATATATCTTTAAAACACTTTAATTTTGACTTTTATTTTCAGGATATTGCAAAAAGTGTTCTGTCCTCAATGGCTATGTATCTTTTTGTTTCCTACTTCGTTATCTCAAGTATCTTAGAGCTTTTCGAGATTGCAGGCGTGGGCGTACTTATCTATCTGGTTATGATGTTCTTAGTGGGCGGTTTCAGCGACCATGAGCTTTCTTTAATAAGAAGGTATATATTCAGAGTCAAAAGCGAAGTCAAACAATAATTAGCCTTATAACAATTAATTCCTGGGTTAAGCTAATTTCAGAAAAATTGGGTAAAAGTTATTCTACCAACTCTTCCTCAAGTAATGCCCTCACGGTCTCTCTCACGCTTCTCTCTGATGTATAGACTGGCTTCCAGCCCAAACTCTTCATATTTTCAATCCCTAACCTCATCTTCGGGACATCCCCTTTCCAGCCCCTGCTCCCTCCGGTATAGATAAATTCAACATCAGAAAGTCCCATCTCTTCCATAACAGCTTTTCCTATCTCTGTAGCACTGATGGTATCCTCGGAGCCAATGTTGAAAATATTTACATATTTTTCGCTGTTCTTTATTAAAAACAATATAGCATCAACGCATTCCGATACATGAAGGTAGGATTTTTCCTGCTTGCCATCTCCCAGGATTTCCAGCAGATTGGAATTTCTTCGCAGTTTTTTTATGAAGTCAACCGTAATTCCATGTCTACTGCGTGGGCCAACGATGTTTGCAAAGCGAAATATCCAGGCTTGCATATCGAAGGTATGGGAATATGAAGTAATAAAGGCTTCACAGGCCAGTTTGGAAGCACCATAAAGAGATATAGGAATAAGAGGGCCATACTCTTCCGGAGTAGGCATAATGCTTGCATCCCCATAAACCGTTGAAGTGGAAGTAAACGCAATTTTTTTAGTATTGTTTTTCCTCATAGCTTCCAGAATGTTATAGGTTGCCAGAATATTCTGGTCTAGATGAACTCTGGTATCTGAAGCTCCAAGTCTGACATCAGGATTTGCAGCTACATGGCAAACAAGGTCAATGTCTTTGCAGGCTTTTTCTATCGCCTCCTGGTCAAGAAGGTCTCCTTTTATCAGGGTAAAGTCCGGGTTTTCAAGATGATTCTTTACAAATTCTATTTTTCCTGAGCTCAGGTTATCAAAAACAGTAACTCTGTTTCCTTTTTCTATAAGACGATCTACCAGGTGGCTCCCTATAAAACCGGCTCCTCCTGTCACAAGTATTCTATTCTCGGTAGACATGAAAAATTCTCCAGACAATCTATTTCTCATTAATATTTTTTACTGTCTTAAAGTAGTCAGGGAGTATATAACTTTAGTCAGGAAATATTTAATTTTAGTCAAGAAGTATTTAACTTCATCCTTTGTATGAGACTGGTTAAATAACAAGAGATAATTAAAGATGTTATGGTTGAAAAACACTTTAACTCAACTGTAGAAATAACCTTCCCATAGACTTTCTTTTTATCAGAGTATTTTTTGACCGTTAAAAAAAGCACTTATTCCGGTGCAGGTTTAAGGGACGCGTCTCCGCCTACTACCAAGTCCATGCCTACTAAAATAAATAATCTAAAATAAATAAACTAAAATAAAATGATTTCTGCTGATTTTACCAGCAGAGCCCTTCATATTCTATATTTTTCGCTTTAATTATCCGTCTTCCGTCGATTACTACCTTTTCTTTCATGGCTTCAAATTCAGAATCAAGCTGTTTGAATTCGTTCCATTCTGTCATTACAAGGCAGGCGTCAGCTCCCTCAAGAGCCTCTCTAGCTTTCCCGAAGTATTCAATTGTTGGAAAGATCCGCTTCATATTCTCGGCTGCCATAGGGTCATAAGCTGAAACCTTTGCTCCAAGCCTCAGAAGCTCGGTAATGACAGGAATTGCTCTGGACTCCCTTATATCATCTGTTTCATTCTTAAAGGCAAGCCCGAGGACTGCAACCTTTTTGCCCTCAAGGTTTCCTATTTTTCTCTGAAGTATTTCGGTCATCAGAGTTGGCTGTTTTTCATTTACGCCAATTACGGACTCCAGTAGTACTGGAGAATATCCGATTTCTTTTGCCTTTCCTATAAGCGCTCTTACGTCTTTTGGGAAACAGGAACCTCCAAATCCTGCTCCTGAATTCAAAAACCTTGGGCATATCCTTGAGTCTTTACCTACTGCTTCCATGACCTCGTAGGTATCGATATTTAATTTTTTACAAATGTTTCCTATCTCATTGGCAAAGGATATTTTGGTTGCAAGAAGGGAGTTATTTACATATTTGATCATTTCTGCTGTTGATAGATTCGTACGGGTGACTTCACATTTAAAGGCTCGGTAAAGTTCTGAGACAAGATCTCCAGATTTTTGGTCAATTGATCCAACAACTATTTTATCAGGATTCATGAAATCGTAAACGGCTTTTCCTTCCCTGAGAAACTCGGGATTCATTGCAACTCCAAAGTCTTTTCCGGCGGCTTTTCCAGAAGTTTTTTCAAGAATAGGAAGAACGAACTTTTCAGTTGTTTCGGGCACAACTGTGCTTTTAACAACCACTACGTGGTATCCCTCTTTCTTTGCCAGCACTGCACCTATGCTTTCGGTTGCCGCACGAACAATTGAAAGGTCTATGCTTCCATCTTCTGCTGAAGGAGTTCCTACACAGATAAAGGAAATATCCGTCTCCTTGATTGCAGATTCATAGTCAGTGGTGGCAATGAGATTTCTTCCAGCATGTTTTTGCAAAAGTTCCCCAAGTCCCTCTTCATAGATAGGGGAAATGCCTGCATTTATTAAATCCATTTTTTTTTTGTCAATATCTATGCAGACTACTTTATGCCCGACTTCTGCAAAACACGCGGCTGTGACCGAACCCACATATCCTGAACCTATAACGGAAATTTTCATAAACTTAACCTCTTTATTAAGAATTGGAGATTAATCAATTCCAATTCTTATTTATTTTTTGGGTAGGCTATCCTTCAAGGTCCTATCTGGAAATCGCCATTCTATCCATTTTCATATGTAAATTCTCTTGACCTTGTTCGTATATTTATATAGTTTAAGGTTTATACCCTATATGGTCAGGATCAGGTACACATTCCAATAAATATGTATATTCTGATCATAGTAATGTTCTGATAATTTCTTTACAGAGACTTTGGGGGATTTATAGTGCTTTCAATACTTGGCATGGGTAAAGAGTTTGCAGCAGGAAGTTCTCTTCCAAATTTAGATATCGGCTTCCTCTCAACTGATTTTGGAATCCCTTCATATTATCAGATAACCATCGTGGGGCTAATTGCTCTTGTGGGTATGAAAGAAATGCTGCTAGCCTCCAAAGAAGAAGATGAGTTCTCTATAGATTCGATGGATATGGGAATTTACCCTCTTATGATATGCTTTATTGCTAGTTTTCTCTTTGCAGCTATGAAAATATTTTTTACAAGGTAATCTTCTCAGACTTAAATAATTTTTTTATTAATGGCTTCTTTTTTCTTTCAGTAAATTTGTTTTTCTATCAATATTTAGAAAGCAGGATAATGTCTCATTTCCTGTTTTTGAGAGTAAAAACGCCTATAATTTGCTATACTGAAAATTTTGGTTATCTTAATTCAGTAACTTTGTTTCCATAGTTATTTATTCTTGAACTATTTATCTTCTAGTCATAATATAGCTTGTTGACCATTATAACTTAAATAAAAAATAAACTTTGTATGGACATTGTTAAGGGGGGACTCTAGCCAGTTGGACGGTATAGTTACTACCTATTAAAGGTAGAGCAAGGTACAAGAAATCTATAAGGCAGAAGGTCCAGAATCAAAGTTGATGGAGAGCTGGGAGTCTACCGTGAGCTTTTGTCTAAGGAAAGGCAGGAAGGCTTCATAATTTGTCTATATCAATCTGTTTCATAAATTTAATGTTATATTTGGAGTCAGTTTTTATCCTTGAGGTGAAAGATCCTTTGTATAAGCGGACTGTTTATCTCTCTTGATGTATTATAAATATAGAAATCATTAATTGGGAGTGGCAACATTGAAAGTTCTTATTGATATAGGGCACCCGGCCCATGTTCACTTTTTTAAAAACACTATTTGGGGTCTTCAGAAAAAAGGACATCAAGTAATGGTAATTTCGCGGGATAAAGATGTAGTAGTAGATCTACTCAATGCCTATGGAATTCCGCATACTGTCCTGAGTAAAGTAAGATCAGGAAAGGCTAGTTTGTTTGAAGAATGGACTGTACGAGCATTCAAAACTTTTAAGGTTGCCAAAGAATTCAACCCTGACATTCTTATGGGTATCCTTTCTCCACCTGTGGCTCACGTGGCATGGATGCTGCGGAAAAAATCCATAATCTTTAACGACACTGAACATGCAATTATAGCTCAAAAGCTAACCTATTCTCTCTGTGACATAATCTGTACTCCTTCATGCTATCTAAAAGATGAAGGAAAAAAACAACTAAGGTATAATGGTTATCACGAACTGGCATATCTTCATCCATCTTATTTTACTCCATCCCCTGAGGTTTTGAAAGATCTAGGAGTAGAGATAGGTGAGCCTTTTACAGTTCTTCGCCTTGTTTCATGGGGCGCACATCACGACATAGGTCAACATGGAATCAGAAATAAACTGGCATTCGTCCAGGAACTCAAAAAATTCGGTAAAGTATTCATATCCTCAGAAGGAACGTTGGACAAGGAGCTCGAGGAGTATCGAATCCGAGTCCCCCCTGAAAAAATTCACCATCTGCTTTACTATGCGACATTGTATGTAGGTGAAGGAGCAACCATGGCTGTTGAGAGTGCAATCCTGGGGACTCCTTCAATCTATATTTCCACGCTTGCGGGAACAATGGGAAATTTCTCCGAACTGGAGGAAAAATATTGTCTGGTTTTTAACTACAGTGATTCGGAGTCTGCCCTAGAAAAAATTATAGAGCTTCTCAATGATTCGGAGCTTAAGAGAACCTGGAGCTTGAAAAGAGCTGCTCTTCTCAGGGATAAGGTCGATGTCACCGAATTCATGGTCAAGCTTATAGAAAGCCTTCCTGGAAAAGAATCTGGAATACCTTTACCTTCTGTTTTGGATGAGAGCTATGCATGAGTTATTGAAACAAAACCAGGATATCTGGGACCTTTTCACCCGAAAAGAAGAGTATTCCCCCAAGAAATTGGAGGATGAGCACGGACGTTTTCTTTTCGATGGAAAAAACCTTGTAAACACTTCGGATCCTGAAGTCTCTAGATACCTGATAAATCAAGGGTTGCAGGTTGAATTTCCTGAAAACAAGACATTCGCAGTTTGTTTAACTCATGATGTGGATGATGTTTATCCCCCTCTTTCCCACAGCTTATTATCTTCTGTACACTGCATGAAAAATCTGGATCTCAGAGACTTTGCAGCTCAGTTTCTCTGGAAACTCAAGGGGAAGGAGTACTCGCCTTATCTTAACCTTTCAAAAATTATGGAGCTTGAAGCCAGCTATGGAGCAAAATCCTCTTTTTATTTCATTGCTACAGAAGCTGATCCTATAAGGTTTAGATATGATATAGAAGATATAAAATCTCATCTGAAAGAAATTTCAGATCGAGGTTGGGAAGTTGGCCTTCACGGAGGTTATTATTCATATAATAGCCTGGAAGCATTAAAAAAAGAAAAGAAAAGGCTTGAAAATGTTCTGGGAAAGGCAGTAC
Source organism: Methanosarcina sp. UBA293 (assembly GCA_002499445.1). Taxonomy (GTDB): domain Archaea; phylum Halobacteriota; class Methanosarcinia; order Methanosarcinales; family Methanosarcinaceae; genus Methanosarcina. Next base: position 131,425 of record DALS01000055.1, read on the forward strand.
AGGGTTTTCGCAACCATTACCTGCGGTTTAAAACTCCTGCCTCCTGGGAAATACTTGCGGATGCTGGGTTTAGTTATGATACCACTTTCGGGTACCATGACTGTGCTGGGTTCAGGAATGGGATGTGCCATCCTTTTAAACCATATAACCTTAACACAGGAAAAGAAATTGATATCCTTGAAATCCCGCTTGTAGTGATGGACGTAGCGCTTTTTGCTGAATCAAAATCTTTTGGGGAAGCTTGGGAACGTACAAAAAAACTGATTGACACTACAGCAAGTCTCAATGGCGTTATTACTTTGCTGTGGCACAATTTTGTTTTTGGGTGTAATTTCCGAGATGATTGGGTGAAGCTATATGAAAAGGTGCTTAAGTACTGCTCCGAAAAAGGAGCCTGGATGACAAGCGGGGAAGAGATTTACAGGTGGTGGGGAGATGGAGCCTGACTTAAAAGGAAAGTATGTACTGGTTACACCTGCAAAGAATGAAGAGAAAAATCTGCCCGAAGTCTCGAAGTCTGTAATAGGACAGAAATTGAAGCCTGAATTATGGGTTATAGTCGATGATGGGAGTACGGATGGAACCCCAAGTATTCTTGAAGACCTGCAGGCAAGTTACTCTTGGATTCAGAGCATAAGATTGCCTCCAAGGCCGAGAGACATTACTTTTCATTATAGTTATGTCTGCAAACAGGGCTTTGACTATGCGCTAGAATATTGCAGGGAAAATGGTATCGAACTCGAGTATATAGGACTTCTTGATGCCGATACGGTCCTGGAAGAGAATTATTTTGGAAAACTTCTAATCGAGTTTGAAAAGGATAATTCTCTTGGGATTGCAAGCGGGGGAATATATTATGACATTGGCGGAAAGCTTTCCAGGGAAGTGACTACTAAACATCTTCCTCGCGGTACCGGAAGAATCTGGAGGAAAGAGTGTTTCCTTGAAACTGGTGGCTACCAAGTCGAACCGTCTCCAGATTCGATTTCCAATATAAAGGCTCTCAGGCGAGGCTGGCGGCTTATGCAGTGTACCGATGTTGTCCAGATTCAGAAACGTAAAACGAGCGCAGCGGATGGACTCTGGCATGGGTACATAAAAAATGGCTGGATGGCTTATTACCTTGGTAAAAACCCTTTCATTGCCCTCCTAAACGTGCTCTATTATTCCTTGAAATCTCCCCATTATACAGGCGCTGCTTATTTTTGGGGATATTTTGGCTCGGCAATTAGATGGGAGAAAAAAATCCAGGATTCTGAAATAAGGGCTTACTACAGGAATCAAAGGTTTGTAGAATCGTTGTCTACAATTTCGGGGATTTTTAGCCGGAATCCAGAAGAAGCACGGGAGAGAGAGCAATGAATATTAGGAAATGCTTAAAAAAAGCAACTTACAGGTGACAATTTGAAGATGCTTTTTCTGGATATGGTAAGGCCTCTTTCTCTTGCCGATGGTTCGCTTATTCACAGGCACGAGCTTGTGAGCAATCTTGCGAGGTTTGATAATGAAATCCATATATTTACTGCTGGCAGGAGTTCCCTTTCTAACCTGGATAATGTTCGCAGCTACCATATCCCACCTGGAAGCTTCCTTTCACTCACTGTCAATTATTTCAGCAGTTCTATAAGTCTTCTAGGTTCCGAGACTTTTGATGTGTTATATACCCGCAATCCAAATTTTGGTTTTCTTGCTGGGCTCTTCTGTAAGACCAGGTGCAAAAAAATAGTTTACGAATTAAACGGGATTCCTGAAGACGAAAAAAATCTTTTCAGGACAAAATATAAAAAGGATAAATCCTCAGAACAAGAAAAAAAAAGTAATTTCTCAAACGCATATTTCTCGGTACATGCCAGGCTCAAGCTGTTTATTCTCAAAAAAGCCCTGAGGTTTTCGGACAGCATTATTGCGGTGACTCCAGGGATAAAAGCAAATCTTGAGGAAGTCTACAACATCCCTGGAGAAAAGATAGTTGTGGTTTCCAATGGGGCAAACACTTCTCTATTCAAGCCGATGGATCAGGAGACCTGCAGAAAAACCCTTGGAATGGATCTTGAAACTCCTTATATATGCTTTGTGGGTAATCTTGCTCCCTGGCAGGGGGTCGAGTATCTGGTACAAGCAGCTCCATCTATACTTTCAAAGTTTCCGGAATGCCGCTTCCTGATTGTTGGAGATGGGATCATGAAAAATGATCTTTTGGAGCTCTGCCGAGAACTTGGAGTTGAGGATAGGTTCATTTTTACGGGTGTAATTGCCTACGATCGTGTGCCTCTTTACATTAATGCTAGCGACATCTGCACCGCTCCCTTTATATTTGCCAGAAACTCAAAAATAGGTCTATCTCCTTTAAAATTATATGAGTATATGGCTTGCGGAAAACCTGTAATTGCAAGCAGTATCAAGGGAGTCTCTGACGCACTTGAGGCTTCTGGAGGAGGAATTCATGTACTTCCTGAGAACCCGGACGCTCTTGCAGAAGGCATCTTAAAACTGCTTGATAATCCCGATCTGAGGATGAAAATGGGTTCAAAAGGTTTAAGTTATGTTACTGAAAATTATAGCTGGTACAGCGTCGCGAAAAAGGTTAACGAAGTCTGCAAATCAGGATTCGAGACTGAAAACTGAAGGCTTGAAATTAGTATTGAAGAGTTGAGTTTAATCCTCAAAACTTGAAATTAGTACTGACAGCTTGAAATTAATCTTATATTTTCCTAAAACTCATCATTCATAAGAGTAACTATTTTCACGGAGCTTAAAATGGACAAAATTGAAGTTAGAGAATTAGCACCATCCGAATACAAAGAATGGGATTTACTTGTAGAAAATGCCCAACCTGGTACACTTTTCCATACCAGTGAATGGCTTGAAATTTGCAGGGATGTCCTGTCAAAAGATTTTAAAATTTATGGCTGTTTCAAAAAAGGCGATCTTGTAGGAGGATGTCCTCTTTTTATTAAAAATATTAAAGGGGTCTTGAAAGTAGCGACTTCGACCTGTGATATGACAAGTTATAGTGGGCCTCTTATAAAAGAGAGTGCTAGCCCTAAACCAAGTAAACGGATACAGGACATTCACGAAATTCTTAACCCTCTCAGGGAATTTCTTTGCAAGCAGGGATTTGACAGTATTCATCTGACATTTGCTCCAGGTTTTGAAGATGTGAGACCGTTTACCTGGTACGGATGGGATTCTACTGTGCATTATACTCATTGTTTAAATTTGAAAGAAGATGTGGATGATAACCTTTCAAGAAAGATTCGAAGGGAACTTAAAACTGCAAATGAGGCAGGACTCAAAACCAGGGCATGGAACGATCCTGAAACTTATTACAACCTGCTTTCAATGGTCTATGAAAAACAGAATTTAGCACCTCCTCTTCCTATAGAGTTCTTCGAAAGAGTATTTAAGCTAATTCAGGAAAAAGATATTGGTTACATGTTTGTCTCAGAAACTCCCGAGGGCGAAGCTGTTGCAGCTCACCTGAATCTGTATGGAAAGAAATGTACTGTAACCTGGACTTCAGCCATGAATCCGGATTTCGGCCGTTTGGGCCCCAATGCTCTTCTGTATTATAATGAATTTCTTGACTTGAAGTCCCGAGATTTCGAGTATATGAACGTAATGGCAGCAAATATTCCTAGGTTTGCAGATTTTATCATGGGTTTCTCTCCTGAACTAATTCCCTATTATAGTGTGACCCTAGAGAGCAAGAAATATTCAGTAGCAAAAACTCTATATAATATTACTCGCAAGGAAACTGAATAATTTAATGTAAAATTATTTAAAAACTTCTAAAAAATATAAAATCGGGATAACCCGAAATTATTTTTATTTTCCTTTAATCAATTTATCCTGACTGAAATTCTACTTTTCTTCTTTAAGATAGCTGCCTTAAGAGAAATGACTTTAAAAAATCATTTCTAAAAAGGATTAGATCTTCTCAGATTTTATTCTTTACATTTACAAGAAAAGCTGAAAACACCTTCCTGAACGTGGGATCATCTCGCAGGGTTATGCCATAGTAAATGGGAGTTATTACACCAGCTGCAAGGAGGATGATGTAAAAGTTCCCAGAAAGTGTCTTTAGTACGATTAGTGGGATCGAAACAACGATTCCAGTTGCTGCATACTTAATAAGGATTTCTACGCTTTCCTTCTTATTAATCCCTGCAAGATTAAGCAAATATGCATTGTTCCAGAGCCAAAATACAACTCCTGTAAGGCTGAACAGGCAAAGGGCAAACTCTGGATTTCCATAAATTCCTCCTATAGCCAATGATACGATCCTGGAAGCCAAAAGTATCATACTGAAGGTAAGCCAGACTTTCTGTTTCTCAAATACGCTGTAAAGAGTTGAGATAGGCGACGAAATGAAGTAAAGGAATATCCAGGGCACAAGGATTTTTACATACGTGCCTGATACATTCCAGCTCTCTCCAAAAGCAAATGTAAATATTTCTTCTCCCAGGATCAGCAGGAGTATCATCGGGAATATTCCTATTAGAATTAGTTTTTTGTAAACTTCACTAACAACGGTTTTCATATCTCCATTCTCATTTTTCACCTCACTAATTCTCTGGAAGAAAACCTGTTGTATAGCCGTCCCGATAAGTCCCATTGGCATATTCACTACCTGATTCGCAAGTGAAAAATATCCGACAACACTTGTGCTGTAAAAGTGTGCGAGCATAAAAGTAGGTACCTGTGGCGAAATCGTGTTTGCGAGTGCTGACCAGGAACTAAATAAAGGGAAATTCTTATACTGGATGGCCATCTCTTTCATCTTTTTTATAGAAACTTTCTTGAAGACTTTTAGGTCCTCTTTTACTCCCCTAAGCATAAACAGGTCTGCACATCCATATCCAACAACATAACCTGCTATCAGACCTAAAGGAGACACATTCCAAATAGGAGCCACTAACTGAAATGCTTTGGTTGATAAAGTATCTATGACTCTGGCTCCTGCAATAACTCCAAAACGTACTTTTCTTGAAAGCCAGTAATTCTGCACGAAAAAAAGGCCGTTAAAGAATATTATTGCAGGAAGATAGATAAAATATTTTGAAGCCCCCGGGGCATTAAGGGCGTTCTCGATGCCCTTCGGAAAACTTAGTACTACTACAGCTGTGAGTAAAGATATAAGAGTGACTAAAATCGAGCAAAGGAAAACTACATTTGCGGAATCCTCTTCGTTTTTTGGTAGCATAATAGCAAACTGGTATGAAAAAGTAGAGAAGATTACCAATATACCCGAAATTGCCACAAAAATCTGAAAAACTCCTAAATCATCAGGGCTATAAATTCTCGTTATTATAGGTACAAGAAGTATGCCAAGAATCTGAGCAGTTACACTCCCTGATACAAGTTTTAATACGTTACGGATAAAATTTGACATGCTATTTCCAACTTTAAGACCTAAACCCCAAACATATGGGTTCTTTTTTCATTCCGCAGTCAGGTCAGTAAACGGAGACTATTCTGGGCTCTTAGTTCCTGGCCGTTTTTCTTCCTTTATATAAGCAAGTACTTCTTTGTTATCATATACCCGAGCGTAGTCATATGTTTCAAATCTGTTAAAAAATTCCTCTGGCAGATTCTGGATAAAGTTTACTCCATAGCGCTCAGGATCATTAATAGAGACAGGTTCTTTTACAGTTGACTCTCTCAACAAAACCATAGGATTGCCATTAATCTCTCCAGTCTGTATATGCTGAATGTTAAAATATGTTGCGTTACTGGAGTCATATCCTCTGTCCCTGTAAAAAAGACAACTGTCATATGGAGAATCCATCAGGATTCTTCCGGAATGTTTTGTGGTTATTGTTTTTACTGCTTCGATTTCAATCTCTTTGAATTGATTTCTGACGGTGGTGTCTTTTGCCACAAGCGGATTGTCTTTATTTATACCAGGCGTTGTAACCATTACGAACGAAAAGAGTAGAATTATTGTGAAGATCACTGGAATCTTTGCTTTTTTTGAGTTAAAGAGACTCACCAATTTTAGTATATACGAGGCGGCTACAAGTACCAGAAAAACTGATATTAGCGGGAACCATCGGCTTGTTAGGAAATTTCTCATTCCAAGCAAAGGAATTCCATAAGCAAGACTATACAGAATTGCAACCGCTAAAGCAATAGAGAATTTATTGATGTTTTTGACGTCTTTCCCAGAAGACCAGGCTAATACTCCCCCTATCGCGAAAAATGGTAGAGCAAGGTAGCTTATATGGAGCAAGAGTGTTTCTAACGTTTCCTGATTACTTCCAGGGCCTAAAATGAGTTCCTCACTTGAGTAGCTTGATCCTATCTGAAGGACATCCATAAGAGGGCTGAGGACCATTTCCAGAAACGAGGTGTTTGGGTTAACATACGTGAACATCCAGTATGTTTGTAAACTAATAATGAAAAAAAGAATATAATTAAAACTATTTATTTTGATTGGAAGGCTCTTGTACACGTGGTTGTGCAGGTATTTACCTGCATAAATTGAAACTAAAGAAAGAAACACTACAAAAGTGGTCAGTTGGTGAGTCAGAACCATTAGAATAGTAGTTACCAGGATGAGTCCTGTATATCTCAAGTTCTGTTTCTCACTAAAGACCGCGTATATAACAAATATAAAGTAGCAGAGAACAAGAGAACCAGGTGTTATGTTTGCAATGCCTGCAACGATATTATGATTATTTAAATTTATTAGTAAAGTTGCCAGCAAACCCATCTGAGGGCCTTCAAGTTTCTTTCCTATGAGGTAAATACCTATCGTACTGAAAACACTGGTAAACCCTATAGAATAGAACATTGCGTCTTTGATATCTGTTTCACCCATTACCTGGACAATTGATACAAAAATATGAACAAGCGGATAATAGAAATATTTGCTGCTTATTTCAATCGGAGCAACAAATCCGGTACTAGTAATCATCCGTGCCATACTGGCATGGAAATAAGCATCATAACCCATTAGGCTCGGAAAATTATAAAAAATCCCGATTCTTATGAGAATTGATAGCAGGAATATCTGCAATAATAGGGAAGTCACCCTGTCTCCTTCTCTAATATAAAGAATCTGGGAGGCAATGATGGCTGCAAGGATAGATATCAATATAAAATAAGATACTGGTCTATAGTACAGATTCATGCTGTAAATCAAAATACATATCAGGAAAATGAGGTAAAACGAGATGCCCAGCATATTTTTCAATCTGTCTTTTTGGGAAGATATTGCGGATTCACTTTTAAATTTATTTCTAAATAGAAAGTATATCAAACAGGAAGAGAGAATGGCAATTCCAATGTCCTGCTGGTTTAGATTGATAACATAATATAAGGAGATAATTAATAACCCTAGACTGAACCCCATGATACTGAGAATGATATCAAGATTACTTGTAAATCTCTCAATGTATTTTTTTACAGTTTCCATACAACCCCACAAATAGTAATTTTTTATAAGTAAGTCTTCCCAAGCTAATAATACTTTTTTTGCTTGTAATTCCAGAAGACTTTTTTACGTATTATATCTCTTCTCAAGCCCTTTCTTTTGCATCCCAGCCTTTTAGAGTTTTCAATATTTTTCCTTCCACCAGCTGCTTATCTCAGCTCCCGATGCCAGCCAGGCATTCTTTTGAGTGCAATATTGCAGAATTTTTCTATAAAATTCCAGATAATCCCCCTGCATGTATGTATTATGCCAGAGGATTGTAAGTACGCCTTTATAATGTTCGACTGTATCAATGAGCTTTTCTGTAAGTTTCCACGCCTGATTGAAATCTAAATGCATCAGGCTGAAAAGAGTTGTATCCATTATAGTTAGCGGGATTTCAAGGATATCAATTTCTTTTCCTGTGTTAAGGTTATATGGTTTGAAAGGATGGCACATCCCATTCCTGAACCCAGCACAGTCATGGTACCCGAAAGTGGTATCATAACTGAATCCTGCGTCCGCAAGTATTTCCCAGGAGTCAGGAGTTTTAAACCGCAAATAGTGATTTCTGTAGCCAATAACCTCCTTCTTGAGGATTTTTTCTAGTTTTTGTTTTTTTCTTCTGATTTCTGCTGGGTTATCGTAAGCCTCATGCCCTCCATGAAGCCCAACTTCCCAACCATTATCTGAAATATGGCCAAGTTCCCCTTCGAGTTCTTCAATATTAAAGGTAAAATCTTGGTTTCCTGGATCAAGAGTCAGGAAATAAAAACTTGATTTTGCTCCATAGCTGGTTTCAAGCTCCATAATTTGCCTAAAATTCCACAAAGGACTCCAGTTTTTGTTTATTCTTGAAAACGGAAGAATAGAAGCTTGTACAAATTGTCCCTTTTTGAGAGCTTTTACGGTTCTTGCCGCAGTATTCAGCATTCCAGGATATACAAAATCGATATCATGAGTCAGACACACAGCAAATTTTCTTCCCTCAGGGTATTCTGGACTCAGGCCTTCTTTAATTAGGAAGTTCGAGACCTCAGGCTCAAAAATATTTCTTTGACTGCTCAGGTAATAAGAGAATCTTCCATATCTATCTAAAAGGATAGGGTCGTACTCTTCTTTTTTTGTAAATAATTTCCACAGCTCTCCATCTTGCTCCATTTTTTTAATCAATGTATCCCCCTACTCTTATATTTTGGATCTTAAACTTTATAAAATATTTGGTCTACTCAGATTCTTTCATCTTTTGTAAGGGGCCTACCTTGAGAATTTATAGTATCATTATACCCAGTTAATTTTTAACGTGGTTTTTTCACAGCTTATCTTGCATCTTTTAGATTGTCGCCTGAAGTGTTTGTTGCCTGAAAAATCTTAGTTTCATCTTAGTTTCTCTTCTTCTCCAAAGATTATCCAGCATTCAAAACCAAGGCTTATTACCATCTTTAATGGTAAAAAATAGACTTATTTCTCTTGTGATTGACGTAGCCTTAATTCTTCCCCCTCTTCCCCCTCTTTAAGTATCTTTTCAAGTATCCAGAAATTTCCTGGAAATTAAAACATCGTTTTTAACGCAAGTGTCCAGTTCTTAACAGCAGAATCTTATGACTTTAACGTTTTCTGCAGAATTTTGCTTTGATCAATTACTTGTTCAAGATATGAGATGTATTCTTCCTTATAGTAGTTTCACGCTTAAGGAGAACATATCTAGCAATCTCTTTATTTAGTTTTAAGGTAGCAGAAAACTAAAGATATTTTCACACTCTTTCGGTAAGTAAAGACCTCACAGTTCTCACGATTTTATCTTGTCTCTCTATAAATGGATAAATATTATTAGTACATAAGTTTTAGATTACGGCTAAAATCTTTTTCTCAGTATTCCATTACTATTATAACTTTTTATTCTTCTTCCTCTAAGTATATATCTATCCAATATTGGCCACACTCTATTTATCTATCGCCAGTCAAGGAATCACTGAAGTCTCTAATAGCTGTCCTCTGAAAGGCGGTTCTTTATGTCCCTACTTATCGAAAACTGGAAATTTATAGCTTGAAGGTTGGGCATAAAATTCTTGCTAATTATAAAATTTACCTTCAATACACTAATATTTACTTAAGCGGGTTGCTTCAGTTCTTGGCAGATTTTGTTTTCTATTCTAGAGTTATTATTCACTTTTTTCCGAGCTTGTTATCTAGTTAACAACCTATCTCATGAAAATTAAGGCGCTGTTTCATGAAATAAAGAGTTAAATTTACAGAAAAAGGTCTTTTTCTTTATCAGAACCAGTTTACATGCTTATATTTAGATATGTTGAACGAACGGCTAAGACGTCCTTTCGTTATCTTTTTTTTAGTTTTTGGGAAAATAGGTCCGGTTTTTTATATTAAAGACATAAGGACGTCTTAATCAATTAATGCAGCTTTTTTATTCTGTTTCAATAGATCTTTTGTAAGGATATTTTCTCCTTATTTATATTTTTAGATGATTATCTATCCCACACTTAAACGTTATATATTATGTCAGTATCTTAATTTTTATTATGATAGGTTTTAATATTTTTGCACTTATACTCATAAGGAGGGGGTTATAGCTCATGTGTTGGTATAACGGGGGGATTGGGTTTGTTTTCAGCCCATACAATTGGTCTTAATTCTCTAATCTCTGATCCTATTAGCGTAGTATCTTCACCATCTCAACTTACTGACATGTTACCTAGGCATGAATTTACTGTCTTAATTCCAGCTCAGAACGAAGAAACTTCCATTGGTAGCAAGGTCTTGATTGCGGCAAGTTACGCTGACCGTGTACTTGTACTTGACAAAGGTTCCACTGATCGAACTATGGAAGTAGCAGCTCTAGGAGGAGCACGAGTTATCCCAGTTTCAGGTGAGGAAGAGGCGTTACTCAATGTTCTTTACAAGGCATCTCTTGACTCAGAGCTTGTAGTTCTTATTTATCCAGAATGCATGCAGGATATAGATCTGCTCTCTCATGTCCTTGAGCCATTAAGACAAGGATTTGACTTATCTGTGGGTTCATGGCCTTGCCGTATCTCCTATGAGCAGGAAACAATAATGCTCTTTAATGGGAAAAGCACTTTTAAGGAAAAAATAGGTTTTCTTGCGATAACTTCAAATTCGCTGCAGAAAATCAGTTCAGGCAAAGAGCGCCCATCTTTTAAATCCTTGCTTTCTGCGGCAAAGGTCGGAGGACTCAAAGTTAACTACTTGAGTTTTGATGTGGATCCTATGTTCAGGAAGCTTGAAAGCACCCGTATAGGAGTTGTCGTGCCTGCATATAATGAGGAATTACTTATAGGGGAGACTCTAAATGGAATTCCAGAATATGTGGACAGGATTTACGTAATCGATGATGGCAGCACAGATCGTACAGGTGAAGTTGTACAAAAGTTCGTAGATCCGAGAATTGTGTATTTGCGCCATGAAGTTAATAAAGGAGTAGGTGCAGGAATAATTAGTGGGTATAAGCTTGCCCTGAAAGATGAGATTGATATCGTTGCGGTCATGGCTGGAGATAATCAAATGGATCCTGTCCAGCTTCCCAGGTTGATTTTTCCAATTATTGAGGGAAAAGCGGACTATACAAAAGGGAATAGACTACTTACTGACGATTTTATGACCGGAATGAGCAGATGGAGGTCTTTTGGAAACCTTCTCCTTAGCTTTATCACAAAAATAGGCAGTGGCTATTGGCAGATTATGGACCCCCAGAATGGATATACAGCTATCTCCAAGCAGGCTCTTGAGACTATTGATCTTGATTCGATATATCCTTATTATGGTTACTGTAATGATCTACTGATCAAGCTTAATGCCTTCGGGATGAGAGTATTGGATGTTGTAATGCCTGCTCGCTACGGCAGAGAAAAATCGACGATTCGGTACGGCAAGTACATTCGCAAAGTAGGTCCCATGATTTTCAGAGGTTTTCTATGGAGACTAAGGGTCAAATATACGGTGCTGGATTTCCATCCACTTGTGTTATTCTATTTCCTTGGAATGCTTGCCTTGCCTTTGAGTGTTCTTTTAGGAATGTGGGGAGCTTTGCAGACGTTGTTGCAAAACCCTCTTCCTTCCTATTACCCTTTGCTTGGCTTCCTTGTACTGGGTACTGGACTTCAAATGCTCCTTTTCGGAATGCTTTTCGATATGCAGGTTGAGAAGAAAAAGAATGAGAGGATAGGACTTGCTCGTTAAAGTCAGGAAAACAGTCCTTCTTGATTTTTTCTACCTTTTTTATTTCCTTTTTTATTTCCTTTTTTATTTTCTTTTTAATTTCCTCTCATTTCTTTCTTTCGTTGTCTTTTTATTCCGTCTGAATTCATCTTACTCGATCGGTTACATTCAGTGGATCTCTTGAGGAAATCTAATGGAAAGAAGCCAGAGGAAGTTGAGGCTATCCCTTCATTAAAACTCCAAAATATTTTCACTGAGGTATCTCCTAAATGTTCAAAGAATAGCATTGAAGATTGAAGAGCTATTGGCTTACATCTCTTACACTATTCTTTCTGAACCCATGTAGTCTCTATGCAGCCTCTAGTTATGTTTAAAGATTTACCTAATTAACATTCAAGCGTATTCGATTGTGAGTCTGGGTCTCTGATTTTTGTTTTGCCAGTTAGAACTATAGAAAGCAATATAGTTTTCATCTTCCTCACGAGCCTTAATAAGAAAACCCGTATTTTCATACTTTCCGTTGACATATTCCTGAACAAGTTCTGTTACGTCCAGTTCATAATATCGGTTGTCAGGGATCTCGTCTCCACTGATAGATATCGTGGCATATGGAGTGTTGCCCTGGAAGACTCCGTTTCTATCATACCAGTCTCCTCCAGAGTTTTTCCAGGGATCGTTGGATTCTCTTTGCTGCCACGTGACATGTTCTTTGCACCATGTAACAGGTCTGTATACTTCAAGTATGGTGTCCTTAGATCTCATTTGATTTTCCGGGTAATACCAGAATAAAGCCAGGTTTGCCTCTTTGATCCGGTCAGTCTGGTTAAATGAGCCTAGCTCAAAGATTATTACATTCCTGTAAATGCCTCCATCAGACCTTTTTCCTATATCGATATATTCACTTTCACTAAGAGTTATATCTGGGGCTCCTTCTCTCAGCCTGTTGTCAGAAATAACGAAAGGTAAAGCAATTTTGAAGTTGTCCACTTCATCAGACTGCATAGAAAGGTTTAATAAGAATCTTTTCAGAGACCTTAAGAAATCTGAAAAAGCCCTCTTAAGACTTGAAATAAAGCCTTCTTCTTGCTCTGGTTGGAGTCCGCTTTTATCTATCTCATAAGGCACCTGTGGCCCAGCAGACATAGCTTCATGCCAGGGAGATTCCTCCCCTAAAGACTCATTGTTGTTCAACTTCTCTGCAAGTTCAGAATCAGCTTCAACATCTGAAGTAGAATCTGCACCCAGATAATTTCCTCCGGCGTTATTGGAAAGGCAATTATTTTCTAGGATAAATGAATGAGTATTTTTCAGTTTGTTGTATACGGCATATCCTTCTCCGGCTGCAGGACTGGACTGCGTATTAATTATCACGTTATTTTTCACAATAGTTGTATAGCCTGAGCCAGGAGCCACAAATTCATCGCTAACCTGTTTGTGGGCAATAGCAGCGCCATAGCACCCATCGAATTTATTGTTTTCTATCAAGGTATTTTGGAAGCCATTAAGCACTATGCCCCCTGCCCAATCAGCACCAGGGTTAATGCCAGTTTTATAAAATTTATTATGATGGATGTGGATATCTTTTGCAGACCCTTTGGAATATCCTGACCCATAACCTGTAATCCAGATACCTGCTGTATTTGTCTCATATAGTAGATTATTGCAGATTTCAATATCATTCATTACAGTTAACTGGCCAATTTTCTGGATTTCAATCCCTGCTCCTCCTTCCCCCTCGGAGTTGATGATATTGTCATGGAATTTTACGTGATTAGTATTGTAAACTCTCAGCCCGCTATTTGTTCTGCAGGTTATTTTATTATTCCAGGCTTTTACGTTAGAAGAGTATATAGCATAAAGGGCGTCATGCCCTAACTTATACACTTGGTTGTTGTAAAATTGAATATCTGAACATTTTACGACTTTTAGCCCATCCCCATGGCTGTCATGCAGATACATGTCGTGAATCTTTATATTTTGGCAATCAAGGAAATTAATCAGGTTGTGATAGCCCTTTCCTCTCTTCTTCTCAATGTTATTGTCATGGTTTCCGTCAATCTCAAATCCCCTTATAATTATGCCATTATTTCCGTCGCTGTCCATCTGCTTAATTAAAGGCTTTTCTTCCGGCCAGCCTGCCTTATCTTCAAGCTTGATCACAGCTGTGGGATCACCCTCGAGAATAGTATTGCTTCCAATTAAAATACTGTCAGAGATGACATATGTATTGGGGCCTTCCAAATGAACAGTTGTGAACTTTGGGTTTTCCGCAACATATGCAAGAGCTTCATTTATCTCTATCTGGTCGTCACTACCATCACAATTAAAGTCTCCACTTCCATTGGTAGCAACATAAACTGTTGTGCTAGACGGTCTTGATAGGGAAAGGGTTACACCCACGATTAGAAAAATAAGAATTATGCTAAGAAATAATAACTTTTTTCTGTCTATTCTTTTCCATGTTAGCCTTTTTTCGTTCATTTTAAATCCCCAATTAAATCCCCAATCAGCTAAACTATAATTCTCTAAGATTTAAAAAAGTTATCTGCTTAAGACTGTAAATAATCTCCATTTGAGGAATTTGAATTATTTTCGCTGCTTGAATTTCAGGACTAAAATTCTGAGATGAATTTTTAGTTTTGGAATTTTTAATATATGTTCATAGTAACCTCAAACTTTTATTATCTAGAAATAATCGAAGATTGTTTTTTAGGCTGCAATTATTTTGAAAATTTTAGAGACTGAAAGAATGTTATAATGTAAGAATGTTATAATATATCTATTAGATTTCATCCCTTGGAAACTCAGAACCACTAAAGATAACTCTTAGAGGCGGGGATCTTAAAAGTTCATGTAAGCTTTTAATTTATTAAGCTTAATAAGTTTGCCTACAGATTTTTGCCTGTTAATGCTGAAGTGAAAACAGATCATTAATTATTAATGTTTATAAGTAAGACTCTTTCTCTATATTTTATATAAATTCTTTCTATATTTGCATTTAATTATCTACAGTTTATATTTTAGGCTCATAAGTCTGATAGAGCTTTAATTTTCGATGAAGTTTTGTTATAATAGATTTTACCAATTAATTCTATTATTTTATTTCAAGAAGTTTGGGAGTATAAACTAGCAAATCCTTGGAAATTATTGGAAATTCCTAACATCTTCAAAAGTAAGTAAAGGTGTATATTATTATTAAGTCGAAAGCTGATTACGATTTCTATATTAAAGCAGACAAATTTGCTTTAGGGAAAAATTACAAAAAACCCAGGTTAATCGGCGATGACATATGGAAATTTCAGAGGCTGTTAAGAAAGGTTGAATATTACAATAACTGTAAAAAATCTCAAATTTCCAAGCTCTATCTTAAATACATATTATTTAGGTACTACATGATGAGTGTTCATCTTGGGTTCAGTATTCCAATAAATGTCTTTGGCCCCGGACTATCTATAGCTCATAGAGGGACTATAGTTGTGAACAAAAATGCCAAGGTTGGGGAGAACTGCAGGATACATGCCTGTACCAATATAGGGTCTAATAGAAGTGGGGATTCGGCGCCGCAAATTGGAAACAATGTATATATCGGCCCAGGTGCCAAAATTTTTGGAGATATTATAATTGCCGATAATATTGCAATTGGGGCAAACTCGGTTGTAAATAAATCGTTTTATGAAAAAGATATTTCAATCGCGGGCGTCCCTGCTAAAAAGATAAATACAAAAGGAACATGTGATATTGTAGTCACAGCTACACAATTTATTAAAAATGAGATGATGGAGCTTTAACATTTTATATTAAAGCAGAATAAAGAAAAATACCCTCAACAGTAGCCTGAAATTTTTCCATTCTGACGCAAATATCTGGTTCCACCATACAACATATCCTGGCATATTGCCTGAAATAGAAGCGTGCTCGGTATTTCCATGTCTTCCAATATTGATCCTGTTTCCATTATCTTCAGGCTCCTTTGAATAATCAGAATCTGGACGGCCGACATCAATACAGGGAGAAGTTACAAGGTCCCTTACCCATGTTTTGCCATTCCATCTTCCACCTGTTGATTTCAGATGATAATCATGTGAACTCTGGTCTGCAAAAAGAGGATCTGCATGGATATCGCTTGTTGATCTGACATTCCTGTAATCTCCTGCTATATTATTGTAAAGGCAGTTATTCTCCAGTACAAAGGTGTGTGTTCCAGGCAGGTAATTGATAATTCCATATCCTGTTGCTCTTGGATTTTTTGTACGTTGCAGAGTATTTACAATAATATTATTGCGAACAATTGTGGAATACCCTGTATCTTTAGGTGAAAAGTTTGTAGTATAACCTGTAGGATACATATGGATAATCGCGGCATGATATGTGCCATCAAATACGTTGTTCTCCACAAGAGTGTTGTAAAATCCACTTGTTATTATACCACCCACCCAATCTATGTTTGGGTTCGTACCGGTGCTATAGAATACATTATGATGAATATGTACGTTCTCTGCCTCTTCTCTTGGGTAGGAACTACCAAAGCCTAATAGCCAGATCCCGGGTCCATAGGTGTTATGAATAGTGTTATTATACACCTCTATATCATTCATCACGCCTGTTGTCTTCTGGATCTGAATTCCTGGCCCGCCTGCGCTCCAGTGGTAGAAAGAATCTATCACATTGTCATGGAACTTCACGTGGTTTGAGTTCCATACTCTAAGGGCGCTGTTA
Organism: Methanosarcina sp. UBA293; assembly: GCA_002499445.1. Classification (GTDB taxonomy): domain Archaea; phylum Halobacteriota; class Methanosarcinia; order Methanosarcinales; family Methanosarcinaceae; genus Methanosarcina. The sequence continues at coordinate 147,755 of DALS01000055.1, forward strand.
GTCCTGCAAGTTATTGTGTTATTCCAGGCTTCTATGTTCTGGCAATCAATAGCATAAAGTCCGTCGTGTCCAAGCTTATAAACAGTATTATTATAAAACTGGATATCAGAACATTTCTCTGTCTTTAGTCCGTCTCCATGCCCATCATGCATGTACATAGAGTGAACCTTAATATTGCTGGAATTAAAGAAATGAATTAGATTGTAATATCCTTCTCCTCTCTTTTTCTCTTCGTTCTTGTCATGGTTTCCGTTGATTTCAAATCCTTTTATGGTGATATTCTGGTTTCCGGCACTGTCCATCTGTGTAATTAGAGGCTTATTCCTTGGCCAGTCCGCTTTATCTTTAAGTTCAACTATAGCTGTGGGATCTCCTTCCAGAACGGTGTCGCTTCCAATTAAAATACTGTCAGAGATGACATATGTATTGGGACCCTTCAGATGAACGGTTGTGAACTGAGGATTTTCTGCAACATATGCAAGAGCTCTGTTTATTTCTACCTGGTCGTTACTTCCATCGCAGTTAAAATCCCCACTCCCATCCGCAGCAACATAAACAGTTGTACTGGGGGATGTAATGTCAATGTAAAGGGCAGTTGCTCCTATTGCAATCAAAAAAATTAAAATCGCAAGGTAGATCCAGGTTTTTTTCCTGTTTTGCCATCTGTGTTTCAGATTTTTTCCGTTCATTTTTCATCCCTGTACTTTTTAGTTGTAAATCTCCAACTCTGTAGGAATTCTCTGAAATAAGGAAACTCAATTTATTTAAACTGAGTTGCCTGATATTTTACTTCTTTATTTCAGAGCCTATTTAAGCTGATTAAGATAGGTCTTCTACAAAACCAAGTCTCCAGGTGTGAAAAAACTATCCACAGAAAGTATTATCTGTCAATCTGGGACAGATTAGCCTTTTTTAATTTTAGGGTTTCATACTATTAACTGGAGTAAACTTTACCAGTTTCTTTTTTTTAAAGTCTCTAGAAAACATAGTTACAATATTTAATGACTACAGGCGTGTACAAAAAGCTTGTGTGCTTAAAATTTCTTAAATTGATTTGAGAATCGTTGAATAACTGAGGCTGTTGAGATAATTGAATCCTCTAGTTGAAATCAGAACGAAAATATCAAAATGCTTAACTCAAAGAGAAATGATAAGAAAAGTAGTTGCATATTGTAAAGAGACTCTGAATATAAAGAAGTTAAAAGGCACCAGCACATGGTTTCCGGTTAAAGCATAAGGAAAAATAATTTAAGTATTACTTCTTGATTAAAAGATGCATCAAGAAAAGTTTAGAGGTTTTTAATCTAAATCTTCTTTAGATTTATTATACATTCAATCTAGAGCTCTTTCCCTGAAGCTTTAGACCTTCAGGTTTGTTCTATATTCAGTTTCGGGTGTTGTTTTTCGTCCTCAGCATCGCTACTGTAGAATGCTACGTAGTCTGCATTTTCGGTGTGTGTCTTGATCAGGAAACCCGTGTTTTCGTACTTTCCGCTGACATAATCATTTACAAGCTCAGTTACATCAAGCTCATAATACCTGTTGTCAGGTAAAGTGTTGCCTTTTAAGGTGAGTGTAGCATAAGGTGTGTTACCCTGAAGAATACCGTTTTTGTCGTACCAGTCTCCTCCTGGTTGGATCCATAAAACATCGTTATCCCTACTATTCCAGGTTACATTTTCAGGGCTCCAGGCAGCAGCAGGTCTGTATACTTCCATAACTGTGTTTTTTGGTCTTTCCTTTCCATCTGGATAGAACCAGTAAAGAGAAAGGGTTGCACTGCTAATATTTTTAGCGTCACTGTATTTACTTAGGTCAAATAGAAGTAACTCTCTGTATTTTCCTATTCCAGGTCTGTTTCCAAGGTCAATATATGACTTTTCTTTGTATGCAGTGTTAGGAGCAGCCTCTTTAAGACGGTTGTCTGTTATGGAATCTGCTTCAATTCCAGTTTCGAATCCTTGTTCAAGTGCAGGCTCTACTACAGTAGTGTTATTAAATGAAACTTCGATAGCATTAATCTGATCATTGACCGTGGTTGCATTTTTTGTTTCCTGCTCAATAGAATCCGTCGGAATAGTGTCGTTTACCATAGTCTGACTCTCATCAGTTACGGATGTATCTTCTGCACAGGAAATATTGGTTTCGACTTTCTGCTCAAGCATATTTTCCATTACAGCAGTCTTGCTAGTTGTAGTCTGGTTATCGTTCGATGTTAAATTTTCTGCAGTTATCCAATCAGCTTCTAGGGTCTGGTTTATCTGTGCGTAATTATCTTCTCCATCATTGAAGTCTCCACTCCAATTTCCTACAATGTATACCTCGGATACACCAGGAGTGCCTAACACAGTCGGCACAGTTGTTAAAATAAAGCATGTTACCAGGATTAGGGTTCCTAGCTGTTTTCTTAGCATGATATCACCTTTGGACTGGATTTTATAAGGAGTTAAGCGAAATCAAGTCAATTCGGTTTTGTGTGATTTAGTAGAGTGGACATGTTGTGCATAGAATCATCCCTCTCCAGTCACATTATAAAGATTAGTCACTGGAGGTGGTCGGGAGCTTGAAGTTTTGTTCTAAAATCCAAAACATATTACTAACCACAAGCCAGTATTTCTTCTGGTCAAATATTCTTTTTTAATCAGTCGGGGCTTTTACCAGGTTATCTTTCTTTTCAAAATTTTCTATAAGTTAGTTATTATTTCCTTGGGTTGATACACCGGATTTATCTGCTATTTTATATAATATGTTTGGTATTTAAGTGTCTAAATTTACACATTCAACATCTACACTTGATGATCTCTTAGTAAGATGCAGTTTTTCTAAAAGGCGAAAAGGCAGGGTTTCAGGACAATCATTATAATTAAGCAGACTTTTGTGGCGCAATTTTTAATTTCCTTTTAACTATATCTATTCTCAGAGGAAACCCAAATTTCTGGACAGCAGTCTAATACCAAAAAGCCTTTAATTGTTGAGAATTTCTTATCCATGAAAACATTAATTAGGCTGAGATAGGTATATCAAACTGCACTCCGGGCACAACCATTATTTAATGTTAGACCGGTTAAATATAGAAAAAATAAGAAGAGGAGAAACAAGTAAAATCTCAAGAACGAAGGTTTTTGTGCCTGTGTACTGTCTGTAAAAAACTTTTTAAGAGTGAATCATAGTCACAGGGATAGTTCATATTTAGGTGCGGAAACTGGACTCTGCTACTTTCAAAAAGGATGGGGGACATATTGTCTAGAATTACTAATAACATATTAAATTTTGTAACCTCAATTTCTCTGTTACTACTAGTTTATAGTCTCTTTATTCTTAAGGGAGTTCGACCTGAAGGGTATACGGTCAATATCTATGAGCAGCTTCCTTTTAATTTTTACCTTACCTTGCTCCTTTGCTACCTTTTAGCTTGCGTTCTGCTCCTTGCATACCGAAAAATGAGTGCAGTCCTTATACTGTTTCTTGTTCATATCACAGTGCTAATAGTTCCTCACATGCTTGGCTATGTTTCAATAGGCAGGGGAGAGGAATTATCATATATTGGGCTTGCAGGACAGAGTTCACTTTGTAATCTTTCAAGTTTCTATGACCTTTCTCCCACTGGTCCTCTGCTTGTTTCAGCTCTGGCTCAGATCTCAGGCTTGAAGACATCGGCACTCACTTACTTTTTGCCAGTGTTTTTTTCCATCCTGTTTATTACTGGAATGTTCCTGTTCTATCGGATTTTTATGAGTAGGGAAAAATTAGTCTCAGTAGCTTTTCTCTCCTCAATTATTCCTTATTTCGGGCATTTCCAAACATCGTCAGTTTCATATTACCTGACCTTTTGCCTCATACCTCTCTATCTGTTTTTGCTGAGAGGCGCGCTTTCGGACAAAGATAGGGCAAAGGCTGTTTGCCTTCTTTTTATGATGCCCTTGGTTTCTTTAGCCCACCCCTTTATTTTTGCATACCTGGCTTGTTTCTCCCTACTCCTTGCCTGCTCGAGCAAAGTACTGAAGCCCGGATTTATTCGTAATATCCTGAGTCTTAATTTTCTCTTCCCTGACGCCCTCAGTTCAGCGGGTAGAAAAGTCCCTGTATTTATCTTACTGACATTTACCTCAGGATTCCTACTCTGTGCGAAATGTGCTCCTCAATTCTTTGCTCAATTCTTTGATATCTTCATTTCTAACCCTATCTTGCGCGCTAAAACTCTAGTAGCTGCAGGTCTTTCCACAGTACCAGGAATGGAAAATGGATTTCTCGAGTTTGTATATCTTTTAAACCTTTATTACGGCAAGTACTACATTCCTTTAATTTTTATTATAATCAATTCTGTAATAGTATGGCAGAATCGTAAAAGGTTTTGCCACCATTTTGTTCGCAGATATCCCCGCTTCCTTGCCCTCTACCTTGCAACCTTTTTCCTGGAGGTTGTTTTCCTTTTAGATCCCTTTATTCCTTACTCTCTAGATAGGTTCGCAAACCTGAGCTTCATTATTTTTGCTCAGATTCCTTTACTGGGATATTCCCTTTACATCATTTTTCTTAGAAAAGGGCATACTCTTGGACTTGGTTCCGCAGTCCTGGTTCTTTGTCTGCTCTGGACCCTGGGGTTTTTCACATGTTTCAGCTCCCCGTATACAGGTGGAATTTCTGAAGCTGTTTCACAAAATGAGGCTGAAGGAATTCAGTGGTTGTCCGGGGTAAAAGAAAATTATTCATTTTTCGTGTTTTATACAGGTAAGGATGGAAGCTCCCTCCTGCCAGGGGTTCCTATCAGCGACACAAACCAGACATCTGAACTTACTGAGACTCTACAAAAACCCCTTTATACTTCAAAAAATGACTTCAATGACAGTATACCTGTAGAAAAATCAGTAGAATACGAGCCTTTCTATGTAGTGGAAACCTTCTTTTCAGAGGATTTACATACTAGGGCGCAGAGTACTGATAAAGCACTAGCTTCCGGCGGCAAAAATTCCCTTAGGGCTCAGAACGATTACTTTAGAAATAAGATTTATGATTCGCTTAATATAGAAATTTATAAGTATATCTCATGAATAACCTTTCCGGCTTGCTTGAGGGTCAGGTTTGAGGAAGGCAACTTGTGATTTTAAGGTAACTTATAGCTTTAGGCAACTTACAGCTTTAAAGTTTAGTTTTCTATTTTTTAAGAAGGGGCTTTCCATCTAAAGTTAGACTTTTTTTTCTTTTATAAGTATGCTACAGAATTCTCTTTTATATTTTCTTTAGTATTTTGCACGTGGCAAAGACAATTATAAGCAACCCGATAACTTCTGAGATAAAAACATTTGAAAGTCCGGGGATGTACGACCTAGTGAAAATTATCATAAGGTAATCAAGAAAACTTCCTGAAATTGTGTCTTTTGGAAATTCCCAGCCAAAAAGCGGCCAGAAAAATACTACTGGCTTATTCCATACTTGGTCTTCAAGAAGGTGGCAAAAAGACGCTCCTGCAATTATCAGGAGTTCAGGCTTTCCCTTATTATATAAATAATACCCTGCAAGGATTAGCAGAAGGCCAAAAAGTAGAGTATGGGCAAAAATCCGCCCGCTTCCTATAGTGTCAGCAAGGATTATTCTGCCAAGAGGTTTATCGATTAAATCTGGAAGGAGTGCCCCGATTACAATCCATGGAACGTTTACCAATAAGTTTTTTTTTGAAGATAAACGGTTCAGGATATAAAAAGTCCCCAACGTGATCCCAATATGTCCTAAAATAAACATCAGACTAAAAATAGTTATTTGTTTATAATTATTTTTCGGCCGACCTGCCTGATGACCTGTCGGCGCACACTTTCAATTTATATTGAATTGATTTCAGGCCTGGCACTCTGCTACGAGCTTTTCTACCAGTTCCTGCCGGATCGCAGTTCTTCTATCTCCTCCGCATACCATACCTCGGACACCGATAATATCTGGCCCTATCCTTTCAAGCACAGGAAGATCCTCAAATTTCAGAGATCCAGCAATTGCGTTTTCAAGTCCGTACTGGTGTGCGAGGTCGGTAAATCTTTTAAGTTCTTCCTCGTCCATGAATTGAAAGGTAGATTTTCCGTCCTTAATTGCCGTATCAACCATAACCACATCTATCCCAGCTTCTGCGGCGATTGAAGGGAGCAGGAAAGGAGAAATCGAATTAATACGCTTGTAGTCCGAATACCCTGAGGCAACAACTTTCTTTGTAGGGTCATAATCCTTTACAGCTCGTGTTATTTTTGTGAGAAGCTCAAGGGCCTGGTCTTCAGTCTGGATATCGTAAAGACCAACTTTAATGTAATCTGCTCCTGCAACTGCTGCTCCAAAGGCTGCAAGGGAAGCAGTTCCTGGTTTATAATTAAAATCTCCTATGGTTGCGCTTATAGGCTGCCTGCCTTGTACAGCTTCTTTCACATCCCTTATTATCCACGGGAAGTTCGCACCAAGGGAACCTTCTTTCGGGTTTTTGACATCCACAATGTCTGCGCCGCCTCTGGAAGCAATTATTGCTTCTTCTCTATCGATTGGACTTACAAGCAGTTTCATAAAAATCCTCTAACTGGACATGGAATTGGAATCATACCATGAATATTTTTCTTTTTATACAATACCCTTTATTTTATATTTTTTTATAGGATGATGCAGTTATCGGATAAGTATGTTCCGAGTAATTCTAGTCATGGATATATTTAACCGTAGTGTAGTTCTTGCAAAGGGCGGAATCAGGGAAAAGTACCGTTCGGTTTCAGATTCAAGTACCGCATGTAACAGTTCGGATCCTGTGGATATCGTGGAACATCTGCACCCCAGGGAAATCTATATCGCCGATCTTAACGTGCTTCAGGGCAAAGGTCACCTCGAAACGAATACTGATGTAATTCGCCAAGTAAGCTTAAGAGCAGATACAATGCTAGATTTTGGGGTTTCGTCTCTACAGGACATAGATAAGGCTCTTTCTATTGCAGAAACCGTTATAATAGGCACGGAAACAGGCACGCTTTCAGCAATAAAGGATGCAGCTTATAAGCATCCCGGAAGGATCAGTGTAAGCATTGATATAAAGCATGGTAAAGTCCTGAAAAAAGACCCTGAGCTTCCTGAGTCGGCCCTTGAAATTGTAAAACTATTAAATAATTTCCCCTTAAAAGACCTTATTTTCCTTGATCTTGACAGGGTCGGAACAGCCTCGGGCTTTGATCCTGAGTTCCTTCAAAAGCTTGTTGAGTGTTCAAGGCATAGTCTGTTGCTTGGAGGAGGAGTCAAGGATATGCATGACCTTTGTACTCTTGATAAGCTCGGGATAAAAGGAGCTTTGGTTGCAACTGCCATTCATTCGGGCTATGTCCCTTCAGTCGTGCTGAGTGCAGGGCTTAAACCGGATAACGAAAAATAATGAGTATATCAGAATGCTTTTTATTTCAGCCCTTATATGTCTTGTATGTAATCGAGTATCTTTGTATTCGATGGCAGATTTCACTTAAAATTAGGAAATAATGAGGTTTATAGTATGGCAAAGAAGGATATATCTGAAGAGAATATTGAGGAAAAGACCGAGGAGAAGAGTGTAGACGGATATGCGGAGATTAAGATGGGAGGGGGTTGGTATATGACAATATCCCTTGCACACAGTGATCGTTTTGAGAAAGAGTACATTGAACTTGCAAAGGAACGGGGAGGCGTAAAAAGGTCAAGGTTCAATCTTAACCCCACCCATGTAAGGGTGTTAGGGGAAGCCCTGATCAAATTTGCTGACGATAATGGGCTCTAATAGGTTCAATTCTTAGATCCAATCAGTTCATCTGGTCAGTTCCTACTCAGGAACTCCAGAATTTTTTTCGTTACTTCCTTTTCTACGTATTTAGGAGAGCGGGAAGCATCGATTACAATAAAACGTTCGGGGTCCTCTATCGCAAGCCTGAGGAAAATTTCTCTGACTGCTCGTAAAAACTCTAATTTTTCGAACTTGCTTTGCTCTCCTCGTTTCCCACAGCGCTCAATTGAAACTTCGGGTTTGATGTCAAAGAGAAAGGTAAGATCCGGAACAATGGTCCAGCCCTGGTGCAAATTCTTTACCCAGTCAAGGGGATTCTCAAAGCGAGTCTTCAGGGTTACGCCCTGGTAGGCATATCGGCTGTCAGAATAGCGGTCAGAAATTACAATTTTCCCGCTTTCAAGCGCAGGCTTTACAAGTTTTGCTATATGTTCGGCGTGGTCAGCTGTAAAAAGGAAGAGTTCGGCAAGCTGGTCGATATCTAATTGGATAGCTTTTTCCACAGTATTTCCAGTAAGAGTGCTTCTTGTCGGTTCCCTGGTAAAAACAGGCCTAAAAGCCTTTATTTCAGGATTCTTCTGAAGCTTTTTTGCAACCGTGCTTTTGCCCGAGCCATCAATGCCCTCAAGTGTGATCAATTTTCCTCTCATAAGTACCGTCTTCTCTCTTTAGAGACTTTTAGTCAAACGCGTTGTCTACATTTATACTCTATGGGCTTCCCGGACTCATGGTAAGGTTTCAATTCCATGTATAGCTAACGAGACAGGAAGAAATCCTGGATTAAATAAGCATCTATTTATACAATATTAAAAATAACTTGGAGTAATGACTGTAATAGGAGTTATTACACGGGGCAAATACGGGCACCGCCTAATTGAGACTGTTTGGGAGTACAGTGATTTTTCAGTCTTGACTGCTGACCTGCCTGAATTCGTGCCTGGATTTATTGAAGAGCCTGATGAATACCTAGAAGCTCTTGATTTCGATAGGCGTGTCTTCTCTGCCGAAATTATAATTACTTACTCTTTGCATCCGGATCTGACTTCTGCAATTGCAAAGCTTGCGGCAGAAGCTGGGGTGCGCTCCCTTATAGTTCCGGGTGGGCCATCCAGGGCTTCAATTCCCGAACTCAAAAAGATCTCTGAAGTGTCTGGTATGGATATTGAGGTAGACGAAATCTGCTGTAGTCTTGAGCCCAATGCTTTCAACAGACCATTTGCGGATATCTTTGGGCTTCCTGTTTTGAAGGTAAGGACAAAAGACGGGAAAATTGCTGACGTCAAAGTAGTAAAAGGCGCTCCATGTGGGAGTACCTGGCACATGGCCAAAGAAATCGTTGGAACATTGGTAAAAGATGCACCTCCAAAAGCCGGGCTGTTGATCCAGCATTATCCCTGCAGGGCGGCACGTGGTGAATTTGGGGGAATCCATGAGTCTGGGGAATTGCATAAACAGGCGTTTATAAGAGCCCTTGAAAATGAGGAGTGACTATATATTCTTTGGAAAAACATATTCTAAATATGACCTGAAAGTAGGATTCAACTTTTCGTTTTTGAAAAGCTCTTACTTTGTATCCTGCCTGGTCTCCAGTAACATTATGGGGGTGAACAAATTACTTCCCTAACTATCTCAGAAGATTCAGGGCCTGAAGATCTTGAGGCATTAGCAATTGCAGTACATTCAGTCATTGGACTTCCTACGACTATTCGCAGTCTAAAGCGAAAAGGACTTCGCCTGGAAAAAGGGAAAATTCTTGACAAAGATTATACAGGGCCTGTGCTGGAAAAAGTATTGAATATAAACAAAGTTGTCCGTGAAGTTCCTACAGAAGGTGTATACAGGGGAAAACATGTTGTTGTTGCTCCCATTCACTCAAAAGACGGGAAAGTTATTGCAGCTATTGGGGTTGTAGACATACTGGCTATTATAGATCTTCCCTCTGTTTTCCATGAATACGCATCGGTACTGCAAGAAGTTGAGGATGCAAAGAAATAACTGACATATAAAAAGATATTTAGGTAATGAATTAAAAAAGGTGGTTATTGGAGGTTTTATCGTGCTTACCTTTCCAGGTAAACTTTTTGTTCCTCCAATTTTCCGGTTTCAAACTTTAAGGTTTTCCAGTCTTTATTCTGGTTTTTGGTACAATTTTACTTTTTTCAGCAAAGCGCCACTCTTTGCATGGGGCTGCCTGAATACGGTATCATTGGATTTTTCAATTTCTCTTGCCTCTATTGCAAGCTTAGCAGCAGCTCCCATTATTTCGTGTCCAGCTGCAGCTGTCAGGCAAACCTGTTCGATTTCCTTTAACATGAAGCATGCAGGGAAGTTTACCTGTGCAACTTTGTCAGCCATGTGAAGGGCTGCAAGAGCCTTTGCTTTTGCATAGGGGTTCGCAAAGCCTGCGTGTTCAACACATTTTTCTGGTTTTGCAAAAATATGTGGGAGCTCCAGTTCCTTTCCTGATTTTCCAGAAGCAACCTGGTCGGTTACTTTGTCAAGTTCTTCCTGAATGAGTCTAACAACACCACAAATGGACAGCACTTTCATTGCATCAGCATTGAAGGATGCCATCTCCACGGGGTCAAGGAACTCTCTCTTTGCTCCGATAAGGGGGTCTACAGGGAGAATAATATATCCGAAACCTTCCTGCTCAAGAGCTTCTCTGGCTTCTTTCTTTGTTGGGCCGTCAGAGACCACAATACAGGGGACGTCCTTCCATATTTCGCGAGCTGCTTTGGGACCCGGAGCTGCTGCGTTAGGGCTGATAATTACCACAAAGTCTGCGTTCCACTGCTTAAAACTTTCAGTGTCTGCAGCATCATCAGGACCCATCTTGGCACCTGTGCCAAATACACGTACTGTAATTCCCTCTCTTGCTGCAATTTCATCTTGGATCAGATTGATAACCTGGCTCATTCCCAGGTTGCCCATTTTTATAAAACCTATATTGACCATTTTTCTCAAAATCCTGTGTTAACCAATTTCTTCAATAATGGAATTCCTAAAGGGTTTATAATCCTTTTGGCAGCTTCGTTCTTTATCAATCTTATTTTATAAATGTATCTGCTATTTATAATCATTATTCAGTAGGTTTTCTTGCTCCCCCGAAAAGTTTAAAAGGGATGCGATTTATTTCATTCAAAAACGTTGACATCAATGCTGTTGTTTTGTGGTTTTGTTTCACAGAACCTGTATTATAATTCGAAAACTTTATCTGTTGGTGGGCTTTTAATGTCAGGGCAAATATATTATATTAAGTTGCAGGGGTACCCCTGAAGAAAGTACACCAGGCAGCATGCCCTTTTTCGGGAGAATTCCCACTATATCTAGTAGTTATTCAGGTCCAGGTTTTGATTGAGTGAACTGTCCTACGCATAATAATTCTACTGAAAACAAAATGATTGTTTTTGATATGGATAGCACCCTTATAGACGCTGAGACCATCGATGAGCTCGCCAGGGCTGCAGGTATTGTAAGCAAAGTAGAGGAGATTACGAAGAAAGCGATGTATGGAGACTTTGATTTTGAGCAAGCACTTATCGAAAGGGTCAGGCTTCTTAAGGGACTTCCCCTCGAAACAGCCCTTGATGCGGTAAACCAGATCAATCTAATGCCTGGAGCAACAGAACTTATCCTCTATGTCAAAAGCAGAGGCTTTAAAACTGCAATGATTTCAGGTGGATTTACTATTTCTGCTGATATGATCGGTAAAGTGCTTAATATCGATTTCGTTGTTTCCAACGAACTGCTGGTGGAAGATGGCTGCCTTACAGGCAAAGTTGTCGGCCCCATCACACAGAGTGATTCCAAAGCAAAAGTGTTTGAGAAACTTGCCCGGCTCAATGGAGTGCCGCCAGAGCAATGTGTGGTTGTCGGGGATGGTGCAAATGATGCCTGTGTCTTTGAGAGGGCAGGTTTTGCTATAGCTTTCAATCCCAAGCCCATCCTGAGGGAATACGCGGACGTGGTCATAACAAAAAAAGATCTTAGAGCCGTTATCCCTATTCTTGAATCTCTTTCTTATCAGTGTTGTAATCAAGCACAGCATGTCGACATCGAACAATAGAACTACTAAAACGCCAGCTTTTTTGCTGGATCGGGAGGCACAATAAGAGATGCTAAAAGAACTGCAGAAAAAAAGGTCAGATTTGAAAGACATTTCTGAAGAATCCAAGGAAAAAAGGAATACTTTAAACGCAGAGGCAAGCGCCCTTGCTGCAAAGCGTAACGACCTGAACAAGAAGACAAAAGACCTTATCAACGAAGCCCAGGAGTTAAAAGTCCTCAGGGATGAAATTAATGAGAAGGTCAGCGAATATAAGAACAAGCGCGATGATACCAACGCTAGGGCAAACGATCTCTTTGCAAAAGCAGACTCCATCAGGAAGCAAAATAACCTGGGCGGCCCATCGATCAAATCCCTAAGAAAGGATATCGACCGCCTTGAATTTGCCCAGCAGACTGAAGTCCTGAGCACAAGCAAGGAAAGGGAACTTGTTGGCAAGATCACTCAGCTTCAAAAGCAGTATCAGGTCAAAAAAGTCCAGCTCGAGAGCAACCATGAACTGAAGGACATTCTGGATGATGCCCAGAAAATCCGAGATGAAGCTTCAGAGTACCATAACCAGCTAGCTGAGTATGCCAGGCAGGCTCAGGAATATCATGAGAAAATGATTACCGCTTTCAAAGAGGCTGACAGAACCAGAGCAGAGTCTGACATTGCTCACAGGGAATTTGTAAAAGCCCAGGAAGCAGCTGACGAACAGCACAAGGCTTTCATCAATGCTCAGAAGGAAATTCGGGAACTTGATAAAGAAATTTTCAAGCTCCGGAGAAAAGACAAAGAAGGGAAATCCCGCATTGTCAAGTCCGAACTTCAGAAGGATGCCAAGTCTATCTTTGAGAAGTTCAAGGGCGGAGCAAAACTCACCACTGAAGACTTGATGACTCTTCAGAGATCAGGTTTAGTTTAATTATCTTACAAAATAAAAATTTGCACTGCTGAAAAGCTAAATTTTCGTTGCAGGTAGTCTTAACCTGCATTCCCATTTTTTCTGGCACAATCGATGCCTGTTACTGGTTTTATCTTCGTCAGATAGTTTGCTCTATATTCCAAATATTTCAGTTTTCTATTTTTCTATATTCCAGGCATTTCGGTTTTCTATATTCCAGGGGCTTAAGTTTTGTTAACTATTGTCCTCAGTCTCAAAAGCCCCCAGTCTCAAAATTATAAAAAAAGAAATATGAAATTGAAAAATTGATAACTTTATAAATGTTTTTTCCCCAATTCTTCTGAAATTCTCAATACTGACCCATTTACTCTGAAAGCTTTAGGTACTTCTCTCTGAATTCGGGGTCTCTCATAAGGCAGCACTCTGCATTATATGCGGGGTCTTCCCTGATTTTTTTCCAGACCTCGCTTATTTTGTTTTTATGGATATTTCCATAAGGGATCGGGATACAGGCGCAGGGAAGAATATTTCCTTCTGGGGTAATATGAAGCCATTTCCTTCCTGCCATACAGCCTGTGGTCTTCATGACCTGTGGAATAGGAAATACCCTAGGCCCTTCTCTTTCCTTAGCTCTGGAAACGAAATTATCAAACTTTCTCAGGTCTTTTGGGGTCATAATTTCGGAGGCGTGGTCCATCCATCTACCAGTCGGGACTATTTCGTAGAAGGAAAGTTCATGGACTCCAAGCTCTGACGCAAGAGCGTACAGTTCTTCAAGCTCGTTCACATTGTCCCTTGAAAGTACTACATATATATTTACAAGCAGCCCTGCCTTAAGTCCGTTTTTGACGGCTTCAACCGCGCTTTTAAATACTCCTTTCCTGCCCCTTACGTAATCGTGTTTATCTTCATACGCGTTGTCAAAGCTGACAGTAAGGGAATAAAGGCCTGCTTCTTTCAGGCGGATAGCTCGATCTTCGGTCAGCCCTACCCCTGAGGTGAACATGCCTGTGATGGCTTTTTGAGGGTCCACATACCTTATCAGATCTTCTAAGCCAGGATAGGTCAGGGGCTCGCCTCCGTCAAAGATCACATAGGTTGTGCCCATTTCAAGCACTTGATCAATTGTGGATTTTACAGTGTCGGGAGCAAGCTTATTCCTATTTTTCGTATCAGGTAGAGCACAGTGGATACAGTTATTTGGGCATTCTTCAGTTATGGAAATAGTTACCTGGTCTGGAGTCATTTTTCCCAGGATGGAATAAAACTGGCTTTTTACCAGGCGGTCAAAACCCGGGCTTGGCACAGGGGGCATCCAGGTTGAACAGATGAGCCTTTCAGCCTCGATTTTTGCAGGCTTTTCACCTTCAAAAAGTGAGAGGTTTTTCTCAAGATTTTTTCTCATAAGGATGGATGCAGCCCCACTGGTCTTCATCCTCATGTATCCGTCTTCGATCTCAGTATAAACTCTGAGAAGGGGACTTTTATAAAAATCGTATTGCATACTTTTGCCTGCACCTGCATTTAATAATAATATTCGATCAGTTCTGTTCTTTTTGCTCTTTTAAGTTTTAGTTTACTTGTTCCTGAGGAATGCTCTGCACTTTAAAATTGCAGAGGGTTTTTTCTTTAACATAAACGCGAAAACCTGCATTGCCTGTTCAACTGAACTTCCATGAATAAATGAGAGATCCTGCTTTTCAAAGACCTTTGCCATTTCATCGATTTCTCTATCCGTCATTTTCCTGAGAGTCTCAAGTCCTATCCTGCCAATGTAGTGCTCAACCTTAAACTCCTTTTCCCAGGTTTTCCGGTACTCTAACAGGGCAGATTTTGAAACATCTCCTTTTCTTACGGCATCAGAAGCCACATCTCCGCATATCTGGCCTGCCCGCATTGCATAGCCTATTCCTGACTGGCCTGCTGCCCCACCAACAACCATTATCCCGTCGGTTATGTACTCATTGGGAATTGTTACTATAGGGTCTCCACCAGAAAGTTTTCTTACAACTTCAAGCTCTTCGAGCCCTTTAAGCTTTTTGAAATTTTCAACCCAGGCATTAAGGTATGGCATTACGTCAGTTCCGCATCTGCGTACATAGGCTCCGACTGCAGCATTATTGCCTCCTCTTGGGGCGTATGTAGTTTTCCAGCCAGGAGCGTGGTTCCCTACATAATACTCAAACATTTTCGATTTCCCAAGTCCAGGACTTCTGATATCCAGTTCAATTCCCCAGGCAATATCTTCAGGGTGTTTCATTGTTTTCAAGCCTAGAAGGGAAGCCAATTTTGAATTTATGCCGTCGGAGATGATAATCAGTTTAGAGGTAAATGCCCCTGCAGAAGTGCTGACAGTAAATTTTTCTCCTTCCTTCTGGATATTCTGAACTGTTACTCCTTTTTGAAGGTTTACGCCGATTTTAATTATTTTCTTCGCATAAAACCTGTCAAACGCCGTTTTATCAATGGCGTATCCGGGTGTTTCGACCTCTACTGTTCTTCCTGAAGGGGAAATTATCTTCATGCCTTTGAGATAATGCACCACGTAAGAAGGGTCTGCCTTTTCTCCACATTTATCGAGCATTCCCTTAAAAAAAGAATTTGCAGGATGGGGAGGATGCCCGATTTCCTCTTTTTTTTCCAGTAAAAGAACTGAAGACCCTTTTTCACAGGCATTCCTTGCAGCCATCAGCCCTGCAGGAGATGCCCCTATTACAATAATATCTGCATCCATTTTTTCTCTATCCTTTACCAGAGAATGGAAGTGTAAGCTCCCGCGTAAATACAGAGCGCTACATCAAAGATCATTGACCCAAACATAATTGCTCTATAATTTGAACCATTAACAAAGAGCGCACCGCCCCTCTCAGGGGTGGGATTTTTGATGAAATCTAAACACTGTGCAAGCATCCAGAGTCCTGATGCAAGGGCTCCTGCAAAGTATACAGGCCCAAGCTGAGCTGACCAGCCTATGATCACGGAGGCAATAACTCCCACAATCCACCAGAAGGTAACGAATCGCGCAGTAAAAGGAATTCCAAAGGTCACAGGCATTGTAGGGGCACCTTTCAGTCTATCCCCTTCTACATCTCTGGAAACTCCTCCAAGGGTAAAGGCCCAATCCGTAACGCAAATCATTAGCCCGAAACAGATAGCTGACAAGGGGAGAATTATCCCGTCATTGCCTTTCAGGATTCCTGCAGGGTCAAAGGCAAGCCAGACGCCGATAGGTACGAGTCCATAAGAGATACCAACAGGTAAAAAACTCAGGAAAGTATTCCTTTTTGCAAAGCTTGAATAAATTGTGATAGTTGCAGCCGCGATAATAAGAACAATGAGAGACTCAGGATTTAGATAGATGGCTGCTGCGCCCGCGACTGCTAATAAAAAGAGGGCATAGGTAAGCGCAGATTTCTTTGATACAGTAGATGAGGGCAAAGGGCGGTCAGGTAGGTTGATAGTATCAATATCGATATCGCAGCAGTCATTGAAAACATAAGAACTTGTGATGGCTGCAAAGCCGCCTATTACTGCAATCAAGAAGGGAAAAAATTCAGGGAGCCCCCCGGTCGCCAAATAAGAAGCAAGGATTGCACTCGAGGCGGGTAGGGTAAGGTCCATGTAGTAGAGTTCGGGTCTCAACAGCCGTAGATATGGACTGAGTTCCCCGATTCTTGCTGTAAGGGACAATAGTTTCACCTAGACTTTTCTGGTTTGTATGGAATTTTCTATTAGAGTTTGTACTTTGTACTGCTCTTTCCCTGTTTAGGGTTCTTTACAGATAAATTCTATAAAGGCTGATCTCAAAAACGTTTCCTTTTTAACTTTTTGAGCTAAGTTTTAATTCTAAGTAACTCTGAAGCACTTACAAGGTATCCGGCGCTGTTAATGAGCACCTTAAAACTTATTCTTTTTTCCAGTCTTCCCTGTATATCAGTTTTGCTTTTCTACTTATCTCTTCGATCAAAGGATGCCTGAACTCCTTCTCGCAGACAAAAGTGAATTCAGCTTGTGGATTCAGGTCTATTAGTTTAAGAGTATTTGAAAGAGCTGTATCGAGGGCTTCATAATCTGGAGATTTTGGGACTTCAGCATTGAAAGGATATACTTCTTCCATTTCGGCAGGAAATGCTCCAAAAGGTGCTTTGAAGGTAAGAACCTGGTTGTAATCTTTCTCTCCCTTTATCTTGCCTGTCCGAATTATAACCAAGCCTTGCAGGCTGAACCTGTCCAGCCTTTTTCCAAAACGCAGGACTTCAGGGCGGGAAGCAGATTCGGGCCCACAGTAGAAGAAAGTATTTTTTGTAGCCGGATCAAACTGTTCGAGCCAGGGAGAATGGGTGTAAAACTCTTTCAATCCATCAAGAAGTCTCGGGTGGGCACGGCAGCGCTGCTCTACAAGCTCAAGCAGTTTTCCATCTTTTATGCACTGTTTAATCAGCCTGATTTCAGCAAAAGTCGCATAAAGATTATGCCTTCCCAGAAGTTCTTCCCTATTATCGGCTTTTTTCAATTCGTCTGCGCTGTACCTTGAACAGATTGGACAGGAACAGGGCAGGTAATTCATTTTTTCAACGTGGTAAGTCCCGTTTACAGTAATGTAGCGTCCATCCTTGGCATAAAGGGCATAGGCTGCCGAATCAAAAAGGTCACAGCCGAGAGCTACGGCAAGGGCGAACATCATAGGATGTCCTGCTCCAAAAAGGTGCACCGGAGAAGCTGGAGAAAGCCCTTTTTTAGATGCAGCGATTACATCAACAAGTTCGGTATAACGGTAAGCCTCCATGAGCGGGACAACGGCTCCAAGAGGGTAAACTTCAAAATTGAGGTCTTTGAGGTGAGAGGCAGCTTTTTCTCTTAGTTCAGGATAAGTCGAACCCTGAACCGGCCCTGCAAGCAGCTGCTCACCCTGGATAAACTTGCGGGCTGCTTCAAGCCGTTCGACTGTGGTTGCAAGCTCCTCTTCAGCCCTCCTATAATGAACATCAGGAGGCGTAGGGATATCCAGCGGGACAATAATATCGCTTCCTATCTTTTGCTGGAACCCAAGGATTTCTTCATTTGTAACTTCCACGGATCCGTATACAGAAAGCTGGAAGGAACCTGAATCTGTCATTATGGGCCCGTCAAAGTCTAGGAGCCCATGTAGCCCTTTCTCAAGGGCAACACTTTTCAGTTCTTCCTTACGGTAGATAATATAGGAATTGGTTATCAGGATCTCTGCCCCGAAGTTTCGCATTTCTTTCGGGGGAATAAGCTGAATGTTTGGATTGATTACAGGCATGACAGTAGGTGTCTCAACAGTCCCATGGGGAGTCCTGAGCTTTCCTATCCTGCCGCCTGCGTCCTTATAGAGAATTTCAAATTTTGCTGACATGCCGGGGGTATAGATGCCTATCAGATATATTTATCTTTGGGGACTGGTGAGAAGCTAGGGTAAATTCTGGTGAATTACCTGAGCTTCCCTCCAACCTCAAACGAAAAGCTAAATTACCTGTATCATGGAGATTTATTTTTCCCGGTTTTCTCCCGGTTTTTACCTTTTTTGCCTTTTTCTTGCTTTTTCTTACCTTCAATCTTCTTTTGCTCGCGGCATGGCTATAATTTCCCGAACCTGAAGGGAAAAGAAATCTCCGCTATGGGCTGGCCTGAGTACAAGAGCTACATCGGCACCCCATCTTGTGCCTCCTATCGCTATAATCTCAGTGTTGTCGGAAACAGGGATATGACCTGAATCAGCTGCCATGATTGCAACTTCAATGGCTACCTTGAAGCCTTTTCCAAAAAGAGACCTGAGAGCATCCGAAATCACTTCAACTCTTGAATATCCCCCGAATTTTTTCGTAATTGAGCGTTCAACTCCTGAGAATATATGAGATTGAGTGGTTATTATTGCCCCAAGTTCTTCAAGCTTCTTTTTATATTCTTCTTCCACTTCCCATTCGCCCTTTTCCTTCTGCCCATACTGATGGCTTATTCCAACAACTTTTATGTTGCTACCCTTTACTGCCTCTGCCATTTTTAATGCGGTTTTTCCGCTAGTGCTTGCTACTACAATATGAGATATCTGAAGCTCTTTTGCCCTTCTTGCAGCTGCTTTAACAACGGCTTCCGTATTTGACTCTCCTACATCATCAAAATAGAGAATAGATTTTTCCATTACTTTTCTCCTCCTGTTTCTGGATTTTTCATTCTATAAGCGTTTTTTTACGATTTAGTCTGTCTATTATATCTTTCCCATATTTGCTGTTTCTAAAGAACCAGGTTTCTGTCGCCAAATATCTGTCAGGCATCTACTCTCACATGTTCTTTTTCCTAAAATC
This sequence comes from Methanosarcina sp. UBA293, assembly GCA_002499445.1. Lineage (GTDB taxonomy): Archaea > Halobacteriota > Methanosarcinia > Methanosarcinales > Methanosarcinaceae > Methanosarcina. The sequence continues at coordinate 166,792 of DALS01000055.1, forward strand.
AATACATTCTTTGTTCTCTGATTTGTTAAATTTTGGACAGCTATTCTGGAAACTCAATTCTTCACTTTCATGATTCCTCTCTTTACTGAAGAAATATGAAAAGTTATTATATCTTCTTTATCTCAATTATTTTTCTTTGTCAGGAGAAAGGCTATATATAATAATTGATTCTCATTTTATCAAAAGGGGATATAGTAGTTTGGAACTCGAGTTCATTGTATACTTTACACAAATGTAAGTGCAGAAAGTAGAATAAACTCTGACTGCTGAGAAACTTGTTTATCTAAGATTAGGTAAGATATAATCATAGGGGTTGTATTTGCTGAGGTGGTTATTTGTCAAATACAGATTATGATAACAATGATGTGAAGATTATTACCAAACCTGTCCAATCAAAAAATCCTATTTTGATTGAAGGTTTTCCCGGAATCGGGCTTGTAGGGAATATTGCAAGTCAGCATATGATAGAAGAATTGAAAATGGAATACATTGGTTCTATTGATTCAAGGTATTTCCCCTCGATTGCAGTACTTTATGAGGGACTTATAAATATGCCTGTAAGAATTTACGAGAACGTAGAGCACAACTTGATTATTGTGATCTCCGATATTCCTATCAGTCACACTGTCTCCTATGATGTTAGTAATGCTCTGGTGGATTGGGCTGAGTCTATCAATGTAAGAGAAATTGCTTCCATTGCAGGAATTGCCATAATGGACGGTGGGAATAAAGTTTTTGGGGCAGCCACCACTCCAGAGATGCTGGACAAGATCAAGAGTAAGGTAGAGGTTTTCCAGATGGGGACAATCTCAGGGATTTCGGGCAGCGTAATGGCTGAATGTCTGCTGCGTGGAATTCCCGCATTTAGCCTGCTTGGTGCGACCAGAACTCAGAATCCTGATCCTAGGGCCGCTTCTGCTGTTATTGAAGTTTTAAACGAGCTCTATGGGCTTTCAATAAATACAGCGCGGCTTATAGAGCAGGCTGAACGCATAGAAATCGAACTCCAAAGGCTTGCTGAAGATGTTCAAACTGCAGAGCAGAAAGGAGAAGTAAAGAAGGAGTTCCCAATGTACGGGTGATCCCATGGAGTACATAGCATTAACAGGAATTGCTGATTCTCTTATCGAAGTCCTAAAAAAACATTATCTTAGAACTCTTGAGATTCGGAATCCTCAAAACTTCATAGGAGTACTTGGGCTCAATGCAGGAGATAGCGTCCTTCTAACTTCTACCAGCCTTCAGGATCTCACGGAGGGGACTTCAGGTCTCGTAGCAAAGGTTGTACAGAAGCAAATTTCGGTCCACTCTATTGTCAGTTCGAGCAATCTCTATATTGAAGAACGAGAAACTATGTCAGCGCGCATTCAGCTTGAATGCAAGTGTATGGCAAGGGTGAGAAATGTTATCTCAAACGAGCTTGGGAAACCAGTTCGGGTAGATGCCAGGGAAATTTCCTGCTATGAAGCCAGGTAAATATCTCACTAAATTTAATCTAATGTCCAGATTTTGATCTAAAGTATATCTTTTCCGGATCTGTAATTTTTAATGAACATCTGGACTTTAGTATGTCACTATCTTTAAGAAATACTTTTTTCTCTTTTCTTTTCTCGGAATTTTAGAGAAAAAACGATAGCATTCAATTTTTTCCAAGTTTCTATAAGAGTCAAAATTACTTGGATCTACCAGAAAAATGCTATCTTGAAAAATACTGATTCTCCAAAATATGTGGCGGATCATTGGTATATTACTCATTATATAATATAATAAAATAGACTCTGTAGAAATCCTCTAAATTC
>DALS01000031.1 GCA_002499445.1 Methanosarcina sp. UBA293
ATATACTTATTTGATGACAATATGGAACGCTCCTCGTTTTTTATGGGACAAAAAATAAGGAGCATTTTTACAATTTTATTTTTATAAATTTTTGGGTAATAACAGAATATAGAAGATTTCTACAGAGCCGATAGTTGAAAGCTTAATATTATCTATAGCAGTTAAACCGCGTAAACCCTATAAAATCTAAAAGATAGGAAACATTGAGAAGTAGCATTGAGAAGTAAATTCCTTTATCTCTAACTAAAAAGAAATACTTACCAGACAGAGAAGATAAAAACTTTAAACTATATTAAAATAATATTAAAAAGATCATGTGAGTGCCGCAAAAAGAAAACGGCAGCCACATCGCCCTTTACAGCCTTTTTAACTGCTGGCTGTACACTTTTCCAATCCTCTGGATTGTATCCGCTTCTTCGGGGGCTTTGTCGTCTCTTATGCGGACAAAGCGTGGGAAACGCAGCGCAAAGCCTGAGTTATAATTAGGGCTTTTCTGGATTTCCTCAAAAGCGATTTCTAAGACGATTTTTGGTCTGATTGCAAATACCCCGCCTGCTTCTCCGCCTTCCATGAGTCCGGAAAGCATCTCTGTGAGCTCTTTAAGCTGTTCGTCGGTCAGACCAGTGCCCACTTTTCCGACCTGGAGAAAACGCAAAGTTTTGGGGTCATAACAGGCAACTGTGTAAGAGCCTATGAGATTTGCACGCCTGCCAAAACCCCATTCAGCTCCAACCACTACAAGATCAAGAGTTTCCATAAGAGGCTTTTTCTTAAGCCAGTTTTTGCCTCGCTTGCCAGGGGAATAGATCGAATTCGGGTTTTTGATCACAAGGCCCTCGTGCCCGGCTTCTAAGGCTTCCCTGTAGATCTGTTCTATAACTTCAAGGTCTCCGGTTATTACCTGTTTGTCCACACAGATGGCTTTTGAATCCTCAACCGAGCTTTCCACGCAGGACTCAAGTAGTTTTCGACGCTCAATCAAAGGCAGGTCAATCAGAGTTTTGCCATTTAAGTACATTATGTCAAAAAGATTAAGCTGAATAGGGATGTCAAGAGCTTTTTCCTCCACATTGTACTTGCGCCGGAAACGTTTAAGGATCTCCTGAAATGCCCTGGGTTTTCCGTCTTCATCCACTGCGACGGCTTCTCCGTCAAGGATTGCAGACTCAGCCTTCACATGCTTGCGGACTATTTCTACAAGATCAGGAAGGGAATCTGTGACATTTTCAAGCTTCCGTGAAAAAAGCGTAACCGAATCTCCATCCTTATGGACCTGGACTCTTGCTCCATCGAATTTCCACTCGACTGCAGCCTCCTTCATTTCCTTTATATCGGCATCGATGTCAGGACTGATCTGCGAGAGCATCATCTTTATCGGGCGGTTGATTTCAATCCCTAGACGTTCCAGGGCTTCCAATCCTCCTTCCTTGGAAGTTGCAGCAACTATCCCTAGGTCGTTTGTAACCATAAAGGCGTGCTCAACCACATCTGCAGGCACTGAGAAAGCTTTTGCAATTGCGTCCCTTACAACCCCTTCTCCTACGCCTATACGCAGCTCCTCAAGCGCAAGTCTAGCTATATACTTAGCTTCTCTCGGAGTCGAGGAGTTGAAGAGATACTGAAGATTTCTTATTTTAACCTCTTGAGAGCCTTTTCCCGAGGCTTCAGAGGCAATTTTGAAGCGGTTATAAACTTCCATTATTGAAAATTCGGGAGGTTCTTCAAGAAAAGAGGAGAAAGTTACCTGATTCTTCCTTTTTTCCTTGAGTATAAGAAGAGCAGCATCTCCAATGTCTCCAGTAGTCCGAACAAGAGTTTGTATGCTTTTTACAGGCATTCCCGAGGCTTTGGAGAGCGAAGTATATAGCAGGCTTGTACCAATTCCCAGTTGCTTTCCGCTCCAGGCAGGAAAAACCTTGCTCATAATAAAATGAGTTGTGGTGGGCAGCTCTTCTATGTCAACCTTTTTAAGAAGATCAGCAACCCGGTTTGTAGTATCAATAGTACTTGAGATTTTTTCAATCGCCTGGCAGGTTTCTGCAAATTCCCTGAAACTTGTCATAATCCACGCAACTTTTTAATTTTTGTTTTTTCGAATCCGGGAAAAACCTGAATTCTTAGTCAGTTCCTATAAATTGTGATTAGATCGCTGAGAATTGCACTTGCAGTTTCAATCGGGCCTGCACCCTTGCCCGTAACAGTAATTTCTCCTGCAAGCTCAGTATCTACCGAGGCCACATTCAATGTTCCTCCGACTGCAAGGGGATGGTTGATAGGTACCAGCCTGGGAGCTACATGAATTATTTCTCTGCTGACTTCTCCTATGAGTTTGATCACATGCCCTCTTTCATAAGCCATCTCTAGGGCTTCAGGCGTGACTTTCGTGATTCCTGTTACTTCTACATCATCATAAGTTACATCAAGTCCAAAGACCGCGTTAGCAAGAATTACGAGTTTGCAAGCCGTATCAATTCCTTCCACATCATAAGTGGGGTCGGTTTCAGCAATTCCAAGCTGCATGGATTCAGCAAGAATATCGTTGTAACTTGCCCTTTCCTCCAGCATTCTTGTCAGGATATAATTACAGGTCCCGTTCAGGATTCCTTTAATGCTTTTAACCTTATTTCCTGCAAGCACCTCATTTGACAGGTTGATAATAGGCATCGAACCGCCAACAGTCGCTTCGAACCTGAAATGTGACCCAGCTGCCTTTGCGGTTTCCATGAGTTCCCTGTACTTAAGAGTAAGGGGACCTTTATTGGAGGTAATAACGTCTTTTCCGATCTGGAAGGCTGCAAGCATATTTTGCAGACCTGCTCCACCGGTTTGTATATCTGTAGGAGTGGTCTCGATTACCAGCTCATGGGGTACGGATCGAATGACCTCGACTCCGGAGATTTTCTCAAGAGCTACGGTTCCATCTTTTCTCTTCCTGGCAAGACAGTCAGCAAGGTCCACGCCTTCAGGATTAACAGTAGCACCCTTTGAATCTGCAACAGCAACCACTTTTACTTCCAGCCCGATACTTTCAAGATACTCTTTTTTCATAAGGAGTACTTCGGCCACACCCTGTCCGATTGCACCGAATCCGAGAATGGAACAGTACACTGTTTTCATGTTTTCAAATCTCCTTAAACTATTTTTCAGGCCTGGATATTGATTGGAAGGACCATAAGCAGGTCTTTTTTTGTTGAGACCTCTTTGAGGATAGTTAGCGCTTTCTGTAGATCCTCTTTACTCACAGCATCGACTTTTATGAGGGCTGAAGAGAGCAGATTGATACCTGGCATGGAAAGTGAAAGATCCACAACCTCAGCATAGCCTGTCCTGTCAATCTCATCAATCGTATCCTGGATCCCGGTATGAACCACATGCCCTATGAGCACGACATTTATACTTTCCCTGAAACGGTGTTCTCCGACTCTCATAACTCTAATCCCGTTTTCTTCCAGCTTTGCTTTTATTGTTTCAATGCTTTCAGGTCTGGTTTCAAGTACAAGCTTTACGGGCACGGTTTTTCTGGGGGTTCTTTTCTGGTGGTGATGTACTACTGTTATCAGGTTAGCCTTACATTCCGAAAGAGGCTGGAGGGCTAAAAGCATCTGCCCGGGCACATCTTTTAACTCAATGTCCATGGAAACTCGCATGTTGTCCCTCACACATTTTTAATAATCTCTTGTATATTTTAATAATTTACCAATCTACGATGTTTATATCCAGCAATTTACTGTCAGGGTTGAAGTGATATACCAGAGTATACGGTTCTGGTCCAGCTCTAACATAGAGTTTATGATTCTAGTTTATGATTCTAATCCAGCTGCCTAACTTTTTAAACATTATTTTTTTAATCCGATTTCTAAATTCTCTCAAATGATGCCTTATCCCTCAGATTTGTTATAACATATTTACATCTATTCCAGCAAGCAATCATTCCA
>DALS01000061.1 GCA_002499445.1 Methanosarcina sp. UBA293
AGCAAGAAAGTTCCATAATCAAGCAAAAGAAATAAAAATTAAACTGATAGGGTATAACATAAACAAAAAAGTTATGCAAATAATTTGCATTAAAATAAGGATTTCTACAGAGCCCATTTATTTTAGATTCTTATTCGTGAGCAAGATCCACTAAAACAAGGATTGAAACATATTTTTTGAAAGACATGAGCTTACTTTTATTTATGATTCGTGAGCAAGATCCACTAAAACAAGGATTGAAACATAATATCTTCTGAAATATTAATTTCAGCATCTAATTCGTGAGCAAGATCCACTAAAACAAGGATTGAAACAAATCTTGGCGGGTGACAAAGGAATGCTTGTTTTCATTCGTGAGCAAGATCCACTAAAACAAGGATTGAAACATACATGCAGCTCATACAGGAAGAAAATCCGGACAATTCGTGAGCAAGATCCACTAAAACAAGGATTGAAACAAAACATTATAACATTATGGTTAACCCCCTGTAAAACATTCGTGAGCAAGATCCACTAAAACAAGGATTGAAACAATTGTGGCCAGTTTGGTCTTCGTCATCGAAACGATATTCGTGAGCAAGATCCACTAAAACAAGGATTGAAACCGTTCAATAAATTTTTCAAGCGCGTTTTGTATCACGACATTCGTGAGCAAGATCCACTAAAACAAGGATTGAAACCAGGAAAACTCACCGGAGCAGACGACATTGACAACATTCGTGAGCAAGATCCACTAAAACAAGGATTGAAACCACCTACTTCGATTGTCTCCGCAGAGACGACTGATGTATTCGTGAGCAAGATCCACTAAAACAAGGATTGAAACAAATCATCTTGTAACATCACATTGACACCTTAACCGATTCGTGAGCAAGATCCACTAAAACAAGGATTGAAACTGAATTTCCATCCGCGGAGACCAAATTCATCGTTGGATTCGTGAGCAAGATCCACTAAAACAAGGATTGAAACCTCGCTTCGCATTGTATCCAATTCGAGAGCCTTATTCGTGATCAAGTTTACCAAATAAAGATTGAAAACTTGACTAATGTATTAAACATTTTGTAATCTGCATGATTCAAAAACAAAGCCCATCAAAATAAAAATAAAAACATAGCCGGCTATTTTTGAAAAACATCATTGTATTGTAGGTTTGGAGCCAAAATTACTACAGTTTTTTACGTAAACTTTAATACATATATGTCATATTATATTGTGTGTCCAAACCTGAACAGATTCCTATAACTCGCCATATAAGTTATGAGAAACTTGTTAAAATGATCAAGGCTGAGAAGAATTCTCGAGTTGTCCAACGTCTCATATTCATCAAAGCCCGTTATGAAGGTAAAAGCGTTAAAGAAGCCTCAAATATTGTTGGAGTCTCCAGAAGCAATGGGAACCTCTGGCAACAGAGATGGAACGCTCAGGGTTACGAAGGTTTAATCCCTCAATTTAGAGGCGGAAATCCCTCAAAACTCTCAGACTTTCAGAAAGTACAATTAAAGGAAATGCTTAAAGATCGGGATGATTGGCTAACTCGAGAAGTACAGGACCTGATTCTTCAAGAATTCAGTGTCGAATACAGCCTCAAACAGGTCTGGGTTATTCTTCAAAGTTTAAAAAATAACAGGTGAATATAATTAACTAATCAATAACTCAAAGTTATTTCTCTAAATTTTGAATTCGAAATTATCAATTAGTTTCCGACTATGAAAAATAGTTCTCAAACTTTCGAATTTTGATAGTAAAATTATTTTTGGTAGGCTAATAGAAATGTAGAATTTGAAAAAGATAAGAAACGTAGAATATTGGAAGAAAGATAATGAAAATAAAACAAAAAATTAAAGTTTTTTTTATTTATGAGGTTTGATAATTGTGGATATTCGACAGGCTAAAATTGAAGATGCAGACGAAGCAGCAGAATTAATTTGCATGGCCTGGGGAGAATGTGCTTATGTGCTTGCAGGTTCTGATAATCAGAAAGCTGCACAAGATGTTATTAAAAAATTCTATAAGCAGCCAGACAATATTTTGAGTTATCAAAATATCCATGTCGCAGAGGGACGTAACGGTATAGCAGGTTTGGTTTTGTCATTTCCCTCAGACCATTTTCCACGTTTGAGTAAGCTATTGGTAGAAAAGCTTCCTAAATTTTATAAATCCGATGCTGAGGATTATCAAGGAAAAGTAGTTCCCATGTTAAAAACAAAAGAGGCAGAACCTGGTGAATATTATATAGATTCACTTGCTGTTTACCCGCAGTACCGAGCGTGTGGGATTGGAAGCAGATTACTAAAAGTAGCAACTCTCAAGTCTCATAAACTTGGCATTTCTAAAACCTCATTGATTGTTAAACCCGAAAACAAAGGTGCCCTAAAATTATATAAAAAACATGGATACTCTGTAAGAGGGAAACTGAAACAGGCTGGCACAAACTTTTTGAGCATGGTTAATCCAATCAATCAGACTGGAAAATCAAGCAGTAAAAAAGGCATCATTCAGTAAATTGTTATTTTTTCAAGCGTAGTTGAGCACTCCCTCTTTCCAGTTCTTTTTTCAAACCTTCTAATATTTTCAATCCTCTTGTTCAATTTTTAACTCGTGAGCAAGACCTGGTAAACAAAAAATGAGCAAAAATTAAGACTGAGATCCATTTTCAAAAACCCTCGGTAAAGGCTCAAATGAAATTTTGGCATTTTTTCCGTTGTACCATCTAAATAATAAAAAATATACAATAAGTTTTATTAAATTTGAGGTATTATGTGTCGAGGTAGTATGTGAATTGAACTTGAATTGATTTCATGGAATACATGAGTGTAATAGAGTATAGCATTACACTCCCCAGTTTTAAAAACGGTGTTCAGAATGCCCAGTGGAAAAACACATGTAAAAATAAACATTACTTTGCTGCTTGGTATATTGCTAAGTTTACATACAAACTTTATGAAATCGCATATTCCACCAGAATATACTGAATTTGATACCATAGCAATATTTTCATTTGCACTTATATTTGGGACATACTATCTCAGTCCTGACCTGGATATTAAAAGTGATCCCTTAAAAAGATGGGGGATTCTCAAACATATCTGGTGGCCTTATCAAAAAATATTCAAGCACCGTGGAAAATTGCACCATCCATTATCGGGTCCCATTATAATCATTTCAACTGTAGGTTTATTTATCATAGTACCAGTTGTCAAATTGTTCAACCTTGATATAACCAGCATCCCAACAAAATATACAATTTCATTATTAACTGGAATCGTTGTTTCTATTGAAGCACATATAATCACCGATGCGATATACACTAAATTAAAAAGAAAATCCACAAAAATAAAAAAAAAGTTAAAAAATATTCGCACCACCAAATCATAATTTTTTTATTTGAATGGAGCTTCCAAAACCCTGTTGAAAACCCTAAATAGTGAAACTCAAATATTTATCCGGGGGAATATTCCATGAAAAAAGATTTCGAGAAGGTTTACCAGTTAAAGCTTTCCATGAGAGGCATTACCCCTCAGATCTGGCGGCGAATCCAGGTGCCTGAAAATTATACCTTCCTGAAACTTCATGATGCCATCCAAGCTGTGATGAGCTGGGAAGACTACCACCTGCAAGAATTCGAGATGATAAACCCAGAAACAGGGGAGCTTGAGAGAATCGGGACAGAAGACAAAGACCACGAAAACTTTGGTGAGCCTCTAATGCCGGAAAATAAAGCCAAAATCTCCAGGTATTTCACGCTGGAAAATAAGACTGTTCTGTACACCTATGATTTTGGGGACAACTGGCAGGTAAAAGTCCGGCTTGAGAAAATTCTTCCTAGAAAAGAAGGAGTGGAATATCCGATCTGCACTGCAGGAAAAAGAGCAGCTGTTCCTGAGGATACAGGGGGAGTAGGAAGCTATGAATATATGCTCGAAATCCTGAAGGATCCTGAACATGAAGAATATGAAGATACCGTGGAATGGCTTGGAGAAGATTTTGATCCTGAATACTTTGACCCAAAAGACATTTCTTTCTGAACTGGAAAAGTTGGAAACTGGGGAATGTATCCCAAACTACCGCAAAAACGTAGATTTAAACTTTTTTTAACAGATAGAGTTTGAAAACGCCTTCAAAGCATTTCTTTGCTGAAATAAACAGCGTAGATTTTTTCAACTCTAGCTGGACGCCGAATGGTAAAACAGCATATGCCATGAAAACAAGAATTGAAGATGAATTTATACATTCCCTGATTGAGGACTGGCTTAAAAAAGGCTCTAATATAATTTTTTGGGAAATCTTCCAGAACAGGGCTGCTCCTGGGCGGAATTATCTCTTCTCTTCTTTTATATTTTTATCTCAACCAGTTGACAACCACTGGGCCGAAATAGGGCTCAAGAGCGTTGAAGGAAACTCAATTGAGCACCTTGTTCGTTTTGCATATTATTTCGTGATTTTTTCAAAGGAATGGATAAATCCTGACAGAGTTGAGGCGGTTTTGGCTGCACTGGGCCTCAAATTAAACAAATATGGATTACGCGGTTGTGCTTGAAAGAATTGAGCAGAGTTTCAATAAAAAGATCCAATAGTTTATTTAAATATATATAATGTTTTTAGATATACAGAAACCCTTCATTAAAAATATCCAAATGTATTTATGCTAAAACTAAGATAAATAAAATTGAAAAAGATATTTTTTAAAAATCTCTATATTTCTCATGACTCCTGAAAATATTAAACTCAAAACCCTTGAAATGACCTTCGAACCTGATCTGAAATTTTAAGAAAAATAGTTATCAGTTGGGGAATTTATGTCAAATAAAGTTATCAGTAAATTATTAAACACAAATGAACTGAATGTTCCTTTTTTGATGTGGTCAATGTTATTTGCAATTTTTATAAATATCCTTTCTAATATTTTGAGCTATTATGTAGGTAATCTTCAAGGCCTTCTAGTTATTGTTTTTTCAATCCTTTGTTTAATTCTCGTGTCTGTCGCTTTTGAGAGGAGAAGTGAGAGAAAACTGAGAAAATTAATAGACAGCTCGGTCGAAAGTAGAAAATTACGAGGTGAGTATAAAGGATTAATAGCTTTCGTCAGTGACAATAAAGAAAAGCGACAGGGAAAAAGCGCGTACCTGGAAAAAAGCAAAAAAGATATTCTGAGCTATAAAGAAACAAGTAATGTCGAAAGCATTGCTGGTATTCGTGGGATCGGGCAAACTTTCAGGGCTCTGGATTATCATATAAAAACCGGGAAACTAAGGCACTGCTGGTTGATTTATTCAGACCAATCTGGTGTAAATGTAGATATTATTAAAAGTTTTTTTGAAATAGTTACCGGAAGCGCAATAAAGCCAAATTTTGTGAAAATTGAATATCCAAATGAGAGCAAACACGTAAAAGAAATTATAGATGAGATCTATAAAGATTTGCCTGCTGACTTGAAGGAAACGGATGTTATTGCTGATATTACTGCTGGGAATAAACCAATGACAGCTGCAATGGTTTTATCCTGTTTAAACTCTGATCGTAATATTGAGTATATAGAACAAAGTGAAAAAAATGAGTTAATTGAGGTGCACATTTCCCCCAAGTTTACAGGAATTGAACTATAAGGATTAGTTTGAAAATTTTTGATTGAAGGATTGTAAATTTTTAGGAAATTACAGAATTTCATGAAATTTTGGGATTTATAGGGTTGGTAGTTTATGAGCGGTCTTTATGCAGTTTTATTGGAAGTTTCTTCCATACAACAATATGTCTTTGCCAGCAATAAATTAAAGGAAAACTTAGGTGCCTCCTACCTAGTTGAGAATATTTTTGAAAAGAATTTGAGGACTGTCCTAGAAGCTTTTGATAAAAAATGTGAGTTTGAAAGATGGAAGACAGATCCTCAAGAAATTTATATCTGTAGTCAAGATTTCGAATCGGAGATTGGATACATAGGGGGAGGAAATGCACTTATTTTTTTCAAAAATCGAGATACTGCGGTGAATCTTGGACGAAAATGGTCTCAGAACCTACTAATAAATGCTCCGGGATTAAGGCCCTCTATAGCGATTGATGAAGTCGATTGCAGCGTACTTGCTGATAAGGAAAAGTTTCCGGTATCTATAGGGGAGTTATTTGATAAGTTACGCGAGAACAAATTAAGTTATCAGCCTCAAACTACTTTTCCCAGGCATGGAATAACAGCAGAATGTCAACATACTGGATTGTCCGCAGAATTTTTTGACAAAAAAAGTGACAGCTACGTCTCTTCTGTTGCAATGGAAAAAATGAAGAGCTCGCAGGCTGCAACAGATGAATTACACGAGAAATTCAGTTCGGTTTTAAAGGGGTACCGCTTCCCTACTGAATTAAATGAACTGGGGCAAACAGAAGGTGACAGTCACATATCAATAGTCCATATTGATGGAAATAGAATGGGCTCAAGGTTTCAGGAATGTAAAACACTTGAAGAAATAAGGCTCCTTTCAATAAGTGTAAAAAAAGCCACTGAAGATTCATTTGCAAATCTCCTAAAGTTAATTGTACAAAAAATAGAGCAAGATAACAACATTTTTGATTACTTCGATTTCAACGGAATTCTCCTGCCCATAAGACCGATTATCCTGGGTGGAGATGATATAACATTTGTATCACCCGGAAAACTGGGAATTTATTTTGCGGAAATCTTCATGAAAGAATTCTCTGAAAAAGAGGTGAATGATGGGGAAAAACTATCTTCCTGTGCCGGAGTTGCCATAACAAAGACCAAATATCCATTCTACCGGGGTTACCAACTGGCAGAAGGACTCTGCAGCAACGCCAAGAAAGAATCCAGAAAAAAGACGGAAAAAGATTCTTCCTGGATTGACTTTCATATTGCATACGGCGGTTTTTCCGGATCAAGCGAAGATATCCGCGAAAATAACTATACAGGGTCATATGGGAACCTTTGTCTGAGGCCTTATAGAGTAACAGGAAAAGTCGATTATTGCAGTTTAAGTGAATGTATCAGGGGAATTAACCAGCTGAGTGGGCTTAAATTCGATCCTGCAGAAAAAACTTGGGTTGATTTTGGTGAAATTAAATGGCCGAGGTCCAAGTTAAAAGAATTAAGGGAAGTTTTGACAATGGGAGCCCCAGTTTCCAAGAGATTTATACAGGAAATGGAATACCGGCACAGGACTCTACCAGAAGTGACAGAGTATCCTGAATGCAAAAATACTGGATGGATACCGGACAGACGCAAAATCGGAAGCAAAGTTACACCCTATTTCGATATGCTTGAGTTAATGGAAATCTATCCTCTAAAATTACTCGTCGGGGAGGAGGATGTCTAATGTCAGTTTTTAAACTTAACCTGGAACTCCTGTCAGATACCTTGATCGGATCTGGGGAAGGATGGGGCGCAATAATCGATAATGATATTGTTTTTGACGATTTTGGGCTTCCTTACATCCCTGCAAGGAGAGTAAAAGGCTGCCTGAGAGAATCAGCTTTTGAAGTTATGGAAATGTTTGAGCAGTCTGGAATAGGTTTTGCTTCAAGGGGGGATATCGGTACTCTTTTCGGCAAACCCGGTCAAAGTGAATCAGGAGCACTTTCATTTTCAAATTGTTATCTGGGGGACTATTCATTGAATAAGCAGTGGATAGAATGGTTAATTTCTGAATATCCAGACATATTCTCCAAAGATGCGATCCTTGATACATTTACTTCGATAAGACAGCAAACAGCGGTAAACAAAAATGAAGATCAGGACTCATCTACTAAAAAGGGAGTTGCAGAAAAGGCATCATTAAGGACTTCGAGAGTATTGGACAAAGGCATTAAGTTTTCAGGAAGTATCGAGTCTTCTTTTGAACTTGAAAACAGGTTATTTGATTTCCTTGTTTTCGCTGCCCGAAATTTAAGGTATATGGGGACAAATCGTAACAGAGGACTTGGCTCTGTGCTGTGTACTTTAACAGATGAAAGTAGATACACATGTGATGAGTCTCTGAAAAATCTGGAACTCAAAGTAACGGAGGGCTAAGGATGAAGCATCAGTTGAGATACAGGATTAAGACAGTATCTCCAATAATTTTGCCGCAGATTTCTGGGGATACTAATATGGTATCAACGATGGATTACATCCCAGGTTCCGTAATTCTTGGAATTTTTGCAAATAAATATGTCAAAGAGAATAAACTCGGATCAGATGCCCATAAAGACCGAAACTTCCATAGTTGGTTCTTGAATTCAAATCTTTGTTTTACAAATGCATATCTATCCAAAATGGATGGAGCAGCCGTTGCTGAATATTATCCAGTTCCTTTTTCCATCAATTATCTGAAAACTGATGAAAATCAAATTTTTGATTTGATGTTTAAGGAAATTGGAAAAGAAAATGATAATGAAATTGACAAGCAAACAAAATATCCCGGCAGCTACTGCTACATAGAAAATAATAATATAAGGTTTGCCAATGTCAACAGATCCATCAATTTCCACAATGCCAGAAAGAATAGGTTAAAGGGGCGCAGTGATGACGGAGCAATATTCAACTATGAATCAATTGATCAGAACCAAGAATTTACGGGAAGAATCATTGGAACTGAAAAGGAACTTGAATCATTTTTAGGGAAATTTGAATCTGAAATGAAAGTAAGAACTGGAAGATCAAAGAACACTCAATATGGTCAAGTAGTTCTTACATTGCTCTCGAATGAACCTGAAATTTTTGTTTCTGAAATTCCTTTGTTTAAGCCTGAAGAAGTAAATAACACTTTTACTCTCACATTTCTATCATCTACGATTATATACGATAGAAATGGATTCCCTTCAACATCCCTGATGGATCTGAAATTGTATCTGGCTGAGAACCTGAAGGTCAACCTGAAAAATATCAAAATAGCAAAGGCTTTTACGAAAAGTGAAATTGTTGAGACTTTTGTCTCAAAGTGGCTTTTGAAGAAACCCAGTGAAACTGCCATCAAAGCTGGCTCATGTTTCCTTATAAATGTTGAAGGTTTTGATGACAATACGAAAAATTCGCTATTAGAACTTTTAGAAATAGGAATTGGTGAGCGAACAGGAGAAGGCTTTGGGCGTTTTGCCATAAACCTACAGGAACCTAAAGAATACAGCCAGCCAAAAACAAGGAAACAAAACTTAGTGAAACCCAAAAAGCCTGATGTTGAAATTCCCGATACAATTCGTGATTTAATGAAAAACGCCATACTTAATTCCTATGATACTTTGATCGAGAGCAGGGCGCTTTCTCGATGCAAGGGTTTTTGCGAAAACAAAAATCGTATTCCATCCAATTCCTTGCTTGGAAAACTGGAATTAATGATAAAAGATTCCAGCAATTCTGAAGAGCTTGTTAAAAAAATGGATGAATTACCGGGTCTTACAAAGGAAAAATTAGAAAGATGCCGGGATAAAAGTGTTAATTTATTTAATTTTATAAAAAGTAGGGAAGGCGGAATTTTAGAAGATTTGAATCCTGAATCTGATTTGAAAGGAGCAGGCGCTCTCATCGATATGAATCTTGAAAATGACAATGAATTAAGGTTCAAAATGTATTCTCATTACTGGTTAACATTTCTGGCAAGTATGCGAAAAGAGATTAAAATGAGAAATGAAGGAGGGGATTGAAATGGAAGACGCAACGATCACGGGTAAAACAGTCGTAATAGCAAAACTGGAGCTTAAATCCCCTCTTGTGATTGGAAGTGGACAGGATGAGTTTGCAGATATAGAGGTGATGAAGGATAAAAAAGGAGATCCTTTCATCCCTGCTACATCGCTTACAGGAGTGCTGAGACATTATTTTGAAGAGAATATCTCGGACAAAAATAATCCTAATTTTGAGTGCTTCTGGGGAACACCCAAAAAAACGAGCAATGATGAAGAGGAAAAAGAAGAATTTCAAAGTTCATTCATTTGCCGCGATCTTCACACCGATCCTTACACTGATGATGCAAAAATAAGAATCAGAGACGGTGTAAAAATCGATCCCAGGACCCAGACTGCCTTGGACAAGGCTAAATACGATTTTGAAATCATAGAAAAAGGAGCGAAATTTAATTTATTCTGGGAAGTTACGCTCAGGAAAAATAATTCTAAAGAAACCTATGACCGGATACTTGCAAGCCTTATTAAAGCTCTGGCAGACGGAACTATCCCCATAGGGGCTAAGACAAACAGCGGTTTTGGAAAATGTAAGCTTACTAACCTCCAGATTTTTGACTTTGATTTCTCAAGAAAAGAAGACGTTTTGGAGTGGTTGAAACAGGATTTCAAAGGCGGAAAATCCAAACTCAATGCCGAACCTTTCCAGCTCCTAAACGATGTCTTTACCATTGATGCCAAATTTGCGATCAAGAATTCAATCATAATCAGGGCCTATTCTGAAAAAGTGGATATGCCAGATGCTACAAGCCTATCTTCTGCAGGTAAGTTTGTGCTTCCAGGAACTTCGCTAAAAGGAACAATCCGCCACAGGTCACTGAAAATCCTCAAAACTCTATGTCCGGCTGATCTCCTTAAAGTAGAAATTCCTGAAAGGAAGATCGATGAGCTTTTTGGAACTGCAGGGAAAGATAAAGAACCGATTAAAGGCCGTGTTCGGGTGGAAGAAAAGGAAATTAATTACATTGAACCGGTTCTCCAGAATCGAATCAAAATTGACCGTTTCACAGGGGGGACTATAAAAACAGCTCTTTTTGACAGTATGCCTCTTTGGCCAAAAAAGGATGATTCCGAATCAGTAGAAGTTTCAATCAAAATATTTGATTATAAGCCATGGGAAGCGGGTCTTATGATGCAGGTTTTAAAGGATCTCTGGTGTGAAGACCTTGCAGTTGGTGGAGAGAAAAGTATAGGAAGAGGAGTTCTAAATGGACTCTATGCCAGGATAAAATGGAAAGATAAAGAGCTTGTGATTACACCTTCTGAAAAAGGATTAAACTTTTCAGATGAATCTGCTGCATCAGAATTGAATGATTTTGCAAAGAAGGTTAGAGAGGAGCTGGTAGCATGAAAATAAAAAATGAGATCGAGCTTCATTCGGTAAAATCTCATGCCGAAAATTCTATGGGAGATAAATTGGAATTATCTGATTTTGCCTCCTTGAAATCTTATATAAATACCAAATTCCCTCATAAAGGTTTTTGTGTTTCTTACCTTGACAATGAGGTTGTTATCGGCAAATACGATGGAAACGAGCTCAAGTTTTATCAGAATAAGTTACCAGAACCCCAATTCATAAAAAAACTAAGACTATTTAATGAAACTCAAGAACTGCTTTTGTGGCGAAAAAAATGGAAGGATACGTATGGGGAATTCGCTTTTAGATTAAGGGTAGATGAGGATGGAAGTGAAACCGACGTAATTGATGTAAAGCAGGTTCTATGGGGAACAACAGCAAAAAAATTGGACGAGGAATTTACGGAAATCTCAGAAATAAGAGGTATGAAAGTTATTCTTCCATTCAGTGACATCGAAGTTGACGACAAAGATAGAAGAGTGTTCATTCTCACCCGAAATTACATTTCATATGATACTAATGATTCTTCATACCAACAGGCAGGGTACGTTGATTGCAGATTTGTTAAGTTTACCGATGAGAATGGGAATATTTTGGGTGGTGAGCTAGATGGATAAAAATAATTTCAATGCAACTGCTGCAACTGCTCCATACAATTTTGTTCCTCTAAATAGCACCGTAATATCTGATAATAATCCATTGGTAATTACTGGAATCCATGATAGATACGATCATTTACGAAGGTCGACCGGTTATATAGAATGCAAACTGAAGACCCTGACCCCGATGTATATAAGAAGCGGCTTAACGGAAGAAGAAATCAGAGCAAAGAAAGAAGCTAAAGATAACTCTAACTTCTTTTCACCGGCAGGTCAGATTCGCATACCGGGAAGTAGTCTCCGGGGAATGATAAGAACCCTGGTAGAAATCGCAAGCTGGAGCAAATTTGGATTCTTTGAAGACAGAAATCTTTATTTCAGAGGTTTTGCGGATAAATGCAAGAATTTGAGTGAAGACTATAACAGTCAGATGAAGCCTTATGACAGGACATCCAAAGGTTCTATTTATAAAATGTCGGCAGGTTATATGTTGAAAGAGGGTTTCAAGTACTTTATATGTCCTGCTGAAAAAACAGATTCTAAAAACAAACAATTTTACGGTATCACAAAAGCAGAGTCTTTTAATGAAATAAAAAATATTGGGGAAAAACGATCTGATTTTACATATTATAAGCTAGAGGATGGTAGATCTATAGTTGTTTCGGGCCCAATGTCAAACAAGAAGCATGATTGGATCATAAATAAAATAGATAAAAATATCCAAAACAGAATTGAAATTCCCGAAACTGATATTCAAAATTATGACCGGGACGAAAGCAGAGATGACAAAGTACCGGATCTTTTGAAGCAATGCTATAATGATGAAGAAGTTCCTTGTTTTTATGTTGAATGGATAGATGGTGAAGGCAATAACAGAGTTTCATTTGGAAATACTGCGCTTTTCAGGATATCCTACCAAAAATCTATTGGGGACCATATCCCAATAAATGGTAAGAAAAACAAAGAAAAAATCGATTTCTCAAATGCTATTTTCGGAAACACTTTTGAAGGGGAGAAAGACCCGTATGTAAATCCAATTGCCGGAAGAGTTTTTTTTGAAGATGCAAAACTCGTAAATCCCAATGAAAAATGTCTGATGGATGAGGAAAGTCCTGGTATACTGCTTGGACCAAAACCAACGTCATTTCAACTTTACCTTGAACAGGATTCGAATATAGTAAATGAACTCAAGCACTATAATTCTGGAACAAGGATTAGAGGAAATAAGTTCTACTGGCACAAATCAGGTGAAAAGTGGGAGCATAAATACCAGAATTCGGATAACTTGAATGAAAAAATAAAAACCAGAATTCAACCTGTAAAGCCCGACACAGAGTTTAAATTCCGTATAAGGTATGAAAACCTTTCAGATAGCGAACTTGGTGCATTACTTTTTGCACTGAAACTACCAGAGGAATGCGCACATAAAATAGGGATGGGGAAACCTTATGGATTGGGAAGTGTAAAAATCACTCCAGAACTTTACATTTCTAAAAGATATAAAAGATATTTGACTCTTTTTAATAACGATGGTTGGGAACTGGCCGAAACTGAGCAAGGTGATGGGGCAATAGACGAAATAATTTCTGATTTTGAAAATCATATTTTACAAAAAATGATTGCTTCGGATAAAGGGGAAGCTTCGTCCTTATGGGAAACTCATCGTTTGAGACAACTTAAAACATTACTAGATGTCGAAAAAGGCAAAGAACTTGAGAGTAAAGAAAAAACAGAGTACATGGATATTAAACAATTTAAAAATAGAGGTGTTTTGCCACTTCCAGAAGATGTATAAAACACCGATATTTGTGTTGATTTAAGTCCTCTGGTTTTGTAATTATACCATGGTCACTTAAATCAAAGTAGGACTTACGCTGTTGAACAAAAAACAAGTAGCATGAAGTGCCAAACTGTCTAAAGCACAATATTCCTAGCAAGCCCTCATGTGCTTGGTTTTTCTTCTCAAGTGCGTAATTCCTATCAAAGTTAACATTTTTGCGAACATAAAATAGAATTCCTTTTACACATCCATGAAACTCAAAATCCTTGAAATGACATTTGAATCCACTCAAGAATTTACAGAAGATGTTTCCTGTATTAGAGGATTCTTTGCAACAAAGTTTAATGATTTAATCCTGCTCCACAATCACAATACTGACAAGTTTGTCTACGAATATCCTTTGGTTCAGTACAAATCAATCGATGGTAAACCTCTTTTAATAGGCATTAATGAAGGAACTGAGATATTAAAGGAAATATTCGACAAATTTGACAAAATTACGTTGAACCATAAAGATTACGAAATTATCGAAAGGACAATGAAAATTAAAAATCAAGAGTTTGGCTTAACAAAAGAATTCTACTTTTATGAATTTGTAACTCCCTGGCTTGCCCTTAGTCAGAAAAATAATGAAAAGTACCTGCTAACTCAAAATAATGACGAAAAAGCAATACTTTTGAGGAAAATACTGACCGGAAACCTGCTTTCCATGTCAAAAACTTTTGGATATACAGTTCCCAATGAAATAAAATGCGATATAGATTTGGTTCCCACAAAATCACGGTATAAAGATAATAATCTTACTTCATTTTGTGGAGGCTTCATTGTCAATTTTTATATACCAGATTATCTGGGAATAGGAAAATCTGTCTCAAAAGGATACGGTACAGTTAGAAAGATTCCTTATTAAATTCCCTCTGGGAGAAATAAGGAGGAAATAGAAATGGGTAACGTAAAATTTACTGTAAATGAAGAAAAGGAATTTACTCTCATTTCTTTCGAAATGAGTGACATACTCGTTCCCGAAGACCTAGCTACAATCACACCCCCAGAAGTCAATGGAGCAAAAGGTGTAGTCCTTAGCGGAAGAGGTCCCATATGGCTCTACTGTTTCCTGACTCACTTTTACCATCCAACGAAATTCATAGCAACATATGATCCTCGGCTGGAAGGGGCTGTAATCATAGAGTCACATGCTTTAACTTACCAAATTGGCTCAGTTTTTAAATACTGACTTCTAATAAGGTATTAGAATGAGAGGAATTAACAATCGATATAAGAGGATATCTAGAATGTATCCGATTTACAATACTATCTGTAATTTTTTTATAGGTAGTGTATTTGGAGGCTTACTCTGTAGTTTCTTAACATCAGATATTAATTTTAATATTCTCTTTAAATGGGGATTAATGATTCTCTTAATTGTTATTTTGACCCATATCATAGGTAACCTTCATTTTAGTTTCTAGGAGAAAAATAAAATTGAAGTACCTAACGCTCCAAAGACCAGCAAAAAATACAGAGGTCTCCTAGTTTCTATAAGTACGGCAGATAAAAAAGATAAAGAAGCTCTGATAATGGAAATAGATTCTTTATATGAAAGAGTAAAAAAAGATATGGCACCTGAAAAATTACTACATAATTTCTTTAAGGATACAATTGGAATAGGTCAGACATTCAGTGCTATTTACTACCATCGTGAAAATCTAGAGATATGCTGGCTTTTATATACGGATAAATCAAGTGAAGCTAAAGAAATTGTTAAATATTTTATTGCAAAATTCGTCCCAACTGTAACTTCTGTAGAAATTCTTATAGAAGATGCCTCTGATTTTAAAGGAATTCAGGACACAGTTAGTCGAATATATCCAAAAGAATTTGAAAAATATGATCTGAAAGAGAAGGATATTATTTCAGATATTACGGGTGGAACAAAGATAATGAGCGGAGCAATTATAATTGAATGTAATACTAAGGGAAACAGAGTTATGCAGTACACAAAACAAGGTGAAGATCCTGAGTTGATTGAAATTAAACGCTCCTGAAAACGATAAAAAAGGCCCGTAACTTACTCCAAAAAAATCCAAACCTAAAATAACCCCCACAGTCATTACTCAACAGGGTGAAAAATTATGACCACCGAAACTCAACCTCCTGAATGCTGCCCCCGCTTTGACCCCGCCCCCTGGGATGGAAAACTCTTTGAATGGAACAATAAAAGGTTCATCAAAGATTTCGTTACCACTCAGAATTACATGCCTCTGAATTTTGGAGAGGTAATAACAAGGATAAACGAAAAAGTCGCCAGGGCAGGTGCAGAAATGCCGGACTGGCTCTGCTTGTCGGACCATACCTCAGAAAGCAACATGGATCTTTACCTGGCTGTTGATAAAGAAGTGGACGGCGCCGAAAACGTCACACTCAGTGGGAAATTTCTGAGCAAAGTCTACGAGGGAAGTTTCGAAAATACAGGAGAATGGTGCCAGGACTTTGAAGCCTACGCAAAAAGCCAGGGCCTGGAAGTCAAGAAATGGTATATGTGGTATACTACCTGTCCAGCCTGTGCCGAAAAGTACGGAAAAAACTATGTTGTGATCATTTCCGAAGTGGAATAAAAATAGAGTAAGAACACCGGCGGCCTGCGCAGCCCCGCAATTTTAAACCTCTTGATTCCATAAAGCTCCACAATCTTCTTTTTCAGTTGCCTTTAAATCCCTTAAACCATTTACTATTCCTGATCGACGTGGCACGGAGAAAACAATTTGAGAAGCCCCTGCACGGGGATAAGGAAAGCCTGCGCTTTGCGACCCCTGAGCCCATTGCCCGCTACAGGGCGCAGCGTTTAAGATGTAAGGTTCTGGCTGACATCAGCTGCGGGATAGGGGGGCAAACTGTCTTTTTTGCCCAGCAGTGCGAGTTCGTTTATGCAGTGGAAATCGACCCCAAAAAAATCGAGTATGCAAAACAGAACTGCGCGATGTACGGGCTTGACAACGTGAAATTCATTTGCGGAGACGCCCTTGACCCGAAAGTCATAGAGCAGATCCCGGCTGTTGATGTGGTATTCTCAGACCCTTTCCGCCCGGCCGAAGAAAGCGAGAGGCACGTCTCAAGCCTTGAGCCGGGGATTCCGAATGTGCTGGCTGCTTATGGAGAAAAAACCAGGAATTTTGCCTTTGAAGCTCCGCCCCAGCTGCCGCCTGAAAGGATTCCTTTTGACTGCGAAAAAGAATATATTTCGCTGGACGGGCAGCTCAACCGCCTTACCCTCTACTTCGACGGGCTGAAGCAGCATGACCGCATGGCTGTGGCTCTGCCTGCAGGCGAGGGGCTGGTTTCAAAATACGGGCTGCTCCCACAGATAAGGGAAACAGACAAAATGAAACTCAACGCCTACGAACCTGAGCCGTCGGTTGTTGCAGCCGAGCTACTGCCTGAGCTTGTGGAATCCATGATGCAGATGGCAGGACCTTTTATGGGAGGTTTCGAGCTTTTCAGGGTTGATAAAAAAAGGCTTTTATTGACCTCGGATGCCCTGATAAAACAGTCCATGATCAAAAACCATTATCTCGTGCTGAAAGTCTGCCCGTTTGAACCAAAAGAGATTAACAGATTCTTGAGAGGCCAAAATATCGGGAACGTTGTGCTCAGGGCAGGCGTAAAGCCCGAAGATTACTGGGAAGTCCGAAACGAGGTTGAAAAAGGCCTCGAAGGAAATAAAACTGTGCACCTCTTCGTGAAAGATGGGACTGCAATCCTTTGCGAGGTTATCTTCAAGGAGTGAAAAAGGTTGGCTGGAAGATTTAGAAAGATATCAATCTGGTAGATCTGGTCAAAAGTTTGAAAAGAGAAAAAAGGTAAAATAAAAGCGAAAATAAAAAAAAGAAACGCCGGGCTTTAAATACCCGGTAACTTTAGACTTACTTGTAAACTTCCTTTTTTCAGGTTTACCTGCAAACTTCCTTGCATGCTTCTTTTACAAGTTCAAGGCCGTGGGCAAGCGCATCCTGAATTCTTGAAGGATCAGTTCCACCGCCCATGGCAAGAGCAGGCTTTCCGCCTCCACCTCCGCTTACAAGCTTCGACATCTCACGGACAAGGCTACCGGCATTAATTCCATAATTTAGGGCTTTTTGCCCGGCGGATGCTACTAACTTAACTCCTTCGGCATCGCCTGCAAGAAGAGCTACCACATCTTCATTTTTCAGGAACTCAGTGGCGATCTTCTGGAGTTCAAGGGAATCTGCCCCGGGAATGAATTCAGCAATTACCCTGAGACCTGCAACCTCAGAAGCCTCGCCCAGCAACCTGTAAACCATAGCGCGGGCAAGTTCTTCCTTGAGTTTCTCGTTTTCTTTTTTGAGGTTTTTCCACTCTCCGAAGAAGCGCTCAACACTTGCTGGAAGCTGCTCAGGGGGCACACTTAGGGTCTTCGCGGAATTATTCAGGAGAGAATCTATCTTTTGCATGGCACGTACGGCTGCAACTCCTGCTGCAAACTCGATCCTTTCCACGCCGTCCTGGATCCTCTCGGATTTCAGGATTTTAATCGGGCCGATAACTCCTGTACTGACACAGTGCGTACCTGCACAGGCTTCAACATCATCTCCGACTTTTACAATCCTGATCTTATCTCCTGGAGGCACTCCGCCCTGATAGAGTCCAAAACCGTATTCCTGCTCGGCTTCGGTCCTTGGCATCCATTCTGTTATCACGCGCTTGTTTTCCATGACAGTGCGGTTTGCCAGAAGTTCGATTTGCCTGAGTTCTTCAGGAGTGATATGCTTGTAATGTGAGAGGTCAAGCCTTGAGTGGTCTTCAAATTTCTGGGCCCCGGCCTGCCAGATATGTTTTCCAAGAACTTTCCTGGCTGCATCGTTTACTATGTGGGTTGCTGTATGATGCCTGGCAAGGGTCATTCTGCGCCTTTCGTCCACTTTACCATTGACAATATCGCCCTTGCTAATCTCAAGATCCCCATCTGGATTCTCTATGGTATGTACAGTTACGCCGTCGTAGATCTGGACGTCCACCACCTTGTAAACGGCATACCCGGCAGAGATTGTCCCGGTATCTGCTGGCTGCCCTCCACCTTCAGCATAGAAGAAAGTGTTATCCAGCACTATATGATCGTCAAAAACATCTAGCACAACAGCCTCGAACTCAAGACGCGTGGGCTCATCATAGAAGCTGCGCTTCGTTTTTGGTAAGTGTTTAAGCCGATCCGCAAACGGAATTACTTCGGTTTCCTTTTCTTCAGCTTTGTTATGCAGTTCACCAATAATGGAATAGAAGTTGTCAGGGAATTCTACATCAACTCCGATTTCGGCTGCAACGTCTTTTGCCATTTCGGGCGGGATTCCATGAGAATCATAAAGTTCGGTTAACTGGGACAGAGGAATCTTTTCCCCGGTTTTCTTGAAATGGGATGCCGATTTCTGGATAATTCTGCGGCCTCTCTCCATTGTGTTATGGAACTTTTCCTCTTCAGATTCTAGGATGTCCTGTATTACCGGGAAGTTATCTCTGAACTCGGGATACTCCGGCATATTCCTTATATGCATGTCCACAATCTCAGAAAGTGGAATCCTGATATCAAGGTCGTCCATCATGCGTAAAGTCCGCCTGAGGACAAGCCTGGCAAGGTACCCTGCCTTGACGTTCGAGGGGATAATCCCATCCCCAAGCATGAAAGTCAAACAGCGTGTGTGGTCAGTAATCGCATAGACTTTTTCTACAGGTTCCATTATAGCCGAGAGTTTATCCACAGTCATTCCGATAGTTGAAGCAACCTTTTTCCTGAGTTCCATAAGGTTTGCCTTTTCACTGACATCCATAAACCCTGCAAGTCTTGCGTTCTGGGCCAGAATGTTTGCATACTCGGAATTATCCAATTTATGCTCAAGCCCTGCAAGTCCCATGAGTTCATTCACTATGCCAGGGAAAAGTGCATCATAAATTGTTGGAGAGCCTTTTGAAGCCCAGACAAAACGTTCGAGTCCGTATCCGGTATCCACGATGCAATTGTCCATCTTCGAATAGGTCTCGTCCTTGATCAGGATATCGCCTTTTTTGTCGGCTTTGAGGTCCATGAAAACGAGGGTAGCAAGTTCAAGCCCATGCACAATTACCTCTAAACAGGGTCCGGCATTTCCTCCACCTGCCCAGGGTTCTTCCTTGTAAGTTACGGCAAGGGGATCTACCTTAAGTGAGTTCAGGAGCTCGTCACAGAGTTCCAGGGTATGCTCTTTCCAGTAAATTTCATGGTCCTTATTATTGAAGGCGTGGTGTGCCATCATTTCAAAGTTTGTAAGATGACGCCCGCTCCTGCCCACCGAGTCAAGGTCGTTCAGGCGAATGCAGGGCTGAGAAATCGTGAGGGGATTTGCAGGCGGGGGAACCTCCCCAGAAGTTACAAAAGGTTGGAAATCCGCAATGGATGCAATGGTAAGATAAATGTCATCCCTCCAGCGAGCAACTACAGGATAACGATTGATCCTTGTATGCCCTCTCGCCTCAAAGAAGGAGAGGTAATACTCACGCATCTGGGAGATATCAAATTCTCTGGAAAAAACCGGGCTCCCTATAAAGGAATAAGGATCGCAGGGAGCATCTCCGCATGTTTTTCGATCAAGATCACGTGTCCAGAAGAACTTGCCACATGACTGGCACTGTTTCCGGACGAACCCGTTATTTTTGAAAAAATCAAGTTGATATTCATCTTCAAGCATAACAATCTCTCCGGAGGGTTGGGGTTTGCTCTGCCCTAATGTATCTGAAAACAAAGGGAAAGACACCCCAACTCAACCGTCTCAAGGAATTTCTAGGCATTCTAAATGCACACGATGAAAATTAAGTTCATATACGATAATTCGGTTCATTCATCCTTTAACTCTTATCAATTCATAGGGGTTTAGTCTGAATAATGAAGTATCCGTAAATCATAATGCAAATAACATTTCAACTCGAAGTTGCTTTTGCAGCATAAATAACTTACCAGCTTAACGAAAATATATAACAATTATATTATAAACTCCATACTCATAGGCATTGGTCTATTATACATATTCTACAGAAGAATCATTATTCCTCATTTTAAAAGTCGGAAAACTATTTTACAAAAGAATAAAGCGCAGACAGTACGTTGGAGTAATTTGCTAAAAAACAGAACCAGGTACTCGATAGTTCCTGTGCCTGTAATTCTTATCTGTACTTATCTATAAAGAACCACTGTCCTTCCGCGTATCTCTATTAGAGTGGACCTTGTAGCGGCTGCAATTTCTTCTGCGATAGCGTTTAAGTCTTTTCCTTCTTCAGCACTTTTAAGTACCCTTACCTTCACAAGCCTGTTAGCTTTTATCTGCTTATTCAATTCTTCGATCAGAGTGTCCGTTATCCCATTCTTCCCGATATTGAGAATAGGGGAAAGCTGGTTTGCCTGGGCTTTTAGCCTGTATAATTTTTCTTTTTCCATTGCCTCTCCTCACACTGACAAGTATAAAACTCATTCTTTCAATTATGAAATTCTCATATTATTATAATTTCATTACAAAAATATACAATTAATAATAAAAAGATTGTTTGCTTCTGAATTTACTTTCTATTTATTGAGAGCCATTTACCACTCATCCAGATTTCTTCCTTTTCTCATCAGCATCTATATCAACTTTCCTGATAAACAGAAAAGCAGTTATTTAAGCATTAGAACTGACATCAACAATCAGTTAAACATTCGATCCGACATGGACAATTAATTAAGCTCTCAGAAATCACTGGCAGTTAGTTGAACTTCGTTGAGAAATCCATACCTGTTCTTTCGACTCAATTGTCCATGTCATTTATCACAGAAGAAGGGTAAAACAAAGAAAAGATGGGGTAATGTTTATATCAAGGTATTCGCTTTTAAATTAGAATTAGTCATTATATATTCAGGAATATAAAAATTGGATTAATGTTGCCAAATTAATTGGGCATTTTTATTATTAATTTAACATGCTAAGGATTATAAAAACGGAACCTGTGAACAAAGCCCATTTTCACAAGTTCAGGACGAAGACTGTAAAATGAACCCCAGCTTGCTTAATCTGATTTTATTGTCAGAAAGAAGAAAAGATTTCCTTTTATTATTGAAAGAAGGACCTAAGAGTATCGAAGAAACACTTGAGAAACTTCAGGTGCCAAGGACGGCTCTTCTTCCGCAGATAAAAAAGTTGAAAGACGAAGATCTGGTAATACATGAAGAAGGATTATATCGACTCAGCACGATAGGGGAAATTATTGTAGATAAATTGCAGCACCTACTTGATACCCTATCAGTGTTCGAGAAAAATGAAGAATTCTGGGCCGATCGAAAGCTTGCCTCTATTCCGCCCAACCTTGTAAAAAGAATCAGTGATCTTGGAAATTATCGTCTTATCGAGCCAGACCTCAGCCATGCTTTTGACCTGAACCCGAAATTTGTAGAATATCTTTCAAATTCAAGCTGTATCAACATGTTTTTTTCATATTTTCATCCTCAATTTCCGGTTTTATTCCTCAAACTTGCAAGAGAAAGCACTGAAATTTCCCTTGTCCTGAGTGAAGCTGTATATTTACGGTTTGTAGAAGATTTCAAAGAAGAAGGGAAAGAATTCCTTGAAATGGAAAACACAAGCCTTTACATCCTGGAAAAAAAAGAAGTAGAAATTCCTGCACTTATTGCTGCAGCTACCCACATAATGAGCCTGGGATTGTTTAACGAAAACGGACGGTTTGACCGCCATTATATGATAAGCTTCGAGCAGCAAACAATAAAATGGGGAAAAGATCTCTTCGAGTATTACAGGGACATGAGCAGGGAAATTAAAATTAAATGAAAAGCAGTGTATCGACCCGCAGCTATTGGTTTATAGATCCCTGCAGGAGCTTTCATTTACGTTCTCCAAGGAAAATCATCATGCCTGCAGGTGAAGCTTTTTTATAAATATTCCCCAGCACTTCAAGCAAATCCTCTTCACCGCGCCAGAAACTTTCTGGGGGAAATTTTCCAAGCCTTTTTAGAAGAACCACTGGGGCCGGAGGGATGAGAGCCTCAAAAGAGGGGCTTTTTTTGCAAATTCGAGGCCCTTTTCCGCCAGTTCATAATCCAGAGGCATGGGATTCTTGAAGTCTATGAACTCCTCCCTTCCAAACTGGCGGATCTCGTATTCCGGCGCTAGCCTGTCCTTTATTTTGTACTCCCCAATGTACTTCCTACCTTTCAGGAACTGAATAATTATTACACTGTACCCGTGGCCTACAGCCCTGAGAGCCAGTCAAAAGGCGTTTGTGGTCTTTCCTTCTCCTTCCCCTGTGTAAAGATAAACCATGCCTTTAACCAATTTAACCCCTCCGAAGGTGTACTCACCCTCAGAAAAAGAGTAGTTTACAGGCATATATTATTTTTGTATTAGGGCCTCATAATCCACAAAAAATTAGTTTTTTTTCCGTAAAAGGGCTTTTGGTCGTCCAGTGTTACATGGTTGATACTGCCATGATTAAATATTCAGTATGACAAATGCTTGCGTTTTCGTGCAAGGAACGCAAGTCAGCTCCAGTTGCACTGAGGTTCGGAACAAAAAGAACCTGGAAACTACTTTATGAGTATTTGGGAAAATATCAACCAGATAATAGAAGACGACCCTGAAAAATTTTCGGATTATTGTTGATGGGTTTCATTTGTCGGATTTTTGAGATTGAAAGATTTCAGTACTGTAATATAGGACAAGTTGATGATATTCAACAGGTTGGAAACTTAAGCTGATCAGGAACTGAGTTTCGGAGGAATTGAGTGTCAGTTTGTCCTACAAATTTTGATGAAAAAGTAGAATGTCCATTCGTTGACAGGAAAGAGTTCATTGAAGCTTTTGAAAACGCTTTCCGGAACATCGATCAGAAGGACTACAGTATCCTGGTCTATTATGGCATTGCCGGAATTGGAAAAACCAGCCTTAGAAAGGAACTTCCAACCTTGCTCGAAAAACATAACGACTCGGACAGGCACACAAGAGTTATATGGACTTCAATAGACTTCGCCACCGAACAATACAGGCAGCCTTATAAATTCCTCGAAGTTCTCTCCAGTCAGCTGCGCCAGAAATATGGTATCAAATTCAACTTTTTTGACATTGCCCTTGCCACCTACTGGAAAAAAGTCAATCCCCACGTTCCTCTGGTAAAAGAGAACTACTCTGAGGAAAGCATTGTCCGTGATGTTCTGGACATCTGCAACGAGCTTGTCCCTGTAAACCTGATACCAAACGTGTATAACCTTGCCAAAAGTTTACCTGAGCGTTATCAGAAATGGGTCCTGAAACGCAAAGAGGACATTTCCAAGCTTCCCGATCTCGAGCCGGCAGAAATAGATGAACGGCTGCCTGTTTACTGGGCCTATGACCTTGCTGATAACCTGCAGAACACTTCAGAATCTGCAGTCATTTTCATAGACACCTATGAAGCTCTCTGGGAAAAAGAAAGAGAAAAAGGAAGTTTTAGTGACCGTGACAAATGGATTAGAAAACTTATTGAAAACATACAAAACTCCTGTATGTGGGTAATCTGCGGAAGAGAATCCCTTCGCTGGGAAGAAGTGGATGAGGACTGGAAAAATTACCTGGACCAGCATAAAATTGGAAAACTTCCAGAAAAAGATGCTCTCGACCTGTTAAAACGGTGTGGAATCACTGAAGAGGATATCCAGAACGCACTCATTGAAAGCAGTGAAGGCGTGCCCTACTACCTTGAGCTCTCCATCGATACCTACAGAAATATAAAGAAAAAAGAGCAGCCTTCTCCTGAAAACTTTGCAACGGTTCCGGATGGAATATTCTGCAGGTTCGTCAAATACCTTGACAGGGAAGAAAAAGAGATACTGAAAGTCTTATCGGTTCCGAGATACTGGGATCGTGAACTATTCGAAATTCTGATCGAGAAATTTAATACCGGATATCCTGCAACCAGTTTTTCAGAACTGCATAGCTTCTCTTTTATGAATGTTGACGAGAAAGGAAAATGTTCCATGCACCAGCTTATGAGAAAAAGCCTGCAGGATTACCAGGATCCATATTTGAAAAAAGACGTTCATAATTTCATGCTTGACTTCTACAGCAATCAACTAAAAGATCTCGATATTAAAGCAATAACCCAAGAGCAAGAAAACACATTGGCTGAAGCCTTCTACCATGCAAAAGAGGCACTTGAAGCAGAAGATCTGCTCAATTGGTTTATTTCTGCCTCAGATCCATTCAACAGAGCAGCATTCTGGCAATTAATCATACCTCTATATGAAGAAATGCTGCAAATTCTTGAAGCAGAACTCGGTCCGCAACACCCAGATGTTGCAGCAACCCTAAACAATCTTGCTGGACTCTATGAAAGTATGGGAGAGTATGATAAAGCACTTCCACTTTATAATAAGGCACTTGATATTTATGAAATGGTACTGGGATCTGAACACTCAAACGTTGCAACAACGCTAAACGATCTCGCACTACTCTGTCGTCAGATGGGAGATTACGGAAAAGCACTCCTACTTTATAAAAGAGCACTTGACATTTATGAAAAGGTGCTGGAACCTGAATACCCATTCGTTGCAACAACGCTAAACAATCTCGCAGGACTCTATAAATGTATGGGAGATTACGAAAAGGCACTCCCACTTTATAAAAGGGCACTTGACATTCGTGAAAAGGTGCTGGGACCTGAACACCCATTCGTTGCAATAACACTAAACAATCTCGCAGAACTCTATCGTCAGATGGGAGATTACGGAAAAGCACTATCACTTTATCAAAGGGCACTTGACATTCGTGAAGAGGTGTTCGGTCCGCAACACCCATCTGTTGCAACAACGCTAAACAATCTCGCAGGACTTTATTATCATACTGCAAGGTATGAAGAAGCTTTACCTTTGCTTGAACGCTCCCTTAAAATACTTGAGAGAAAACTTGGTTATTCTCATCCAAATTTCAAGACAACTGAACAAAATATTCAGGCTCTGAAGGCTAAAATGGAAGAAAAATGAAAACTATTTCGCAATATATTATCACTGGCATTGATATAATGGCATGCAGATACTGGTTTTTGAATAGAATTATGAAAAAGCCGTTTGCGTAGCGAACGGACTCTCCTTCAGGCCTATTTCTCTAATAAGAAACCCATCTATTCCGATTTATTAGTTTTATTCCCTCACATGCCTAACAATGTGACCAGCTTCAGGGATAATGATCTCAGAGAGGGCCAGTTTCACAGCATTTGGCGAACCTGGGAGACAAAATACCGTTTTTCCTTTAATCACACCTGCAATTGCTCTGGTAAGGATCACCGACGTTCCTATATCTTCAAGACTTTTGTACCTGAAAAGCTCACCAAAGCCAGGGATTTCCTTCTCAAAAAGGGGGGTTATGGACTCGATTGTAAGGTCTTTTGGAGAAAGCCCTGTGCCTCCGCTTGTAACTATAATATCTGCGGAACTGTCAAGAGCTGCAAAAACGGCTTCTGTAACCGAGTTTTTTGTGTCGGAAACAAGCCTGTAGAAAGAAATTTTATGGTCAGCAGCCTCAAGAAGTTCTTTTATGGCTTTTCCAGAAAGGTCTTCAGCTTCTTCCGGAGAGGCAGAAGCTCCGTATTTTTCATATCTTGAGGTCGAAATTGTAATTAAGGCAAAAGAAAAGGATTTTTTAATGTTTTTTTTGTGAATTTCTGGTGTGGATTCTTTCATGAAAACAACACTCTCCATTTTTAGACTGGTTATCAGATTCTTATATTCTGATAGATTCTGACAGACAGATTATCAGGGTGATTCCGGAGTTCTATAGCTTAGGAATTTGAAAGTTTATTTCTATTTGCTTATGTTTTAATAGCTTATTAACCAATGCTCAGGTATGCTCATACTTGCAGCAGATATAGGAACAGGTACACAGGATATCCTGCTCTTTAATTCTGAAAAAGAAATGGAAAACAGCTTGCTTATGGTCATGCCTTCTCCTACCCAGATAATTGCGAAAAAGATACGGAAGGCGACCAGAAAAGGGAAAACAATAGTGTTAACCGGAAACATAATGGGAGGAGGCCCTTCAACATTTGCCATAAAGGATCATATCAAGGCAGGTTTTTCGGTTTATGCTACCAAACAGGCTGCTCTGACAATAAATGATAACATAGAAACAGTGAAGGCTTTCGGGGTTCAGCTTGTCTCCGAAGAGGAGGCAAAGAAGCTTGCACGCGGGGAGAATGCGCTGGAAATTGTTATGCAGGACTTTGATCCCGAATCAATTTCATCCGCACTTTCCGCCTTTGAGGTTCAGATGCCTGAGAATTATGCTGTAGCAGTACAGGACCATGGGAATGCTCCTGAGAAGAGTAACAGGGTCTACCGTTTTGAACTCCTCAGAGAGCTTATTGAAAGAGGAGGAAAACTTGAAAATTTTGTGTATAGCCCCGAAGAAATTCCAGAAGCTTTTACCCGCATGAGAGCCCAGGCTGATTCCCTTCTCAAAGCTGCAGGAAAACGGAAAACTAAGGCGGTTTTCATGGATACAGGTCCAGCAGCTATCTTTGGAGCTCTTACTGACCCGGCAGCAATTCAGCCTTCTGTAGTGGTTAATATTGGAAACGGACATACTCTGGGAGCACTTGTGAATGAAAACAGGATCACGGCAATTTTTGAGCACCATAGTTTCCTCATGAACCCTGAAAAACTTCAGGATTACATGGTAAGGCTTGCCGACGGAAACCTCGGTTTTGAAGAGGTTTTTGCCGATGGAGGACATGGTGCGTACATAAGGGAAGCTCAGGGCTTTGAGCAGATTAGATCTATAATGGTGACGGGCCCTAAAAGAGAAATGCTTGAAAAGCTTTCAAAATCCGAAGTCAGGGAGGAGATAATAGATAAACTGCATTTTGCCGCACCATTTGGGAGCATGATGCTCTCAGGCTGTTTTGGGCTTCTTGCAGGCTTCTTTGAAAAATACCCTGAAACATCAATAAAACTTATAAACCACTAACCAGTAGAAAATAGTAGAAAATAAGTCATATACATTAGGTATATGTAAACTTTCAGGGGTTACAGATCTCAAGCAAAACTTCAAGCCCTGATCCTTTAAAGAGATAAAGGGATCAGAAGTCGCCTGATGAAGAAGTCCATCTGGGTAGGTTTACGGATAAATGTAAATACAAGCAGGTATGTTTATATGCACATCTCTTATACTGAGCGGCTTGCTAAACGGTTTTTGAGAACTTAATGCAAACGATTATATATGGAAAGAAGTCGTTACAACAAATTCTTATTAGGCTCAACTAAGCTCAACTAAACTTAATTAAAATCAGTTAAATTCAACTAAACTCAATTTAAACTCATCATCTTTCAGGAGAATCAAGCTAATGGTACGAAAGCCAGCGAGTATGTACAGAAACGTGAAGCAGCACTCATTCACCAGAAGGAAATACATGGGTGGTGTTCCAGGAAGTCAGGTTATTCACTATGACATGGGAGACAAATCAAATACAACATTTCCGATTAGAATCTCCCTGATTGCAGAAGAGAGATGCCAGATAAGACACACAGCTCTCGAAGCAGCCCGTATTACAGCAAACAGGCACCTAAATAATGATGTCGGAAAGACAGGCTTTTACATGAAGCTTCGTGTCTATCCCCACGAGGTACTCAGAGAAAACAAACAGGCAACCGGCGCAGGTGCTGACCGTGTATCCAGCGGAATGCGCAGGGCTTTTGGAAAGAACGTAGGTACAGCAGCCAGGGTCAAAGCAATGCAGAAGATCTTCACAGTTGCAGTTGAGAAGGAAAACTTCGAAGCCGCAAAGAGTGCTCTCTGGCATGCAGGACAGAAGCTGCCTACCCCATTCAGGATCGTTATCGATCAAGGGGCAGAACTGGTACAATAATCATTAACCGTTAACATCAAATGGAGTATAATATGTACGATTACGAAGAGCTTTTGAACCGTGCAATGGCAAAAATGCCAGACATCGAGACTACGGATGCTCGATTCGTAATCCCTGAACCCAGAATCTTTTCCGAAGGTAAAGCCACAATTCTGGAGAACTTTGGAAATATTGCAGGTACCCTTAACCGGGACCCTGACCACCTGATGAAATATCTCACAAGGGAACTGGGGACTGCAGGGAAAATTGAAGGCACACGCGCAGTCTTCCAGGGAAGGTTTACGAGAGCTCAGATTTCAGATAATATTCAGGCTTATGTGGACGAATACGTTATGTGTTCGGAATGCGGACGTCCTGACACTCAGCTTGTCAAGGTGGACAGAGTACTCGTCCTGAAGTGCTCTGCTTGTGGGGCTCACAGACCTGTCAAAAAGAGAAAGGCTACAAGTGTAGTTGTCAGGGAGGCTATCGAAGAAGGCGGAACCTATGAGCTCCGGATCGATGCAGTCGGGTCAAAAGGTG
This sequence comes from Methanosarcina sp. UBA293, assembly GCA_002499445.1. Classification (GTDB taxonomy): domain Archaea; phylum Halobacteriota; class Methanosarcinia; order Methanosarcinales; family Methanosarcinaceae; genus Methanosarcina. The sequence goes on from DALS01000061.1 coordinate 28,835, forward strand.
ACGGGATAGCAAAAATAGATAAATATACGATTTTTGTACCTGGAGCCGCAAAAGGCGACGTGGTCAAAGTAAAAATTAAGAAAATTAGCGGAAACCTTGCCTTTTCTGAAAGGGCCTGAGGTTTAGCTTATTTAGATATTTTAAGGCAGCTCAGGCCGATAATTATAATTTTCGTGCCCGAGCGCTAAAATCCTCTTTTAGATTTGAACTCGCGTCTCCAGAGCTAAACTCCGGTAAAGCCAGGAGCGGTTTTAAGTATCCAGCAGGAAAATCAGGAACCTGTGAGGAGAAAAGATGACTTCTGAAAAAAAGGATGCACAGGATGTTTTATTAAGAGAGACTAAAATAACGGAAAAAGATATAGAAGTTCTCTCAATGCCCGGGCTGTCAGTAAATCTCCGGCACGCAGGAGAGATTCTGGAACTTACCGCAAATGGAACTCTGAAAGCAGCCTGCAGTCCTATCCTGAAAAAGATTAACTCCCGGTTGAAGGAAGAAAAGCCAGCCCTTGTAGAGGAAGATAGAGTAATTGCCTCTGCCTGGCTCCCTCCAATACCGAGTCCAGCCTTCAAGCGCCTTATTTTTGCAGAGATCCAGATAGCTCTCGGAAGATACATTCCAGAGACTGTCTCCATTGAACTTACCCACCAGAGCAGTTCGAGATATCTGCCAGGAACGGGTGCAGACGAACTGGATATCGGTACTGTAGAAAGAATAATAGATGAAGCTCTTGAAATTGGCACTTCTATTATCACACTTACTGAGAATGACCCTCTCCTGCGCGAAGAAGTATTTGAGCTAATCAGGTATGTGGACAAAAAGCGAGCAATAGTAAACTGTTCTACCTGGGGCACGGATTTTTCAGAGGAAACGGCCTCTCGTTTGAAAGAAGCAGGGCTTCATTCCCTGATGGTGGGGATTTACTCAACTGACCCTGAAAAACATGATGCTGTCCGAAAGTCTGAGGGAGCATATGAGAGAGCTATTTTTGCCATAAAACTGGCACTTGAAGCCGGGCTCGTGGTTGTAATGACAACACATGCTTCTCCCTCAAATATACAGGAACTGCCTGCGCTCTATACCCTTGCTTCGGAACTCGGAGTCCATGAGTTTTCAGTATGGGAAGCAATGCCAAAAACCAGTGATAAGCCTGTAATTACAGAAGAGGATAGGAAAAGCATCCTTGAAATGTACCACAGGATAAACGCAAGCCCAGACGGCCCGCGTATGTTTGCAAATACTTACTTTGAAGGGCAGATGCTGGGTGCAATGGAAGGCAGGCGCTGGATGCATATAACAGTAGAAGGAGACGTAAAACCCGGTCCTTACCCACCTTTCAGTTTTGGGAATATAAAAGAGGAATCTTTAAAAGATACCTGGCAGAAAATCAGAAGCTATCCATACTTCCAGAAGCAAAAAAGCCTGAGCCCGATGCATGATCCGGAATTTCTGGAACTCGTTGACAGGATTCCAGCAGAAGCAAAATTGCCGTATCCTTTCAAAAAGGTTTATGAGAAATAAAACGGAATAAGCTTCTGGATATCCTTTACAACGCTTCTCTTTAAAGAGCCCTCTCTGGTACATTTAAATTTCTTTTAGCCTACTTTTTTCAATCGAGCTATGGCTAGTTATGAGAGTTGAAAACACATCCCATTGGGAAACCCGTAGCAAAGTGATGTACTGCTGGAAAGCTGGTATCAGCCTGAACTGTCTGTCTGAAGATAAACATTTACATATTAGCAGGTATTTTTAAAGAGAGATTTAGCTGGAACTGCGTTTATATCTTTAATAATTTTCAGCAAGAAAAAGCTGTCTTCCTGAGGCATTTCCTCCAGAAAATAGGCAGCTCATGAGGGACTTTATGAATACCAAACTTGACCCGTGGAGTTCAAGCGAGATTACTGACTATTCCAAGTTATTCGAAGAATTCGGGATTTCTCCTTTTGATAATTTACTTCCTGAAATCCCTTCCCCACACATGTACATGCGGAGAAGAGTTATCTTCGGACATCGTGATTATGAACAGATTGTAGAGGCTATGCGCACAGGTGCCCCTTTTTCGGTTATGGACGGCTTTATGCCTTCAGGAAAGGTCCACCTTGGACACAAGATGGTTATGGACCAGATAATCTGGCATCAGCAGATGGGAGCATCGGCTTTTGTTGGGATTGCGGACAGGGAGGCTTTCTCAGTGCGTGGCTTTTCCTGGCAGAAATGCAGGGAAATCGGGGTAGAGGAGTACATATTAAGCCTTATTGCTCTCGGATTCAAGCCCGATGGCTTAATTTACTTCCAGTCAGGCTGTGAAAGTGTAAAAGACCTGGCATTTGAACTCGGGGTCAAGGTCAATTTCTCGGAATTTAGTGCAATCTATGGTTTTTCAGGAGAGACAAATCTCTCCCACATGATCAGTGTAGCAACCCAGGCTGCAGATATTCTCCAGCCCCAGCTTGAAGAGTTCGGTGGCCCAAAACCGGTTGTAGTTCCTGTAGGTCCAGACCAGGACCCTCACCTTAGGCTGACACGAGGGCTTGCAGGCAAGATGAGCATGTTCAGGGTAGAAAAGAGAGAAAACGCAAATGGTGGGAAATACCTGAGCGTGCGCGGCAAGGGAGCCCCGAAAGAAGCTTTACAGGAGCTTAAAAAACGCATTCCGGGGAAGGTAAAACTCTATGAAGAGCACCTGGATATACTTCAAACTCCAGACTATCCGTTCCTGGAAAGATTTGTTTTGCAAATAAACCAGCCTGAGAAAATGGAGTACTTCATGACCCAGATCCAGGAAATCGCTAAATTTGCTAATGAGGCTAAGCCACCTGAATTTTTGGAGTATGAAAAATATTTCGTTTTCAGAAGAATCTGGAAAACCACAAGGAAAATCCTTGAAGAAGTCGTGGCAGAAGTCGCAGCTGAGTTCGAAGGCTATGCTTTCATTCCTCCTGCATCAACTTACCACCGCTTCATGAGCGGGCTGCAGGGAGGGAAGATGTCGAGCAGTATCCCTGACAGCTATATAGCCCTCACAGATGACCCTAAAGAAGGGGCGAAAAAGGTAAAGAAGGCAAAGACAGGGGGGTGCATGACCCTTGAAGAGCAGAAAAAACTGGGTGGGAAACCCGATGAATGCTCTGTCTTCGAACTGATGCTTTTCCACCTTCTAGAAGACGATGAGGAGTTACTGGAAATCAGGCAAGAATGCATCTCAGGAACCAGAATGTGCGGCTCGTGCAAGCAGCTCGCAGCCGAGAAGATGTACGAGTTTCTCAAAGATCATCAGGAAAAGCGGGAACTTGCAAGGGAGCACCTCGAAGAATATAAAATAGTTTATAAAAAGTGATATTAAAAGCAACCTTATTAAGCGATTTTGAAAAGTAATCTTAAAAATTAATCTCAAAAAATGATCTTAAAAGGTGATTTTACAAAAAGTAATTTTACAAGCTGAATCACATGAGAACTGATCAGTTATAAATTTATTAAACTCTTAATCACTCTCAGGAATATCAGGATGTGACCATTATATGAGTGTTCAGGAAAATCTCACAATTAACGAGAAAAAAGTCTTGCTTGCCCTTGAAGCCCTGGGGTCTGCAGCCCCTGAAAGGCTGGAGGAAAAATCAGAGCTGCAGGTAGATGCGGCAATGCAGGCGGCCTTCATGCTTGAGGAAAAAGGGCTGGTTTCGGTTTCTGAAAATGTATTGGAACATTATTCCCTTACAAAAGAAGGAAAAGAGTATACAAAAAACGGACTTCCGGAGCGCCAGATTATCGATTATCTCAAAGTTCCGACCTCGCTTGAAGAACTGAGGAACTATTTCTCTCCGCAAATGGTAGGGATTGCAACCGGCTGGCTCGTAAAAAAGGGATGGGCAAAGGTTGAAAATGGGGTAATGGTGCCTTCAGGTAAAGCGTATGCTGGAAAAGACGAAGAAACCCTTACCGCCTTCACAGGCAAAGCAAAGACCCTTGAAGAGCTTGGATCCGACGAGAGAACAATAAAAGATCTGCTCAAGCGAAAACTTGTCATAAAACACGAAGAAAAGTTCAGGACGGTTTCTATAACTGATGCAGGAAATGCGCTTGCAGCCCAGGGACTTGTCCTTGAAGAGGAAATTGCTCAGCTCACTCCCGATTTACTGAAGAGCGGGAGCTGGAAAGAGAAAAAGTTCAGGCCTTACCGTCTTGATATTACTCCAAAATCCCTCTATGGAGCCAAGATCCATCCATACAGGCGTCTTATAGAGCAGATGCGTCAGATCTTCCTGGAAATGGGCTTTACCGAGATTAAAGGTGGGATCATTCAGAGTTCTTTCTGGAATTTCGATGCCCTCTTCCAGCCTCAGGACCACCCTGCAAGGGATATGCAGGACACTTTCCACCTGGGCAGCACCTGCCAGCTCCCGGCTGAATACTTCGAAAATGTTGCTGCAATGCATGAGCGCGGAGGAGAGATTGACTCCTGCGGCTGGGGCGGAATCTGGGATAGAGAACTTGCAGAACGCAATGTGCTGAGAACCCATACAACAGCAGTTACTGTCAAGTACCTGGCTGACCATCCGAAACCACCTGTAAAAGCTTTCTGCATTGACAGGGCTTACCGAAGGGAAACAATTGACCCTACCCATACCCCAGAGTTCGAACAGCTTGAAGGAGTTGTAATGGACAAGGATATGTCTTTTGCAGACCTGTTAGGATTACTTGCGGAATTCTACCACAGAATAGGATTCGAGGAAGTCCGCTTCCGCCCAGGCTATTTCCCGTACACTGAACCAAGTGTAGAACCCGAGGTTTATGTGGACGGTCTGGGCTGGGTTGAACTTGGAGGAGCAGGCGTTTTCAGAAAAGAAGTTACTGAACCTTTAGGAATTAAAGAACCTGTCCTTGCCTGGGGATTGGGAGTCAGCCGGCTTGCCATGCTGAAGCTAGGACTTAAAGACCTCAGGCTACTTTACCAGTCTGACATTGACTGGCTCAGGAAGAGCGAAGTTTGCAGAACCTGAAAATCTAAGGATCTAAGAATCTAGCTCCTTGTAACCTGATTATTTCAGGTTAAAACTTCTATTTTTATCTAAAAATACTCAATCTCAAAATAAGAAGTAACGACCGTAAAGGCCATAAAAGTTCGGTAAGATATACACCTTACGGGAGTTCAGTTTCTAAACATGATTTCTTTAGTGAATATATGTTTACATGATATATTAATTTGGTAAAGTCAGACCTGAATGAATCACGTCAGCAATTAAACTAAGGGGAGTAAATAATGACAGACAGCTCATCAGAATCTGTAACTTCACCAAAAGAATCACCAGATGTCCCAGAAGATCAGAAAATAGTAGAGCCACAGCCAGTAGCTGTGGAAACTGGCTTAGCAATCAGGTTCTGGCTTGAACTGATGTCTTATCCTCCGGGCAGCGCAAGAAGTTTATGGCTATTTGTGAATGATGATTGGAGGTATCTAGATAATCCCGATCTTGGTACTCAAGTTTCTGTACAGAATGCCTTTTGCGGATGTTCAGATCGCCTTGAGGTTCTGGTCTGGTACTCAGGAGATGTAATTCAGGGATTGCTAGTAAAGACGAGATAATAGAAATTGAAAATAAAATAACTGCAGTGAACTGATTGAACTGAGGTATAGCTTCACTTTCTGTTGGTTCTCTATCGACTCTCCATTGGTTTTTTTGTTAATTCTAACTATTGCCACCTGACAAAATTTCTTTAAGGTACCTTGCACTTTGCTGAGATTTTCCGTACCTTACCTGAAGAGAAAGGCAAAAGTACCATTAAATAACCGAAGATCTGGCTCTGTAGAAATCCTTAATTTGATGTAAATAATCTCTATTAATTTTTTGTTTATGTTATAGACTATCAGTTTAACTTTTACTTCCTTTACTTGATTTCTAAGCTTTCTTGCTCGTAATGTTTCTCCAAATTTCCTTTTTACGACAGAGATTATTGTCTCTACTATATTCCTTCTATTGTATGTGATCTT
>DALS01000050.1 GCA_002499445.1 Methanosarcina sp. UBA293
CACGCAGCCGAACACCTGACAAGAGACACTGTATGGGTTATGCAGAAGATCTTTGGCTCCGGTGCAGATGGTGTCAACTTCGACACAACGGCCGCAGCAGGAGATGCTGACATGTATGGTACGCTCCATGCTATCGAAGCGCTTAGAAAAGAGTTCCCTGATATGTACATTGAAGCAGGCATGGCAGGAGAATGTGTACTCGGTATGCATGGAAACCTCCAGTATGACGGTGTTACCCTTGCAGGACTCTGGCCGCACCAGCAGGCACCTCTGATTGCAAAAGCAGGAGCAAGCGTTTTCGGGCCAGTGTGCAATACCAACACCAGCAAGACCTCAGCCTGGAACCTTGCCAGGGCAGTTACCTTCATGAAGGCAGCTGTCAAAGCTTCTCCAATTCCCTGTCATGTTGACATGGGTATGGGTGTGGGCGGAATCCCAATGCTTGAGACTCCTCCAATTGATGCTGTTACAAGGGCAAGCAAAGCAATGGTCGAGATTGCAGGCGTAGACGGCATATAGATCGGGGTCGGCGACCCACTGGGTATGCCGATCTCCCACATAATGGCTTCAGGTATGACAGGTATCAGAGCTGCAGGCGATCTTGTTGCAAGAATGCAGTTCTCAAAGAACATGCGCATAGGCGAAGCCAAGGAATACGTTGCAAAGAAACTCGGAGTTGACACCATGGATCTCTCAGACGAATACGTTATGCGTGAACTTCGTGAAGAGCTCGATATCGGTGTCATAACCTCAGTCCCTGGAGCTGCAAAAGGAATTGCTGCAAAAATGAACATCGAAAAGTTGCTCGATATAAAGATTAATTCCTGCAACCTTTTCAGAAAACAGATAGCGTAAGAAGAATTCAGCTGACAGGCTGAATTCATTTCATAGCAGGGAGAAATAAGTGCAGCCCTAAAAGAACAGACCTGAAGAAATCCAGACCTGACAGTTTCAGACCTGAAGAAATCTGAGCCTGCCGAAAGCAGGCTAAAAAGATTTTATTCAGGCTGATTGTGGGTCTGGAGACTCTTCCTTTATAGAACAGCGACTTCCCTGTTGTTGTTTTTATTTTTTACAGCCATTCAAAAAAGGATTGAAACATTAGGACACAAACTCAACAGCATCTGTGATGATTGTGAACGAATGCTTTTCGGAAAAATTCTTACCTTCCACTTAAATATATAAATCAAAAGTGTTTTATGAAAAATAAACTGTTATTCCTATTTCTTATGTTCTTATTCCGTAGTCATTCCATCAAATTTCTCAGTGCTGGCTTCAGCTTCTTTCTTTGTGGCGAACACGATTTGATCTTTATGACGCGGTGGAGAATAGATTGTATAGAGTTTTAAAGAGCCCGTTTTCGAAGTGTTGATTATATTATGCTGGGCGCCCGCAGGTACAATCACCGCAGATCCTGTACCTATCTTATACTCGTTACCATTAATTATGCACTTTCCCTGCCCTTCCTCAATACGGAAAAACTGGTCACCATCCTTATGTATCTCCACTCCAATTTCTTCTCCAGGCTTGAGGCTCATAAGTGCCAATTGGCTATGTTTCGCAGTGTAGAGTATCTTGCGGAAATTGTTATTTTCCAGAGTGGCTTTTTCGATATCAATAGAATATCCTTTCAATTTATTTCCGGCCGTGTCTGCCTTCTTTTCACCTGCATTCGATGTTTCTTTAGCGCTTATTGCCACTACTCCCACTGACAGTAGAAAACAAACTGCCAGTAAAATAGCCAGCGTTTTTTTTATTCTGTCTGAAATTTGTTTTCCCATTATTTATACCCCACAATTTTACTTAATGGATACAATTTAGACAATTCAGTTTTCAATTTAGACTATTGTTTTTAATCCACTCTCTTCCGACACATGTACCATTTAAATATTTTTTACCAAATTATTATCTATAATTTTTTAAATAGTTTATTAATGGCAAGCCCAATCTCCATTTTATGTGCTGACGACTTATGCCGGTAAGAGTGGTTCTAATTGTATCATCAGGGGATTATCATGAAGAAATATAATCACTAACGAAATATAAATAAGAAACCAATAGATATTAAAAGTAGAGATTATCCTGTCAAGCCTCAACAAAGATTTATTTAATAACAAAATTTCTCACAACTATTCATATTATTCTCATAACTCTACTATTTAAATTCCACTTGTTTACTCAGTATGGCAACAGCTTAAAACTTCAATGTTATCTTGTCTGTCTGTTTGACACTTGTTAATTTACACAAGAAAAATTTAATAAAGGTTGAAAAAGAGTGGCCTGGTTAACAAGTCTCAGGGAAATTCAAGCAGTTAAGGGAAAAATCAAGCAGTTAACTCTGAGAATTACTATATAAGTTTTCAAACTTATTCTATTTATATTGTTTTCAGTTAGCTTGTTCTGAGATCTCCATTTTTTATCATTGCATCCAACCAGCTTCGAAATATTTATATGCTATTAAGTGCTTCTACCTATTAGTAAATCAAATTTACTTGATTTGCTCTGTAATGTGCCATATTAAATCTCCGAAATTCTGTAGACTCCTGACTTAATTTGCCTTTGAACCTCCATTATTTTTTCTTTTTTCTTTTTGTAACTTCTTTTTCTTTAATTAAAACAGGCTCAGGTTCCTTCCCTGCAGCCCAAGGTTTATTAGCTGTTACGATAATTATGCAGGGATTCAATGTTTTTCACTCAGACCTTTTTAAAAAGGCTTGGTCGATAAAATAAATTGTGTAGAGAATTCAAAGCTTTTTCAACGTTTTTCGTTTAAGTCTTTTTCAAAAAGGCTTTTGCTTGTAATTCTGGTGAGAGATATGGCTGATACAATTCACTGGGCAGATGTCATAGCTGAAGACGTGTTAAAAAAGACTGGCAAACATCTTGTTGCCACAGGCATCACTCCGTCAGGACACATCCATATAGGTAACATGAGAGAAGTCGTGACTGCCGATGCTGCTTATAGAGCTTTGATTGATAAAGGAGCAGATGCCGACTTTATCTATATAGCTGATAACTATGATCCCTTGCGCAAGGTTTACCCTTTCCTTCCTGAGAGTTATGCCAAGCATGTGGGGAAACCTATATCCGAGATTCCCTGCCCCTGCGGAGATTGCGCAAATTATGCTGAGCATTTCCTGAAGCCTTTTCTGGAAGCTCTAAATTGCCTGGGCATTAATCCTCAGGTTTACAGAGCAGATCAAATGTACAGGACAGGAAAATATACAGAAGCAATAAAGACCTCCCTTGTTAAAAGAGACGCCATCGCGAAAATTCTCGAAGAGGTTTCAGGAAAAACCGTAGCATCAGATTGGAATCCGTTTAATCCCAGGTGCAATCAGTGCGGGAAAATTACAACGACAAAGGTCACGGGTTTTGATCTGGAGGCTGAGACTGTAGACTATGTCTGTGCATGCGGTCATTCCGGAACCGTACCCATGGCGGGGGGGGGGAAGCTCACCTGGCGTGTAGACTGGCCTGCTCGCTGGGCGGTTTTAGGGGTGACAATCGAACCTTTTGGAAAAGACCATGCTTCAAGAGGCGGTTCTTACGATACCGGAAAAAGAATAGTAAAAGAAATTTTCGGGCATGAACCTCCATATCCCATTGTCTATGAGTGGATAATGCTTGGAAAGCAAGGGGCAATGTCTTCTTCTACAGGGGTTGTTATCTCGATTTCAGACATGCTTGAGGTTGTGCCTCCTGAGGTTCTTCGCTACCTGATTATCCGCACAAAACCTGAAAAGCATATTCAATTCGACCCAAGACAGCCACTTCTCAACCTTGTAGACGAATATGAGCGGCTCAGGGCACAGTTCAGGGAGAATGATCCTTCGCTAGGGGATTTTCAAAAGAGGGTTTATGAGCTTTCCAGGGCAACAGGCATTTGCCAGTCTGAAGTTCCTTTCAAGCAGATGGTAACTATCTATCAGGTCGCAAGGGGAGATTTTGACCAGATCCTGAAAATCGTAAAGCGCTCAGGCTTTTCAATTGAAGATAATAAGTGTATAAAGGAACTTGCAGATAACGTCTCTAAATGGCTTGAGCTCTATGCTCCCCCATTTGCTAAATTTAGCGTAAAAGAGAAGGTGCCTGTGCAAGCTGCAACCCTATCCGAGCTTCAGAGAGCCTTTCTTTCAGCTTTTGCAGCTCTTATTGAAGCTAAAGGAAAAATCAGTGGAGAAGAATACCACATGTTAGTCTATTCTGCAAAAGACGAAGGCTCGGAACTGAACAGGCAGATTGCAGAAAAGCTGAGCACTTCGGCTCCGCAGGTGGACCCTAAAGAGCTTTTCAAAGCAATCTATATTTCACTCCTCGGGCAGAGCTCAGGTCCCAAAGCCGGGTGGTTCTTATCTTCGTTTGATAAGGAATTCCTAGTAGAAAGATTTGAAGAAGCTTCAGCTTATAGCCCTGAAAAACACGCATAAACATGATAAATCGTAACATGGATAAACCGGATATTCATAACCTTACAGTTTCGCAGGCAGGTTCTATGAAGGATCATTTTCTTGTCTGGGACAGGGAATATGCCCACATGAAATGGGGAGGGCCTGCGCCTGTAAGGGATATCCAGGCTCAACTTCTGCCCGGAGCTAAGATTCTTGATGCAGGCTCAGGAAATGGCAGATACCTTGGGGAACTTGCAAGATATTATGATGCAATTGGAATTGATATTTCTTTGACTGCCCTTAACGGTTCCAGAACTCAACTTGCAAGAAGTAACAGGTTTGCCGAACACCTTGGGGCAAGTATTCTGGATCTTCCCTTCAAGCCCTGTGTTTTCGACGGAATTCTCTGTTATGGGGTACTTCAACACCTCTTCAAAGAAGAAAGGGAATCTGCTGTCAAAGAATTCTTTTATATACTTCAGGACGGCGGTTTAATCTTTTTTGAGGCTTTCGGCTGTGAAGATATGCGCTGTGGGGGAGAAGCTTCAATCCCTTTTGAAGAAAGGACTTTTGCCCGACAAAATGGAATAATTTACCATTATTTTACGAAAAAAGAGGTTAAGGTACTTTTTAAGGAATTTGATGTTATCAGGCTAGAAGATGTAATAAAAGAAAAAACTTTCAGGGGAAAAACTTATAGAAGACATTTGTTAAGAGGAATTTTCCGAAAGCCTTGAGGTTATTTTCTTTGTAAACCTTAAATTCAATGATTACCTTACCTGTTTACTGTCACACAAAGGCTATTTTCAGATAATTCAGTGCAATTATAACAAGCGCTCCTAAGATGCCTCCTATTGCACAGACAAGAATTGCCACCCAGGTGATCGCGATTTTAAGTCCAAAAAAAACTTTAGCCGCGAGCAGGACTAAGACCCCAAGTACTGCATTTATTGCAAGGCTGGTTGCAGTCTTTAGGGCTTTATATAGAACGAAAGCCAATGCAATTGCCAGAACCAGTACTAAAATCTCTATGATTTCAACTACCATAAGTTATAATTAGGATCTCAACTTATTTATAATTATCACTGAGTGTTATAATATAGGAATGTTTCAATAAAGTTATGGTGTGTAAATGCTGTACTTAAGGCCTGGTCAGGACTCCTGAGGACTTTTCTTTCAAAAATAAGGGTAACAAAACCTTATAGATCTTAAAGCTCTTATTACACTCCCAGGTTTTTTCCTTAGAGCATCTGAATAAACTCCGTGAGATATTTTTTTAGTGAGGTTTTATCAGAGTAAGCCTTTGCTTCAAGTAAAGGGCTCGAATTTCCCAATAACATTGCCGAAACGGTTGCATTTGGGCTGTAAAGGCAGAGTACTGGAATTCCTTGGACAAGCGCCCTGCAAATCTCATAACCCACTCCTGTCGAGGGCACCGTCACTTCTGCAATCAGGGCTTCGCTTTTTACAAGCAAATCCAGGTCCCTGGCATAAATCTCTTCTTCTGTCATTCTTATTTCTACTTTTTCCAGTTCAGGATCGGCGACGTGCCAGCTGAGCACTTCAGCCCCTGCTTCTTCCAGGGTATCAAACATAAACCTGTACGTCTCAAGCAGCTGCCTTCCTCCACGAATCGAGCCAGACAGAAAAATTTTGGGGCTTCGCTTTTCCAGATCCATCATTTTCTCTATATTTTCCATGTCCCTTCACCTTTTAATCGGTTTTTCCGCAGCCCTGGCTTTTACTGTACACCCCTGAAATAATGTCCTGTAGTAAAGCCCTTTCCAAATTTTTCACAGCTTTCATGTTCCTTTTTTCTCTCAAAATAAGCATCAATAGCATTCCTATAGGCCTGGGTTACTCTTCTTATCTCATCTGGACTTTCCATTCCCAGAGTTTCAACCCTGAGACTTGAAATCCCACTTTCAAGGATTTCAGGAACGTATTCAAGCATGCAAAGCGACCTTGAGTTAAGGATATGCATCCTGCATTCATAGTCCATGAGCAGGGGGAACTCGTAGTTTTTCTCGTCTACCAGTGTAAACTTTCCTGATCTGCACGGGGCACTACATTGCCCTTTACTATCTCCGAGCAGCCCGCCTGTAAGGCAATGTTCGGATTCCATAAGTTCAAGCCTTCCATGGACGATACATTCTGCAGGCCCGTATGATGCAACGCTTTTTAATTCCTCAAGGGTTAGTTCCGGAGAAATTACAACCATCTGAGCTCCTTCATGCAAAAGAAGAGCAGAAGTGTGGCTGTTAAAGATATTCAGAGGACTGTCCGCAATAAATGGAATATTCTCGGCTTTTGCGAGACCAAGGGTTCCCAGGTTTGAAACAAGGGCGCCGTCAGCTCCAAGTTCCTTTACCCGAGAAAAAGTTTTTTCCACGGACTTCATTTCGGAATCTTTCACGACCTTTGGGGTACTAAAATAAATTTTCTTGCCTACTTTTTGCGTTTCCGCGACAGCCATCTCAAAAACGGCTTCAAGCCTTTTTACCGAGCTCTCTTTTTGCCCTGCGATTTCCGGCCTTCTAAAAAGCCCTTCGCCGAAATAGATTCTATCGGCTCCACCTTCAAGCGCCTCTTCAAGTTCTTCAAGGGAATAAACAGAAACTGAGAGTAGGGGACGCATCGGAGTATTTTCTTGAATGGTTTCTTCTGCTTTCTTTCCTGTCTTTTCTTCTGTCTTTTGTCCTATTCTTTCTCCGGATTCGAAGAATTGCAGATTCTCAAGAGGTTTTCGCTTCCATCTGGAGATCCGCAGGTTTTCAAGCTGTTCTATTGCTTTTGTCCTTAGTTCGTTCAACTGCCCCACAGGAATAAAAACATCCTTTTCCATGGAGACATGAAGTTCAGCTGCTTCAAAAAGAGTGTTTCCAAGTTTTGAAAGTTGTTTTTCGATTTGGGCCTTCGAAGTTGGTTGCTTTTTTGCCTTCTCGACTATATACTCGGATTCAATTGTTACTGCGTTTGAATCCCTGTCTTTTATCTCAAACTTGATAGGTTTTCCCAATGTAATAGTTGCCGTGATAAATACAGGGATCTTAGGTCTTAAATCCCCGGATTCGCTTTCTTTTCTCAGGGAATCCATAAGCTTTTTGTCATATGTTCTGTACACCGTGCTTCCTGATTGGACCTTTGAATCAAAAGGAATCTCTATTATATCTCCTGTTTGTGCACTGTATATCTGGCCCTTTCTGGTATACATTGAGGATATGATTTTTCCTTTATCTTCGGGACTGAGTTCTGCACTTTCAACCATTATCCCAGCTCCCGCGCTAAGAGCCAGTGAAAGTCTTACGCGGATACGTTTTGAGTGTGAGTCATACCCTATAATTGTACCTGCTGGGATTCCACGGTTTTGAGGACTTTCCCTGCTCATAAGCTCCAAGCGTGGATTTTCAAAAAAGTACCCCTGAGTAAAACCTCTGTTAAAAAGCTGGGTTAAGGCTTCCTGCTCTTCTTCGGAAACAGAATACCCTTCAGGGTTCTCAAGATACCTATCAATCAGGCGGCGATAAATCCTGACAACTCCTGCAACATACTCCGGCCTTTTCATTCTTCCTTCGATTTTAAAAGATTCAATCCCGGCTTTTATAAGAGCTCCCAGACCTGAGGTCGTATTAAGGTCTTTTGGGCTTAAGAGATAGCTTCCGGTTGTTTTGATAGATTTTCCTTCGCAGTATAGCCTGTATTTTTTGCGGCACGGCTGGGCACAGAACCCTCGATTTCCGCTTCGTCCCCCTATAAGGCTACTCAGGAGACACTGGCCGGAATAAGAAATGCAGAGAGCCCCATGTATGAAAACCTCGATTTCAGTCCCGGTTTTCTCTCTCATTTGTTTAATCTCTTCAAGCGAGCACTCCCTTGAGAGCACGACCCTCTCTATCCCCAGTTTTTTTGCAAATTCGACCCCTTCGCTATTATGCAAAGTCATCTGTGTGCTCGCATGCAGCGGAAGATCAGGCAGGTATTTTCTTGCAAGGGAGATAAGCCCGAGATCCTGAATTATGATTGCATCAGTTCCTATTTGTCTCAGCCAGGAAAGCAACTTAAGGGCGTTTTCTACTTCTTCTTCCTTAAGTAGTGTATTTACGGTTACGTATACTTTCACACCTCTTAGATGAGCATAATCGATGACTTCTTCAAGCTCTTCCTCTGAAAAGTTTGAGGCATACCCCCGAGCACTGAAAGCCCGGGCTCCGAGGTACACAGCATCCGCCCCATTTTCTACGGCTGCAACAAAAGCTTCCATACCGCCTGCCGGGGCAAGCAGTTCCGGTTTTTCAGGCTTCATCGAAGAAATTAGAGAGCCTGCACTTAATTAAACTTTGGCATCCTCTCTCTTTCCTGGAAACCTGAAACTGAAATCATAAGAGGAAGTAATTTCAAAATTCAACTCAAGCAGGAAGCAAGTATTATTGGCTATTGGGAATTTAAAAATGTTTCAAAAAAGTAATTGTTCCCTTGCATAAGAGTAAGTCTCAAAGGTCAATTCTTCAGGGTTTTACAGTTTTTATGATGAGCTTTATCATCACTGGTCAACGACCTTGAGATGAATATTTTCACTCCGCTTTCCTTAATTTTATATTCTGTGGCGTTATATTTTAGAACGCCTCTTTATCAATAAATATAACTATGAGGCTTGAGGTAAAATGAATAAACAAACAGGATAGAAAGTGATTCGATGGGTGACAAACAAACATTTTTTAAAAGTAGGAAATTTCGTTGTTAATAAATCTCAAATGTAAGAACTTATCTAACAAATAGTTCAATTACTGGATTAATAAGACTAAATTTAACTGCAAACTAATTATATGGCTGGAGTTACAAAATGAATATAATATTAGGGGCAACAGGACAGATAGGCTCAATGCTTGTGGATAATCTATTAAATAAAGGTCAACCTATAAGAGCTGTTGTTAGAGATAGTTTTAAAGCACAAGAATTAAAAACTAAGGGTGTTGAGGTTAGTATTGCAGATTATTTTGATGTAGAAGCCTTAAAAAAAGCCTTTCAAGAGGGAAGTTCAGTTTTTCTATTAACACCTGAAAACCCTGAGTCTGAGAATTTTATAAATGAAATTCAGATAATCATAGGTAATTATAGAGAGGCTATTTTATCATCCAGTGTTACCAAGATTGTTGGTCTGTCTTCGATGGGAGCACAGTACGAATCTGGAACAGGTAATCTGATGGCATCTTATATGCTGGAACACGCATTTTCTGACCTTGAAATCGAACAGGTTTTTGTCCGACCTTCTTATTATTTTAGTAATTGGCTTGGATATTTAGAATTGGTTAAGGAACACGGAATCCTGCCAACTTTTTTCCCACCTGAAATGGAGTTGCCTATGATTGCTCCACCAGACGTTGCAAAATTTTTATCGGATGTAATGATCTGTAAAATTCCAAAAGGAAGAACATATGAGATTACTGGACCCAAAGCCTATACTTCTTTAGATATAGCAAAAATATTTGAAGAGGTATTAAACAGAAGTGTTGCTTTACAGCAAGTTTTACCTGATGAATGGGAAAGTACACTGATACAGGCAGGGTTCTCAAAAGATGGGGCAAAAAATCTTGCACTTATGACAAAAGCAGTTATTGAAGGAAAAACTAAAAATGAGACATCTAATCCGGTCTATTTTTCTACAGACTTCGAAAGCTATTTGAAAAATTTTATATAATCTGTTCTACTGACGACTAATAGATTACCGGGCGTTGTTGGGTAAACTAGCAGAACGTTTTTGTTTGCTCTGCTAGAAAATATTAAATTACAACCAGGGATTGTAGCATAGCCAAAATAAAAAAGAAGCTATGAATTAAAAGTGTTATCGGGCAAGTCAAATAGTATTTCTTTTGGGTTTATACCTTTGGCCCTATTATCCAGCTCACGGTCCTCCCGGCTATCTCATCTCTTGAAGCTTCGCAGAGCATCTTTCCATCATGCATGTGGCATTCACAGGAGTAGCCTAGTTTATCTGTTTTTCCAACGTATCTGAAATGTATCTTGCAGTACCCCTCTGTACATCCTATCCCGTATTTTACCCAACCCTCAATATCTGCTCCACCTTCGCAGCTCCCTTCGCATGCAACTAGCTCAAAGCCTTTTTCTTCATAAGATTCGATTTTAGCTGGAGCCTGGTGACCTTTTTTATATTTGCCTTTCTCAATTTTTTGAGCTTGAAGTACAAGGTCGTCGCCAGTGTTATTAAGGATCTTTAACTGCAAACCTTCAAGAAATTCCATAGTTTCGGCTTCTGATATATGTATTCCCCCGATAAATTAAGAATCCAAATTAGAATTCTACATAGAAATTGACTCTAATAAATAAAAAAGTATCTCAAAATATATGGGAGTGCATATGTAAATATTTTGATAAGGATGAAAGCTCAGGGAAAACACAGATCTAGATAATGAATTCTAAATGTCAGGCCCCTCGAATAAAGCAATAGATTTTCGCGTTCAATCCGTACAGATACAGGGTTTCTGTTTGCAAGTAGGGCATATGCCAGGATACTTTTTAAGGAAGGCTTCTTCGAGGCTCACTTCATAGAGGTTGGCAAGTGCCCCTATCCAGGCAAAACAATCTGCAAGTTCTTCCTTTATATTTTCTGGCTCTTCCCTGCGTATGGCTTCGGCAAGTTCACCAATTTCCTCAACCAGCCAGAGCATGGTAGACTTACCTCCTCTTTTCCTATCATTATGCGCATAGAGTTCGTACATCAGTCTCTGAAATTCTGAGATCTCCATTTTCCCACTCCTGGCTTTTTCCTTCATTTTCCTGCGTTAAAGCCTTACAGGAATTTCTCGCTCTCTAAGGTATTCTTTAACTTCCCTGATCGAGTATTCCCTGAAGTGAAAAATGCTTGCTGCAAGAGCAGCGTCGGCTTTTCCGATAGAGAAGCCTTCATAGATATGCTGAGGGTTTCCAACCCCACCTGAGGCTATAACCGGGACATCGAGCTCTTCTGAGAGTTTTCTAGTAATAGGCAGGTCATAACCGGCACAGGTTCCGTCTCTGTCCATACTTGTGAGCAGGATTTCTCCAGATCCCAGCCCTTCTACTTTTTTTGCCCATTGAACAGCATCGATTCCTGTAGTTTCCCTGCCTCCATAGATTACCACCTCATACCAGGCAGGAGTTCCATCTTCGAGTTCCAAGATGGTTTTGTCGGGATTGTTTTTTATGTCGGTATTTCGCCTGCAGTCAATCGCAGTGACAATACACTGGGCTCCGAATATATCTGAGGCTTCTTTGATGAAATCAGGGTTCTTGATTGCAGCGGTGTTAATTGAGACTTTATCTGCGCCAGCTCGGAGAATCTGGCGAATCACGTCTATGGAGTTTATTCCACCGCCAATTGTCAGAGGAATGAAAACCTCATCTGCAGTCCTTTCAATCACATCGACCATGGTTTCCCTACCATGGGCCGAAGCTGTAATATCCAGGAAAACAAGTTCGTCTGCACCTTCTTCATTGTAGCGCTTGGCGAGTTCCACAGGGTCTCCAGCTTCTTTCAGGTCAACGAATTCAACACCCTTAACAACACAGCCGCCTGCTCTGTCAAGGGTAACATCAAGGCATGGTATTATTCTTTTGGTGAGCATCTATGGGATAATAAATTTAACTGTTATTAAAAGCTTATTGAAATTGAGCCAATGGCAGTCGACGTATAGTAATTTCTAAAAAATCTATATAAAGAACACTTATGTATTTAATCTCCTAAGTGGAAAGGATACGTTGCAGACTATTAAATAAAATCTAAGAAGTTTCTTACAGGCCGAAAAAATGGGAAAGATTAAAAGGATAGGGTCAAGTAAAAAGACAAGAAAGTAAAAAGACAAGGTTAAGTAAGATAAGTTAAGGATTTTTCAGCCCAGAAGATAATTCTGCGGCTATATCAGCTCTAACCGAAAATGTTTATCACACGAGCACCTTCAAGCCTTGACATCTCGATTTCGGAGCCTTCAAGCACATTTTTTCTAATTCTTATTGGGGCTCCAACACGCAGGGCAAGGGCAATACAGTCACTTGGTCTTGCATCAAACTGCATAATGTCGTTGCCCTTTCTTATCAGGAGCCGGGCGTAATAGATTTTGTCCACCCTTTCATCAATTAATATACCTTCGATCTTTACTTCCAGCCTGTCGAAAATATTGACAATAAGGTCATGGGCCATTGGTCTTGGCGAAGATATGTTTTTAAGAACATTTCCTATTGACAAGGCTTCAAGATGCCCTATATATATGGGAAGCATATTCCCTTGCGTACCTTCGAGAAGCACCACTGGAGTTGGGTCTGTAAAAACATCGACTAGATAGACATCTTTGACTCGAATTTCTTCAAAGTCCTCATAAGTGTCTATGTCCATACTCAGTAGATGATTTCACACTTATTAATAGATTATTTAAATTTCTAAATTTATTTAAAAAGATACATATTGTTTTGGTTTTATCTTTCTTCTTACTAGATCTTTTAGCATTCCAGACTTTTCCGGAAGCCGTGTTTGCCAATTAAAGGTACGAAGGAAACTCCACCTTTTCTTTTTTTATGTATATTGCCTTTGCTGTCCTTTTTGATTTTATAGAGTTCTTGAGAGTAGCAGTCGCTCCCAATAGGAATAACCATTATACCTCCACGCTTCAATTGTTCAAGCAAAGGTTCAGGAATATAAGGAGCTGCACATGTTACAGTTATCCTGTCATAGGGAGCGAAATAAGAATAACCCATTGATCCATCTTCAAGCAGTACTGTAACATTTTTATATTCTGTTTTTCTCAGATTATCTCGTGCAAAATTTGCAAGGGCCTCTATACGTTCAACCGTATATACATGCCCTTTTTTTCCAACGAGCTCCCCCATTACTGCAGCATTATATCCTGAACCTGCTCCTATTTCCAGGACTTTATGCCCTTCCGAAAGTTCCAGAAGCTCACACATAATCGCAACCATATGTGGAGCAGATATTGTTTGCCCGTGTCCGATATCAAGGGGTCTATCTATATAAGCTGCTTTTTTCTCATATTCCGGGACAAACTTATGCCTTGGAACACGGAGCATAGCCTCGCGAACTTTTTCATCCAGCAGCAGGTAAGTCCCAAGATTGTTTACAAGGCGCCTGCGCATTGCTTCGAATTCTTCTTCCTCTTCTTTTTCTTTTCTTCTCTTATCTTCACCATGGCCCTCTTCGGAAATCACGCTGACCTGAACCTTCCCCTTTTTTTCTCGCAAAAATCCTTTTTACGTATTTTGCAAGCACAACATCGCCTTTTCTAGATCGGAACACCCCATCCCTGATCTTAATTTTCGTAATGAGAAGGCGCTTGTTCCCCGCTTTTTCTTCGTTTCCAACGACAAATTCATAATCGCCAGGAACGCGTTTTTCTATAACTTCAGTTTTATCAGTTCCTGCCTGTGCAGAAAATTTTACAGTTATCTCATCAATGGCTCTACCCCAGATTGTCTCGATATTTTCTGCCCTGGCAATCTGAACCCTTTTTCCTCCTGCATCAAGGGCAGTAATCAGGATAGGTATCACTCCTTTTTCTTCGTCGTCTACAACCATCTCGTCATCGACCTGAAGGACGGTCTCGGAATCCAGTTCAGTTTTGTAAGTGTTTGAAACGTCCATCTTGCTGACTATTACTTTCAAACTGGCGGATTTAGGGGCTTTTATTCTCGTTGCATGCACCTGTCCACATTCTAGACAGCGGACAAGTGGGCTTTGTCCCTCTTTCAGAACCTCATGCCCTACCTCTTCTTTCGGGGAACATGAAGGGCACTCAACTTCGATTTCTTTTGTCATGATCTAATCAATAGATGGATTCAAGATACTAAATACTTAACTTCTCCGGTAACATTTATCTTGAAGATATGCCGCACAGGGCTTGCTATCAAAAGTTTTATTATAACGAAATGCATATTTTATATCTCATTATTGAGACGCGTCTCAAAATTAAGATGGGGGCCAACATTGCCTGATATTGAACACTTAAAAAAACTTGCACTTATAGGGGCAGTAAATAAAACAATTAAGGTCTCATCGAGCGAGTTTCAAAAGCATATTGGGGTAAGCTCCAAAACTGTAGCAAGAAAATTGAAACGGCTGGAAGAGAAGGGGCTGATCGAAAGGAAGATCGTCCCAGGTGGTCAGTTGATAAAAATGACAGAAAAAGGGATTGAAATTCTTAGGAGTGAATACCTCGATTACAGCAGGATCTTTTCTCCAGAGTCCGAGATTTTAGAGCTTGAAGGGAAGGTGCTTAAGGGTCTTGGCGAAGGCCAGTACTATATCAATATACCAGGATACAGGAAACAATTTGAAGAAAAATTGCACTTCATACCTTTTCCTGGAACTCTGAATGTTCAACTTTCGAAAAACAGTTCAATTCTTCGAAACCTTTTAAGCGAAATTCCTGCTGTTCGGATAGAGGGCTTTAATGACGGAGAACGCACATTCGGAGGCGGGAAATGTTATCCGGTAGTTGTCGACGGTATGGAGGCTTTCATAGTAGCCCCTGAAAGAACACATTACCCTCCGGATTTGATTGAGATTATTGCACCTGTAAAGCTAAGGGATGCCCTGGAATTGGACGACGGAAACAGGGTTGTGATTAAGGTAAAAAAACAGGGTACGGAGAGCCAAATATGAGCGGAAGTACGATTTACAATTGTCTTACATATAGAAATGAGAATATAAACCTAGCACTGGAAGCCTTGCAGGCCGGAAAAATGATCCAGATCTATGACTCAGACTCTAGAGAAGGGGAAACTGATCTCGTAATCCCTGCAAAGGCGGTCACTTTCAGGGATGTAAAATGGATGCGAAAAGATGCAGGCGGCCTTATCTGTGTTGCAGTGGACCCAGTGGCTTCAAAACAGCTCAGGCTGCCTTTTATGGCCGAGCTTGTACGGGAAACCAGTATAAACGGTGACATGCTGGGGAAAATTGTAGAAAAGGAGGGCGACCTTAAATATGATTCTCATTCATCCTTTTCTCTCTGGGTCAATCACAGAGAGACTAGAACTGGCATTCCTGATATCGAAAGAGCTCTGACTATCCGAAAAATAGGGGAAATTACGGAAAAAATGTTGTCAGGGGATACAATTTATTTTGGAGACGAATTCAGAACTCCTGGGCACGTTGCACTATTAAGGGCTGCAGACGGGCTTCTCGATGAGCGCAAAGGACAGACCGAGCTTTCAGTTGCCCTTGCCCGTATGGCAGGCGTTACCCCTGCAATGGTAGTCTGTGAGATGCTTGATGATTACAATGGAAAGGCACTATCCAAGGAAGATGCAAAAAAGTACGGTGAAGAACATGGGCTTGTATTTCTGGAAGGGGGGGAAATAGTAGAAGCCTATATGACATGGATAGGCTCAGAATAAGAATTCTATCTCAGCTTATCTATTTAATCTTTTTATTCGTTTTCATTTTTGTAATGTTCTTTTTTTATTTCTATTTCGTTTTTTTTCCTTGATTTTTGTCTATTTTTTCAAGACGCAGATTTTTATATAAAGAAAAGTCAGTATATCATTGAGTTTCTTAACAGCTTTTTAATTGTATCAATTCTTTTTTATCCGTCGCTTACTTTTGGTTTCGTAAAGTTTGTTGTAAGAGGTAGACTTATGTTGCAAAAATTCAAAAAAGTCCAGCAGGTTCTTATCTATGTGCTACTTCTAAACCTTGCAGTCGCATTTGCAAAAATCATTTACGGAACTCTAACCAGCACGTTAAGCATGATTGCGGACGGCTATCACTCTCTTTTTGATGGAATTTCCAACATTATAGGACTGGCTGGAAGTTTTATTGGAGACCGTCCGCCTGACATTGATCATCCTTACGGTCACCGGAAGTATGAGACTGTAGCCTCTATTTTTATTGCTTTACTTCTCATCTTTGTAGGCGTTGAGATTTTTCGGAACGCTCTCAATCGTTTCCTTTCTCCCAGCGAGCCAGAAGTCACAGCTATAAGTTTTCTTGTAATCTTCGGAACAATGTGTATTAATTATTTGGTAACACGATATGAATACAAACAGGGTCAACTCCTCAGAAGCCAGGTGCTTATAGCCGATTCCATGCACACAAAAAGTGACATTTATGTTTCCCTTTCGGTCTTAGTAAGTCTGGCTGCCGTAAAGCTCGGTTTCCCTCTCATGGACCCTTTAATATCCGTAGTGATTTCGCTTTTGATTTTCAAGGCAGGATACAGAATTATTAAAGAAGGCTCAAGGGCACTTCTGGATATGTCCATGATCGAAGAGAAAGAGATTTGTGACTTTGTTATGGGAGTTGAAGGAGTAAAGGGCTGCCACAAAATCCGGACTCGAGGAAGTATGGGAGATATCAAGGTCGACATGCACCTACTTGTTCAGTCGGATATGTCACTTGATGAAGCACACCTTATTGCTCACAGGGTTAGCAAAAAGCTTAAAGGCGAATATAAAGACGTTTCTGATGTGGTTGTACATCTCGAACCCTCTTTCCAGCGACCCCAAGGATCAAATAGCAAAAAAACTAGTTAATGATATATGGCTGGAAACATTTTCGGGCAGATGTTTCGAATTACTACCTGGGGCGAATCCCATGGCAGGGCTGTAGGCGTTGTGGTAGATGGATTACCTGCAGGGCTTCCTTTTTCCGAAGCTGATATCCAGAAAGAACTGGATAGGAGGCGCCCAGGGCAGAGTGAGGTTTCAACTCCGCGGCGCGAGGCTGACAGGGTGGAAATTCTCTCAGGGATTTTTGAAGGAATGAGTACTGGCACTCCTGTTTCTATGCTTGTCTGGAATTCAGATGCAAGGTCTTCGGCTTATGATGCTCTTAAAGATACTCCCCGCCCCGGGCACGCCGATTTTACCTATATGGCCCGTTATGGGATTCGGGACCATCGTGGGGGAGGCAGGTCTTCAGCTCGGGAAACAATAGGCAGGGTTGCAGGCGGAGCTCTTGCAAAACTCCTACTTTCTCGATTCGGAATCCGAATTGCCGGGCATGTGCTTGAACTTGGAGCCATCCGGGCAAAACCTCTTTCTTTTGAAGAAATTCTGGAAAATGTAGAAAAAACTCCTGTACGCTGTGCCGATCTAGAAGCTGCTGTAAAAATGCTTGAGAAAGTTGCTGCCCTACGGCAGGAAGGAGACAGCGTCGGAGGTATTGTTGAGCTTATCGTGAAAGGTGTGCCTGTTGGTCTCGGAGAACCTGTGTTTGATCGGCTTGATGCAGATCTTGCAAAAGCTCTTATGAGTATTCCTGCAGTCAAAGGCTTTGAAATCGGAGTCGGATTTGAAGCTGCCCGCCTGCGCGGAAGTGAAATGAATGATTCCTTCCGCATGGAGGGAGAAAAAATCACCTGTCCAAGCAACAACGCAGGCGGGATCCTCGGAGGAATTTCAACAGGCTTGGACATCGTTTGCAGGGCAGCAGTAAAACCAACTCCTTCCATAAGCAAACTTCAGCAAACCGTTGACTTAACAACCCGAAAAAATACTGAAATCGCAATCAGAGGTCGGCATGATCCCATAATTCCCCCGCGCATGGTGCCGGTTGCCGAAGCTATGGTTGCCCTTGTGCTTGCCGATCATATGTTAAGAAGCGGCTTTATTAATCCTAGGACTCTGTTGGAATAAAAGGGTTGCAATGAAATTATTCGCTCCATCATTTTATTCGGATTTCTACAAATCATACTTGCATTTTTGTGAAATCTTCCTTCCTTTTATTATTTAATTTCACGCAGCTGGGAAAGCCTTTTACTGCCCTCGTTTAATGATATAAGTGTCTCTGTTAAAAGTCTTGACCTGTATATTGCCTGAACGTTATCTTCCTTATTCTTATAAATTTCGAAACCGTTCATTTCCTGTCGCCGCAACTACAGATTTTCCTTCAGTTTCTTATCAAATTCTTTTAACAACATATATTCTTTTCTTTTGTTGGGGCATGTATGTTGCTACCTTTTTTGTTAATTTTATGATTTAGCGAAGAAAAAAGCTGCAGATTATTTGCTAAAAAGAGATTGAATTCTTGACGTCAGTTAGAGCTCTGAAGTTTCGTTATTTTTGGTGAAAAAAGGATACTGTTTAATGAATGTTAATCAAGCTGATGAAAAATTCATTGACGTAATAAATGTATAGGAGAAGATCATTAGAGATTTTTGAATGTGAAGTTCAAACAAACCTTCCAGAGCATATTTGAACTTCACATGCCCTGAGGCAAGGAAATGATAGCTTTAAGAGTATTTTAAGTTTTGTCTGTTCTTGCCTCGGGAATAAAATCACGAGGTAAAAGAATGATTGCAAACAGAAAAATTGGAATTGGCGCACTATTTGCGGCAATGTTGCTGGTAGGCATGGTGTTTGTGCCGGCAGTAAGTGGGCATGTTAATGAAAATTCTAATAAAGTTATAACAGAGAATAGCATAAGCTATACCGAAGCCGAACTAAAAGATCTCTATACTAAATACAATATAACTGAAAATGATTTGGACTTTGCGAATAATGAACTGCCTTACTACTTAGAAGGGACGATTTTGGACAGTAACTTAAGAGTAATAGCAAGTGAGAATGGCAAACCTCCAGAAGGTTTTAAAGAAGGAGAAGATTATGATCTGATAATAAGCCATGAAGAGATGTTTGCCATAATAGATGGAGCCAGAGAAAAATACATCCTAAAATATGGAGTGGATCCGGCAAATCCTAAAATTGATATTGTCAATGGTTATGCTCTTCCCAAAGAAGAAGCAGGTAGATTGGTTGATAGGAATAAGATAATATCAGAAGATGATAATGCAATACATGAGAGGGAATTTTCGTTTTTATCAGTACCTTTGAATCCACGTGCTGTGAGTGGAATCATAAACGAATACGTTTTTGTAGCAACAGATTCACGACACAGGCCAACAGAAGCTATTACTCAGGATACTCACAATGCATTGTATAGATTTGAAAATTTCGGTATCGGAGCTAATGTTTACTGGTATTGGAATTACTGGGATGCAAGTGATGTTAGTCCGGCTGATAGCACTCAGTCTGCTCTTGTTGATTTAGAAGACGACACTAATTGGATAAGAGACGCGGCAAATGATATGGTAATTGGCTGGACACATAATATGGATCATAATGGTAGAGGTAACTTTGGCGGACCTTATTCTGTGTGTACGGACACTGCAGATGGTGTTGACTGGCCTCATGACAGTATAGTTCAGCATGAAGTCTCGCATAATTTTGATGCCGATGAAGGAGGTTACCTAAAGTATGAACATCCTGCTGAATGCATAATGAATTATCAATGGGCTTATGGTGGTACAAACATATGGTGCAGTTCATGTAGTAACATTGTAAATAATGGCATATGGAATTAAACACTGAGGGATAAATCCCTCTTTTTTAATATTTTTCACTTATATAACGTTTTTAAACATTCTGCAGATTTGTATTATATTTTAAACTGGTTAACATATGACTCAAATATCATGCACTATATAAGCAACGAACCATTTTTGCAATAATGTTTAGTGTGGAAGATGATGAGTTTTTTCTAATAAACGCGATCAGTAAAAATACTAGGGAAAAACCAAGTTACCTGTCGAAAGTAGGATATATTGAGTTTTTACGGAGGTATAAATATTAAAAACTATCGAAAAATATTCATTCTTTTAGGAGCTTTAATATTGGTTTTGTTGAATTATTTCATTGTTTTCCCATATTTGTTAGTCGGACCTCCAACGCCTCTATTTTATGTATATAATAATAACCTCCAGAGTCATGAAGTAGCAGTTGAAGTATTTGATTCGTATAATGAATCTATATTCAAAGAAACGTATGAACTGACTCCAGAAGAGCATATAGCTCAGCCAAAATCAATATGGCTACTGCTTCGATGGTCGATGCCATGGTCTAAAGGAAAATATACGTATTGGGCAGAGGGAGAGTATGAATTTAAAGTTCTTTTAGACGGCGAAATTACAGATTCCTACAGAACACTGCCACATCCCTGGAATTCTGTGATTATAGATATAGATGAAGCGAATGATTCTAACTCTCAAATCTGTATAAAAGAAATAACCGTATAATCTTTTGAACTCGTGGGAAAGCTAATAGTGATTTATCAAATAATTTTGGGGGACGCGCTTTTCAGAAAGTGTATTCCTTTCGGGATGCGGATGGTCAAGCTGGTGTATCCTTCCAGGCGGGCGGTGTCTTCGGTTCTTCAGCAGATGGATAGGAGTCAGTTATTGAAAGCTGTCAGCAGAAAAATGACTTTCAAATCTAACTAAACAAGGGCCGATGTGCCAATTTTTCCTTTGATCAATACTCATCTCACGTTCTCACTTTTTTATATACTTTAAAAATAGACGCTGTATTGAGTTTTACAAATCTTGAAAAAGTGATTGAACTAATATTTTTAAAAGGAGTTTTATTCCTTTTTTGCTTTTTGGGTTATAACAGATCCAATCACAAATATTCAGGATGCCAGGAATTCTGAATTTCTGCAAATTATATTTGCGTTTTTGTGAAATTTGCCTTCCCTTTACAATACCAGAAAAGCCTCTCTCCTCATTCAATGGCCTTCGAGTCAGAACTGAACAAGCCTGTGCTTATGTCGTACTCGGCGCCGCCTTTTTTGTATAGATTCAGAGAAAGGCGTTTATCTATAACAATAAGTCCCGCCTTAATATCTTCATTCATGACTATTAATTTGAAATTTTCATAATCTTTCAGTTCAGGAAGTATTCACGTCCTTTTGTTTCTATCAGATGATCCGCTTCGAGTTTCCTGAGCTTCGGAATTATTGCCTGAGGCGTACTTCCTGTAATTTCACGCAGCTGGGAAAGCCTTTTACTGCCCTCGTTTAATGATATAAGTGTCTCTGTTAAAAGTCTTGACCTGTATCTTGCCTGAACGTCGTCATCCATCTTCTTATAAATTTCGAAATGATTCATTCTTGTTGCCGCATCTACAGATTTTATTCCTCACTTTCATATTAAATTGTATTAACATAATATATTCTTTTCTTTTGTTGGGGCAGGTACGTTGCTATCTTTTTTGCTAATTTTATAGCTTAGTGAAGAAAAAAGCTGCAGATTATTTGCTAAAAAGAGATTGAATTCTTGACGTCAGTTAGAGCTCTAAAACCTCACTGTTTTTGATGAAAAAGGGAATCGGCTTAATGAATGTTAATCAGACTGATGAATCATTCATCATCATAATAAATGTATAGAGGAAGCTTAAAAGAGATTTTTGAATGTGAAGTTCAAACAAACCTTTCAGAGCACATTTGAACTTCACATGCCCTGAGGCAAGGAAATGATAGCTTTAAGAGGACTTAAGGTTTGTCTGTTCTTACCTCGAGAATAAAATCCCGAGGTAAAAGAATGATTGCAAATAGAAAATTTGGAATTGGCGCACTACTTGCCGCAATGTTGCTGGTAAGCATGGCATTTGTACCGACTGCAGTTGCACAAGAAAATACAAAAACAAGTGATAAGCCTTCTCAACTGGAGCAAGGTCTAATAGATGCGCTAAATTCTAATAAAAATAATCTAGATACAGACGACGTGGTTGCAAATTATTGTAAAGCAAACAAAGATAAAATTCCAATACTAACGAATGAAACTTTTTCAGCTAAAAATAAATTAAGTTTAAAGACATATAAGCTAAAAGACCGGATCAAACGTAACTTTCACCAATAAAGGTTTCTTTTACATTAGTAGCATAAAAGAAGAACAAAATAATATAAAAGGGAATCAAAGTACTACTGCATTAACAAGCCAATATAGTATAGTGGAAAAGATGATTTTATCACCATCTTTATTTTTAGGGGGCTAGATCATTAATTTTCAAAAAAGGTTGATTTTACCATTAATTATCTCGTTCATTATTTTTGCCACTGTAATTATTGTTAATATAGGAAGCCCATTCTTCAAAATATTTGGTGATTATGAAGCGGATATTAAGTATATTATTTCTACTATTACTATATTTATTTTTCCCGTAACTCCAATTATTTATGGGTGGATTGTAAAAGATAAGATAGGGACAATTATAGTTGGAACGGTCCCAATTTTCATTAGTTTGTTTTTTGGAAATTTATTTTTTGGAAATCTTATCTATAATAATGGTTTCAGTATCAGCCGATTTTTTACTATTCTTCTCTATGCTGTGAGTTTGGCAATTCTTGGGGGTTTAGCCGGGTATTTTTCGTCAAGGGGAGAATTTAAGTACCTTATTATTTCCATTTTTTTTGGAGCATTGTGGATTTCAGTTTTTTTAAGTGGAATCGATTGATCTACGTTGCCTGTTAGATACTTTGGCCGGAAAACTCATATATAGATAATTAAAAAATAGTTTTTTAAATTCTAAATAGATCTTCCAGAGTTGATTCAAACCCTATTTTAGGGAGATGGTTATGTTTGTTTTGCGACTATTAGGTTGTCTGATCCTGCCTCTTGGGAAGAATAATCAAGAGGTGAAATAGAATGATAAAGAAACAGAAATTTGTATTAGGTCTGCTGATTGCCACAAATATCATTAAGAAACTTGATGCTTTGATATCCTACATCTCGTGGATAGTTTTGGCATTGTTGATTAGTGGTACAAGAAAGAAAAGAATAAATAAACTTGATATTAAAATCCCTGAAAAGGGGGAAACGGATTGGATGCTGAGGAAATTCAAGCGATTTTTAAGTTTTCAGCCCAGGAGAAAAATATAATTTCCAGTTTTGGGATTCAGGAAGAATTCTTTCTTCCTTTTCTGCTTTCGTTAAAATCTGGTGGTTCCTGGAGCTATGCTTCTGAAGAAGCAAAAAGCATTGCGGTAAAGGATGTAATCACATACTATAATGAGGAAAGCAAGACCGGCTATACTGTAGAAAAAATATACCTGTTTATCGAGCCTGAAATCCTGGAGAAAGAAGGAGTTATCTACAGGCTTGAAAAATGCGGAACCAAAGAAGAAAGAGACTTGGTTGAAAGACCCTACTGTATAAACCTCAAGGCAAAAAAGGTAATATTTGCAGAGGTTAACCCAGCTCTTAGGACAATAAGAATAAGGGAAATGAAGAAAAAACACATACGCCTAAAAGGTACACCTGCATATAGTGCAGCTCATGAACTTGAACATCTTGAGAAAGGAGAAATAAAAGGGACTCCGATATGGAATTTTGAGTACGTTACCGGGGCAGTAAAAAGTGACCAGAAAAACATTGAAAAAAAATAAAAGTATATCTAATTAATATTAATTCCTTAAGATCATTAGTAATATAACGAAAACTGGCAACCTCCTTGTAATTAAATTTTGGAAGTGTGATCAGACTGTCAGACTATCAAACTGTTCCCCTTTCAGCCAGGATAGCCCCGATCACCGAGCCAATTATGCCTACCACAGCAGTGTGAGCTACGATGACTATCGTAATTATAAATGCAGAGGCAGTTACGAGTCCTCCAAGAACAGGAGCATCTCTAAGTATCGATCCAAGGAATCCCCCTAGAATAAAACCCGGAATAATCATGAAAACCGTCATTAGAACTCCAGTCTTAAGTCCCCCTCCAGAGCCCCCATCTGCATAATAGCCTCCTAAAAGACCACCCAGCAAAGGAGCTATTGAGTTTATTAATGGAATAAAATAGAAAATAAAAGTGCAGACCATACCTATCAGCGCACCACCCAAAACTCTAGCTATTACCTCCACCTCCAACAATGAAGTAAATACAAATTACATTATTATAGCAAATATATTAAATAAATTATTCTTAAATATATAGTTCATCATTTAACAAACTAATTCAAGAGGGAAGTAAGCTCTCTCCAAACTTTCCGTATTTCGGCGTAATGAATCGCAAACTTTTTCAAAAAAAGTTTGATCAAAAACAGCGTAACGTTTGGATTCGAATGCCTTATCCCCAAACCCTATCAGGCGTGATCAACCGGCTCAACGGTTGCGGCTCAACGGTTGCGGTACGGCGATTGAACAGAACCCTGATATAAACGTATTCCCTAAAACTCTATGGGGATAGGTTATGATGGAAAACTGTCTTTTTTGCAAAATAATAGCAGGGGAAATTTCTTCAGAGAAAGTGTATGAAGACGATACCATTTTTGCATTTCTTGATATTAATCCAGCGAGCAAGGGACACACTCTGGTAGCTCCTAAAAAGCATTTCAGCAGGTTTACAGATATGGATGCGGAAAATGTTGCTTCGCTTTTTGAGGCTGCAAGAAAGATTACGGCTGCACTCGAGAATGCACTTTTGGCAGAGGGATCAAACATTGGGATCAATGATGGGGAAGTCGCTGGTCAGGAAATTCCTCATGTTCACGTACACGTTATTCCCAGGAGAAAAGGAGACGGCGGAAGAGGAATAAAATCGATAGTATGGACTGAACCTGATACTAATAATCTAAAAGAAATTGCAGAAAAACTCAGAAGAGCGCTCTGAAAAGAAAGACGGCCCAGAGTAAGAAAGGGAGTTCCAATTAGATTATTCTTCAGATAGAACTCTTAAATACGAAACGATAATATAATTTTCGAGATATAACTAAGTAAAGATAGCAGGTAGAATTGTTGTCAGAATCATTCCGTTTCTTTTTGGGGGTAAGAATACTGGCAGAAATGGAAATTGATGTTCGAGGGCAAACCTGCCCGGTTCCACTGGTAGAATGCAGAAAAGCCTTAAAAAAAGCTTCTCCAGGGGATCTTGTTATTGTAAAGGGAACACATCCGGCATCAAAGAAAGAAATTCCTATGGCCTGCGAAGCAATGGGACTCAAAGTGCTGGATATTGAAGATAAAGAAGGAGGGAAGGAGTGGGAAATAAAGATTCAGAGATAAGCCGCAAGAGGAGTGAAAATGGGGGAAAAGACGGTCATTATCCTGCACAGTGGCGACATGGATAAAGTATACAGCGCGCTCATAATCGCAAATGGCGCCCTGGCAATGGGTATGGAGGCCTCTATATACTTTACATTCTGGGGGCTAATGCGCTTGAAGAAAGGAGAGCTTAATAAGGGGCCGCTTTCCAAGATGAATATGATGGGTCTTGGCAGGCAAATGATCAAGCAAAGGATGGACAAAGCCAATGTCGCTTCACTTGAAAGACTGATGAACGACTTCAAGGAGCTTGGCGGAAAAATAATAGCCTGCGAAATGACCATGGAGATCATGGGTTTGAGTAAAGAGGAACTCCGAACGGAATGGATAGACGAATGGGGGGCTGTGGGTTCGTATATTCAGGAAGCACGAAATGCGAACGTAACTCTTTTTATCTGAGTCTTCAAAAAGTTTTATCGTTCGAATTGTCACAATAATACACGTTTTCCACAATTGATCTGATTTAGATATAATTGAATTGACTCAAAGTTAACGACCTAGTTTAGTCTTATATTCAGCTAATATTCAGTAAGATTGTCATCCAGGAAACTTTTCGGATTAATGCCTCGGAGCTTACTGGAAAATCCTAGATTCAACTGTAAGAACTCAAGGTTTTACTATCTTATTTGGGGAGGGAGAGAGATATTTGAGAATATAATTTATCTTGACAATGCCGCATGCACACGATTAGATGAGCAGGTACTTGAAGCAATGAAACCCTATTTTTTTGACACCTTTGCAGTAGCAACATCGGAATTTGGCTATTCTATGGGGATTGATGCAAAAGAAGCCCTTGAAAAAGCTCGCGAAAATCTAGCTTCAAAGCTCGGTGCAAATTCAGAAGAGGTCATCTTTACCTCGGGGTCTACTGAGTCGAGCAACACTGCGCTTAAAGGAGTTGCTTTGGCTCTTAAAGAGAAGAAAGGAAAGCATATCATTGTCTCAAAGATAGAAGATTTTCCTGTGCTGAATACAGCAAAAGTTCTCGAAAGGCAGGGTTTTGGTGTTACCTTCCTTGACGTGGATGCTGAAGGATTTGCAGATCTTGAAGAGCTAAAAAATGCAATCACAAAGGAAACAATTCTTGTTTCAATCCAGCAAGGTAACCAGGAAATAGGAACAGTGCAGGATTTGAAAGCTATCTCAGAGATCTGTGAAGAAAAAGACGTGCTCCTGCACACTGATGCTACTCACAGCTTTACTAGGCTCCCCTTAAGTGTAAAGGAACTGCCTGTAGACCTGATCACTATGTCTGCTCATACCATCCACGGCCCAAGAGGAATAGGTGCGCTTTACATCCGGAAAGACACTCCGATAACCAAGTTCATGGATGGAGGTTTCCAGGAGTTTAACCTGAGGGCAGGGGTAGAAGATATTTCATCAGCAGTTGGTTTTGCAAAGGCTGTAGAACTCGTAACTGAGGAGGAAAACAGAAGGCTCAAAGCCATGAGAGATCGGATAATCGACAAAGCCCTCACCGAGATCCCAGAGGTTACCCTTAACGGAAGCCGGGATAAACGCCTGCCTCAGAACGCGAATCTGACTTTCCACTATGTAGAAGGCGAATCCGTAACTTTGCATATGGATATGAGAGGTTTTGCAGTAAGCACGGGT
This sequence comes from Methanosarcina sp. UBA293, assembly GCA_002499445.1. GTDB lineage: Archaea > Halobacteriota > Methanosarcinia > Methanosarcinales > Methanosarcinaceae > Methanosarcina. Next base: position 26,882 of record DALS01000050.1, read on the forward strand.
TCAGCCTGTTTTAGCCGCTCCCTTGAAGCTAGCCATGTTATCAGGGGTATAGGAGGAGACCATGAGAGAGCACATGGTTCGGTACGTTTTACTCTTGGGCGCTATAACCGGATGGAAGACGCTGATGCGGCAATTGAGGCAATGAGTGAGATAGTAGCAAGGCTCAGAGAAATAAGCCCCCTTGCAAGGAAATGAATGAAAAAAGTTTAAAGACAGGATTGAGAGCAGATCATGGACGATCAGAAAAAGAAAGTCAGAGATGAAGAGAAGGTGAGATCATGAAGTTTCCTTACAGTCAAAAAGTGCTGGAACATTTCAAGAACCCGCATAATGTGGGGCAGATCGAAAATCCTGACGGAAAAGGTCTTGAAGGAAGCCCAGCTTGCGGAGATATGGTTGCAGTTTATATTAAGGTCAATCCCGATACCAAGGTCATTGAGGATATAAAATTCGAATCTTATGGCTGTGCATCAAACATTGCTACAGGCTCGATTATTACAGACCTTGCACGCGGAAAGACCCTTGATGAGGCAAAGAAGATAACATGGAAGCAGGCTTCGGAAGAACTCGGAGGACTCCCTCCCATAAAAGCTCATTGCTCAGTGCTTGCAGTTGAGGGTCTGCGTGCTGCAATCAAGGACTATGAGGAAAAACATGGGCTTGTAACCGAGAAAGAGCCTACCACCGAAGAGGTCATCAGGCGGAGGCTAAAACACGTTATGAACCCCTTGACTGGCCTTGATATCATCCGCACGAATCTCATCCTGAAAACAAGCGTTGAAGATGGAGTTGTCAGAGTAGTAGTAGACCTGCCTGCAAACCATCAGTTTGCTCCAGCGATAAAAGAAGATATCATAGAAAAACTTGGGTCTTTGTGGGATGTTGAAAAGGTTGATGTGGTATTTACAGCCTGACAAAAATAAAAAATTCGTATCCAGATTACAGGAAAATAAAATTCATTTACAAAAAATATCGTTTATAAAAAATAAAAATTTTATGGGGAGAGGGAATATGAAAGACAGAAAAGTGACCTAGTATCTATGTTTGCTCACAGCAGTTGCGATTCTCTTCTCCGGCTGTGCAATAGGGGAGCCCCAGCCACAAAAAGAAAACTGCATTGTGAAGCCGAATTAAATGGAAACGTATCAAGGAGAAATTAAAGCTATAGGCAACGGAACTGCTTATTCCTGGGTTACGCTTGACAGAGAAGGAAATCCTTCGTTAATTGGAGAGAACTTTACAGAATCGGCTCTGAAAGGGCTTCCTGAAGGATGAGTTGTTGGGGTACACACTGGCTCTGCCAGAATAAGCCGCTTCCACGGCTTATAACCACATTGGAATTGATTGGAACCCTCAGGGAAATGAATCTCAGGGGATTTATGACAAACCGCACTTTGATTTCCACTTTTACATGATAACCCCTGAAGAGAGGGATAAAATTACAGCAACTGGGGAAGATTGTAAGAATTTATCAAACAAGCCAGCTCAAGGATATATCCCAGACGGATATGTTCCCACGCCTGGGGGAGTGCCCAGTATGGGAGCACACTGGATAGATCTTAAAGCTCCTGAATTTAATGGACAGCCTTTTAATGAGACTTTCATTTACGGGTTTTACGGCGGGAAAATGGTTTTTACCGAACCGATGGTTACAATAGCCTTTCTTGAGACAAAACCGAAAGTAACAAAAGAGCTTAAGCTTCCGGAGTGTTATCCGACAAGTGCACTACCCTACGAACTATTCCATAAGTTATAATGATACAGGTAAGGAGTATACACTGGCTCTTGAAGGTCTGACTCTCAGGTGAGATTAAGTTTTAAAATTAAAAGAGAGGAGTATTTTCTCCTCTCAATATTCTAGCTGAATAGACACCGATGATTTGCCTGATTACGTGATTTTGCTCAGAAAATAATCAAAATAAGTGAGATAAGGAAAAATTCTCAGAAAATTGGAACACTGCCCTCAAAAGGACAGATAACCCTTCGTGAAATTTGAGCTAATACAGAAACTACTTCTAAAGAACTCTTAAATAAGGCATAACTAAGTTCTTATGGGTTCGTGTATTTAACCACCACACACTTTACATGCCCTATAACCTGCTGCTTTTGCTTCTTTAACGCTCTTAAAGGTAATTAGATGCTCAGGTTTAATTTTCTTGATGTAGCGGCATCCTGCTGAATGGTATACATTGGATTCTGAACTTGCATATAGTAATGTGCTATCTGTTTTTATTGTGTTTGATGTAGTTGTAGGTTTTGAATCCGATGTTGTAACTTGTGCCTTTGCCTTTTCAGGTGTTGGTGTTTCTGTTGGTTTTACTTCTGGTGTTTCTGTTGGTTTTACTTCTGGTGTTTCTGTTGGTTTTGCTTCTGGTGTTTCTGTTGGTTTTACTTCAGATTCTTCTATTTCTGTAGAACTAGAAACGTAAGGGGTAAAAGTCCAGTCTATTGTTTTTGTATCTGAATTTGTTATGTATACTTTTAATGATTTTGGATTATATCCTGACAGATATAAATCTACAACATGATTTCCTTTATCTACAGACAAACCTTTTACTGGAGATAAACCTTGTGAAACTCCATCAACTGTAACAATAGCACCTGTTGGACTTGTTATTATATCCAATGTTCCTTTATTGTCAGGTGTTGTTGCTACTTCAGGTGTTTCTGTTGATGCCGGTATTGCTATTGTAGTGATATTATTAGTAGATGTAAGAGGTGCGGCTATTACATCAGTACTATTATTGAGTGTTGTCGTTGAATCTATAGGAGGTATTGAGGCAGAAGCTACAATCACTAAAAGTAAGACTACAAAGAATCTTACGTTGCCGGACATTGAAATATTAAATTTTCTCTCCAATTGAGCCGCTGACGGTGGAATTGCTATTAGAGTTGCTAAAAGGAAAAGTAATCCGGCAGTGAAAGAAGACGAAAAAGAAACTGCGCTGGAAAATAAAAAGAAGACTCCAAAAACATAACGAATTAACGTACTTGACATTTTTTTCTTTTTTTGTTCTATTTTATTCACATCCTCTGATTTTACTTTGAACTTACTCTTTTTATATTCAAATTGAAAAATTTTATTTCATTTTATGAAATTCTTGCTTCAACTATTCGAATTATAGCTATTAACTAGGATTTTTTTCTCAGGCAACATACTGTGCAGAGATGTCATTAAATCTAGAATTTGGCACAATCAATCAACTTTATGGTAAGGAAAATGGCTCTGAAATTGTAGTGATATTGAATGAAAACTGGTTTTGGGGGTGAGCTCTATAATCTAAATAATAAAACTGTAGGAATAATTTGCATTAAATTGAAGGTTTTTAGAGAGCCAAAGTTATTATAAAATATATAATACTTTTGATTAATAATGGAGCTGTGTTCACGGAAAAAATGAAAATGTTGATGCATTTAAAAAACTTAATCTGCGAGGTATTGAACGAGTATTAGAAGGAGCGTTCTTTATTGCTTTTTTCAAGCCTCTTCTTCATGTTTCTTATATTTACCTCTTTTTTTCTTTCTACATCTTTCTCCTTTTGAGTAGGGCCGCCAGACAAGCTGGCGGAGGCGCTTATGTTTATCTGTGAATTTAAATGAGGTTTCCGGGGTCAAGAAAAGTATTCTTCAGACTGAGAAGATGTTTCTGAATTCAGTTTACCCTGGTGACAGACACTATGAATATGTCTGCTACTTTTTGCGTTGCAGACGAGACAAGTTCAACCCTACAAAGAATTGAGGCAAAAACAAAAGATCCCAGTTTCGGATATCCGAATAATATCAACCTGATAATATCAACCGATTTAATTGTTAAAAAGAAGAAATGAGGTGAGGCTGTGTATTTCAGTTTTGAACAATATCACTGGTATCATTTTTCATTTGATTTAGTGCCAAGAGCTTCTCCGACTTGAATAGGAAGGCTAAACGTGTAATCTTCTGCATCTTTTTTATTGTTCCCAAAGTAGTAGACTACCCTACCATTGACATTAAAATTTCCAACTTGATTAGCTACTATCCTTACTTCAATATCTTTTCCTTTTCCAGGTTCCAGATTAAATACTGCAGTATACTGTCCTGCACCAGACTCGACAAACTCCGAGGAAGAGACGCTCATTCCGGAAGGAGGGATAATAATAACCTGAACGTGCATTGTAGGTTTTATGATAAGATTCACGGCTGAGAGTTTGAACAAAATCTCTTCTCCCTTCACAAAATTTGTTTTTTCAGCGTGAAGATCGATACTTGCTGAAGAAGGTTCAGTTTGTTCTGTTGGAATAAGAGTAGGTTTTGCAACTAAAGTTGGCTCCGAAGGTACATTTATTGTATTATTACCACTTACAGATGACGAAACTTCAACTGCATTAGTACTGTTATTAACGGTTGTATCTTTCCATGATATTGTAGCGAATCCTGGAATAATTAAAAGAAGCACAACAAAACATCTCATAACTCCCGACATTGAGATGTTTAACTTATCTTCCAATTTCTCCGCCGAAAGAGGAATCGTTATGATTGTTGCTAAAAACAAAACGAGGCTTGGAAAATAATTATGGTCAAATATTGTTGAACCAAGACTCATGAATAAAAAGAAGACTCCAAAAATCCAACGAATAATAATATTTAGCGTGTTTATTATCTTTTCTAGCCCTATCCTACTCACTTACTCACCTTATAATCAACTTACACATTATGTTATTATTCTCAAGTCCTTACTATCTATATTAATCAAAAAGATTTTGGCTCTGTATGTAAAATATTATGACCGGAGTAAAAAAGTATCTTCACTAGATCTTTTCTATGATAGTATCGGCACATTTACTTTTATAAATCAGGGTAATTGGTACTCTAAAGACATCTTCAGGAAATGGGTTGCTCTTGAAGGTGTTCTTGGTTGGACCTGTCTGGGTATTTTTATGGAAACACTTATAGGTGTGGTGATGCGGATTTAATTTGGGACGTTTGGATAAAGAGGCTCTGAACTCGACATTAAAACATACTCAGTGGAAACTCAAAAACAAAATCTAAATAGTTTCTACCTAGTCATATACCTAGACCCAATCAGCTGGGGTCTTCAATCATTTCTGGACAGGTCTAATTGTTTCATCCTGTCCACTCAAGCCTGAGCAGACCTGTTTCATACTGCCCTACCATTCATTCAGTCTTTATTTTTGTTTTTAAGCTTTTCAAGCAAAGCCGAGACTCTTTCTTTAGCATCCCCTGTTTCTTTTATATTTCTGGCAATGGTAATATCCAGAATATCTCCTTCTCTGCTCTCAGAAGGCAGTAAAAAGAGTGGGATATTAATTTTAACTGTTTCTTCATCCCTTACAAGTAATACCGCAATACCTTCTTCAATCCTGTCTAATGTAGCTTTAAAATTCTCCATTTTCATCCCTCCAGCATAGAAACTAGTTTTCCATTGTTATCGTAAAGGTATGCCTTATCCCCATTATTAGAACTCAAATCTGGCAAAACAAAGTAAATATACTCACTTACCAGATCTGATCTACAACTTCACTGCCCTACTAAATTCATCCTGTTTTATCTTTCCTTAATTCTAAGCAAAGAGATACAAAATAAACATACAGCTCCACTGATTATACCAAATCCAGGAGTTCTTTCGTTTCCTTCAGCTGCCTTACTTGCACTAGTACTTGCATTATCTTCTACATTACTGATAGTGGATATTGTAGAAGTTTCTGCAGGTGGCTTGCTACGCTTTCCCTTCTCTCCTGTTATCACGAAAGAAAAATAGCCAGGTACATTTGCTGTGAAATGTATGGACTGATTGTCTTCATTTGTCAGGTTTACTGGTAACTTTATCCAGTCTTCCATTTCATCATCATATTTATACAATACAATAGAAGATGGATCTATTTCATTTTCCTGAATCCAACCCTTTTCAACCTTGAAACTTATAACTGCATTTAGAATGTTATCTGAATTTCCATAGCCACCGTTTCCAATCCACACATTAAAGGACTTATAGACAATCCCTTCAGGTAGTTCAGGAACCAGAGCAGACTTATTCTTTAAGTTCTCAGCAATTGCTGTAGTTTTGCCCACAGTCTTCTTAGATTCAAAATTTATATAATCTATAACAGTTACATCATTTGTAAAGTTGAAATACACAGGTCTCTCATTAGGAATAAAAACCTGAGCTGTGTCCTTAAACTCCACGTTCTTTTGAGGTTCAAGAGAACCGCCTGTAGATCCACCACCAGAACTGGATCTGTGACTTCTGCCGCCAGAACTAGTGCTTCCAGTATCGTCAGTTTCCTCTGTAGGTATTTCTGTTGGAGTCTGAGTAGGCGTTTCAGTTGGAGTCTCAGTTGGAGTCTCAGGTGGCGTTTCAGTTAGGGTCTGAGTAGGCGTTTCAGTCGGACTTTCTGATAATACCGTAGAGTCTGTAATTTTTGTATTCTCTGTTGTTACTCTAAAGACAGATCCATCAGTTGTTACGGTGACAGTACCGTCAATATCTGTTCTGTAAACTGTTGAGGTTTTTTGTAGCGTTCCAAGTGCCTCGGGGTGTGGATGACCATAACCATTCCCTTCACCAACTTCGATGACACTTACAACCGGGCTCACAGCCGAAATGAAAATTTCTCCGCTGGAAGTGCGGCTTCCATGGTGTCCTACTTTAAGGACATCGGCATCAACATTGTAGCCATCTCTCGTTATAGCATCTTCTGCCTCTGCTCCGGCATCACCCATAAACAGGAAAGATACGCTCCCATCAGTTATCTTTAACACTACTGAATTTTGGTTAAGGTCATCAGTGAAATATGAGCTTCCAGGATTCAAGACCTCTACAACAATGCCTGAAGCGAAGTCGATCTTGTCGCCACGCTTTACTGTTGTAAAGGGAATATTATTACTGTCGATTGTTTCGAGCATGTATTCATACGTACCCGATGTATGCGGATATCCGCTATCTAAGAACTGCCCCATCGGGAAGGTTTTGAGGATATCAGACATGCCACCGATGTGATCTGCATGTGGATGCGTAGCGACCACGTAATCAAGCGATGTGATATCTTTTCTCTCTATATATTCGGCTACATCGTCACCTGTACCTCTTTCTCCAGCATCAATAAGCATATCTTTGTCGCCATACTGCACTAGAATTGAGTCACCTTGGCCCACATCTATGAAGTGAACTGTGAGGTTTTCAGCTGCTGCAGAAGTTGCTGATGCCGTAAACAAAACTAGAGCCATAAACAAAACCAGGGATATTGACGCCAGGGGTAATGAATGGAAATTTTTCTTACTTTTCATTTATCTTTCATCCTTTGCTTTTACAATAAAATTATTTTATATATCTAAAATTTGAACATAAATCATAAAATTTTCTTTTTTAATTTTAGATTTATAAAAATCTTTAAATTCAAGATAGTTTGTCTCAAAATGAAAGAAGAATAGAACGAAATCTACATAGAAATTACAAGCTCAAAAAGTAAAAATAAATTTTAAGAGTTTTGTAAGCTTAAATAGTTTAAAATTAGGTCATGAGAATAGATTACTAATTTGCTTGGTGATGTGATTTTGCTCAAGAAATAGTCAAAAAATGAAATATGGGAAAATATTCAAAGCTATTAAGATCACACAAAATCAAAAAGCCGCCGGAGGGATTTGAACCCTCGGCCTGCTGATTACGAATCAGCCGCTATACCGCTAAGCCACGACGGCAAATATACAGGAAAAGTAAGCAGACTTAAAATAACAATCAAGAATTTAATCATTTCGCTCGGGCGGAGCTATCTGCTTTTGCAGAACGTGGATAATTTTAGCCTTATTTAAATTCTTATTTAAATAGTCCTATCGTCATTTAAATAATAATACTGTTGTCACTGAAAAACCCTTACTTCCTTTAAACAATCCTGGCTTCTATGCATATATTATACTGGTGAGGGGCATAAGAGCGAACCACTTTTTTATCCAGAATTTCGGTTTTCCTTCCTGCTTTCTCCGCAGCCGCCCTTATAAGTTCAATGGAGCTTCCGAAAAGGTCGTCCTCAGGAGTTATTCCGTAATAATGGATTATTCCGCCTGGCTTTGTCAGAAGCACGGCAGAATCCAGGAATTCAAAGGCATTATGAGGGAGATTCATTATTACATGGTCGGCAGTGCCTGCAAACTTTTTTGCTTCTTCCCTGGCATCGCCTTCTATTGCTTTTATGTTTTTCACAGAATTAAGAATTATGTTTTCTCTAAGATAATGTACAGCATCCGGGTTTTTATCGATTGCCAGGACTTTCGAGGGCTTTTTGCTCTTTGCAATCAGGATGCTGTAAGGACCCACACCTGCAAACATATCAACAACGGTATCCCCTTCCTTAATCCAGGCGAGAATTCTTGAGCGCTCGGTCGAAAGGCGGGGAGTAAAATAAGCTCGCGCAAGGTCGACTTTATAACGGCAGCCATATTCCCTGTGAATGGTTTCAGTTCTTGGCTCGCCTGCAACAACCTCAAATTCTCTGACCCTGAATTCCCCAATTACCGGCGTAAGAGGCTTGAGTATAGTTTTTATATTCGGCTTGGTCTGGAGGAGAGCGTCGGCAATTCTTGAAGCCTTCTCATTATCGAGATCAGGATCCTCCAGAAGAGCAATATCCCCTATAACTTCATAGGAAGGACTAAAACCAAGCAGGTCTTCAGGAACAGGGTTTTTCTCCTGAAGCTCGAAATCGAACTCAGTAAGTTTAGTCTCTTCAGGAAAACTCTCCAGTTCGCCAGGGGCAGGTTCTCTGGTCAGGGGAAGATAAAGAAATATCTCATCTGTGTCTATTTTTACAGAATTGTCAAGAATTCCAAGCTCAAGGAGCATTCTTCTTACAGGTTCTCCTTTCTTTTTAGGGACTTTTATGCACTGCTGTTTCATAGAAATCTATGGAATTCTAAAGTTATCCTTTTGTTATTAAGCTATCCCAGGACCCGCATTCAGGATAACTGTATTGAATGCTTATAATTAAGCATAAAGTAGAGTCCAAAAATTACCAGGAATATTCCGCAGATATACAGAATATACCTGTGCATTTTCTGGGAGAGCAGGGCTTTCCCACGTCCGAATGACCCGGATACGGCAGTAAACCAGCTCAGGTCTGCAGTCCAGTGTCCGAGCATATAAGCCATTGCGATTAGAATTCCCAGTTCATATGACTTAAGTACAAGGGCACCGCCCGCGGTCAGCCACCAGATCCAGAAATACGGGTTCGAAACTGAAGTAACCAGACCTATGAGGGCAGGGCTTGAAGTTAGTTTTAAGTCTGACGAGTCCTGAGAAACCTGTGCAGAAGAAGCCGCAGCTCTGGCATCCTTTAAAGTAAGAAGCCCGAAGACGAGAAGCGAAAACCCCCCTATAAGAAAAATTGCGGAAATCATGCTGCTGCCTACAAACGAAGCTGCTCCTAAGAGGATGAGCACATAGAGCACAAGCTCTACAATCATATGCCCGAATACGACTTGCGGACCTGCAAGCCAGCCTTTTTTCAGAGAAATCTCTATAGTTGCAAAAAGCATAGGACCTGGGACGAGTGCACCTGTAAGCCCTACAGAGAATCCAAGAAGAAGAGCTTTCAAGATTTCAATGGCCAGCATTATAGATCAGTATTATTTTAACGTCTCTAAGATTTCTTTTTGAAAATAAACCTTTGCATAGCCGAGGATCCAAATAGATAAAACAAAATGAGAAAATAGAGTAGTTCTCTATATTATAGAGAAAGATCCCTGACAAAAAAGGAAAAATAAGAGGAGGATATCGGTATCCCAAACGGGCCTCCGTTTGATCACGGGTTAAGTCCTCCTGGAAGAATTTACAGGATAATTTCGATATCCAGTTCTTCTGCAAGCTCTTTATACCTATTCCGGATAGTAACTTCCGTAACCCCGGCTACGTCTGCAACTTCCCTTTGAGTTCTCCGCTCTCCACAGAGGATGGATGCAATATAAATTGCTGCAGCAGCAACTCCTGTGGGGCCTCTTCCGCTTGTTAGTTCCTTTTCGGAAGCCTGCCTCAGGATCTCAACGCTCTTGGACTGGACTTCTCCTTTAAGGCTAAGGCCAGAACAGAACCTTGGGACATAATCGATAGGCGATGTGGGCATAAGCTTTAATGCCAGTTCTCTGGAAATAAAGCGATAAGTCCTTCCAATTTCTTTCCGGCTTACCCTTGACACCTCTTCAATTTCATCAAGAGTTCTTGGGACACTGCACTGACGGCAAGCAGCGTAAAGAGCGGCTGCGGCGACCCCCTCAATGCTTCTTCCACGGATAAGGTTCTTATCCACAGCTTTTCTATAGACGACAGCTGCGGTTTCCCTGACAGTTCTCGGGAGACCCAGTGCAGAAGCCATCCTGTCCAGTTCAGATAGTGCAAATGCTAGGTTTCTTTCAGTTGCGTTGCTTACGCGAATTCTACGCTGCCATTTTCTTAGACGATAGAGCTGAGCACGGTTTTTGGAGGAGATCGACTTTCCGTAGGAGTCACGGTTTCTCCAATCAATCATTGTGGAAAGCCCTTTGTCGTGGATTGTGTATGTCATGGGCGCACCCACACGGGAGCGCTTCATACGTTGATCATGATCGAAAGCTCGCCATTCAGGGCCTTCATCAACAAAATCGGCATCAATGACAAGTCCGCAGTCCCCACACACGAGCTCGGCTCGCTCATAGTCGTGGACGAGGTTTCTGCTACCGCATTCTGGACACACGGCCTTTTCGGTCTCAAAACTTTGCTCCTTTTCTTTCTCTTTGCGAGCTTTGATCATGGCACGTATTTTTTCCCTTTCAAGAGTGTCCGAATAGCGAACTCTTTCGACTTCTACCATATCATATCACCTTACAAATTAGAATGACCATATGTTTATAATTCCCAGTACTTTGGCTGCATGTTAAAATTACAGTAATTATATAAAAGGAAAGATAAGAAAATCAACGATATAACTAGCGAAAAATATATAAACTAGTTAATGCTAACCACAACAAGAATTTAAATGTGCATTCAATGTCAGAAATCTCACCGAACATAGACCCTTTCATTAACGAGAGCTCGAAATTCTGAATTAGAAGTTCGCTTAAAACCCTTCACTAAAAAATATGGATGGTTTACTGGTCCGAAAACGCTGACGATCGTACCAATCCGATTCAGAGCTTTATCTACAACTACTGAATTCAACTTAGGCAGACTACCTGAGATATTATCGGGTTTTATCTCATCCCCTCTAATTATCAGGTTTTTAACACCTGCTCTGTGCAGCACTTTACCGAGTCGTTTCATATTAGCCACGAATAATTAACAGCTATTTCTCCAGCTCAGGGCAAAAATCTCCTGGCTTTGAACATGTTATTCTGTCAGCCATAAATAAAAATATATATTATAGACTGAAAAGCATATGTAGTCTATGCTCATGATATATAAAGATATCGCAAGACGTATATTATATGTCAGTCTTAACTAAATTAAGATAAAAAAGTATAAAATAAAGTAGAAGGAAACCACAACCTTATATATCAAATGGACATTGTTGGCAACAATCAGACCATTAATACGGTCATATCCAGTCACTAACTCCGATTAATGATCTCGTTCCAGGGAGGAGACTCATTGTCCAAGTTCGTATATTTTTTTGGAAAGGATGTAACTGATGGCAAAAGTAGCATGAAAGACCTGCTTGGAGGTAAGGGCGCAAACCTCGCCGAGATGGCAAATCTCGGAATCCCGGTGCCGCCAGGCTTTACAATAACGACCGAAGTTTGTGTACTTTATTTAAGAGATCAGAAATATTCTGAAGAAGTACTCAAACAGCTAGAAGAAGCAATCGATAAGCTCGAAACCTTAAACAACAAAAAATTGGGGGACCCAGATGATCCGTTACTTGTTTCTGTAAGGTCGGGAGCTAGGGTATCCATGCCGGGGATGATGGATACCGTACTTAATCTTGGGCTCACGGACAAATCCGTCATCGGACTCGCAAATAAGGTCAATGACGAACGATTTGCTTACGATTGTTACCGCAGATTTATCTCCATGTTTGGAGACGTGGTTCTGGGAATTGACTTCGACAAGTTCGAGTCCCTTATTGAGGATAAGAAAAAAGAACTTAATGTCGAATCAGATGCCGATCTCGATGCAAAAGCCCTTAAAGAGCTGGCTGAAAGGTTCAAAGGAGTAGTCAAACTTGAAAAAGGGTTTGAGTTCCCCCAGGATCCGAAAGTTCAGCTTCAGATGGCAATTGATGCTGTTTTTGAGTCTTGGAATAATCCAAGAGCCATCACTTACAGAAAGCTTAACGAAATTGAGGACAGCTGGGGCACAGCTGTCAATGTACAGACTATGGTTTACGGGAACAGAGGAAACACCTCAGGTACAGGAGTTGCCTTTACAAGAAACCCGTCCACAGGAGAAAAAAAGTTTTTCGGAGAATATCTAATCAATGCGCAGGGTGAAGACGTTGTTGCAGGTATCCGGACTCCGGACTTCATTGACACTCTTGGGAACAAGATTCCGGAAGCCTACAACCAGCTTATTGATATCTGCAAGAGGCTTGAAGCTCACTTCAAAGATATGCAGGATATAGAGTTTACTATTCAGGAAGGAAAGCTCTACATGCTGCAGACTAGAACAGGGAAACGCACAGCTGCTGCAGCCGTGAAGATAGCAACAGACATGGTAGCAGAAGGGCTGATTGATAAGGAAACTGCAGTCATGAGGGTTAAAGCCGAGCACATCGACCTTCTTCTGCATCCGAGAATCGATCCTGATGCAAAGCTGGAGGTAATAGCGAGGGGACTTCCCGCATCACCCGGTGCCGCAGTGGGAAAGGTTGTATTCACTGCTGAAGCAGCTGAAGACATGGCTGAAATCGGAGAAAAGACAATTCTCATCCGAACCGAAACCTCTCCTGAAGATATAGGAGGGATGGCAGCTGCCCAGGGCGTACTTACCGTACGCGGAGGGATGACTTCTCATGCTGCTGTTGTTGGAAGAGGCATGGGTAAACCCTGCGTTGTAGGTTGCGGTGAAATCTCAATTGATATAAAGAACAGCCTCTTCATGGTAAACGGTTACACTATCAAAGAGCAAGATTACATTACTATTGATGGAAGCACAGGTAGTGTAATTATAGGGAAAGTAGAGCTAATTGATGCTGAAATTAGTAATGATCTAAAGAAGATTCTTCTCTGGGCTGACAAGATTAGGACTCTTGGAGTAAGAACAAATGCAGACAATCCGGCAGATGCAGGCCTTGCTCGCGAACTCGGGGCTGAAGGTATAGGACTTTGCAGAACCGAGCACATGTTCTTTGGAGAAGACAGGATTCCCGCAGTAAGGGAAATGATCATGGCTGAAGATGAAAAGTCCAGGAAGAAAGCTCTCAAAAAATTGCTTCCTATCCAGAAGGAAGACTTCATGGGGATCTTCCGAAGCATGGAAGGTCTCCCCGTAACAATCAGGCTGCTTGATCCGCCTCTGCATGAATTCCTTCCTGATAAGGAAGAGCTGGATGCAAAACTTAGAGCATTTGAAGCTTCAGGAGACTGCGGAAAAATCGAGGAAGTAAAAAAGGTCATCCAGCGTGTAGTTTCCCTCAAAGAACTCAATCCTATGCTTGGTCACAGAGGATGTAGGCTTGGAATAACCTATCCGGAAATCTACAATATGCAGGTACGTGCAATCATGGAAGCAGCCTGTGAGCTTGCAAAAGAGGGAATGCAGATTGTTCCTGAAATCATGATTCCACTTGTGGGTCTTGTAAAAGAGCTTTCAGTCACCAGAGAAGAGGTCTGCAAGATGGCAGAAACAGTCATGGCCGAGGAAGGCATAAAGATCGACTACATGGTAGGAACAATGATCGAGCTACCCAGAGCTGCCATTACTGCAGACAAGATTGCACAGGAAGCTGATTTCTTCTCCTTTGGGACAAACGACTTGACTCAGACAACCTTCGGGTTCAGCCGCGATGACGTGTCCAAATTCGTACCCATTTACCAGAAGGCAGGAATTCTTGAGCACGATCCGTTTGCAGTCCTGGATCAGGAAGGCGTTGGTGAACTCATGAGAATCGGTATAGAAAGAGGCCGATCTGTCAAGCCAGACCTTAAAATGGGAATCTGCGGTGAACACGGCGGAGAGCCGAAATCCATACATTTTGCTCATGAAATAGGTCTTGACTATGTAAGCTGCTCTCCTTACAGAGTTCCGATTGCAAGGCTCGTGGCTGCCCAGAGTACAATAATCCAATCCAGAAAGTAAAAACTCTGAAAGCTAAATACTATTGAAAGCGGTAGGATGAAAATCCTGCCACACTACTTTTTTAAACATTAGCTGTATACAGCAGGTCTGAAAAACCCAATTCTTTAAAATGTCAGTTCCTAAAAATTAGAAATATAACTCTTAAAGCTGGCTGATAGCTGTTACTTATAAGAAATCTATAAGATACTTATAATAAATTATAATTAGTCTATAATAGTTAGTCTATAATAGAATAAAGTTTAAAAAATATAAGTTATTGCGGCTGATTAGAGCCGCAATTTTCCCTGAAGCCTTAGCGTTCGGACGACTTCTTGACTCAATATTTCCTTGAGATCATATAATCAGCAATCTGAAGGAGAAGTTCTTTTTCAGGGCAATCTTGCAGGACGTCAAGCTTTGTTTTGCCTTCGTTGATATATGAAATTGCAAGGTTCTTTACGTAATCAATTGATCCACAGTCGGTTAAAATCCTGACGGCTTCGTCGGTTTCTTCCTGAGTAGCTTCCCCTTTTCCGAAAATGTCCAGCTTTACTCTATTCTCGAAAGCGTTGATCACGATAAGGGTATATTTTCCTTCCATAAGGTCGCTGCCTCTTACTTTTCCGAGCACTTCCTCAGAGGTGATCATATCCAGAACATCGTCATACATCTGGAAACCAATTCCTATAAGACGCCCATACTCGAATAGAGCCTCTGCGGTCTCGTCAGAAGCGCCTCCAAGAAGGGCTCCGATCTTGGCTGCAGCTGCGTAAAGAACAGAGGTCTTTTTCTCTAC
This sequence comes from Methanosarcina sp. UBA293, assembly GCA_002499445.1. GTDB lineage: Archaea > Halobacteriota > Methanosarcinia > Methanosarcinales > Methanosarcinaceae > Methanosarcina. The sequence continues at coordinate 41,911 of DALS01000050.1, forward strand.
CATCTGAATATATTCGGATTCTGTAACCCTTTCCCTTTTCTCAAAGTCCATATCAAGCCATTGCCCTTCACAGATCTCGGTACAGGTCTTTGAGAGGACATCCATGCATTTCAAAATCCTTACAGGATCGTTTTCGACTTTTGACAGGATTTCAAAAGCTTTTGAATAGAGAGTGTCGCCTGCAAGAATTGCTCCGGCTTCACCCCATATCATATGAACTGCAGGCCTTCCTCTGCGGATATCATCCTTGTCCATTATGTCATCATGGATCAAAGTGAAATTATGTACAAGCTCCACGGCTACCGCTGCAGGTAATATTGATTTAAGATTCGAGCCTACAGCCTCAGCTGCTAGAATAAGAACTGCAGGACGGAGGCGTTTTCCTCCGGCATCTACCAGGTAGCGAGAAGCCTTATACAGCTCCTCAGGAGGGGCTACCGGAAGCAGCTCATTAATTGCAGCGTCAACGTGGACACTTCTTTTTTTGATCTCATCAATTAACATCATAAGCATCACGAGATACGGAACTAGGTTTCCTATACAATTATTCTTCTATATATAACACTTCACCATTTCTGAGAAGATGTACTGTGTCTCCAAGTACATACCCGGCATCTTCTGCCATCTCAATGTAATGTCCGTGCATTTCCATATCCCCGTGGGCAGGGATTACATGTTCAGGATTCACCATGCGCAGAAGTTCCCAATGATCCTCCTTGTATGCATGTCCTGAGACGTGCACATTGTCGTAAATTCTGATGCCCCGCATCTTGAGCTTGGTCTCAAGGGCGTAGCGGTTAGCCTGAGTCATAGGACTCGGAATCACATTTGCAGAGAAAATAACCCTGTCTCCTGGCTCAATTGCATAGGGAGTTTCCCCATTTGCAACACGTACAAGTATGGAGCCCGGCTCTCCTTGGTGCCCGGTGACGATTGGCAAGTACTTGTTCTTTCCTTCCTGCATAATCCGTTTGAAGGCCTTATCGATGTCTCTTCTCTGACCGTATATCTCAATATTGGATGGCAGATCCAGATAGCCAAGATCTCTTGCAGCCCCTACATAACGTTCCATTGAGCGTCCCATAAGCACAGGAATCCTGCCCATTTCTCCAGCCGCTTCAATAATCGCTTTTATTCTGGGAATATGGGAAGCAAAGGTGGTAATAATCATCCCGACCTCAGACTCTTCTGTTCCAAGCAACACATCTCTGACCATATCCTTTGCAATCTGTTCCGATGGAGTCTTTCCTGCGCGTCCGGCATTCGTGCTCTCTACAATCATTGCAATAACTCCTTCCTTTCCAAGGGTTTTGAGGCGCTCGAAGTCAGGAGCTTCTCCCATTGTCGGAGTTCGGTCAAGTTTAAAGTCGCAAGCGTAAAGGATCGCTCCAACTGGAGTGTGAACTGCTGCAAGAACGCAATCAATAATACTGTGCTGGACGTTGATGAATTCAATGGAGATATCTTCCGTAACCTGATAAGTCCCACCAGCATTTAACGGAATAACCCTGTTGCAAACCTCAAACTTGCGCTCAGCTTCGATCTGTTGTTTGATAAGGGCGGTTGTGTATGGAGTAGAAATGATTGGGGCGTTATACCTATGGGCAAGTTTTGGAATTGCACCTATGTGGTCAAGATGTCCATGGGTGCAGACAATTGCCCGGACAGTTCCATTAATTTCTTTCATGATAGTGTCGTCAGGAATTGCCCCCATCTCTATAAGCTCAAGAGAATGCATTTTGTCAATTTCAACATCTTCGTGAATCTGAACTCTATCGAGCCGGAGCCCCATGTCCAGAATAATAATATCTTCATCTATGATAACCGCAGTCATGTTACGGCCCATCTCATTGTAACCGCCGACTGCAACAATTCCTATTTCAGTCATATTTTTACCTCTTATTCATTTTTGATCCTTGTGAACCCCAATCCTCAGAAAAAGGATCAGGTGATGACCTTAAAGTTATAACCACTATGCGAATGGTATAGCAGATAATATAAAAGTTAATACAGAATCAGTTATAAGGAAGTCAATACTGAGACCTGCTTGCAGGAAAAAAACTACCTCCAAACGAGAATGAATCAGGCTACACCTCTTGAACAGGAGCCTTTTATATACTCCTCCATTACTGGCTATTGTTTTTTAACAACCTGATTTCCGACCAACCCTATATGATAAGATTTCTGCCGCCAAAATCTTTGAAGAAGTACAGTCCTACGTTTCAGCTATTTGTTAGAAAATTTACTATTATCTATATTATTGTAATTGGATCAATTTTGCTGGTTTTTTTCTGCCTCTTATTCCTGCTGATTCTTACTAATCATCCTTACTGAGTCATTCTACTGATAATTCTCATTAAACGGCTTCATTTGACAATTATCATAAACTGACAGATATTCCAATTGAAATTATGAAATCACTTCACCAATATACTAAGTAATTTTCAGCCTGAGTAACTGTGAGACTAATTTCTTATTTTAACTGATCTTAGGATAAATTTATGAAAACTCGGATAAATCTATGAAATTAATATCTTAATTTAACTTTGTGATCAATCCTATGAAATTAATCATTACTTGTTAGTCTTAAAGGATCTTATAGCAACTAATACTTTGGTGGTTTGTAAATAGCGATCCTAAATAGGTTTTTCAATAATATGATAAATCTGATCATTATTTGTATATTTAAAATTTGTTCTCGATCATTACTTTCATATTATGTATAGTTGTTGTTATGGAACTAATCTTTTAAGGTTCATAGCTGTTACTGGATACCGGTACAATGTAAATGTTAATACTGGCTACAGGTAAAAGTAACCAAATATCTACACTTTGCCTTAAAAAGCGTCACCTGCTAATGCATAATCTTTTACGTTAAAGCCACGCTGCCCCAAGTACTCAAGGGTCCAGCCAGTAACAACCACGGGTGCGTTACGCAGGTCCTTTATATTTGCACAACCGCAAAGAAACATCGCAACTCTGAATTCATCCAGCATGCGTGAAAGGACCCTGGCAACCGATTCTTTTCCTTCAAGGGCAGGACCCACAAGAGGTAGGGCTGCACTTGCCGCACTTGCTCCAAGAGCAATGGATTTAGCGATATCGATACCTGTCCTGATCCCACCTGTTGCAATAACTGGAAGGGAAACCCTGGATTCTATAATGCTGGCAACTGTGGGAATTCCAAAGTCCCAGAAAAGTTCTCCTAGATGCTCGGAGATTGAATCTCCGCTTTCCTTGGCCCTGTAGACTTCAACACCTGCCCAGCTTGTACCTCCAGTGCCTCCTACATCAATTGCAGACACGCCTGCCTTCTGGAGCAGAAGAGCATCTTCCCTTGAGATCCCGGCTCCAGTTTCTTTAATAATTACTGGCGTATTTAGTACGGAGGAGATCTCTTTTATCATATCAAGGCAGCCAGTGGCGTCCCTGTCCCCTTCTGGCTGGATTGCTTCCTGCAAGAAGTTAAGGTGAATGGCAAGAGCATCGGCATCGATCATTTCAACGAGCTTTTCAACTCCTTCAACTCCATATTCGCGAATCTGGGCAGCGCCCACATTTCCATATACAAAGGCACTTGGAGCCATTTCCCTGACAATCCTGAAAGACTCTTCCTGGGCAGGGTCATCGATTGCAGCCCTCTGGCTGCCAACTCCTATTCCCACTTCCAGCTCTTCGGCTGCAGCGGCAAGGGCAGCATTTACAGGAATTGTATCAGGATGTCCTCCAGTGATTGAAGCGATTAGAAAAGGAGCTTTCAGGCGCTTTCCAAGAAAGTCTACAGACATGTCCAGTTTATCCATATTGAGTTCCGGAAGCGCCCTATGGATTAGGGTCACATCCTCAAAGCCCGCGCTGACTTTTCGGGACTCAACCGGGCTTTCAGCACATAACTTTAGATGTTCGATCTTTCGCTTTGAGGTAGTGTTGATCATACTTATTCCCTACTATCTGGACTGATTTTGGTTCCTATGGATTCCCCATCTAAGAACCGATATATGTTATTCTCTTTTCCGGCATTGAATATATGTGATGTAATACAAGACGTTTTGCTAAGTTCCAGGAGTTCCTGCACCTTTCCGAGCATGCCGCCCGTAACATCGGTGCTTTCCGAACCTCTTATGTAATGCTTGAAATTTTCAAAGGTTTCCGGGGTGATCTCAGGAACAGGTTTTCCATTCTTATCAAGTACGCCCTCCTCTGCCGAACCAAGCCCGAGCCGGGCAATCTTAAGTTCTTTTGCAAGGTAGGGAACTATCTGATCTCCTGAGAGTACGCACGCTCCAAGTTCGAGGTCCATAACAACATCTCCATGTAGAACCGGGACAAAACCATTCTCAAGCATGAGCTTTATGTTATCGAGGTACATACTCTCGATCCGCCCATTTCTGCAAACTGTACAGCCCATAGGATGTACGGCTATAGCCCGGATTCCATACTCGTTCAGAGCATCCACCACCCTGGATGCCAGTTTTTTGACAGATTCATGCGTTACAATTACTCCTTTAGGATCAAAACCCCTGTCAAGCCCATATTTTTTGGCGTAGGTATGCCCAAAAGAACCTGCACCGTGCACAACAATCATTTTTCCCCTGTATCCGGAAACTTCCTTTGCTATCCTTAGGAGGTCAGCTTCCCTTATAACTCCCTGGTCTGCGGCTTTGTCAGTAATGACACTGCCCCCAAGTTTCAGGATAACAGATTCGGTTGAGACCTTCATGCCATATCACTTAATACCTTTTTTAAATGCCTTTTATTGATAACCACAAATAGTGAAATAAGCTTCAGAAACATTAAATACAGATTCAAAATGCTCAATTTTTAATGCAGGTTCGAGATGCTCAATCAAAAATTCAAGCCCTCTTTCCTCAAACCCTCTTCCGAGGATTTGGTCGTGGTCACTTTACCTCCTGCTTTTGCAATGGCTTCTCCAACCTGCCAACATTTATCAGGCGCCGTAAGGGCAACCATGCATCCTCCCCCACCAGCGCCTGTAATTTTTGCTCCGAAAGCTCCGGCTCTTCGGGCTGAGTATATTAACTTAGAAAGTTCAAGAACATTTACTCCAAGAGCGTCCAGAAGCCCCTGATTTACATTCATAAGCCTGCCAATGGATGAGTAGTCGCCTGCAAGGACAAGAGATTCCCCGATTTTAGAGATCCTGCCAATAGAAGCCATGAGAGGCTCAATAAGTTCAGGGTAGCTTTCACGGAGCATCCTGACATTTGTTACAAGCTCTTTTGTGGAGGAAAAAACTCCTGTATCTCCTATTACAATCCCGCACTCCAGCCCCCTCAATTTCCTGCGGTCAGGAATGGTAACAACTCCTCCAAATGTGGAAACATAGGTATCGGTAGGGCTTGCCACTCCCTGGACCTCGATTTCAATTCCATGGCCCAGTTTTGCAATCTCGGAAAAAGAAAGCCCACAACCAAAAAGGTCATTGAGAGCACCTAGACTTGCAATCGTTACTGCTGCAGACGATCCGAGCCCGGAACCTACAGGAATATCAGAATCAACTTCCAGAAAAACACCATTTATAGGTACAATTTCTCTTATTTTTTCAATAACTGAGGAAATATAGGGATGTTTTTCAAATTCAAGCCCTGTTCTACCGATCTGTGACTGAATAACTACAGAATCGCTAACCTCTGCCCTGACACGGGTCCTTAGATCTACAGCACATGCTATTGCAGTTTCTCCATAAACAACTGCATGCTCTCCGAAGAGATAGATTTTCCCGGGTGCAGAATATAAAACCAATATTATTCCTCTGAAGTCCAAACAAGTTGAGGTATATAAGTAATGAAATGTAATATAAAGTAATGAAAGTAATGAAATTATAATTTAACTTGAAAGTTGATTTGCTTTTGTGGACTGTTTTAAGTATTATAGAATATGTCTTTAATATAATAATCAATACATTTTAATGGAAGAAGGAATTTAATAAATCTTTGAACTTAAAAATATATTTACGTTTAATGTAATAGTAAATCTATTTATAAACACATTATCAATTATTTTCAAGTAATGAAATATTTGTTTTAGGATGTTTAAGCTATTTTACAAACTATATTAAGTAGATAACGGTAAAAACCATAGAAATTATCCGGGGTAAGTAGTTATCTTGGTAAAGTAGCTACTCCGGCAACCTTGAATTAAAAACAAGTATATTCCATTTTCTGTAGAATTTCTCTTACTCTACTATAATAGCGGCATATCCTACAACTGCATCCATATCTCCGGAAACTTCCCCACTGTTTGAATAGTTAAGCAGTTCGGCTCGATTCGCACCTAGCTTTTTTGAGGCAGTTAGCATCGCGGAAATTGGACCATAACCACAAACGGATGCATTTCTTCTATAAAGCCTTTCATATATTCCCGAAACATCCAGATTAAGAATAGCCTCTATAATTTCGTTGTCAACTTCCCTTGCAAGGCTTGCAGGCTGGTAATGAGTAAAATCGCTGGATGCAATAAAGACTACTCTTTTCTCACTTTCTGAAACAAGGCTGGCAACAAGATCTCCAACCTCAACTGCAGTTTCTTCATCCTGCATACCTAAGCAGATAGGAAGAATTTTGAAATCGTGATCGAAACGATATTGAAGGAAAGGAAGTTGAACTTCGATAGAATGCTCATATCGATGCCCAAGCTCATCCGTATCAATAATACTTCCTGATAGCCCTTTGGCAAGTTCGCGATCAACCTCGAGAGTTCCCAGGGGAGTTTTCCAGGTATCCATAGATACTGATACAGGTGAGCCGTATCCCGTATGGTTGGGACCAAAAAGGACATATGTGTCGGCTTTGGAGAGAGCTGCATAAACATGTGCAGCAACTTTCCCTGAGTAAACATATCCTGCATGTGGGCAGACAGCCCCGAGGATATTTCTTTCCTGGATCTCCAGACCTTCAAAACATCGCTTGAGTTCTTCCTCCAGATATTCTGGGTGCAGGGGATAGAACTGCCCTGCAACTGCTGGCTGTCTCATCTATAATCACCCATATAAGATATGAGCTAGATTTATATATTCTTGCAGGATGCAGAGCTACCTTTCGGAATTAGAGAGGTGTTTCGAAGTCAGTCAACTCGTAATTAAAGGGGGTACCATTAAGCCGGGATACTTCCCTTGCAAGTAGCCAATAGACAAGTGAAAGAGCTTTTCTACCTTTGTTGTTTGTGGGAATTACAAGGTCCACGTTTGAAGTCATGTTGTTAGTATCACAGAGTGCCACAATAGGTACTCCGATGCTAGAAGCTTCTTTTAGAACCTGGACATCGCCTGCAGGATCGGTTACAACCACAACATCAGGCTCAAAGTAACCATGGATCTGAGGGTTTGTAAGCAAGCCAGGAATGAACCTTCCGAGCATTGCTCTGGTGCTAAGTGCTCTGGAAAACATCCTTGCAGGATGCTGTCCGTACTGCCTTGAAGAAACCACTAAAATTCTTGAAGGATCATAGTTAGACAATAATTTTGACGCGGCTCTTATTCTTTCGTCTGTTGACTGGATATCAAGCACATATAATCCGTCAGTTCTGACCCGGTATACGAAACGCATCATATCCTGGGTCTTTTGCTGAGTACCTATGTGAACACCTGCTGCCAGGTATTCGTCAATTGAAACAAGGGATGTGGAACCTTCTTTAGCAGAAGCTGCTTTATCATCCTCTGTTTCTACAGGCACAGATTCGGTTTTTGCTGCGGCTTCCTTTTCAGGTGCAGGTTCTACTTCAGCCACTACATTTTCTTCAGGCAAAGGCTGTGCTTCGTTTTCCTCCTGCCCTGTCTGCTCAATTTCCTCCATAAAGACACCTCATAATATAGAATCAACAATAAAACACATTCAATATCTGAAAATGTATCCCACTGCGTTTTCAATTGATTTTACGTTTGACCGTGATAGGAATAACTCCGGCCTTCAACTCTTCAATAGCTACACCGAGAGGATCCAACCGCCCGTCATCTTCAACAAGGACAGGAGCCCCCATTGCAATCTGCAATGCTCTGGCGCCTACAATCCGTGCACGCTCGAACCGGGTATACTTTTCCTTGACCAACTGATCACCCTTAAACTTAAAAACGCTCCGATGATTTTCGATAATTTAGAATCATGATAAATTTGATATTTTACAGTACCTGCCTTAAAACCAGCACCCAAGAATAGGGAAATGGGACCGCTGAGATTCGAACTCAGGTTCCGGCGTCCCGAACGCCGAAGGATGGACCAAGCTACCCTACGGTCCCTTTACTGGTACGGCGAAAGCACATCAACGAGTTCAACATGGCTTAGCAACATTCTGCGACAGCAGTAGCGGGTGATCCCAAGATCATCCAGCACTACAGCGGCATTTTCGCCATCACAAACACGTCTTTTGTACTCATCCCAATAGTTTGAGATTACTTTTCCACATGAGAAACATCGGACTGGGATCATATTTTTACCTGTAAGATTTCTGGTATTTAGCCCTTGCTCCAGGTCCACCGAAGTTCTTTGATTCTTTCTGCCTAGAATCGCTTACAAGTAAATTGCGGTCATAGCTTGCGAAGTTGTCTCTGATGACTGTGTCATTTGTCCATTCCACAATGCCTCTGGCAACTGCGGTTCTTACCGCATTAGCCTGCCCGACAAACCCGCCGCCTCGAACATCGACATTAATATCAAGTCCGGAGACCACTTCCTCTCCTGCGATCAGCAGAGGCTCTGAGATCTTCATCATTACAAGCTCTGGAGTATATAGTTCGAGCGGAATTTTATTGATCCTGACTTTACCGGTTCCTTTTGTGACTGTTGCGCGTGCAGTTGCAGTCTTGTGCTTTCCAGATGAATTAACTACTTTGACCATGAGGACTCACCCTTTAGAACTTTGAACCCATTTTCTGGCTCACTTCACCAAGCTCAACATATTTACTGGAGCTTAAAAGCCTCATATCGGCATCCGCAATAGTGGTTGTTTCAGCGCCCTTGAGTTCATAGGGGACACCTACATAGACTTTGAGCCTGGACATTGCGTCCCTACCTCTTGCTCTCTTATAGGGCAGCATCCCACGGATAGTCCTCTTAAGGATGCGATCTGGACGTTTCGGGAAATAAGGCCCGAATTCCGTTGCACCTCTTTCCCGGGTTTCCCGGTATTCTTTGAGGGTAGTAGCCCTTGAGCCAGAAATTACGGCTTTTTCAGCATTTACAATATATATCTTCTCGTCTCCTGAAAGCAACTGCTTTGCAACTGTACTTGCAAGACGCCCCAGGATAAGCCCATTTGCATCGATAACCGTCATCTTCGACACCTCAGCGGAAAATCCTGATACCGGACCCTTTTGGATTTGCTTCCATTATCTCTTCGAGACTCAGGCACTTACCGCCGGCTTCAATGATCTTTTCAACTGCAGAGTCACTGAAGGTTACAGCCGCAACTGTTACAGGGTGATCTAGGATACCTGCACCCAAAACTTTCCCAGGGATAAGCAGGACATCATCTTCTGCAGTGTGCCTGTTGATCTTACTTATATTCACAGCCGCATAATTTCTGGACGGCATCTCAAGACGTCTCGCGGTATCCTTCCAGATAGGGGCAGAATTTGCATTTGCCCTCTCTTTCAGGGTAAGAATCAGGGAAACGATTCTTGGATTTGTTTTTCTTGATAGTTTTACCAGTGATTTTTTACCCAATGTATGTTCCTCCGCAAGATTTAATAGATCTCACTCACGCGGAAAAAAATCCCTATCGCGTTCGAACATCGCCATAAATGCCTCACGGGACTTAATCCCGGAACGACAAATTAGAGAACAAGCGATTAGTCGGATTGGTATGATGTGAATAACATTTCTAGTACATAAAGATTATGTGCATCATTAGTTCCGACTTACAAAAATTCCAAATAATCTTTTTTTCGTCTCTGATATTTTCTTGTCTTTGTTTACTCATAACCTTATAAATCTAACGAATGCAAGTTATGCTGGGTGTCCCATTACAAATAACAAAATTCAGTAAAAACAATAAAGTCCAATTTCAAACAGTAAGTTTCCATTACAAACAGTAGTTTCCATTACAAACAGTAAGTTTTCATTATAAACAGTAAAATATGCTAGCACAGGTCATATAGGTATAATCTGCTTATTCAAAACCAGGGTATCTTCGTTTTACTTACTAATTAGAAGCTTGCTTTCGGAATTAATCAGTATATAGAAGCTTACTTTCGGAATTAATCAGTATAGATAGGATGTACTAGAAGGAAAGCCCATTTTTATAATATTAAATGAATTCTACTACTAGGGGAATAATCAATATTGGGGGAGCGGGAGATCTCGCATAAATTAGTATCCGATCTATGAGCAACGGCAAGCAAATTTAGGCATCCTTATAGGTGGCAATAGAGCTGACTGTTGATTGAGTCGCATTTCATGAATTGATGATTATTGCGTCTAGTACAGAATATGAAATAAGCGAATTGGGAACGGGGTGATACTATTATGCCGACAGTCATTCAATACCTTCTGGATAGATTAAAGCAACTGGGAATAAGGGATATTTTCGGCGTGCCAGGAGATTTTGCATTTCCTATCAACAACGCCATCTGTGATGATAAGGAACTTCGCTGGATAGGTTGTTGCAATGAACTGAATGCTGCTTATGCTGCTGATGGCTATGCTCGTATTAAAGGCATGTCAGCGCTGTCTACTACTTTTGGTGTAGGTGAACTTTCCGCGCTATGTGGTATAGCAGGCTCTTACGCGGAGTACAATCTGGTGTTCCATATTGTAGGAATGCCAAAAATGGACGCACAGAAGAGACATGACATAATACATCACTCGCTGGGTGATGGAGAATCCAGCACATTTATGGAAATGGCTGCATTAGTTGTATGCGCGGAAACCATGCTTACTCCGGAAAACTGCGTTCAAGAAGTCGAGCGCGTTATCACAGCAGCCCTGGAGAATCGCCGTCCTGTCTACATTGCAATACCTCATGACTATGCGAACGCAAATATCTCATCATTTGCGGCACCTGCGGAAACTCCTATGAAAAGCGATCCTGCGACTCTTGAAGAAGTAGTCTCGATTATTGTAAATAAACTCTCAAATGCGAAGCAAGCCTGTATTATGCCGGGTTTTCTTATTGATCGGTTTGGCCTCAAGGATCTTGCTATGGCTGTTATTAACGCTTCGGGCTTGTCTTATGTTACTATGGCACTAGATAAGACGGTGCTTGATGAGACTAACTCCTCCTACCTAGGATTATACATGGGACAGCTTATCAATCCAGAAATCAGGGAGTTTGTGGAATCCTGCGACTGCATACTTGCTTTAGGCGCTATCCTGTCTGATATTAATATGGGCATGTTCACAGCAAAGCTAGATAAATCCCGAATTATCAATATCATGCCTTCCAGTGTCCATATAGGATATACTGATTATATCAATGTAAAAATGCTTGACGTACTGGAGAAACTCACCAGAAGGCTTAACAAGCGCACTGATATCAGGGGACCTGTGGCCAGACGCCCCACAGCTCCACGCGTAAATGCTGAGGATCCGATAACGGCTGATTATTTATACACAAAATACGCGGAATTCTTTAAGCCCGATGACATAATTATAGCTGATTCAAGCTCATCCTTTTATGGGCTACTGTCTCTGTTTTTACCGAATAGAGTTAAGTTCGAGAGCCAGATGCTCTGGGGAGCGATTGGCTGGGCTACTCCAGCATCTTTTGGCACCGCACTCGCTGCACCTGCTGACCAGCGAGTAATTCTTATTACTGGGGAAGGATCACACCAGATGACGGTTCAGGAGATAAGCCAATTTTATCGCTATGGCCTAAAGCCTATTATCTTCGTGCTGAATAATCATGGCTACCTAATAGAAAAAATGCTATCAAAAAAATTAGATTATTGTTATAATGAAATTCCACATTGGCAGTACCATAAATTGCCAGAGGTACTTGGTTGCAATGATTGGATTACAAGAAAGGCTACTACCTGCGGCGACCTCGATAAGATCCTGAGAGAGCTAAACAATGTTAAAACAGGTGCATATATAGAAATAGTCACGCCGAAACTATCAGCTCCTCAGCTTATGGAAATGATCCATAAAAAATTATGAAAAATTCGATTTAAATTCATTACATAATTATAAAAATCTATCAAATAATTACAATGAAGTTATCCAAGAGGACAACATCCACCTTAATTATTACTCGAGTAGTTTCAAAATATTAATAAGATATGCCAAGTACTGATCTCGAAACCCTGTCATAAATTACTGAAATATCGCGCCCGAATTTTTTTGCTACAATAAGTGCCACGACTCGGATATCCACAAGATAGGAGAGTCGGTCCTGCATGGAGTTAATTTCGGAAACAAGTTTCTGCCTGCTTAACCCGGTATCTGCGGAGATAAACTCCAGAACTTGCTCAAAGGAAATTTCTTCTTTCTTAGATACTATTTCTCTGGAGCTTTCCAAATTTTTAAGAAAATCCTCTGACGGCTTAAAAGAGTGAGGTATCCTAACACTTTCCACATCAAAGCAGGGCACAAGAGCCCCGGCTTTAAGGGAAAAGAAGCCTACTTCAAGGGCTTTTTCTTTTATCATTGAGGCAGTTTTCGGAGAAAACCATTTCAGATCAAAAGCTAGGGAGTACTCAAAATCCTTTTCCGAGAGAGAAGTCGCAAGAGTTTTTTTAAAAGGTACGGAGATTACGCATTTAAGTTCTTCCATTAATTACCGCCTTAAAATTGTTACTGGTAAGGAGAATATAGTGATTGTATAATATAACTGATATAATATAACTGATATAATATAACTGTTAAATATAATTGTTAAATATATATAAAAAAGTATGAGATAACTGGTAAATGATAGGTAGATCACCAGGAGAAATTTAAAGGCTCCGGCACAGGATTTTTCATCCTGAAATTCTACCGGAGTAAAGTCTTCCAGAAAAGGAAAGATTAGAGAGTCACAAGTTTAGCATTGATTATTCCATCAACTTTTCGGACTTCCTCAAGGATCGGATCAGAGACTTCTGAGTCTACGTTAAGAACCATCATTGTTACGCCTCCGATTTCTGACCTGCCAACCTGCATGCCTGAGATATTAATATTATTTTTACCGAGCACTAGGCAGCACGGACCAATAACATTGGGCCTGTTGATATGTTTGGCAAAAATCATACGACCTGCAGGGAAGATATCTACTCTATCGTCATCAACTGCAACGATCTTTGGTTCATCTCCGACAACCGTGCCTGCAACTAGTTTAGCCTGTCCATTGTTGCTAAGCCTGATACTGATAGTTGAAGAATATTCCTCAGATGATTCGGATTTGCTTTCTATCACTGCAATCTTTCTTGATTTTGCAAGGATAGGGGCATTGACATAGTTTACTCCGGAGCCAAGAGCCATCTCAAGCAATCCTTTAAGAGCAGAGACTGTTAGAGGTCTGGTGTCTTTTCCGGAAATTTCTCCATTGTACCCGATTTCTACCTTTTCGTAATTTCCGTCTACGAGTTGCCCTGCAATCTTACCCATAATCTCTGAGAGCCTGATGTAAGGAGAAAGAACTGCCATAGCTTCCGGTTTTACCGAAGGGATATTGATTGCATTCTTTGCAAGTCCTCCTGTAAGGACAGATACCACTTCATTTGCAATGTCGACTGCCACATTGACCTGAGCTTCCTGCGTGGATGCCCCAAGGTGAGGAGTTACTATAACATTGTCAAAACTCAGAAGAGGATTATCAAAAGGAGGTTCCTCAACAAAAACATCTATTGCTGCGCCGCCCACTTTTCCGCTTTCAAGAGCTTTTGTCAGAGCTTCTTCGTTAATAATTCCACCGCGGGCACAGTTGATAATTCTGACCCCAGGCTTCATTAGAGCAAACTGTTCTTCATCAAGAATATTTCTAGTTTCTTTAATAAGAGGGGTATGTACTGTAATATAGTCCGCAGCTTTTGCAATTTCGTTAACTGTCGCTAGTTTGACTCCAAGTTCGATGGCCCGCTTCTCAGAAATGAAAGGATCATACCCCATAAGATTCATCTCAAGCCCTGAAGCCCTTTTTGTGACTTCAGAACCGATTCTTCCGAGACCTATGACTCCCAGGGTCTTGCCTTTGACCTCAACGCCTGTGAATTTATTGCGTTTCCATTCTTTAGCTTTGAGGGAGGTATTTGCCTGAGGAATGTTTCTGGACATTGCCATCATCATAGCAATGGTATGCTCTGCTGCCGAAATCATATTACCTTCGGGAGCATTAGCCACAATAATGCCTTTCTTTGTAGCCGCATCCACATCAACATTGTCAACTCCAACCCCGGCTCTTCCGATAATTTTAAGGTTGTCGGCAGCCTCAATAATTTTTTGAGTAACCTGAGTACCGCTGCGTATTACAAGAGCATCATAATCCTTGATTTTCTTTACCAGTTCGTCTTCGGAAAGCCCGGTGGAAACGTCAACAGTAAAGTGTTCTTTTAAAATCTCCAAACCTTCGTTGGAAAGTGAGTCGCTGACTAATACTTTCATGTCAATTTCTCCAGATAAATACAATAAACATGAGATATTAAGTTTTAATAAAGAATACCAATCAACCTAATTACACTTAAGCATTATCACACATATTTAGAAGCAAACCCTGCTTGTTTTATATATCGAGATATTTCTTCTCAGCATAATTATCCTACCAGCCTAATCCAACGTTATCCTACCAGTCTTATTATTCCTATCTTTGGTTCATAACATTGCCCACCTGCAAGCAGAGCCCGGATAACCTCTTCTACAACTTGCTCAGAAATGCCTCTGGAAATTGCAGCGCTAATAAAAGCTGCGTAATCAGCTCCTTTGCTTCCACCCATTTCCCTGAGTAATTCAAGCACAAATTCTTTCTGGTCAGCCTTGGCACCAGTGTCATCTTCTAGATTAAAATCCAAAGTTTTAAGGCCCTCTCTGATAGAGGCCCGAAGTAGTTTTGTGAATTCATAGGGAGCAAGTTCCTGATCAAGCATGATGGAAATCCCTTCCACAAGTTCAGAAGAGACGCCATTTTCCAGAAGGTATTCCCTAAGTTTCTCTCCATGATACTCGCTTGCCAGGGCATCCGAGAAGACTTCAAGCCTTTTAACGGTCTGTTCTGCGGTATCCACAACCCATCTGTTGCGGATATCCTCATTCACTACATTTACCTCTTCAGCTCGAATTGAAACAAAAACCGATCCTGGTTCGGGTTCGTAGATCCTGGCTTTTCCGGTAAGGGCAATAAAAGCAGGGACCTTTACCGTTGAAAAGAAGATCGAAGCTTCAGGCTGGTACTGTCCTGCATATACTGTAAAAGCTCCAGTAGGATCAACTATTCTCGCTTTCCACATCTCGCTTTGGGTTCCGATGTTGTCGAGTTCTGTGACTACTCCGACCACAAAAACGCGATTGATAATTAGCCCCAGTGGGCTAATAAGCAGGTTAGGGGATTTTGAATCTATGGTACCTGGGTCAGATCTTACTGACTTCTCAAGTTCTCTACAGGCTTCGAATTCCATTGCAAAAACCCTCTTTGCAACCTCTCGTTTAAGCAAGTTCAATTCCTCCACTGGAAACCTGTGAATCTCTATCTTGTTCGTCCTCTTCAGCCGGTCCAAGCCTCCGAAGCAGTTCTACTACCCTGACCTCAAGATCATCGTCAGGCACCCAGGCTTTTTCGGCTACAAAAGAAATTCCATATTCACCTTTTGAAGAGTTCCCGCGTACTGCAAAGTAGCGGCCTGTAAGGAAGCGCCTTAAATCTTCATAAACTACATCTTTAGAGACATCAGAGAACATCAACTGTTCGGCTTCTTCAAGGGTTTTTCCATAGATGATTTCCACAAGATCTCTTGGAATCATAACTGACATGGAACCTGTTCCGTCATCGAGTACGGCTTTAATCCGCATGTCCCGTATGCCTTCTACCTTTCCATGCACCCTGCAGTTTCCTTTCTGGATTACACGGCTGCATTCAGGACAGCGAGTAATAATGCCTGAACCTGGCCTGACTGAAACCACATTACCTACGGCGGCAACATCAAATATGCTATCTTTTGAATCTATCTCTTCGATTTTGATAGGGATAGGATCTTTTGCTGCAGATTCGAAGGTGAATGCAAGTTTTCTGGCTTCTTCAGCCACGACTAAAGAAACCTTTGTGCTGCTCAGGATATTTACCGACGGCATTCCTCTGAAGATTCGGATCTGAGCCCCCTTGATTCGGATAATGCTTCCAATATCAATGCCAGGAAGTTCAATCCAGGCTGTAAAAGGCAATCTGCCTGTCTCGTCCGCAAGCACACCTGAGATTACTCTTGTCTGACGTCTTTTTACGAGGACTTCCCTATGGGAAAACTGAAGCACACAGACTATGGCATCGACTGCAAAATCGGCATGTCCGATATCAATCAACTTTTTTATCTGGCTTCCAGAAAGCTCGGCCAGGGGAGGAAGCACAGAATCAGAAACTTTTGATACGAGAGACTGTTTTCCTATAGAAAGATTGATTCTGTTCTGCCAGATGCGAATATAGGCGTTTTTAACATTAATTACATCCCCAATCGAACCTGGCAGCTCCTTCCAGGAAGAAAAGAGAACTGATCCTGTTTCGTCTGCTAGAACCCCGGTGTAAAGCTTGGAAGGACCTTCCGGAGACCCTTCCTGCGGGCGGATTGACTTCTCCCCAAGATCCAGAATCCTGACTGTAAGCTCGAGATTTCTGAGATTAGCAGATAGGTCCTTTACTTTCAGAACTCTATTTCTTCCGAACTTGCGGAGAATACTCTCTTTTGCAACATCAGGAGGTACGCGAAAAGCAATTAGTTTCTCAAACTCTTCCCGGATGCCAGTCTTTTCAAGGTCTCCAAGCGCCCTGGTTAACTCTTCAAGGTGGGGCGCAATCTTCTGATCCATTTTTAGGCCTCCATTCGAGAAATAACAACGCAATGAAATTTTAGAATACTATCGGATTTTACAGTATTTAAGGCTTTAATTGAAAATTAATTCCCTCTATCGTAGAGGATAGTGAGCTATTATTTAAGGATAGCTGTTTAGAATTTTTAATTCCAAAAGTATATAAACTTCAGGATAAAATTTATTTCCTGATAATGTATCGAGATAAATTTTCACTAAAAATTGATAAAAAGCTTAAGAATTAATAAAAACTTAAGAAAATTAATAAAAAGTCTAGGAAGAGAGATTTTACTTTTTCTAAAAAGTAAAACCCAATCAGAGGAAACGAATGAAAGAAAATGGATGAGTGTAGAGGAAAAGGGAGAGCTGATATGAGAAGAGTAAAGGAGAAGAATTTAAGAGTTTTTAAGCTGACAGCACTTACGATTATTCTGGCAGTTTTCTGCACCTGCTCGGCCGCCTCTGCCTACAATTTAAGGGTAAGTTCAGCAGAGGAAGGAGATTATATTTCTATACAGGCCGCAATAGACCAAGCAGATGCCGGAGATACAATTTTTGTAGGCCCTGGAACCTATATTGAAAATATTAAAATAAATAAGGAAGTTAAGCTCTGGTCGTATTCGAGAAAGCCAGAAGACACAATTATAAGGGCTGCTGATCCCATGGAAAGCACTGTTGAAATCAGTGCAGACCGGGCATCTTTCAGCGGATTTGGCATTGAAGGTTCGGAAAAAACAGGGATCTTGCTCACTGGAGTTAAAAGCTGCTATATTAACAACAACCGAATTCAGGGAGCCGAATCCGGGATTCATCTCAATAATTCCGAAAGCAATATCATAAGCAACAATCTCATCACCCTTAATGAGAAGGGGATAAGGCTCGAAAGCTCCAACTCAAATGACGTCCAGAGCAATTTGATTGCCTATAATTACGGTCATGGAATCTCCCTTGAAGCAAGCAGCAGAAATCTTATTTATAACAACTATTTCAAAAACGCCGAAAATGTCGAAGACAACGCCGAAAACGCAAACAATACATGGCACAGCACACTCACAGTAAGGCAGAATATCGTCCGGGGGCCTTACGTTGCCGGAAACTTCTGGTCCAATCCTGAAGGCAAAGGATATAGCGATACTGGTGTGGATGAAAACAGTAACGGAATCTGTGATACCTCTTATAATATAATAGGCGGTGGAACCGACGAATCCCCTCTATTCCCAAAAGTTCCAAACGCTGTTAAAGCTCTTGAAAGCCACCTGAATGTCAGTACTTATGAGCAGAGCCTAGCCGACAGGGAGAACACAACCAGTCCGGAAACCTCAGTAAACGAAACCGAAGAAGCAACAGAACTGGAAGTCGAAAACACTACCTCTGAGGAGGCTTCAGCAGAAAAAGAATCGCCTGGTCCGGGACCTGTCATTGGAGGGCTGACTATGGGAACGGCGTATCTCCTGAGGCGGAACAGGTAAAGGTGAGTAAAAGGCTTTAAAATTTTCACATTGAAGAAACATTGCAGTAATCTTCTCGATGATTGAGGAAGTCTGCACAATGAGGGAAATCTTGGAGAGGTCTATACAGTAAGGGAACTGGAAGTTGCTTCCCGAACCCTTCCCGAACCCCTTCGTTTTTGAAGAAAGTTTCTGAAACAGGTTTTAGAGCCTATCCGAAAAGTTTGTGGCTCACTGTAACTATTACAATTGGCAGTATGTTGTACGATTGGCAGTATGCACAACTTAACTGATGCTGATATTATGATTTATTATAACTTCTACAACAGTTGTAACTTCTGTAACTTCTACAACAGTTGTAACTTTTACAACATGCTATTATTGACTTTTCGGATAGGCTCTAAATTACATTTCTTCTAAATTTCGGCAGGTACTCATCCATATTTTCTATCTTCTTAAAGCATATTATAAAGCTTTATTACATCATCAAAATCAATTAAACCGTTTTTGTTATAATCAAAGAAAGCAATAGAAGCATTTTCTTCGATCCAATCCATATTTTCGTAGTATGCCACAACATCATCGAAGTCCAGTATCCCGTTTCCATTAATATTCTCATAGAGACCATCCTGGTTCTGATCAATCGGGGGATTAATACAACCTGGGAAAACAGGAAGCACCGATTGCGTTGAAACATTTATTGTGGCAAGTTTTGAAGCTGCGCCATTTTCATTGCTTACTGTCAGGTTAACTGTATAGATTCCTGCTGTCGAGTAAGTATGAATCGGATCCTTCTCGGTTGAATATGTACCGTCTCCAAAGTCCCAGTTAAAGGAATCTACATTTTCAGAACTGTCGTTAAACTGCACCTTCAGTGGGGCGTTTCCTGAAATTGGAGATGCAGAGAAGGAAGCAACGGGTAAGCCTGGTTCTGGTTCTCCGCTTGAAATAGTGCACGTGTAAATATCGGAGTATCCATTGCGAGATTCTTCCCAAACTATTCTGTCCCCATAGATAGCAGGATTATATGCTGATCCACTGTTAGTGATTTGAGTTTCCTTTTGAGTGGAGAGATCGTACATATGGATATCCCAATTTTCCCGTCCATTGCGATCATCTTCCCAAACTATCCTGTCGCCATAGATTGCAGGATTCCGCTTATATGATTCACTGTTAGTGATTTGAGTTTCCTTTTGAGTGGAGAGATCGTACATGTAGATATTATCTAATCCATTGCGCCAATCCACCCACACTATCCTGTCCTCGTAGACTGCAGGATAAAATGCTGATTCATTTGTGGTAATCCGAGTTTGCGTATTAGTGGAAATATTATACGCGTAGATATCATAGTCATAGCCTCTATCATAAACAGCGAAGTTTGTCCATACTATATTGTCACCGTAGATAGCATGATTGCGTGCTCGTCCACCTGCAATATGAGTTTCCTTAGAAGTGGAAAGGTCGTACATGTAGATATCGGAGAAATCCTCGAACCAACATGCCCACACAATTTTATCACCATAGATTGCAGGGTTCTCCGCTGATTCCCACAATTCATTACTGGTGGGGATTTGAGTTTCCTTGGAAGTGGAGAGATCGTACATGTAGATATCCCAGCCCTGGTTATCATTGTGATAATCTTCCCAGACTATCCTGTCGCCATAGATTGCAGGATTCCGCTTATATGATTCACTGGTAGTGATTTGAGTTTCCTTTTTAGTGGAAATATCATACATGTAAATATTCCAGTTCCAGTCACTATTGCGATCCTCCCAGACTATCTTATCACCATAGATAACAGGATTGAGTGCTGATCCACTGGTAGTGATTTGAGTCTCAGTGATTGTGGGCAGAACATTTATTGTCGCAAGCTTTGATACTATACCGTTTTCATTGCTTACTGTCAGGTTAACTGTATAGATTCCTGCGGTTGAGTAAGTGTGAATCGGATCCTTCTCGGTTGAATACGTACCGTCTCCAAAGTCCCAGTTTAAAGAAACTACATTTTCAGATCTGTCGTTAAACTGCACCTTCAATGGAGCGCTTCCTGTGGTTGGGGATGCAGAGAAGGATGCAATAGGTAAGCCTGGTTCTGGTTCTACGCTTGAAATAGTGCACATGTAAATATTTTCATTACGAGAGTCCTTCCAGACTATTTTGTCACTGTAGATAGAAAAACTCTGTACTGATCCACTGTTAGTGATTTGAGTTTCTTTAGAAATGGAGAGATCGTACATGTAAATATCGCTATTTCCATTGCGCCCATCCACCCACCCTATCTTATCACCGTAGATAGCAGGCGAGGATGCAGACCCACTGGTGGTAATTTGAGTATCCTTTTGAGTGGAAAGATCATACATGTAGATATCCTGTTTTCCGTTTTTAGATTCAAGCCACACTATCCTATCCCCGTAGATAGTAGGATCGGATGCTTGTCCATTGGTGGTGATCTGAGTTTCCCTGGAAGTGGAGAGATCATACATGTAGATATCCAGATTTCCATAGCGTAAACCCACCCACACTATCCTGTCGCCATAGAAAGTAGGACTAT
Organism: Methanosarcina sp. UBA293; assembly: GCA_002499445.1. GTDB lineage: Archaea > Halobacteriota > Methanosarcinia > Methanosarcinales > Methanosarcinaceae > Methanosarcina. The sequence continues at coordinate 62,844 of DALS01000050.1, forward strand.
ATGCTGCAAATCCACTGTTAGGGATTTGAGTTTCCTTTTTAGTTGAAATATCATACATGTAGATATCACTGGCCCAGTCACCACTGCTCCTATTTCTATCCTCCTCCCATACTATCTTATCTCCATAGATTGCAGGAGAAGTATAACTGCTTACACATCCACTAGTTGTAATCTGAGTTTCCTTAGAAGTAGAAAGGTCGTACATGTAGATGTCACTGTTTCCAGGGTCATACTGGTTTCCATTATGCCAATCCCTCCACACTACTCTATTCCCATAAATAGCAGGATTCCCTGCTGACCCACTAGTTGTAATCTGATTTCCCTTCATTGTGGAAAGATCGTACACATAGATGTCGCTAAAACTACCGTCTGAACTAGAACGAGCAATTTCCCATACTATCTTATCACCATAGATAATAGGATTGTATGCTGATTTACTGGTGTTTATTAGAGTTTTAGTAATCATGGGCAAAACATTTATTGTCGCAAGCTTTGATACTGTACCTTTTTCATTGCTTACTGTCAGGTTTACTGTATAGATTCCTGCTGTCGAGTAGATATGAGCCGGATCTTTTTCTGTTGAATATGTACCGTCTCCAAAATCCCAGTTAAAAGAATCTGCATTTTTAGAACTGTCGTTAAACATCACCTTCAGTGGGGCACTTCCTGAGGTTGGGGATGCAGAGAAGGATGCAACGGGTAAGCCTGGGTCTGGTTCTACGTTTGAAATAGTGCACATGTAGATATCCCAGTTACCACTGCGATATTCGGGCCATACTATCTTATCACCATAGATAGCGGGATATTCTGCCGACCCACTGTTAGTGATTTGAGTTTCCTTTTGAGTGGAGAGATCGTACATGTAGATATTCCAATTTTTCCATCCATTGCTATACTCAAACCACACTATCCTATCCCCGTAGATAGCAGGATAAAATGCTGGTTCATTGGTGGTGATTTGAGTCTCTTTTTTAGTGGAGAGGTCATACATATAGACGTCAGTGTTTCCATTGCGAGTACTGGAGTATACTATCCTGTCACCGTAGATAGTAGGCGAGGATGCTCGTTCATTGGTGGTGATCTGAGTTTCCTTAGAAGTGGAAAGGTCGTACATGTAAATATTTTCATTGTTTCGATCCTCCCATACTATCTTATCTCCATAGATAGCAGGATAGTGTGCTGATCCACTGTTAGTGATTTGAGTTTCTTTTTTAGTGGAGAGATCATACATGTAAATATCAATATCATTGTTCCCGTAACTATTGTGATGATCCTCCCATACTATCTTATCACCATAGATAGCAGGATATTCTGCCGACCCATTGGTAGTGATTTGAGTTTCCTTTTGAGTGGAGAGATCATATATGTAAATATCATATTTCCAGATATTACGGTTATCCACCCACACTATCCTGTCCCCATAGATAGCAGGCGAGGACGCTGACCCACTGGTAGTTATTTGAGTTACATTTTGAGTGGAGAGATCATACATGTAGATATCGTTGTTTCCATTGCGCAACTCCATCCTCCACACAATCCTGTCCTCGTAGATCGCAGGATCATATGCTGTTCCATTACTATTGGTGATTTTAGTCTCAGTAATCGTAGGCGAGACACCTTCTACAGTAACTGCCGATGCTATCGATGAAACTAAAAGCAAAACTAAGGCTATTGAAATTAAGCTTATCTTATAAAGGTTCTTTAATTTCTTCATTATATCCACCTATTATTTTTAGTTCAAAGAATTTAATTCAATTACTCGTCTTTTATTTACACACTTAAATTTTTTCTTTTAATTTATATGATTATAAAATTTAATGACAGTTGACTATTTTTTAAGGAATCTAGACTTTCTAAAATCAGAGTTATTTAAAAGTAAAGGAACTTTTACTGTGAAAATGAGCTGTGAAAGTATGGAAAGAGAATCTTCAGGATCTAAAATGAGTTCAAAAAAGTTAATGAATTAAATTCATAAGTTATTGAATAAAATAGTCAACACAACTTTCTTGGAATTTCTAAATTAACTTGAATATACTTGTTTGTAAGATTCGATTAATGAGCTTCCAATTCTCTTTATCTTTATTTTGGCACGAAAGTGCTTGAAAGCGCATTACTAAAGAAAAGAAAAAAGAGCGAAAGGAAATAAACGAAAGAAAGGAAACAGTTTCCTGTCCCTTTTCTCCCGGAAATTATTTGTGGGCAAAGTAAGCCACTATTTTATTTTCATCTACAGAATCAATTCTACAGAAACCAAAACGCTCGAATTGCACGACCCTGTCAAGTTCAACTGCAATTCCCTGTTCTCCAATTCCTTCGATATCACCCTCAGGACCGCGTACTTTCACATTTATTCCATCAACCGGAGCCCAGTGGATAATTTTTGCTTTTGCTTTCTTAAGATCTTCAAGAGAAACATCGGAAAGTTCTGCCTGAAGCGGAGAAAGGGCAGTAATCTCGATATTGCAGAAATCTTTTAAGCGGATGATAGAACCCAATTCCAGCTTTTCTATATCATCTAGGCAGACGAGTACCTTCTTCCCTACAGAAATTTCCCTCACTCCTCTGGTATTGTCGGTCGGGTGAAGTGGAAGTTTTACGACTGTCGGTTCAGCATCTGTAATTTCCAGTTCTACGGGATTCCAGACAAAGAAATAACGGTTTGCAATTGGGTCCACAATTTTACGGTTTTCGGCATAAAGAGACTCCATACTTATGCTCACGTCAGTCATTCCGACTCCCATTTCTATCATGAACTTCTTGAGAGCTTCAGCCTGGAATCCGCGGCGCCGGATTGCCCGGATTGTAGGAAGTCGCGGATCGTCCCAGCCACTGTATTCTCCTGCTTCAATGGCTTTTCTTAGAGTACTTGTACTGAACTTCCCAAATTCGTGGATCTTGACCCTGCCCCAGTGAGTTGTTCTCGGGTATTTCCAGCCGAAGTATTTGTAGATATAGCCCTGTCGCTTTTCGCTATCTAGAAGGTCTTTACCCCGGATAATATACGTCATGCCCAGTTCGTGGTCTTCGATAGCGCCTGCAAAATCCAGAAGGGGCCAGACAACATATTTGTTCCTGATTTCAGGACGGGGATGCGACATCTTTCTAATTCTGAAGGCTCCCCAATCTCTCAAAGCAGGATCCTTGTGTTTTATATCAGTCTTAATCCTCAGCACTGCCTGATGGTCTTCATATTCCCCGGTAAGCATTTTTTCCCAGTGCATAAGATTTTCTTCAGGGCTGGCATCCCTGTGCGGGCAAGCTTGTTTGGCATCTTTAAACTGTTTGAAATCTTCTCCTTTACAGAAGCAAACATAAGCCTTGCCCATCTCAATAAGTTTTCTTGCGTAATGATAATAGATAGGGAAATTGTCAGAGGCACAGACTACCTTATCAGGCACAACCCCTAGCCATTTGAAGTCATCAAGATACCAGTCATAAGCCTCAAGCATAGGCCGTTTTATATCAGGATCAGTATCATCGAAACGCAAGACGAACTTTCCTTTGTACATCTTTACGTATTCGGAGTTAACGACCATGCCTCTTGCACTGCCAAGGGTCGCGGGTCCATTGGGATTCGGAGCAAAGCGCATAATAACCTTGCCCATTTCCGCTCCTTCAAGGGGCTTTAAGCCTTTTTCCGGCTCTTTTTTTACACTCAGAGCTTCAATAAGCTCGGGAGCAATTTCTGAAAGCTTTATCTCCCAGGTTTCAGGGGTTCCTTTGACGATTTCGGATATAATGACATTAAGAGCCTCAGATACCGCTTTGGGGTCAGATCTGAGTTGAGGGCACTCCCCCATTACTTTACCCATCACAGCTTTTGGCTGAGGAGCTTTTCCATATTTTACAGCGTTTTGATAAGCATATTTTTCAATTGTTTTAAGGTCTTCAGGACTTAAGGTCATAGAAGCTTCTCCAAAATAAACATGGATTGAACGATTAAGATTGAACGACTATAATCTAAGGTAATATTTGGTTTAGTACAAACTTTTTCAAAAAAAGTTTGATCACAAACTTTTGAGAAAAGTTTGATCAAAACCGGCATAAAGGCGTGATCAACCGGCGCAACGGTTGTGGTTGAATTGAAAAGAACTTTTCCTAAATATCTCTTCCCATGCAGGAACTTTTATTTGGGAATGGAGGCTTCGATTTCCCGGATGTGAGATAACTTTTCATTGATTTTCTCAAGTTCGAGCTCGAAATCCTCTAGGAATTTCGAAACCCCATCTCCGGGTACTGCGCCCTGGGCCGAGGGCTTGATCAGGTTAGCTTGCTCAAGAACCCTGAGGGAGTAGCGCACTTTGTGGTTCTGCATTCCGGTGACTTCTGCAAGTTTCAGAATTCCAATAGGGGCTTCTTCAATAACTTTTTTGAGCACTAGAAGATGGCGCTCGGTAAGATCAAGTTCAGTTCCGATATTCTCAAGCAGCATCAGACAACCTCGTTTCTAAGTATTCCGATTCCCTGGATCTCAACTTCCACCATATCTCCACGCTGAAGTTCTCCAACCCCAGGAGGTGTCCCTGTGGTAATAACGTCTCCTACTTCCAGGGTCATGATCTCGGTGATGAATTCAATAAGATAAGGAACGTCAAAAATAAGGTTTGAAGTGCTGGAAGCCTGTCGCGTTTCCCCATTTACCCTGCAGGCAATCTTTGCATCCGTAACATCAACTTCATCAGGAAAAGCGAGATAAGGCCCGAAAGCCGCAAAGGTGTCAAAACTCTTTGCCCTTGTCCATTGCCCATCTATTTGCTGTAGATCCCGTGCAGTCACATCGTTAAAGCAGGTATAACCCGCAATTACATCCGCGGCTTTTGAGGCAGAGATATTTTTACAGCGTTTGCCTATAACAACTGCGAGTTCAGCTTCATATTCTACTCTGGAGCTGGATGCCGGATAAATTATCTTGTCTTTATGTCCTATAACAGCTGATGGAGGTTTTAAAAAGAGGATAGGAGTTTCCGGGACTTCCATGTGTAGCTCTTCAGCATGATCCCGGTAGTTCAGGCCAACACCTACGATCTTGGAGGGAGATGCAGGCGGAAGGACGTAAAGCTCCGAAAGCTCAAAGATCCCTGCGGGAGCCCCTCCTTTTGGATATACGCGCCCATCTTCAATCTCTCCGTAAAAAATCTCGTCTTCTGATCTGAACCTTCCAATCATATCCTGGTCTTCTCCTGCTTTTTCAGGACAGTTACGCCTTCATTCCTTCATTTTTTAAAGGGATATACTCAAACTTAAATTTTAACTCTTTGCCCACTGGCATCCCTCATATATTTCCCCAGTTCGGAGTCAAGGAGCTGCAATCCTGAAAATACAGGTCCGTCCTTGCAAACTCTGAGTCCTGATTTATCTATACAGCATGCTCCACAGACCCCTATGCCACATTTGAAATAACGGTGGAGACTGAATTCGGACTTTTCAAGGACTTCTCTGTCCTCAAGGAGCCTGAAAACCGAAGCCATCATTATCTCCGGCCCGCAGACTGCAATTTTATCATAACTCGAGAGGTCGAGGTTACTGAGTACATCGGTCACAAAACCTTTTGTCCCTTTTGAGCCGTCATCCGTAGAAATGTAGACTTCGCCTGCTTCCGCAAAACGCTCTTCAAAAATCAGGTCATCTGCACTCCGTGCTCCAAGTACCGTATGCACCTCAGAACCTTCAATACGGGCTGCCTCAGCATAAGGAGCAAGAGGAGCAGCTCCTACCCCGCCTGCAACAACCAGAGTTTTTTCTCCTTTTATGGGCAGGGTAAAGCCCCTTCCAAAAGGCCCTCTGAGCCCGAAAGAATCGCCTTCTTTCAACTCAAAAAGCTTTGAAGTTGCCTCTCCCACTTTCTGGACAGTTATGGAATTCTTACTTGAGAGACCCATGGGCACTTCGTCAAGCCCTCTGACCCAGACCATTACAAACTGGCCTGGCTCCATAGTCTCGAATTTGAGATCAAAGAAAAAAGTCCTGACCAAAGGAGACTCTTCATTTATTTGTAATATTGTAGCATTAAGAGGAAGCATCAAACCATCTCATGGGCAAGCCCTATTAGTTTTTTTACATCAGAATAGCCTTTCCTCTGCAGGAAAGCTTCGATGCTTGTACTGATTTCGGAGAAGATATCAAGCCTGTCATACACAGCAGATCCTATCTGGACAGCCGAAGCCCCTGCCATCATCATTTCTACCGCGTCCTGCCAGGAGGATATCCCTCCTACCCCGATTACAGGAATTTCCAGGGCACTATAGAGATCATAAACACATTTCACAGCTACGGGTTTAACTGCTTTTCCTGAAAGCCCGCCTGAGCGATTTCCCAGGATGGGATATCCGGACTCGATATCTATAGCCATCCCTTTTAAGGTATTAATTGCAACAACTGCATCCGCGCCTCCTGATTCTGCCGCATTACCTATACACGTAATGTCAGAGACGTTCGGGGTAAGCTTAACCCATACAGGCACATTTACAACGTCTTTTACTGCAGCTGTTACTGCCTCTACAAGGCAGGGGTTAGACCCAATAGCAGCTCCATACCCTTCTGCATGTGGGCAGCTTACATTAAGCTCGAAAGCATCGGGTTTTCCAGGTAGCAGCCCCTCGGCAACTTCCTTAAATTCAGCAGGAGTTCCGCCGAAAATGCTTGCAATTACCGGAACTCCGGAATCCTTTTTTGCAGTCTCGAGTTCCTGGAGGAAGCCAGGATAGGAAGGATTCGGAAGTCCCATGGCATTCAAAAATCCGCAGTCAAGCTTAACCATGCTCGGATTGGAATGCCCGGTTTTAGGCGTGGGACCTATGGATTTGGTCACAACTGCGCCTGCCCTTCCTTCACGTGCAACCCTGCACAGAGATGCTCCGGTTGTGCCAAGCACTCCGGCTGCAAGAATAGTCGGATTCTTCAGTTTAAGTCCGGTAAGAGAATACATAGCTGGTTCCTTTCTGATGGGTGATCATGAGTCATTTAAATTATCTGGACCGCACGAATTTTCGGAAAGCTGCAGGAGTGCTTCCTCAGCCAGTCTTTTACCGCCCATCTGTACAAGCCTTTTTCCGAGTTCCCTGGCTTTTTCAATGCCTCCTACCATAGGGATAAACTCGTCTATTCTGACAGTTTCCTCTCCATCGAGGGAAAGGACTTCTGCCCGAACATGGATTTCTTTCCTGTCAGACGTAATTTCGGCATAAGAACCTACTGGAGTGGTACAACCTCCTCCAAGCTCGGAAATCAGAATACGCTCAATTTCGGTGACAATCCGACTGTCTGTATGATCAAGTTTAGAAACTGCGGTTTCAGCTTCAGTGCCTGCTCTTGTAACAACTGCAACCGTACCCTGGTTCGGCGAAGGACAGAAGAAATCAGGAGAAAGAATCTCCCCTTCAAGTTCCCAGCCCAGGCGTTCAAGTCCTGCCTTAGCAAGCAGAATACCGTCATACTGTCCTTTTTTGAGTTTCTTAAGCCTTGTATTTACATTGCCTCTTAGACTCTGCGTAATAAGGTCGGGCCTGTAACGCTTGATCTGGGCAGTCCTTCTCAGGGAACTGGTGCCTATAATGGACTGTTCGGGCAACTCATCCAAAGTGGTCCCGTCATAAGTCAGCAGGATATCGAACGGAGTATCCCGCTTCAGAACAGCAGCAGTTGGGAGTGTTGGCGGGCGAATTGTTGGCATATCTTTCATGGAATGGACAGCGATATCTATTTCTCCTGCGAGCATGACATCGTCCAGTTCCCTGACAAAAGCCCCAACACCGCCTGATATTGCATGCAGAGGTCGGTCAGTAAACCGGTCTCCACTGGTTTTTATTATTTTAATGCTGGTTTCAACACCCTGTGCTTTCAAAAGGCGTGTAACATTCTCGGCCTGTGCAAGTGCAAGCTGGCTGCCTCGCGTTCCTATAATCATATGGAATCCTCGTTTTCAAAGCTGCAAATCCGCTCAGAGATTTTCGGTATATGCATTAAGGGTTTTTTCGATATCTTCTTCGCTGTGGGCTGAAGAGACAAAATTGGTCTCGAACTGAGAAGGTGGAAGGAAAATTCCACTTGCGAGCATCCTGTGGAAGAAAGCAAGGTAACCTTCCTTATCGCACTTCAGAGCCTCCTGGTAGTTGTGAGGTTCGGCTCCGAAGAAAATCTTGAACATTGAAGCAATTCCGCACACGCTGTAATCAAGTCCTTCATCCTCAATGATTTCAGAGAGCATAGCCCGTATGTAATCACCTTTCGAATTGACTTTTTCGTGGATCTTTTCCTGTTCCAGGTAATCAAGCACTGCAATGCCCGCTGCTATGGAACATGGGCTTCCACTGAAAGTTCCTGCCTGGTAGACCGGACCGGATGGGGAGATCATTTCCATGATTTCCCTCCTCCCTCCAAAAACCCCTATGGGCAGCCCTCCACCCACGATCTTTCCAAGGGTGGTCATATCAGGTACGACCCCGAAGTATTCCTGTGCCCCTCCCATTGCGAGCCTGAACCCGGTGATAACCTCATCGAATATAAGAAGCACATCGTTTTCCTGAGTAAGCTTCCTGAGTTCTTCAAGATAGCTAGGTTGGGGAGTTATCGGACCTATGTTCCCGAGCACGGGCTCTATTATTACAGCAGCCAGCTCGTCCCTGTTCTTCTCCACAAGCTCGGACATCGTTTCAATATCATTGTACGGAGCCTGCAAAGTATATTTTGTGTAATCTGCAGGAATTCCCAGAGAATCAGGTTCTCCAAGAGTTGTAGCTCCTGACCCGGCTTTTACCAGCACCGCATCATGAGCTCCATGAAAACCGCCTTCAATTTTGATAAATTTGTTTCTGCCCGTAAAGCCGCGAGCAAGGCGAAGAGCACTCATTGTAGCTTCAGTGCCTGTGGACACAAAACGCAGCATATCAATACTGGGATAATAACCTGCAATCTTATCTGCAAGGGTTACTTCAAGCTCAGTAGGGGTTCCGTAGAGCCAACCTTTATCAAGCTGGGCTTTAATTGCCTCTTTTATTACTGGATGATTGTGCCCAAGAATTGCAGGACCATAAGCCAGACAGTAATCGATGTACTCATTCCCGTCGAGGTCCTTTATTTTTGAGCCATCGGCGGATGCCGTATAGAAAGGATAGGGCTTAATTGCACGTACAGGGCTGCTTACCCCACCCGGAATAAGGGCCTTTGCCTTCTCATACATCTGTCTGGACTTCTCAAGTGTTACCTCAGATACCATGAAAATCTCACCGAAATGGACTGAAAATCTTTAATAGTTATTCATAAATTTAAGTGAAATATTGTAAACTTAAGCGAAGTATTCGTAAACTAAGTGAAGTGCTGGGTTGAACTTAAATTGTATATTAAACTAAACTTATAATTATAAATATTATTGAAATTTAGATTTATGAATTTAGGAGTAAAACTTACTCCTTTATTGAACCCTTTTCTATCTTATTTTTTATCTTATAACAGAGTCTTCCCCTATTAAGCATTTATTGATAGGATTGATGAGCAAGTTTGTGAAATGGGCAATGGGCCTGAAAGACAGAAGAAAGGCTTGAAAGACAGGAAGGGTGAAAGAAGGATAACAGAATAAATATCCTGAAAATCAGGAGCGCCTGAGTAGAGGCGCTTACTTCAACATGCGGGCAGCATCCTTTGCGAAGTAGGTAATGATAATATCCGCCCCTGCCCTTTTTATAGAGATGAGAGATTCATACATTGCTTTCTTTTCATCAAGCCAGCCGTTAGCTGCGGCGGCTTTGAGCATGGCGTACTCCCCGCTAACATTGTATGCGGCTGTTGGCATCTGGTATTCCGTCTTGACCCGGTAGATAATATCAAGGTAAGGAAGGGCTGGCTTTACCATTATTATATCTGCGCCTTCGGCCACATCAAGGGTTACTTCCCTGAGAGCTTCATCACTGTTTGCAGGGTCCATCTGATAGGTGGAGCGGTCTCCGAAAGAATACCCAGACTCAGCGGCTTCCCTGAAAGGCCCGTAGAAAGAAGAGTGGTATTTTGCGGCATAGGACATGATCGGAATATTCTCAAATCCGCTCAGGTCAAGTGCTTGCCTGATGGCTCCTACCATTCCATCCATCATTCCTGAAGGGGCTACCATGTCAGCGCCTGCTTTTGCATGACTCACTGCGATTTTTCCGAGAACCTCAAGAGTGGGATCATTCAGGATTTCTTTTGTTTCAAAATCAATGATTCCGCAGTGCCCATGGCTTGTGTACTCACACATACAGATGTCCGTAATCACCACAAGTTCATCTCCGAGCTCGGCTTTGATTTTCCTAATAGCCTCCTGGATGACATCAGTTTCCCCACATGAGGAACTACCTTCCGCGTCCTTGAATGCAGGCACTCCGAAGATGATTACTGCAGGGATTCCGAGTTCTGCAATTTCTTTTGCCTCTTTTGCAACCTCTGAGAGAGGGAAGCTGTATACGCCGGGCATGGAAGAAATTTCAATAGCGGAGTCGATAGTCTCATTCACGAAAATAGGCTGAACCAGGTCATCTAAGGATAAGGTATTTTCACACACAAGGTTCTTGATTTTTCCTTTTCTCAATCGTCTCAACCTGATATCTGGAAACATTTGATCACTTCTGTTACTGCGAATTTTATTTAGCTTCTTACGAATTTCACTGCTTCTTACGAATCTTACTTATTTCTGATTATTTTCTTATAACTTGCCTTTTTCAGAGACACGGTTTAACTCATTTCCACAAACGGGTTTCATTTGTTCCACCCTTGCCTTTTCTTTTTCGAGGCAGAAAACTCTTGAAACTACTTCAAGGAATTCTTCATTTCCAAGTTCTGCAGCCTGGCGGAGAACTTTGGTAGGCTCGGCAAGGATTTTGTTAACAATGGAATGGGTAAGGTCATCAAGCACTTCGGTTTCAATTTCCCCTATGGTATGATAGGCGCAAAGTCTGTTGACTGCTTTTTCCCTTTCCCGTATCCTGACATCGTATACCTGCCTGTAAAGATCAGAAATAATTTTGTCGGCTTTCTGGCGCTTATAATGGATATTTAAAAGCCTGATTTCTTCCTGAATTATAGCTTCAGCTTTTCTAGCTTCCTCTTTCCTTATTTTGAGCGTCCTTTCGCTGATTACCCTGAGGTTGTCAATATTGCACAGTTCGACGCTCTCAAGTTCAGTAACTGATTCCTCAATATCCCTGGGATTCGCTATATCGATTAAAAGGAACTTACGGGTTTTATCCCGGTCTTTTATAGCCTTTTCAACCATTTCCCGGGTTAAAATATAATGGGGAGCGCCTGTGCCACTGATTACGACATCTGCGTCTTTAAGGTAAGTCTGGACATCATCAAGCCTGACTGCATGCCCTCCAAGTTCGTAAGCAATTTCTTCGGCTTTTTTAAAGGTACGGTTAGCAATGTATATTGCCTCGATATCCTTTTCAGCCAGGGCTTTTGCGACAAGAACTCCGATTTCTCCTGCCCCTATCACGAGCACGGATTTCCCTGTGAGCCCTTCCAGAATATCCTCTGCGAGATCCACAGCTGCAGAGCCTATGGAAACCGAACCTTTATTGATTCTGGTCTCATTACGGATACGTTTTCCTACCTGAATAGCCTTTTCAAAGGCAGTGTCAAGGATTTTCCCGGTCGTTCCCGTTTTTTTGGAATAAGCATAGAGTTCTTTTATCTGCCCTAGAATCTGGTCTTCCCCAACAATCATGGATTCAAGCCCACCTGCAAGCCTGAGCAGGTGTTCAAGGGACTCGTCATGCCCATAAAAATCAATAATATGGGTGGAAGCTCCCATTTCCTTTGCAAAAGAGAAAAGTAAACTGCTGCTCTTGGGGGAAACAACGTAAATTTCAACACGGTTGCAGGTTTTTAAGACAACACACTCATAAACAAACTCACGATTATACAGATTATGGAGCAGACCGTCCAGATCTCCATGCCAGGCAGACTCCATTTCTTCAACTTTTGCTTTTTTATGGGATATAACCATACTTGAGATTTCTGTCACAGAGAGCCTCCGGATAGAATGAATATAAGAATAGAATGATAATATAAGGAGTTGTAAATTAAGCTTTGTCCATAACTCCTACCTTTTTTCACCAAACGATTTTTAATTACAGAATATTTTGATTTAAAGTTTCCATTTACGAAGTTTCTTGATTCTGAAAGTATTTCAATTTAGGGAATTTCTTCAAGAGTTTTTTGATTCAGAGAGCCTCTTCCGTAATCTTAAAGATTTCAGTTTCCTGCCAGTTCCTTCACTTCCTTCCAGGCTTACTTGCCGGAATTTTCCAGGCATTCTGAAATTATTGCGTGTGCCCTTTCGGCTGCTTTTTCATAAGACTCAGAAAACCCATTCCAGACCTCCTCGCTTTCAAGGATTTTCCAGAGAATTGTCTTTCTTTTCCTCTGTTCTGCCACATGTTGCTTCAGGTAACTCCTTGTCTCATCCTGAAGCCGTATCATGTCAGAATATTCAGGAGTTATCAAGGTTTCGATTTGCCTGCGAGTATATTTTGAGACTGCAGGACTGTGGCCTAGAGTAGAAATTCCGATAACGAGGTCTTCTCTTTTTATAACTGATGGAATTACAACACTACCTAAAGCGTCTACCTGATTAATCAAAATATCGCTTTCCCTTGCAATGGCAGTTATCTTCTGGTTAAGCTCAAAATTACTTGTTGCGGGTATGACAATGAAGGCTCCTGAAATGAGCTCCCTGAGTTCGGAATCCGAGGCCTCAAGCAGGTCAATCCGAACAAGCTTTACCTGCCCTGAAGCCTCAAGCTCCTGCAGCTGCTGAGAGAATTCAAGACTAGCAATAAGGGTATCTGCACAGCTTGAGAAAAGTTCGGCTTTGCGTTCACCAACTGAGCCCCCTCCAAAGATAACGATCTTCCTGCCAGATAAATCAAGCATAAGCGGGAGAAAATTATTTGTTTCAGCCATAGCTAGGAACCTCGCAATAAAAGATATTAGGACCGGTTACACAAGCCTTTTGGAAAAAGGCTTGAGCGAAAAGCTAGGAACATCACAGTGAAAGATATTAAGGCCAGACCCTTATAGCCTGACCCCGGTTTTTTTGAATTCACGTTCACTGAAAATGAGGGTATAATCCTTAATTCCGGCAGCTTCCGAGAGCCTAACAGCTACCTCTTCACAGTCCTCTGGAGTATAAGAGTGAACCATGGTGAACAGATTATACGGCCAGTTAGGATAGCGCGGGCGCTCATAGCAGTGAGTAACTTCAGGGAACTCGGCCATTATTGCCCCTACTTTTTCTACCCTTTCACTAGGCACGTTCCAGACACACATAGCATTGGCTGTGATTCCTATTGTCCTGTGTCCTATCGAAGCTGCAAAACGCCGAATTTTTCCGACATTCTGAAGGCGTTTAAGCCTGTCAACTACCTCCTGTTCGCTGATTCCAAGTTCAGCAGCAAAATCCTTGAAAGGAGAATGAGTTATAGGAATTCCGTCCTGCACAAGCTTGAGCAGTTTAATATCCATATTATCCATTTCTCTTCACCTGATGTCGAATTTCACCTGGATTTTAAACAGGCGCTTTGTAGGGAGATCCATCAAGGGACAACCTGTATTTTCCTGAATTTCCTCGATAATTTCTTCAAGCCTGATTTTATTGGGAGCTGAGAGTGTAAACCAGAGGTTATATTTTGCAGCACTTCGGAGGTAATTGTGGGAGACTTCAGGGTATTCATTTATAAAATTTGCAACTTCCTCAATGCGGGGCTCAGGCACCTTCATAGCTACGAGTGTACTTGCTCCACCCATTTTTTTGGTGCTGAGGATAGGGCCTATTCTCCTTATTGCCCCTATCCCGTAGAGATCGCGCAGCCTTTCAATGACTTCGGTTTCAGGCAGTCCGAGGATTTCCCCTAACCTTGCAAAAGGCTCAACTTCTAGGGGGATTTCCTGCTGGACATGGTTAAGGATTTTCTTGTCAATTTCATCAAGTTCGATTTCTGGACCTTCCCCATCATAAGGCTGCATTTCAAAGGAAAAATCGGCATCCTCTTCCTGGAACCGATTATCATAATTTTCAATTTCAATCATCCTTATCACTACCATTTTTTCGGGGCTTGTAGATACAGTAAGGCTCTTCTTCAAGATAATCGCCTGTGGCAGCATAAGCTCTTGCTCTGCAGCCAGCACAGACTTTTTTATATTCGCAGATTCCACATTTGCCCTTAAGTCCTTCGGGATTCCTGAGTTTTGCAAAAACTTCGGAGTTTTCCCAGATTTCCCTGAAGGGTTTTTCCCTTAGATTTCCAGCAAGTACAGGCAGATAGCCGCAAGGATAAACCTTTCCCACACTTGATACAAAACAGAAACCTGTGCCTCCGAGGCAGCCTTTTGTCATTGCCTCATAGCCATGAGTCTTAACCGAGATCTCAATGCCTTCTTTCTTTGCCTGCTGGCGCATTATCCTGAAATAATGGGGGGCGCAGGTTGCTTTCAACTGGATATCCGATTTTCTCTGCATTTCATAAAACCAATGCAGAATGCGCTCATAGTCTGCTGGGGAAACCTCATCGGATTCTTCTCCCCTGCCTGTGGGCACAAGGAAAAAGACATGATACGCAACCGCTCCAAGCTCTTTTGCAAGCTCAAGAGTCTTAGGGATTTCCTCAAGGTTGTGTTTTGAAATCGTAGTATTAATCTGGAAAGGAAAATCTGTTTTTCTTAGGACTTCAATGCCTGCAAGCGTTCTTTCAAAAGCTCCTGGCATGCCCCTGAAATTGTCATGTGTTTCTGCAGTCGCCCCGTCAATGCTGATGCTAAGCCGCTGAACGCCTGCGTCTCTCAGTTTCTCGACAATTCCAAGCGTAAGAAGTGTACCGTTTGTTGCAAGCACAACTCGAAGTCCGGCATCAGTGCCGTAACGGGCAATTTCAAAAACGTCATGCCTTATTAGAGGTTCGCCTCCGCTCAGGATGAGAATGGGTTTTCCAAGCTCTGCAACCTCATCAATGAAATGTTTTGCTTCATTAGTTGTAAGCTCGCCTGCCGGAACCGAGGAAGTGGAAGCTCCCCTGCAGTGCACGCAGTTCAGGTTACACCCCGCAGTCAGTTCCCATGCGATAAGTCTTGGTGCATTTTTCATGGCAATCATAAATAAACAGTTTATATTAATGCATTCAAAGTTTAATGAGATTTACAAATTAATAATAATTAAAAAGTTAAAGTCACATCTTGAAGATTGAATAGTAGCAAGATCAACTTTGTTGGAATTAATCAGATTGAAACTTAAAAGATTTGGGTTTGAAACCTGAGAGGTCATATTAATAAGGTAATATTAATAATCTGCCATGTTTGTATGATTCCCTGAATATAGATTTATTATGAGAATCCAAGATTTCTCTACAGATACGTCATGGGTTCCTACATCATGATTTTTTAATTCGAAAAAATGATCTAATGCTGGACCACTGAGAAGGAATATCAATGCATAGTAACCCATAATTGCAGCTATAGGTATAATCAGCAAGAGGAAAAGTATTTTTCTAAAATTTTTCATTTGAAATCCATTCGTTATATTTTTACTGTAATATTGCACTTGAATATCTAAAAAATTTACCTTTGTATTTTAAAATTAACGTTGCCTATTATCCAACTGTATAAACAGGTTGAATTTTAAGGCATCTTATCTAATTAATACCCAACTTAACAACAGACCAGTAGGCAAGAAAACCAAAAAGAAAAAAAATCCAATAAGTGGAATTTAGATCAAGAGATCATCATGTACTACATTTTTAGCTACAACTTCACTATACAACTTCAGTATTTCAGTATAATACATTCAGAGCAATGATTATTAAAATTGGAATTAAAATCCTTAATATCTGCTTTCTTTCCAGATTATCACCAAATAAAAAATGGCTGATTTTTAATCAGCCAATACTCAATTAAATCGTATACCAATGACTACCAATCTTCATGAGTCGACCAAGTTCTTGATCATGAAGACAGTTATGCAAATTGTTAATGAGTATAAATAAAGTGGGTTTTGGGATGAGCTCCTCTCGAAATTTGATGTTACATATAATTTATTCTCATTAAAAAATAAATAGAAATCATTGTAAGGTATCCACCGGCTACATTAAGAGAATATGGAAGAACAATTTTAAATAAGAAAGTTATTATAGTTATAAAAAGCCACAGAACAAAGCCTATTAATGCGCTTTTCATACCGATAATATCGCGATTTTTTTTCAATTCCATTTATATTCTTACTATATATTAAGTAGTGCCCAAAAACTAAAAAAAATAAGATAAGACCTGCTACAAGCCATTGATCTATCTGACCCCAATATTGAGCCTTGATTATCTTGTTGCCATTTACAATAATCGTTTCTGAAAACAATAACATTTTTATTTTATCTATGAATATGAGCCAAAAATAAAATAATAAAATTCCAAATAAAACTCCAACTACTTCCTGAGTTTTATTCTGAATTGAATATGTCATACAATAAAACCTCTCGAGCCTATCACAAAACTCAAACTGTGTCTCCCGATTTTAAATTTCCAATAACTGATAGGGTTTCCGATTATAAAACACTGTTAGATTGTTAATTATGTTAAACACTTGTTTTGGGATGAACTCTAAGTTAATAATCCGAATTAGAAAAAGCTCTAAAATAAAGAATGCAATAAGAATTCAGACAATTAGGTATTTTCTGTCTTTGATTGGGGTTCTGCTATCAACACCAAGTATTCCAGCAATCTCGATGCCTTCACTTCCTATTTCTGCAAGCTGGGCATAGATCTCAGCCCTTGTTATATATTTTTCAGTCCGTGTGCCATCAGCTTCTTCCATTTTGATAATTATTTCCTCTTTATTGTGCCCTCTTGCTAAGCACTCCTGGATAATTACACCATACTGTTCGGCAATCACTTTCAGGCAATCGAAGATTTGGTTTGTGGAGACTGCATCCTCTTCATCAAGGAGGACTTGTGAAAGGGTATAAGTGTGAACATGTGTCTTGAGGTAAGCCTGAATTTTTTCAGGAATGCTTAACAGGCTTTTTATATCAATAAAAGGCTCAAGCGCTTTATCTGCGGTGATTTCCTTGTCGTCTTCGTATACAAAATACCTATGTTCTCCGCCTTCTATCTTGAATTTCCGGTTTGATTTTTTGTTTTCAAGGACTATGCGCACGTTTTCCTGAGTGTCATATTCCAGGAAACTAATAAGGAACTCGGAGAGATCCTGCATTTTTATTTTATCTTCTTTTCGCAGGATGCCTGCCCGCGTCCATCCTGGCAGGCTTAGATTTCCAAGCAGTTTTTCTACTGTCAGAGTCTCTTCTGTAAATCCTAGCTTGTAATGGTACTGCAAGCCTGAGACCCAACCATCCATTTCTCCTGAAATACCGCTTGAATTACTGGAAAGCTCGAGTCTCTTTTCAGCTCCATAAACTCCTGAGATTAAAAAACTGCTAAGAACTTCAAGTATCTCTTCTTCATAATTTTTATATTCATTAGGAGTTCTGTTTTCTATTTTTGTCCACTCGGTCTCAAGAGCTCCTCTCTTTCTCCTAAGATCCTCACTGCAGGTTTGCATGACTGCATTAGCACAGGGTACAACATCTTCAATATCAATTTCGTTTACTAATTTTCTAAGTAATACTTCAAGTCTCTCTTCGAAATAGTTCATTCCTTCTATTCTTTTCTTCAATTCCTGGAATGTTTCTTTGTGCCTACACTTTATCTCTATTATGGAATTTTCCAGAGGGATCACTCTAGAAGCTATATCTAAAAAAGTTTTCAGATCCTCAATGAAATCCAACTGTACAGGCAGTTCCGTAGAGTCCTGGTAAACATATTTCATAAAGGCACCCTGGATAACTTAACAACACTTCAAATATTCTCTATGACTTATAGCTATATAACATTTTATCCAGAAGCTTCTTTCAATATTCAAGAATTATTTAATAAGGAGTCTCTGATCTTATACGAACTCGTGTCTATAGACTACACAAACAAATGTTTCAGACCAATATTTTCTTTAAAATGGCCTAGAAGACTAGGCCATTTTATAATTTAAAGAAGAATTTCCCGGACAGGGCTCAGAATCTCATTTATATATTTTGCGGCTGAATTTTTCAGGTCCAGGGGATGGACACTTTCTGCTATAAAGGCACTTTCCATTTCTTCGTAATTGTTATAAGATAAATTCCCACCGAACTTTTCAGGTCTCTCTATGATAACAGTTTCGTATCTGGGGAATATATGGTAACGGAAAAGGGCCAGAATCGGGTTTTCTTCAGTATCTCCTATCTTGCAGTAGGCTTTCTTAAACTTTCTATAAATTTCTTCTTCCGTATCATCCACTGATATGAAGTTATCCTTTGAGGAAGCCATCTTGGTTCCATCTAATCCGAGGAGGATTGGAGTATGAATGCAGATAGGTGTTTCGAATCCAAGACTCTTTAAGTTTTCACGGGCAAGCATATGGATTTTCCTCTGGTCAATGCCTCCAACTGCGATATCGACTCCAAGCATAACGATATCAATAGCCTGCATTAGTGGATAAACCATTTGGGAAACGGTTGGGTCATCCATAGCACGCCCGACTTCATCCATACTCCTGCGTGCCCTGTTAAGTGTTACTGCCCTTGAAAGTTTGAGAACATTTAGCATGTACTCTGCTCCAAGCTGATATTCAGACCCGTAAACGAAATTTGTTTTTTCTTCATCAAGCCCAAGGGCAATAAAGCAGCGCCTGTTATAATCCGCAATTTTTCGGACTTCTTCAAGCGTGCCCTTCTTATTGAGATAAGCATGTACATCCGCAAGCAGGACAGTAATTTCAAATCCGGCTTTTTGCAAATCAATCAGCTTATTAACTGTAAGAACATGCCCCATATGGATTTTTCCACTTGGTTCATATCCTACATAGGCGCGAGGGGCTTCTTTTTTATTAAGGAGTTCTTCAAGTTCGCCTTCAGTTACAATTTCTTGAACATTTCTTTTTATAAGTTCGAGTCTGTCCATTGCTTCTACATTCCTTTTGTTTTCATATCCTCAAAATCCGAATCCCTATTAATAAGTTTCTCTAAAAACACAATGCCTTCTTCGGATTTAAAATTGGGGACTTCCCAATTCTGAACGACCTTTCTGCGCAGAGATTTCATCTCTTTACCAAGTACGGGATTAAAACCAGAAATTTCGTATTCCTCTTTAGAAATAATAACTCCTCTCCTTTGCCAGGCAGGAAGCGTTGCAAGATTTATCCCCCTCGAAAAAAGCATTTCATGGATCTCCCATTCTTTTCTTCCTTTAAGGTATTTCGAAGCTTCGGTCTTATCCATACCCTCCCCCCTCAAGGTATAATATCCCCAACCTGCCACGAAATTGCGCCAGGCTTCAAGTTGCCTCCAGTGAAAATACGCAGGAATTTCTTCTTTTTGAAGGACTATTATTCTGGAGTCAAAAGCTACAGGCTCTTCAAGCTGCAGGTTTATAGTAAATGCGCTCCCCAGAAAGCTTGCCACGATAGAGTCGATTTTTTCTACTCTACCCTCAAAGGGAAGTTCAGTAAAAAGAAAACTTATTTCATCCGAAAAAGTATAGGCAAAGAGGGGGCCTAAACCACTTTTCTTAATAAAAAGTTCAGCAGCATCCGCCATCGCCCTGGCGAAGGTTTGGTCATAGGGTTTTCTAAAGCCTGGGTCCGAAAGCGTATTTTTAAAATTCCTGCCGTCCGCGCGCACAACCACTGGAGGGATACAGCGCATCTCAGCGTAAATTTCCCGCTTTTTCATATACCTTTTAAAATTTATTTAATCTTCTTTTCGCTTCTTATATCTCTGGATAACATCTCTTACTATAATAATGTCCGCTGCCGTTATAACCCATCGGTAGGGAATAATTACGCCTCTGCTAGTCAGATCAAAAAGTTCTCTGTTGATGTCCGAAATAGCAAGCCCAGTAACTTTTTGCTCCTCTATATCAATTACGAAGTCCTGCAACTTCCCTACATAAACACCTGTGTTTGTGTACACATTTAAACCAAAAAGTGATGTAAGTTCTGCGCGCATTATATCCCTGCTTTCTAAATTAATTTAAATCTTTCTCCTAACCTTATAGGAAAAACATACTTATATATCTTACAGTTTTTCAGACTTTATAGACTAAAGTTTTTATTTTCATTTTGAAGTATAGCCTAATTTTTTCAGTCAATATTTATAATATGTAGTCTTATTATAATCTAGCGAGAGACAAAAAGCTTTAGCTTTATTAAATTCGTTATCCAGCGTTTGAATGAAGAAGAGTAGCTTTAGTTCTATTAAACCGCTTTTTCTAGTTCACCGGCAAATCTTAGTTTATATATTAGGGAGTTTTAGACTTTATACAAGTTTCTTTTTACTATAGTTTACTTATCTTTTGTTTGCTTATCTTTTGTTTGCTTATCTTTTGTTTGTTTATCTTTTAACCTCAGTTTTTTCATTATTCAAGTCTGTCCTTTTATTGTCCTTTTATACCTCTAGCTGGGAAATCACCTTTCGGATAGTTTCTGAGGATTTCCTCAGGATCTCATATTGGCTTTCATCGAGTTTGAGTTCAAGAATTTCTTCAACTCCAGTTGCCCCAAGCTTCACAGGCACACCAAAATAAATGCCTTCCTGACCGTATTGTCCCTCCAGATAAGCCGATGCAGGCAATATTCTCTTTGAGTCTTTAATCACAGCTTCTGCCATTGAGACGATAGCTGCTGAAGGGGCATAAAAGGCGCTGCCCTGTTTAAGGAGGTCTACAATCTCAGCTCCTCCATTTACTGTCCTCTCTACCAGTCTGGTAATCCTATCATCCGGAAGCAGGTCTGTTAATGGAATTCCTGATACGGTTGTATACTGGGGGAGAGGTACCATGAGATCTCCGTGTCCACCTATAACCATCGCCTGCACGTCTTTTCTCGAGCATTTCAGTTCTTCTGCAATAAAGCTTGCAAAACGTCCCGAATCCAGAACTCCGCTCATCCCGAAGACTTTCTTTGTCTCAAAGCCTGTAGCTCTCATAGTTACATAGGTGATAATGTCGAGTGGATTTGTGACACTAATTACTATGGATTCTGGGGCATACTTTGCAATATTCCTGGAAGCCTCTGTTATTATTTTGGAATTTGTTTTGATCAAATCTTCCCGACTCATACCGGGTTTTCTTGCAATCCCAGCTGTAATAATTACAAGATCAGAGTCTGCTATATCAGCATAATCATTAGTTCCAATTATATGTGTGTCATAACCCTTTATTGCGCCTGCTTGCATAAGATCGAGGGCCTTGCCTTGGGGTAGTCCTTCTACAATATCTGTCATGACGATTTCGCCAAGTTCAAGTTCAGCTAGCCGCTGGACTGTAGTCGCCCCTACATTTCCTGCACCAATCACGGAAATTTTAGTCATTAACTGTACACCTGCATTAAACAATTTATTTTAGGATAACTTTTAAACTTTCAACTTTAATAATTTGTGCTGTAACGTGCTCTTTATCATAGACAAGCTATTATCTTTATATTTGTCTGTCCTCGTATATCTTTATAATATTTCTTTCCATTGAGTTTTTATATTTATTGTTTTTCTTAAGAAGACTTTCACATTTCATGCAACATTTTTATTAAACATTACCTCTAAATAGTCCAGAGGAAACATGCTGAATAATACATACATTCATATCCCAGGCATAGGGAAAGGCCTTGAAAAGAAAATCTGGGCTCAAGGAATACAAACATGGGAAGAATTTCTCGAGATGGAAGACAGGGTCGCTATACCTTCATCACGAAAAGCCAGAATTTGTGTTGAGGTAAGAATATCTTCTAAACACCTGGCAGCGAAAGATCACTGTTTTTTTTCGCAATGCCTTCCTTCTGCGGAACATTGGAGAGCATATTCCTCATTTTCCGATTCCGCTGCATTTGTAGATATCGAAACAACGGGACTTTCTAAGTCCCGGGACGAAATAACTGTTGTGGGTATTTACGACGGAAAAGAATCAAAGACTTATGTAAAAGATATTAACCTTGATGACGTCGTAGAAGAACTTTCAAAGTACAGGTTACTTGTATCCTTCAACGGTGCTCGTTTTGATTTACCTTTCATAAAATCCGAATTTCCTGAAATTGAGTTCAATCAGCTCCACATTGACCTCATGTATCCTTTAAGGCGAATTGGATACAGTGGAGGTCTAAAAAACATCGAGAAGTTACTTGGAATCTCCCGAGGTGATGATACCAAAGGTTTGACTGGGTTTGATGCGGTAAGACTTTGGAAACAATATGAAAGAGGAAATCAGGAATCTCTGGAAAAACTTATAAAGTACAACAGAGAGGATATAGTTAATTTGAAAACTATTGTAGAGCTTACCTACCCTAAAATGGTTGAAAAAACTCTCAAGGCCTAAGTGGTAAAAACTCCAGATTCGGATTTGCAAAAAGCAAACATCAGGCAGCAAATAATGCTTTTCGTCAGTTCATTTATATACTTATACTACAGCTTTTAATAGTCAACCCTGTTAATGTTTTGGTAGATATGTATGGCATCTCTTGGTTGCAATTCGATTAATAGTATACTCTTGCTTACAATTTAAATAATAAAATATCTTGTTTGTAATTTAAATAATTCTTGTTTGTAATTTAAACAATATTTGTGTGCTCTGATAGGAAAGGGGTATTAATGGAAGTAACGCTGAAGTTCGGGGATAAAGTCACCATAGCAGATGTGAGGAAACTCCATGATATGGAAGATGTAATGTTTGATAAGGAATGGTTCGAAGAAACAGAGGTAAGAGATCAAGACGTATACTACATGTTCCGCGATCTTGTGAAAAATGACTCTGACCTTGAAACAATTAAAGCTCATCACTTAAGGTATGACATTACTATAATTCCTTCAGGGATGCTTGGATCTGAATATATTAAAACTGTGGGTCACTACCATCCTCGTGTTCCAGGAACAGATACTTCCTATCCTGAGATTTATCAGGTACTTGAAGGTTCGGCTACCTATCTCCTGCAAAAGGTAAAAAATGGAGAGGAGGATCTTGTTCTGGATGTTGTAGTCATTACAGCGAAAAAAGGAGATTTAGTGCTTGTTCCTCCTGGGTATGGGCATGTAACCATAAACGCTTCCAATAAATCTCTTGAAATGGCGAACTGGGTTTGTCGTGATTTTAACTCGGTCTATGAACCTATAAAAAGACTTTCAGGTGCCTCTTACTTTCTTCTTAAAGACGGTTTTGTCAAAAACCCCCTTTACAGGAATATCCCGCCTATCCGTCATCTTAAACCTCTAGCACACGGTGAGCTAGGGCTAAATTCTGGAGAAGACATGTATGAGCTTATACATAAGCCTGAAAAACTCAGATTTTTGACAGCTCCACAAGATTTTGCAGGGTTCTTAACAGGAGTGCTAGAAGAATCAAGTTATTCCCCAGCTTAAAAGAGCCTTATTAAACAAACTATACCTTTTATTTTCTCTATCCTTGCAGCTATCTCAGAATAACCTTAATTTTAACTATCTTTTTATCTTTCCTGTACCAAGGTAGAACCACCAAGCTGGAACCCAATCTTTGGAGCGAGCGAGAGCTCAAAGATTAAGGTAACAAAACAAAATAAGCAATGAAGACAAAGAATAGCAATCAAGTCTTGAAACTTGTTGCGGTAAACAATACATAACTTATAATAGGTATAAATTCCTTCAATTACTGGAGGTTTGAGATGCAAAAAAATGGTTACCGTATCCAATTTACATCATCCAGAATAAAGGATTTAATGTACAGGACCACATTTGATCCTAAGAAAATGGATGGAGATGTCATACTTAATCTCTCACTTATTGATAAAAAAGATCTGGATGACGTGCTTGGAATCTTCAAAATGGTAATTTCAAGTGGGCTTTCGGTAACTCCGTATGTTAAGATAGTTTCCGAAGGAGAATCTATAGGGAATCTGACTATTGAAAAAGGAAAAGTAGGCATAGGGACAGTTTGCAGCATTACGATTGACGGCGTATTGCTTAAGGCAGGAATTCCTATAAACCCCAAGCTTGGAGGAGTTGTTCAGATCCGAAATGGAATTCCGGTACGTTTTACTGATGTTCTGACCTATGTAAGTACAACAGTAGATCCGCTTGAAATTCTGATGTCACAGGGTATTACTTCTGTATCGGAAATGCTCAGAACAGGCTCTGGTAAAATTCTTGCAAATCTAAGGGAGGCTCCTATGGTTGCAAGAGACCAAATTGAAAGCTGCCTTTCTGACCTTCTGGATGCAGGCTTCAGTGGAATCCTTGAAGTCGGAGAACCCAATACCCGAGTTCTGGATGTTCCTATCGAGAGAGATCATCTTGGAATAGTTGTTATAGGAGGAACAAACCCTATGGCTGTTGTGCAGGAATACGGGATTGCTATAGATACCAGTGCAATGTCAAGATTAATTTCGTTTAAAGAAATGAGCAGGATTGAAGATCTGGTTTAAGGCTCAATGTAAATCTCATTTCCAATAGTACATTTCATTCTCAAAGTCTATTTGTTCTATTCAATTCTTTATTTGCTATTCAATTCTTTATTTACTATTCAATTCACTTTTTCAGAGCTACTTCCTAAGGCTTGCTTCTTTACTTTGAACATGCCTTTCTTCGCATTTGTTCTCCTATAAACAAATCCAGTTTTCTTGCAAACTCTTCTTTTTTGCCATCAGGAATTGTTGCTCCTGCTGCAATATCATGTCCGCCGCCTGCACCTCCCACTTCAGCCGAGACCATCGACATGGCCTCCGAAAGGTTAACTCCCCTGCGGATCAGATCTTGCGTTCCCCTGGCTGAAACTTTGATTCCTCCTTCAGCTTTCGCAAAAGCAATGATTGGAAGATTTCTGTTTTCAACTAATGTAGAACTCATGCCTGCAATAATTCCCACAATAGTTTCTTTTATTTCCGAGCCTGCATCGAAGTACTGGATGTTTTCAAGCTGGACAACCCCATTTTCTTTAACGTAGGTGAGTCCGTTAACAAGGTTCTGTCTATGCTCGGCAAGCAGTTTGCGGGCATCTTCATAGGCTTCTTCTCTATTTCCCATACAGACCGCAAGTCCGATCTCAGCATGACCGTAGCGTGCAGTGGCGTTAAGAAGAGTAGAAAACTCTGAAGCATCTCTCATTTCCGTACCTTCTTTTTCTCTCAGAAGGACATAGACTTCACCTATCAGGCGCTCGATCTTGTACGAAGGCATACCTGATTTCAGGCAGTACTGGAAAAGCCCTGAGACAACTTTCTGTTTTTCCGGGATTTCAAGGTCAATCCAGCGTCTCAAGCGTTCATCCTGGCTGAAGCTAATGTTAAGGGAGTGAAGAAATTCAATGCAAGCTTCTTCGTCTCCTGTAAGCCCGGGAAGGTAGGGGTCTGAAGAATATTGCATTAATTTATGAATTGGGCGGGTTTGCTTTCCAAAAAGAGTCAGGTCCTTTTTGAACTCAAGATTGCCTCCTTTGGCTCCTTCTTTCAAAATTTCCCTGTTGATTCCTACAAGTTGCCCCATTTTCAGGTGCTGCATGTCCCCAATTGCTCCTACTATTGCCAGAGAAGAAAGATCCTGATTTTTCCCAAGAGCTGTAGCCAGCAGGTAAGTACTTCCCGAGCCGCTTAATTCATAGGAACCATTTGCTCCGAAAAGGTGGGGGTTCAGATGGAATTGATGGTTTCCCTGAGGCTGATGATGATCTGAGATCACTGCATTTATCCCGCGAGATTTTATCTGTTCACACATCCCGCTGCCCAGATCCGTAAAAATGACAATGTTATGGTTTTGATCTGCGATGGTGTCAAGAACCTTTTCATCAAGCTGCTTGACGAAACGTGTCGTATATTCGAAATTGCCCCTTTCAAGGGCAGTGCAGATAATTCCTGCAGAAGTCAACCCGTCAGCATCAATATGGGACACGACGTGGGCTGATTTATGTTTCTTAATCTCTTCGGCACATCTTACTGCTTCTTTATGAAGGGCTTTTATTGTCTCAGACATTATTCTCTCCATGGTTTTCTGCTTGCCTCAATTTAACCATTTTCTCTAATTTTACTTTCTTTCCCATTCCTTCGGGTCAACCCTATAATCTTTTCCTTCTCTTTTTATTTCAGGAAAACTTCGGATTTCCTCTAATGTAAGTTTGAGATTTTGAGCAAGATACTCTTTTTCTAGCTCATCCCAGGGAATCATATATGCTTCCCTGCTATACCCGGCTCCCATGCGAAGTTCCACTGCAAGAAATCCGCGTCTTCCTGATTTATTCAGATAGTCTGAAATTCTTTCTATCTGATGAACTCCATTTTTGTCAACAGTAAAATGCTGAGAGAAATAAAGTGCATTTGCCCCTTTGTCTACAGAAATGCTTTTGCATTCAATTCCAAGGTATAAATCCGGATTAAGAGAATCTACAAGTACATCAAGGAATTGTGGAGTGAATCTATGTTGTTTAAGTCTATATGAAATAGCTCTTATCCCTTTCTCTTCAATGTATGTATTAAATGAATTAACAAGCATGCGTTCAAAATCGGTCATGAAATCCTGTTAAATGTTATCGCTATTTTACTTAAGTCTTTTACTGTGAACGCAGTTCTTTTTTCTTGAATAGGCAGAAGTAGGTTTTTTAGCCAGCCGGTGATAGTTAGATGTTTCCAGTTTCTGGTCAAAGAGTATGAAATATTCTCTAAGATGCTTACTCGAAAGTTAAAAAGAGTTTGAACAAGCAATTAATTTAAACAAGTAATCAATTTGAACAAGTGATCAATTTGAATATTGCAATTATTTGAATAATGTGGTCAATTTGAGGGATACATTTTGAGAGATAAACTTCATAAAAATGCCGACCAGGATCTGATCGGCTTATATGTTTCTTTAATTTGATATTATGAAATTTACGAAGTCTGGACTGAGCCTTGTTTCTCTTACAAGCTTTTCAACAGTGTCTTCGTCGGAAAGTCCTTCTTCTTTTAGTTCCTGTATGCGGTCAAAAACACGCTGAGATACTTCAGAGTACTCATTAATATCTTTTCTGTGACCCCATACATCGCCCTCAAGTAAAGCAATGTTCTGCATGGAAAGATACATCTGTGCAGAGCTGGAAATTGTTTTCTTGTATGAACTTGGGATGTGGATCGCTTTCACCTCTGGACACTTCATGATGAGTTTAAAGATGTCCTTGTTGGACGGTCTGAATGCAAGATGGACAATCTCTTCGTCAAGCTTTAAAGTGTCTATTTCTTCTTTTGAACTTACAACTCTAATTCTCATTTTTTATCACCGTTCTTTTCCAGGTACCTTAGGTGTTTTAGAGTCCTTAGGATTCTTTAGGGACATCTTAGGGTTTCTTTAGAATTTCTTAGGGTTATTTAGAGTTCCTCAGGTTTTCTTCAACGTTTATTTAATTTTCAAGGTATTAAGAATTCTTTGAGAATTTTTAGGGCTTTCAGAACTCTTCAACCTTTTTACGAGTTTTTGAGGTTCCCTTTAAATTTCTTAGTTTTTTATTATTGGGTTTCTTTAATTATTTTCGAATTTTTTGGGTTCGTCAACTCTAAAATTCAACCCTTCTTTAGAGTCTCTTTTGAAATCTAGAGCATAAAAAACGTTTTTCAAAACATAGCGTTTTTTAATTGAGGTTTTTCGTTATGTTAAGGGTATATAGTATTTAGTTTTTTACGAACGTTTTTTATCTTCTCTTTAACTTATCTAGATTATTTTTGTAGAGGCCTGCAAATTGCTGGCTTCTATCTCTTCACTTTCTTTTTTAAGTATACCTATCAAATTCAAAAAACTTTCTCTCTTTAAAGCTTATGTTTTTGAAAATTTTGAAAATTAATGTTAGTGGAATAAAGAAAACATTTTTACTTTTTTATGGTTGTATGATGTTTTATATATTTGAAAAAAAGTAACTTTATAGATCATACTTAAACTCTTAAATAATTTTTTCAATTTTCTTTTGAGTTTATGAGCTATTTAAATAGGAACTTTCAGCCAGAGTGCCTTATTATATAAATATTCTTCATCTGAGGGCGCCTGATTGCTAAATCTAAAACTTTATTTTTCTTAGACTTTGTCTTTCTTCTCTGATTAAACTAGAAGACCCTAAATTAAAAATAACAATCTGGCTGAAAGTCACAGGGCTCAATTTTTCAAAATTTTTGACATATATAAATTATCAAGGGCATACCCAAATTTCCGATAGTATTCTCTGGCTCCTATCCCGCTAATTATTGAAAGTTTTTGGTAGCCGTTCTCATGTGCAATTTTCTCTGCATACTCCAGAAGTTCCTTCCCATATCCCCTATGCTGCCACTCCTTTTGCTTTGCTCCTTTTCCTATAGGTACCATGGAACCATAAACATGCAATTCTCTTATCAGGGCGGCATCCTGCAGTTCTGGACGGTAAGGGGCAGCAGGGAAGCGCAGGCGGGTAAACCCAATCAGGACATCTGCAGCAAGGTCTTCAAAAGCGATGAAATGTTCTGTGCCTCCGCAGGCTTCGTAAGTTTCGACAGTCAGCTCAATATCCTTCTCATTTATTTTTCTCCCTTTGAGGCCAGTATGTCCCACTTCTCTGCAACGGATACAGTGGCATTTTCCTCCTTTTTCTTTTAGCTTTTCTTCTGCGAGCTGTCTGAGGTTGCTCTTTCGGACGCCTGCAAAGATCTGATGGGCTGGAATATCGCGCTGGATACGCTGGAGCCTTACCCATTTAGGCAGAACCTCTTTTATGTTTGCAATAAGCTCGGCAGCTTCTTCGTCAGAAAGAGCCTTGTAATCTCCTGCTTCCCAGAGTCTATATAGGGGAGTTCCTTCAGTTACTAGGGTTGGATAAATCTTGAGGTAGTCAGGCCTGAAACGAGAATCTTCAAAGAGCTTTTTGAAACCTCTGAGGTCCAGCTTTGAATCCGAGCCAGGCAGGTGAGGCATCATATGGAACCCAACCTTAAATGCACTGTCTCTTAATACCTGATTAGCCCTGATAATTTCTGCAACACCGTGACCCCTCTGCATGCGGGTGAGCACAAAGTCATAAACACTCTGAACCCCGAGTTCTACCTTAGTTCCTCCCAGTCTGAGGAATTCATCAATATGGTTTTCTGTTGCCCAATCTGGACGTGTTTCAAATGTAATTCCTACATTGCGAATCTCGGCTTTTTCATTGGCTCTTTGTACCTCTTCAAGGGGGATATAAGGTAAAGCTTTCCCGATTTTCCAGGCGCTCTCCCTCCACTCCTTACCCGTGAAGTCATTCATTGCCTCAAGGCAGCGTTTGATAAACCATTCCTGGTAATCAAGACTGCGTGCAGAAAACGTGCCCCCCATAACTATTAGTTCCACTTTCTCTACATCATGGCCGATCTCTTTAAGCTGAGAGAGCCTGGATGTAACCTGGGCGTAAGGGTCAAACTCATGCTGAATTGCTCGCATGGCTGCAGGTTCTCTTCCCATGTAACTCTGGGGTGACTTGAAAGTGGAATTAGGACCTCCGGGACAGGGTAGACATACCCCATGTGGGCATGGAGCAGGGGAGGTCATTACAGCAATTACCGCAACTCCGGAAATCGTTCTTACAGGTTTTCGTCTCAAAAAACCTTTAATTATAGCCTGTTCTTCAGATGACCCCTGGATTATGATGTCTCCGTTCCTGGGGAGGCTGGCCAGATGATAATGCTTACTGATACTTTTTTTTACTTTATTTAACTGGCTTTCGTTTTTGATTTCGCCTGTAAGTACCTTCTCAAGGATTTCTCTGCAGGCCTTATTATAATCATCTTCTTTCATTCAAGTTCCGTCTTTCCGGTTTTTGAGTTTCCGGCGTTTTCTCTTATTGTAATTACAAAAAATTAATCTTAAAGAATTTTAAAAAGATTTTATGGCTTTTGAGAAAGCCACTTGGTTTTATCTAATCTGTAATATAACGAATGCAGGAATGAGGCAGCTTAATATCTGCTACCCCAGACCTGCTTATTTTATACTTATAATTTTGTCAGTTTTTTAGCAGATATCAAACCCCAAACGCAGCGGCGTTTGATCACGCTTTTTTCTCCACAGATCAGTTTTTTAGCAGATGTCAAACCCTATAATAAAAGTTCCGAGTCCTACTGCTGGTTTAAGGCCCATTACAGACCTGATATATTCATCCGAGGGTGTGGAGGGAGATGCAAGCACAACATTGGTCACATCTTCTACACATTCCACCTCTTGGCATTTCTGAGGTGGGAGAACTACAGTTATAGGTTCTTTCTTTGCGTCTTTTGGCTTAGGCACGCTGCTCTTGTAGATTACAAAGTTTCCCATAACTAGCATATCATTACATTTTTTGCACTCTTCAAGTTTCTCGGGGTCATAAACATCTTCACCAACCTTTTCCCCATACTGCATAAGCACTACATTGGGTCCTTCAGGCCAGACATAATCCATATTAGTTGTAAAAGCTATGATTATCTGGCGCTTGAAGACTTCCTTAATCCCCTGATTGTCTCCTACGCCAAGCCCCATAAGAACCGTTCCTTCGGCTTTTTTTTCAAGCTCAATAATTTTCTCTTTGTCTTCTTCACTCAGAATATAAGTGTCTTCAACGCCTTTGATGGCTTTAATTCTGCATACGACATCCTGAATTACATTTTTACATTCCAAAGCGAATTCCCCGTGGTGTTTCTAGATCTATATTATATTATTAAGTTATATATATGATCTTATTTAATTTATTTTTATTTTTATTCTTATTTTTATTTTTATTTTTATTTTTATATTATGTCAGACGTCTTCACTTTTTCTAACCTACTAGTCTCGCATTACGTAATTATTATATTTTTATTGCCGTTTCCTATAGGTCATTTTCCTGCACATAACTAAGATGGTTATTTTAGGTTATGCAAAAATAGTAAATGTTCTTATCGTAGATATTATAGACATTTACTAGGAGTTTAAAATATGTTACTACGGTTTAAAACTACATTTTACTTTTTAAAGTCACACTTTACTTTTATTTATAAGTCCATTAATCCCTATTATAATTATTTGGGAACTCGTGGTCTTCAGATATATTGAAAAGGGCTCTGTAGAAATCCTCTGAAATAATGAATTTTCATAAATTTAAACTGAGCAGCAAGATCTGAATATACTTATCTTTTTTCAGCCTCTTTCATCTGATGTAGATAGATTTTCTACAGAGCCTTGAAAAGCCAAGTTTATTAACTTACTTTGGAGCCGTAGTATTAAGTTATGAGTAAGTATTTGACAGAAAGAATAGCTTTAAGGATAGATTTGCTTAGATAATTTATATCTTCGTTATTGGGGTTTTGATAAGTAAACTATTTCTCAGTGGCTAGTTACCATAGTAAAAATTCATTGAGTTAGTCCTTTTTTGACACCCAAAGTTTATTATATTCAAAGTTTTAATGGTATATGTAGAATTATTTTACAGGGTGATCTTTTTCAAAAAGTATTGTCTAAAATTACTTCGTTTAAAGCTTATAAATATACTACCACTTTTCTATTGTTTATTATAACTATTTCGATTTAGTTTTTTATATTAACTTCGTACAAATGTCCTATCTGGAATCTTTCGACATTTATCGTTATTTGTATCGTTGTTTTGCGCTTTTCCTCTTTGATATCTCTAAAATTGACCACAAAAGATTTAATAAGGCAATTGTTTTATAGAACACTTGTAATCCAATTTAGAGGGATACAGAGGGAATGAAATCCTCTTCGGCAATAGACGAAATCTTAAAGTCCGATTTGGTGAAGAATGGTGAAACCCTTAAAGTGTTGATCCCGACACTTCTTCTTACATACGACATATCTTAACAAACATGGAGGAACAATAATATGAAGAGATTCGCAGCAGTGACACTGGCTGCTCTCATGCTTCTAACTGTATTTGCATCCGCCGCAAGTGCAGCAGACGCAGTTGAGATTCGCGGTCCTGTGTTCAACGGCTCTAATATCCAGAGCATTGTGGGCGACGGTATTACTATCGATGCTGCTCAATTTGCGGCATTCTACTATGATATTAATGACAACGTCACAACTGAAACTCTTTCCATTAATAATGTTGCAGGAAACAACGGCAATGTAATTGGAGAGGGTGGGCTTGTCTATACCACTACTGTTCAGAAGGTAGCATATGAATATGACAAACCAGCTGCTGGATGGGATAACTACAGCGTGATCGGTTTCTTCGCAGAAAAATATATCCCGCTGAAACCTGCCAAGGCTGACAAGCTTGCAAAGCTCATCCTTGACAGCAATGACAAGTACACAGTCAGAACCGGAGAGAAACTCGATCTCGGCCAGGGCTACGCTATTGAAGCCAAGCAGGTCGATGTCGATGGTAAGAAGGTCTGGCTCGAATTCACCAAGGATGAAGAATTCATTGATGATGAAATTATCGAAGTTGGATCCGGTGACGCCAAATCCAATACCTGGAACGTCGAGCTTGATGGCATCCAGGGTGAAGACGATGTTGTTGTCCTGAAACTCCACGTTAACCAGGTTTTCCAGGGCGCAGTCGACAGCATTGCTCAGATTGAGGGTCTCTGGCTCATTGACTACGCAAACGCTATTAAGATCGCATCCGACGATGAATTCGGCGAACTCAACAAGGTCTCAATCAACGGCCCAACTCTCACCATCAGGAATGATGATACCTTTACCCTTACTAGGGATTCCACAAACGAGATCGCTGAAGGTATGTCTTTCAAGGTTGCTGACACTGGCTCCGATGTGCTCAGGTTCTATCTCGCTAAGGAAATCACAGAGCCTGGTACCCATGAGATTAGAGGTCAGGTAGTCTCCGGCACTGGCGACTTCACCTGGGATGCAACCAACTTTGCAGGCTTCTACTACGATATTGATGACGATATTTCCACAGAATCCCTTAGTGTCTCTGGCATTGAAGGAAACGTGATTCCAGTTGGTGGTCTCGTCTACACCACCCAGACAAAGCAGGTCTCATACAAATATGACAAGCCAGCTGCTGGATGGGACAAGTACCCTGTAATAGGCTTCTTTGCAGAACAGTACATACCACTTAAACCTGCCAAAGCTGACAAGCTTGCAAAGCTCCTCCTTGACAGCAGTGACAAATACACAGTCAGGACTGGAGAGAAACTCGATCTCGGCGATGGTTATGCTATTGAAGCCAAGCAGGTCGATGTTGATGGTAAGAAGGTCTGGCTTGAATTCAGCAAGGACGGAGAACTCATTGATGATGAAATTATCGAAGTTGGAACCAGCGACGCCAAATCCAACACCTGGAACGTCGAGCTTGATGGCATCCAGGGTGAAGACGATGTTGTTGTCCTGAAACTCCACGTCAACCAGGTCTTCCAGGGTGCAGTCGATAGCATTGCCCAGATTGAGGGTCTCTGGCTCATTGACTACGCAAATGCCATTAAGATCGCATCCGACGATGAATTCGGCGAACTCAACAAGGTTTCAATCAACGGTGACACCCTGAAAATCAGCAATGATGATACCTTTACCCTTACCAGGGATTCCACAGAGAAGATCGGCGAGGGAATGTCCTTCAAGATTGCTGACACCCCATCAACTGAACTCAGGTACTACCCATTCGTTGAGAAGACAGTAGGCGAAGTCACTGATGAGGAACCAAAAGAAACTCCAATTGAGGAACCAATAGAAACCCCAATTGAGGATGATAACAAGACCGCCGGTGACAACGTGAGCACCGATACTCCGGTAGAGGATACCCCTGTTGAGGAACCAACCTCAGCTGAGAAAACCGATAAAACTCCTGGCTTCGGAGTTGTTCTTGGACTGGTCGGACTCCTTGCAGTTGTCTACCTCGTCAGGAGAAATAACTAAATTTTCTGATTGAAGGGTTTTTCTAACCCTTCTTTCTTTTAATTCTTTTTTAGTTTCTTTTTGCAGATAACTTTTTATTTGCGGACTTTTTAATTCAAACAATCTTTCAACTTTGAAATCCTGGTTTCTTTAACTTGATAGTTATCCCAGAGTAATACAGATTCTTAGGTGAAGCTTATGAAAAAAATGGTAGCTTTAATATCTGCACTTGCGGTTTTAATGATCACGTTTTCAGGCTGTGTTGGTGACAATAATTCCGCAGCTAATAGAACAGAACTCCCGAGAGCAACTATAAGTCCTGATCAAAGTTTGGCTGATGTTAGTGAGCTTGCAAACCTTCCTGCAGATTTCGAATACGTTGGGTCCATTCCTCTTAATGAAGAATATATTAAAGATTACTACAAAGCAGAAAATGTCTCCGGAATTGTGGAAGGCTCCGAAGGGCTGTATAAATATAATGAGTCTGATTTCTGTCTGGATGTAATCAAGCTTAAGGATCCTGAGGCTGCAAATAACTTTATCACTACTTACAAATCTACCTTCCCGCCATTACAGAACGAGAACGATTCCCGCTTTGTGGAAGAATCCTTTAACGGGCACTCTGCTGTAAGAATTAAAAAATATGTCACAGATGAAGGAAAGCCTGTCCCAAGGTACATTTATATCTGGAGCAATGAGAACTATGTGCTAGTTGTCTCTGGGAATACTGTTGACAACTCTCCGGTCAAGCAACTGGCAGAAGCAACAGGGTACTGATTTTTCAACGCGAGGGTACGTCTTTTACCCTTTATCTTTTAACTTTTTTCTAGTTCTTTTTTAAATTTTTATTTAACCTTCTCACTAATTACACTTTACCACGTTACCATGTTACCAAATTTCCTGATTTCCTCTCAGATGGCATGTAAAAGAAATCACGGTCAGTGAAATCTGTTAATTTTATCTCATTATAAAATGCCAGGAAATTTAATAAGAAGATAAAATGGAGTTCAACTCGATTTTAGATTGAGATTAAATAGTTGACTAAATAGTTGATGAATCACTCTGATTTTAAAATCAGTTATAAATCAGCTAAAAATTGGCTCCGTAGAAAACCTGTCTACATCAGATGAAAGAGGCTGAAAAAAGATAAGTATATTCAGATCTTGCTGCTCAGTTTAAATTTATGGAAATTCATTATTTCAGAGGATTTCTACAGAGCCTAAAAATTAATTAATTGAAAGTTAGTTAAAAAGTCAGTTAAAAGTCAATTAAAATTAGTTAAAAATTAGTTAAAAGCGGATAAGGATCTCTTTGGAACTAATCTCATTTATAATCTTATCCGCCGACTTACTTTATTTTGAAACTTTATTACGATTTCATTGAGCCATGTCAGTCAATTGTTTTTGGTCAGAGGCATCTCTTTCACTTTATCAGTAATACTCCTTTCCCACCGACGTTAACATCACCAACGAATTTTCGGTAGATTACTTCTTCAACCTCTTCTGTTCCTTCCTCTTTATAGGACGGTAGGAGATCGGATACTTCACCTTTAATGATGACTGTACCGCTCTTCATTTCACTTGCAGGCATAGTAGCATTGCCTTCAATTATTATTTTCCCGCCATTATTCGAGATTGCAGGAAGGAGGCCTACGCTACCTTTTACTAGAATTTCTCCTCCGCAAATATGCTCGCCAAGGTAATCTCTGGCATTGCCATTGATAGTAATTTTCCCTCCGCGCATACCACAGGCTTCTCCTCTGTACCCTGACCCTACGTAGTAAGAGGCATTGCCATTGAGTATGATTTCTCCACCTGTCATCTCACAGCCAAGCCAGCTATCGGCATCACCATTAATTACAATCTTCCCGCCTCTCATACCAAAGCCGCAGTGCATATCCACGCTGCCGTTGATCTCTATCTCTCCTGCACTCATGTTTTGTCCAATGCGTTTTACTCTTGAGACATCGCCTTCGAAAACAAGCTTTGTGTTCTCAACGGAGTCGCTTCCTTCTACCTTTACATTGAAGAAGTCACCAAGAGGGTACTGGTCGTTCCCGTACCAGACCAAAATCGCCTTTATTTCTTCTTCAGTCTTGCCTGCAAAGTTGTCAGGATTTGTATTATCGGCTTCTATGGGGATTTTATTGGCTTCTTTCAGGGAAAGCTTCACAACCTGCATTTAGAACACCCCTTCCGTAGTGATTTCAACAGGCTTCTGGAGGTACGCATCTTCAACCATATAGTTGGATTTGCTCACGGTGTAGTACTTCCTGAATTTGATATCTATATCTTTCTGCATTGCGCTGTCGATGGCTGAGGGAACTTTTGCGTTTACCCAGTAAATCTTGCCTTTTGGAGTGGCTTCAATCTCCCCGTCTTTTACGACAATCTCTCCGTTTTTCAATGTGTATGCTGCACCTGAGAAAGCTTTCTTAACTTTTGCATACTCTGTCGAGGGGTCGATTTGTCCTGGCAGGATATCATATATTGCGATATCGGCATCGGAACCTGGCTTAAGGTTTCCTTTTTCGGGCCTGCTGTACATCTTTGACTGGGCGCTCCTGGTCATGATTGCAAGTTCGTAGAAGTCCAGCTCCCTGTCGATTCCTGGCAGCACCATCCTATCAAGGGCCATTTTTGAAAAGCCAGAAATAACTTCCTCCCTTCTCTTTGCACTCATCAGGTAGGTGAAGGCTTCAGGATAGTTCACAAAAGAACCACCATTCGGGCTGTCGGTTGTAAACATAACTTTCCAGGGATCCTTCACGAGCAGGGCAAGTTCAAGTCCGATTGCCCACTGCACGGCGTTTACAAAGCTCTTTGGAGAGTAGAACAGGGGTACAACACCGGATGCGTCTTCCAGTTCTATATCCTGGTTGCTCCATTTCTCATGCAGCATTCTGGCATTTGCATATTCTACAGGTCCGTCTGCGGTCA
The DNA here is from genome assembly GCA_002499445.1 of Methanosarcina sp. UBA293. Lineage (GTDB taxonomy): Archaea > Halobacteriota > Methanosarcinia > Methanosarcinales > Methanosarcinaceae > Methanosarcina. Next base: position 99,619 of record DALS01000050.1, read on the forward strand.
TGGTTACTGCAGGGCCGAAAATTACCTGTCCGAGGTCGAAAGTAAGGTGGTCTGCTCCATTCACATAATCTGCAACCATGGGAGCTCCTGTCTCAAAGTCCCTCCAGGAAGTACCTGCATAGGCATTAAACTGCACGTGGGTTACGTGAAGAGCCTGCCTGTCCCGGCTCGGCTTAATCTTCTCAAAAAGCTTCATGGTTTCTATGGTAGTTGCATAATTCCCTGGTTTTCCGAGATTGTTGCAGTGCACATGTACGGAATGAGGAAGCTGCAGGCGCTCATTGACTTCGGCAAGACTCATCAGGATTTCGGCTGGAGTTACATCGAAGTTCGGGACAGGATCGTAAAGTCCGCTTACGTTCTTTCCCCAGCCCCAGGCTTCTCCTCCTCCAGGATTTACGATTTTTACTCCGTACCCTCTCGAAGCTTTCAAGCCCCAGGCAACGTATGCTGCCAGTTTTTCAGGTTCCTTGTCCCGGATATACTCCATGACCTGCCAGTTGCTTCCGAAAAGGGAGAGCCCCATTTTGTCCAGAATCGGGATTTCTTTGAACTCTTCATGGGTATGCCTTGCGGCAATAAGGGGGATTGCAGCTTCACAGATTGTAGTATACCCAAGTTTTGCGTACCTGTATCCGATTGCATAGGTGTTTGGAGTATTGTATCCTACCTGTGCTCTTGTCTTTTCGGTACGTGCAACCTGACCCGAAAGCCCTGGCACAAGATTCTTTCTCGCATCATTTGGATTAATGGAACGCCCTACGTTGATTTTGCCGGCGCTGTGGGTATGTCCATCAAAGCCTCCTGCCATCGTGAGCCTGCCATCTGCATTAATAACTTTTGCGTTTGCAGAGACACTTTCTACGATCTTTCCATCCTTGATGCAGATATCCATGGTCTCGCAGTTAATTCCCTGTGCAGGGTCGCAGACGCTTGCATTTTTAATCAGGATTTCCGACATCTTCATGCACCTCTCTTCAGTTTCCTGACTTTTTCGGTCAGGTCTTTTACGATTTCTTCGTCGGTCTTGAATTTTGAATCAATCAATTTCTTCATACGGAGAGAAATTGCGTCCATACGATATGCCGTTCCCTCGGCTTCTATTCCCACAACGGCTGCCGGAAATACTACATCTGCAATTTCAGTTGTAGGGTTAGGGTACGGGTCAATCTGAATTACAGGGATTCTTGCAAGATGCCTGACTGCTTTCTGAGGAAAATGAGCTCCAGGATCAGCTGCAGCTATAATTGCAGCATCAGGCTCTTCTCGCACAAGTAGGTCATTTGCTCCGGTTTCTCCAGGGTTATAATAGGGATATCCTCTTGCAAAATCGATTGCCATAGGGAAGCCAGTCTCCCAGGTTGCTACCTGTCCGAAACCAGTTACATTATAGTGCCCGCGCATCCCGATCATTACAGCTTTTGTGTGCTGGTTAAGGTCTGAAATTAGAGAAGACATAGCGTCTCCGTTCTTGTATTTAGAACGGGATTGTGTGACTCCCATACCAAAGAAAATACAGACAAACTTTGCATTCTTTAGAATTTCTGCAAGCTCAAGAATTTCAGCCTTAGGGACGCCTGCAACGGTTTCTGGAATGACATCTTCACGCCCGTTTACAATTGAACGAAGGGCAGTAACTAAGAGCAGGTCTGAACCTTGTTCGATCTCTACGTATTTGTCAGATAGTTTTGCAGTATCAGTTTTTCTGACATCAACAACTATCATTTTTCTGCCTCTTCGCCCTTTCTCGGTAAAGAGTCCTTTTGAAAAGCTTGAGTAACGAACCATATGTCTTGGATGAGCGTGTACAGGGTTGCAGCCCCAGAATAAAATTACGTCAGCCCTGTTTTTTATCTCTCCAAGTGTGGCTGAAGGAGAACCTTTCTCCTGGGCAGCAAGAGCTGTTGGCCCATGGCAAACGTTTGCTGTGGAGTCAATGACTGAGCCGGTTTCTTCGGCAAGCTGGATAGCTCCGCTGACAGTTTCGCAGGATGTAGAACACCAACCATAAGAGAGAGTTCTTTTTGAATTTACCAGAATTTTGGCAGCAGCTTCAATCGCTTCTTCATAAGAGACCGGAACAAGCTCCCCATCTTTCCTGATCATAGGAGTTTCTATCCTATCATGCTCGAGCATACCTACAAACTTACTGTGTCCGAGAATACAGGCATTTTCGATTTTTGTAATTTTGTTATTTTCAACAGTGACTGTTATGTCGTCGCAGAGAGATCCGCAAAGGGAACACACTGCGTCTCTAATTACTGGCATATTTTATCCTCCGAATTTTTCAGATTTTTCGGATTTAGCTGAAGATGTAAGTTTCTTCTTTTTCTGTAATTCCCGCTGGACTTCAAGCTTCCCTGTAGTTCTTCATAAGAGATTTCATGTCCAGAGGCTTTTCATTTGTAACTTCAATTTCTGCAGGGACGCCTTTGAATCCTGGCATTCCGCAGCCATGGGTGTCAGGACTAAGCACTGCGTTTGCCCAGGGGCCCATCGGGATAAAGGCAAGGCCATCAGGGTTTCCCTCATTTGCTTTTGCAAAGACCACCACATCCCCAAACTCGGTGGTAACCTTCAGGCTGCTCCCCTCAGAGGCGCCTAGCCTCTCAAGGTCAGCGGGATTAAGCTCGCAGTAAGCACAGGCGTCAAAATAGCCTTTATGTGTCTTTGCTTCCAGATGTGCGCCCTGAGCGGCGGTTCTTCCGGATATGAGATTTGCTTTTATTTTCATGGAAATTCCTCATCTGGGGCTAGTCCAGATTTTTTAATAAGCTAAACCTTTTTGTGAATATCAGTGTCAGGTTCTCTCTAACGATCCTCTAAACCAAAAAAACATATTATTCCCTTAGAGTAATATTAATCTAGTTAGCTGGTTTTTTTGAGAGGAATTCTCTTAGAAATTTTGAGGATTTACAATTTAAGTATGAACGGAATACGGAGTTAATCTGTGAAGATCAGTGAAGTTCTGTGAAGACTTGATTTTTCAAGAAGTGAGGTGGAAAGCAGTTCAGTCAATATTATTTGATCCCTAAACTTTAAAGGATCCTTCGTACTGAATGCACTATCTTGGAAATACCGTCTATAAACTCTTTTAACTGGAAGTCTATTATGATTATTCATTATAATTTATATTTATATATTTAGCTAGATATATATTTATCTCAGGTCTTCGAGAAGATATATCACTTTGATATGTACCGGACCAAAGCCGATGCTGAATATCTTTTTTGCTTTCCCTGTTTTTAAGAATCAGTCTGAAAGCTTATTTGTATTTCTTCTTTACTACTTTTATTTCTTCTTTATTATATATATTTTTACGGTATAGTCTATATCACAATAATTTCTTTTATTATATATTACCCTATTATGTTAATTCTAACATAACGTGTTCACTCGGCCCTTTAATGTACTCTGATAATCGGAATATCTAACTCTCCCACTCTCAGGCAGTTTTCTTCGTATCAGTAATTAAGAAAAAGCGGAGCTTTTCGGTATTTTGATCGTTACCTTTTAATATATCTTTGTTCATTTGTGTGTTGCAAGCCCGGATAGCCTAGTCGGTTGGGGCGCCAGACTCATAGGGACAATTAAATATGAGGCGTCTTTAATCTCCTGAGATATCTGGAGGTCGCGTGTTCGAGTCACGCTCCGGGCACCTTATTTTTGTTTGAAGCCCCTTTCAATCTTTTTTATCCTAATGCTTGATGTCAAACTAAAATGGTAAACTATAAATTCCAAGCTTTATAATTCTACGATTTTTACGTTTTTTGTTTTAATATTTATTCGGAATTTTTAATACGCGAAGCTTTTTAAAATATTCTTAATGTTATATTTTATGTATATGATTTTACTAAGTTACAATTTATATTTCCAATAATCTGAGTTCTTCTTTTACTAATTATTAAATTGGCTCTATAGAAAACCTATCTAAATCATTTACAGGAGGATAAAATTAAATAAGTAAAAACATATCCGGCTATTCAGTTCAAACTAGTTAAGATTTATTATTTTGAGGATTTCTACAGAGCCATTAAATTAGTATTTTATAAAAGAGTCCTCATTTTTATATTTGACTCCTTTTTATGGTATTCCATTAAGATATCTGTAATATAGAGATCTATCTGCGTTAGTTGCTTTTATATTCTTCACATTCAAGATTCTAAAGACTTTAGATAATATTTTATATCATTGCATACGATATTAGTTGTTCAATTTTTTCTTATTGTATTTGTAACTTTAAAGGGGATAATTATGCCAAAAAAACTTCGAAACACTGGAAAACTAGATTTATCTTCTTTGTCTCCAAAAGAGGTAAAACCCTCAACTGTTATAGAAAGAGGAGACAAATTCCTTGGCAAATTGTCTAATATGGAGGACTTTAGTCTGAGTTGCGAGAGTTGTCAGACTTGCCAGGGCTGTGAAAGTTGTCAGACCTGCCAGGGTTGTGAAAGTTGTCAAAAAAGCGATATCAACCTTGAAATATCATCTTTCTTGAAGGAGAGTAAAATTAATAAATCTTCTGTAGGTCCGGTGAAAGTTGCTAGGGAGGTAGTCTACGAAATCGACCAAAAGTCGGATAAGACGAAAGTGGGACATGGCAAGTGAAGAATTAAACAGTTACAGGTAATTATCGAATAAGCAGTTACAGATAATTATCGAATTATCCAAACAGGCTTTTAAGCATCTCAGGGAAAAAAAGGTTAACTGAAATTAATACCTCTAATAATGGTAACAAACATTATATGTTTCGAAAAACACCTTCTCAGGATTCCAAACAATTAAGGTCTGTTTAATAGGGGTTACGCTTCCAAACTGAATTGCCAAATAACACTTTGAGTAAATTATTGGTCAAGGGCCTTTGGAAATTACTTATTAAGTGTATATTAAAACCTCTATTAATCAAAATACTGTTTTATAATTAAGTTAATTATAATTAAGTTAGTTGAAGCTAAGCACTTTTGGAGATTCGATATCTTAAAAAATATAAAAATAAATAGATTTTGAGACTGAACCAAAATACCGGAAAAATGAGGAGTAGTGGATATGCTATCATCCCCTCTTTCAGTTCATTTAGAAGTTACCGATTCATGCAATAATCTTTGCAGCCATTGCTATGGATCCAGTTGGATTCGGCCAGGCAGTAAAACAAAGCCAGAAATAATTGATGTAGCGCGAAAAATAATAGAAAATGATTTGTTCGATGTAACAATTACTGGCGGAGAACCCCTTCTTATAGGAAGTGAACGTCTAAGTAAGATATTCCAGCTTTTTAATGATCATGATATCCGCTTCACTCTCAATACCAATGGTCGTCTATTAAATAAAGAAACCTGCCAATCATTAAAGAAGTACGAGTTGGGAAACGTTTTGATTAGTCTTCACTCGTGGGTAGATGCTTTACACGATGAAATTGTAAATATCCCAAATGCTGCAACTGAGACCAAAGCAGGAATTAAAAATGCACTTGAAGCAGGATTAAGTGTGACAGTAAATCAAGTTATTGACAATCGAAATATCGACACAATGTATTCCTCTTCAAAAGAGCTGGAAAATATAGGTGTTCACCTGCTTTCCTTTACGCGAGCACTTTCTCCATTGGATGTTGATTATCACATCGAGATGGTTGATGCCGTTAGGTTTCTTGACGAATTTATTAGATGCAAAGAGAAATTAAATATCCCAGTTGTAAGTTTGCTGCCAATCCCCTTCTGTGCGGATTCTAGGGTTAAAGACTTAAAAGGGAAGTTGAGATGCTCTGGTGGAATATCAACAGCAGTAGTTTCTTGTTACGGTGATGTTCGATTTTGTCCACATGATACACAGGTTTGGGGTAACGTTTTTCAAGATGATCTCGAATCTATATGGAAGCAAATTGTCAGATGGCGTAACGGTATTTCGGCTCCTTCTGAGTGTGTTGCTTGCTCCTTTGTTGCGGATTGTGGCGGAGGTTGCCGGGTAGCTTCAAAATTGTTTTTCAATGACTACAGAGCAAAGGATCCCTGGGCGCGTAATACTGTAACAAATTACCGGCGGAAAGTAATATTTGATGAGTTCGACCCTGATAGCTTGTATATATTACTCTCTGATATTCGTTGGAGAAAAGAAAATGAATACTTTTTACTACATTACAAAAACGGTAATTTATTGGTGAATTTCGACGGTGTTAAATTTCTAGAAAGTTTGCCACAGAAATTTATCCCTAACGAACTTTTGAGTGCAAACTCAAAAAACCGAGAGATGCAATTCGAATATTTAAAAATATTATATAATAGTGGGTTGCTAGTTAAGGCAATGAATTCCTGGGAATAGCCTAAATAACAATCTAACAATTAAATGAACCTATCTCAAATTTTCATTTAATATTCATTATTGCTGCCAAAATTATGACTCTAAGGTATTTATTCTGGCTCTGTAGAAATCCTCTGAANNTTTTTCAGCCTCTTTCATCTGATGTAGACAGGTTTTCTACAGAGCTGAATTATTCCTAAATGAAAAAATAAAGGAAAACGTGAAAATGGTATTTGATGATTATTTGAAGGAGTGGAACTGTAGAGCAATTTCAACTTCATGTTCCTGTACATCCCTGCTACCGGGTAATGGGATTCCATGAAATCGCCGCCGCCTTATCTTTGAAGAAGAGGCAGAGGCGATTGAATTTGTGAGAGACGGAAATTGAGGATTTGCTGATTTGAGTATTAGATTCAAAGGACTAGCAGAGATTGAGGATTTGCTGATTTGAGTATTAGATTCAAAAGGACTGGCAGAGATTGAGGGTTTGCTGACCGGAGTAATGCCCAGGAGTAATTATAAGTACCAATTTATATAATTTAATATATGCATATTTATTTATGAAAGGTGCTGGGGGAGTCTGTAAATCCTTAGTAGTTATCTTCATTTTAAGTCTGCTGATACAGGGAGTTTGTGCAGCAGAGTCAATAGATACCAGTTCAAGTGAAACATTCAATAGCACAATCAATTGCACTGTAATTGGAGCTATAAACGATACAACAAACGAAACCTTTAATGGAACAATAGCTGGCACTATAAACGGCACAGTAAATGATACAGTTAGTGGAACAGTAATTGGCACTATAAACGGCACAATAACCGACCCGGCTAATGGGACAGCAATTGGTACTATAAATGGCGCACTTAATGGTACAATAAGCGGTACAACATACAAAATACATCCGTTTCAATGGGTTTTGATAATACCTATCTTAGTTGGCTATCTTATTTTTTTATGCTGGATGTGCCGGTTTTTTGATAGAATGAACTTCTGTTTTGTAGTTTTTATACTTATTATGCTTATAGTACTGCTATTGTGGCTTACACCGTTGAATTTAAGCTCAACCACAACCTGGATTATTTTTGTTATTGTATTACTTCTTCTTATTATCATATTACTTATCATTCTATTCCCAGCTGTTTGTTGTGAAGTATTTGCTAAAAGGGAAAACAACCCGGGAAATGGAAGTAATACAACAAATAAAAGCAATCCAATAATGAACCTTCACGATATAACAAGGAATTTCATTATAATTTCTGCAACTTTAATGTGGCCGTTGCTGCTCCTCTATTTTTATATAAATGATATCGAAAGTATTATGTTTTATGGAATAGAGAAACTGGAATTTCCAATTTATATAATAGCTGCATCGACTATCGGAGCCCTTTCTTATCTCCTATTAAGTATAGAAGAAACTTTTAGCCAGCTTCTTCCTGAATATAAAAAGATAGGTATTGCCTGGTCGTATATTAGGAGAATTCTTATTGCACCCTTTATCGCGTTAATAGTTGTATATCTACTTCCTTTTCAAAACTCAACAGATGTTAACTCAACAAATGAAAAATTCCTTTTCCTTTTTTCCTTTTTTGCAGGTTTCTACACGAAGACAGTAGAAAAATGGGTTTACATAGGGGTTCAAACACTTCTTCCCGCGTACAGTAAGGAGGAGTTAGAATCCAGGACTGAAACGTATAATGTTGAAAATTCAGTGTTTGTCAAAAAACTTGGATTAGATGAAGATTTGGCATGTATGCTGTACAATGCAAAGATAAGGACAATAGAAGAACTTGCAGGCTGCAATGCTAAGGAGCTTGCAAATAAAGTGAACCTTGATACTCGAAACCTTGGGGAAGGAATATGGTGTCTGGTTAAAGGGCAGAGTGACAGACTTGGCAGTTATTCAGAAAAACAAATTCAAAGGTATATAAACAAAGCCCAGGAGTATATGGAAATAGACAAATCGGATTTTGTCAAAGAACAAGAACTCAAGATGAGTAAAGACCAGGCGTTCAAGCTTTGCTACATAGCAAGCATAAAAACAATTGAAGAATTAGCAAACTGTGATCCGGGAAAGGTTCATGAAATATTGTGTGATTGCCCAAAAGAAGCAGAAGAATTAGCAAAACGTGAGATGAAAAAATATGAAGATGTCCATGAAGCACTGTGTAATTATTCAGAAAAGAAAATTGAAAAGTTCAAGGAAGATGCTAAAATAATACAAAATAAAAAGCTTGAAATTGAAAAACCAAGTAATCACCACGAATCGTGAAAATATAATAGAAAAAATAATACCGGAAAAGAAAAACACACATTCTATGAATGACAGGTACAAAAAATGAAAATACTTGATAGCAGAAAGTACCTGAAAACACTTTCATGCTAAATTACCTGTATTTGCGGAAATAATCGAATGCCAGTTTTGAGTGTTATATCAGGTTTAAGTTTTTAGGTTCTCCGGCCATCTCCATGGGATACATTTATTGTCTCCCATTTTCTCCCCTTTTTAACCAGAGCGAATTGATGGTTTGTAATGACTTCGATAATTTCAGTTGCATTATATCGGTTGAGAGAATGGGTACAAAGAGCTATTATCTGATAGTTACCGATCATCCTATCCAGTTCTTCTTCATATTCAATGAAATCATCCCGGTATTCCTCTTCCAGTGTGAAAACGTCTTCAGTTAACCTCAATCCATCATAACCATTTTTTAAAGCCTTGTCAAGTTTCTCGATCCAACCGTTCAATATTCCTTGCAAATCGAAAAAACCAGTTTTTAAATACCAATCATTATAAGGAATGATTTCAATTTGTCCTTTTTGCAGATAAATATCAAGATTAGAAATAACTTCTCTAAGTGTTTTTTCTGCTCCCAGAGGGTTTGATGTGACCCATATACAAAATTCGTTATTCTCTAACCCTGCTTTGAGATAAGGAATGAGTAGATCCATTAAATCCTCTTTTGTAAGGTAGAGTTGGCAGAAATGCGTTCCCCAATTCACATTCCCTATATTATTTATTCCAGAATCTCTAATCAATTCTTTTCTCATTTACTCCCTCACTCATATAAAGGTAAAATATTACTTCGAAATTTTAACTCTCATCTACCCATATTCATAATCATATTTTCGTATCATATTCTTTACAGGGTTCTAAAGAATATCACAGTAAATCTTCTAATTGTTTTCAATGGGCTTATTGATACTATTCTTTTTATTAAATATATATCAGGAGGAAGTTCAGTTAACTTTCAGCAGGATATTATTAATAAAGAATCTAAGTATTTTTTTCTTTTGATAAAAGATTCAGAGATGTTTACTTCCAAAGGCGGTTTTCTCATTTTATCGTAGCACAGGATCTAATAATATTTTATCATTCTTTATAGTCAACTTTCTTTATAGTCAACTATCTAGATTTTTAACTGAGAACTTTTAAACCCTTTTATATCTTTATAATTAATATGGCAGAATCTTCTATAGAGGTCTTTGAAATAACAAGGATTCTTGTAGCGGACACTCCATGGCATTTTTTACTTGAAGTAATTATCAGATCAGTTTTCATGTTCATTTTTGCGCTGATTATTATGCGTTTTTTAGGAAGAAGGGCAATTCACCAGCTTACATCTTTTGATCTTCTACTTATTATTGCTCTTGGATCGGCTATGGGAGATCCTATGATTTATCCTGATGTTGCTATTCTGTGGTCTGTTTTTGGAATTACAAGTATTATGGTATTATATAGAATACAAAATGCTCTGGCAAACAGGTATGCCTGGTATGAGGATCTCACTGAAGGCAGTCCAGTAAAAATAATAACAGATGGGATTCTTAATTCAAAGAAACTCAAGAAACATACCCTCACACAGGATGATATTTTTCTTTTACTGAGAAACGAGGGAATTCGAAGTTTGGGGGAAATTGAGGCTGCTTATCTTGAAAGGGACGGAAGTCTAAGCGTATTCAAGTTCCGGACTGGGAAACAGAAACCGGGCTTACCCACAGTCTCCGAGGATATGATCCAGGAATGGAAGCCTCATAAAGCGGGCACAAAAATCGAGAATTCAGGCTTTCATTCCTGCTATAAGACAGGTGAGACTATCTGGCTGGAAAGGGGCGATATTTTTCCGGATTGTGAAGGGGAAATATGGGTGGTGTCCGAAGAAGTATAAACTTACTTATTTGAGTCCTTTACTTGAGCAATTTGCTTTTAAAAATAAATATATGAATTATTTATTCTCCAATTTTTACTTTTAAAGGGTTGCTTTAACAGCTTATCTTTACTGATAAGTGTCTTGAAAGTGAAGGTAAGTTAGATCTACTCTTTTTGACATTACTTTTTTTATAAATTTAATCCTGTAGTTATATTTATATTTTCGTAAAAATAACACTTGTTGTACCTCAAATGAGGGGGGGAACTATGGAAACGATCTATGATATTCTAAAAGCAGAACACAAGCAGGTCTCTGACCTTATACAGCAGGCAATGCGTGATGGCTCAAAGGAATCATTCTTTAAAGTAAAGGCTAAAACCGATCCTCACCTGTTAGGGGAAGAGAAACTCTTCTATCCGCTGCTTCAGGAGAAATCAGAATTAAGTGAGCTTGTCAATCATGCTTACGAAGAACACAACGAAATAAAATCTATCTCTTCAGAACTGGAAAGCATGGATGCCGGCAGTTCGAACTGGACTTCTAAGATTAAGGAACTGGATGAAAGTGTAAGTCACCATGTAGAAGAAGAGGAAACTAAGGTATTTCCGGAAGCTCAGAAAGTACTGAGTCAGGATAAAGCACAACAAATCGCTCAGCAGTACCTTGATTTCTCAAAAAGTTTTAAACAAGAGCAGCCCAGTATGCCTTAAAATTATAAAGTAGAGTAAAAAGAGGTTACCGGTGTCCAGACTATTTTTACTTAACCGGCTCTCTTTATTCTCTTTTTCAGTTTCCAGCTGTTATTTGTTCAGCTGCTACAGTCTAGCTGTTATTTGTGTAATACATTTACACAGACATCCGGGCAATTTTTAAAATTCTAAATGAGGAGGAGTAATGGATACAATTTATGATATTCTGAAGGCAGAGCATGATCAGGTGTCTGACCTTCTGCATCAAGCATCGCGCGACGGCTTAAAAGTAACTTTTTTTAAAATAAAGCTTAAAGCTGATCCTCATATGATGGGAGAGGAGAAATTCTTCTATCCAGTGCTTGAAGAGATAGAAGATTTACGTGAACTTGTCAGTCATGCCTACGAAGAGCATAATGAGGCAAAAACCCTGATTTTTGAGATGGAAGGCATGGATGAGAGGAACGAGAATTGGACTGCTAAAATCAGTGAACTGAAACAAAGCATAGAACGTCATATAGAAGAAGAGGAAGGTAAACTGTTTGAAAAAGCTCGAAATGTCCTGAGCCAGGAGAGAGCAGAAGAGATAGCTCAACAGTACATTGAGTTCAAAAGGAGTTACATGAACAGGATAGAGACCACTTAATCTATAGCATAAGGAAAGGTGAATAACCTGTACTTAGGCCTGGCTAGGTCTAAATTTTTAGATCTTGAACTCATTTATTTTTAAACTCATTTATTTTTACTATCAGTGCTGCTCCTTATTAACTGCTGTTGTAAATTCAGATCTACTTTCTATATTAGATCTACTTTCTAATTACATAATTGGATTTTCTAGTTATGTATTATGATCAACTAGAGTATTAATACAGGTTTACCTCAATACTGTAAAAATCTTTTTATAGAAAAAGTCGCTTTCATAAGTCACCCTCTTAAAAATCACTATTGTAAATCTAGTGTACACCTGATCTTATTCATTTACTTGGATTTTTAACGAAACTCTATGTTTTTGTACGATTCAGTAATTGTTCCTATATACTATACTTAGATAGGATTGTGTGATTTTATTTCTCATTTTAGTACTCCATTTTTAAGATACCTTTATATAGCACCTTTCTCTATATAGATTCTTCAAAATTAATTAGATTCCCTCAGGGGGTTTACTTATTACCAAGGATAAAAGAAAAGTTCAGTTTACTGGGAATTCTACCTATATTGTGTCCCTTCCAATAAAGTGGGTCAGGGATATAGGGCTTGCAGCCGGGGATACGCTTACTCTTACACCAATGCCTAACAAGACTCTGCTTGTTTCTTCCAGTGCGACTTCAAATGAACACTCTGCCCTCAAAGCAACAATTGATTATATTCACTCTGACAGTGCAGAAAATAATCTCAGGATTCTTATTTCTCATTATCTTGTAGGTTATGATGTTATCAAGCTGACTACCAAAAAGGGCTTCAGTGCTTATGACCGCAAATTCATCAAGGATTCTGTGCGTCAGAAGCTTATAGGGCTTGAACTTGTGGAAGAGTCTCGGAATGAGCTGATTTTCCAGTGCCTTCTTAACTACAATGACCTCCCACTTGGCAGGGTAATCAAAAACATGTACGGGCTTGTACTTTCCATGCTTGAAGATTCCATGACTGCTCTCAGGGACCACAATGTGGAAATTGCTGAAGATGTCATCCAGCGAGACGACGATGTAGACCGCTTTTATCTTCTTGCCGTCCGTCAGCTTAAAGCTTCAATTGAAGATATCGAGCTCGCTGAAAAAATCGGAATTCGACATTCTAAAGAGTGCCTGGGGTACAGACTTATCATAAAATGCATTGAGCGGGTAGGGGATCACGCAGTCAGAATATCCAGAAACGTCCTTAAAATGAACTCTGGAGTTAATGGTGATGACTCAATCTTTAAGATGGCTGAACTCTCTCTCAAGGTTTTCGAAAGCTCAATAGATTCCATGACCGAAGAGGATTTGCAAGCTATTAATAAAATTGTTGTAGAGGCAAAAAAAGTTTCCCAGCTTGGAGTTTCCCTAGAGCCGCAGAATTGTGAAGGTTCAGATAATGTTGAACTCAGTATGATCCTGGAAAGCCTTAGACGGGTTTCAGAATACAGCGCTGATATTGCAGAAGTTGCAATCAATATGAACATTAAGCAGATCTAAACCTAAATGGTTTAGATCTCTATTTTTTATTTCTCTTCTTTATTTCTCTTCTTTATTTCTCTTCTTTATTTCTCTTCTTTATTTCTCTTTTCTTCTTATTTTTATACAAATGCCTTCCGGAACTGATATGTTCCGAGGAGTACCATGATTCCGGCTCCTATTGCAAGGCCTATTAGCCCCTGAACAGGCATTCCTCCTTCAAATAACATCCTTATGCTGTCTATTGCATAGCTTACGGGATTAAGCTTTGCCATTGTACTCAGCCAGGAAGGCATGACCTCATAGGGCATGAGCGCACTGCTGGTGAAGAATAAAGGCATGCTGATCATGCTGTTCACAGCCGAATAGCTATCATGATCACTTAAATACAGCCCTATCATAGTCGATAAAGCAGAGAAAAATACCGAAAATAAGAACAACGTAAGATATATCAAAATTATGTTTATCGGGTTTAATATTCTTACTCCAAGAAGCGTGGCTATCAAAAGGATCACAGTTGCCTGCAGCAGCCCTCTTACACTGATAAAAAGGATTTTTCCATAAAGTATGCTTTCTCGTGGGGAGGGCATGGCGAGAAATTTATTCAAAAATCCCAGTATTTTATCAAAAATCATAAGAGTTCCTCCCTGGAGAGAGGAGAAGAGTGTTGTCATGACAAGGATACCAGGCGTGATGAAAGCAAGATAATTATCAGTAAACTTTGTGGGCAGGGCAAGTCCAACAAATACCAGCCAGGTTGCAGGCATTACAAGTGAAGAGACAACTGTAACTCTTCCTCTGAGCCATTTTACAAGATCCCTTTCAAAATAATAAAATAGTGCCTTCATTATCTTCTCCTCAAAAGGTTTCTAAATTGGGTTGAATTAAAACTTACCTGCTCTTCAGGAGTTTTAACTTTTTCAAGAAATACATCATTAAGAGAAGCATCCTCTCCTATGGAATTTATCAGGTTTTCAGGCGATCCAATTGCTTCGATCCTACCTTTATCAATAATAGCAACCCTGTCGCAGTACTTCTCTGCTTCTTCAAGGTAATGAGTGGTCATGAATATGGTCATGCCCTCGGCTTTAAGCATACTGATATGTTCCCAGATTTTCTTTCTGCCGCTCACGTCCAGCCCAAGGGTGGGTTCATCCAGAAACAGAACCTCAGGTTCATGAATAAGTGCCTGAGCAAGTTCAAGGCGCCGTCTCATTCCTCCCGAATATGTTGCAACAAGATCACTGGCACGGTCTGAAAGCCCCATCATTTCAAGCACTTCTTCTACCTTTGAATTTCTGTTAGGGATCCCGTAAAGTTTTGCGTAAAGCTGTACATTTTCTCTGCCTGTAAGTTTTCGGTCAACTGCCATATCCTGGGGCACATAGCTTATCTTTGATCTCACTTTTTTTGACTCCTTTACTACATCGTATCCGCAGACTTTTGCAGTGCCGCTGGTGGGTTTTAGCAGAGTCGTAAGCATCATAACTGTCGTACTTTTGCCTGCCCCATTTGGGCCAAGAAGCCCGAAAATCTCGTTTCCAACACTAAGATCGAGATTATTAACCGCGATCAGGTTTCCGAAGGATCTGGATAATTTCCTTATCTCTATCACAGGTATCCCCTTGCAATTGCGTAAACAGGTCTTAAACCTGAGTTATAATAAATTCCGCTTGTGTACATATTGTAAAGAAATTTCATCACAACAATACTTATGGCTGCAAAAACAAAGATAACAATCATTATTTTATCCACATCCGAAAACCTCAGCTTTTTGAGGTACGTCCTGTTAAGGTTTGACCTGAATGCCCTGCTCTGAATCGAAACTGCGAGGGTGCCGGTCCTTCTTACACAGTTTGCAAGAGTTGGAGTCAATATATTAAGTAATGTTTTGACCATTCCCGATCCAATTCTTTTCGGATTAAACCCCCTTAGCCTTTGGACTGTAATTACTGTCGCGATTTCAGTGATTATTATTGGCAGGAACCTGACTGCTGTGACCACCATAAAAGCCACACTATAGGGAACCCTTAGTCCAACAAGCCCGTTTAACATATCTCTTGAATCCGTAGTCCAGCACATCAATAATCCAAGAGAAAGAATTGAAGCTGACCTTAAGCCCTGAATTGCTCCGTGATGGAATCCTTCCTCATATATGAACAACCCTCCATTGGTTAGCCATCCCAGAACCGGAAAATCAGGACTTATTATCGTAAAAATCACAGTTCTTGGAAGTTGAGAATAAAAAAGAGCCTGAGAATAAACAGTTCCCCAGATCAAAAATATAAGTAACAAAGCCAGGGTTTTTATTTTTATTGCCGGCATTCTTGCAAGTGCAAATCCGAAAAGTGCGGTCAAAAACAACAAAAACATAGTTTTTGGATTATCAAGGGCAACTACGATAAAAGCGGTGGAAATCAGGATGAGGATCTTTGCCCTTGGGTCCATCCTGTGAATTACTGTATCTTTAATTGTTGGTTCTGCAATTGATCTGGCACCTATCATACTATCAACCGGTATATCCCTTCAACACTTTTCACTCAAGCTTTTTTAAAAAGGCTTGCTATCATGCTATCATCCAGGATATCACTTTCAACATTTTATCGCTTCAGCACTTTTACAGGTCAGCATTTCTACAAGCTCTTTTACGGAAAAAGCATCTATACCAAGATGGTTAGCAATCTTAACAACCGGAGGTTGAGTAAGGGACGCTTTTCTGAGGCTTTCAACGTCTTTTATAATATCTCTTCCTTTCCCGTCTGCTATTATCTGCCCATCGTTCATCACTAGGATCCTTGTGGCATAGGACATAGCAACCTCAATATCATGTGTACAGAAAACCATTGTCGAATTGTCATTTTTGAAAAAATCCATCATTTGTTCTATATTTACTCTATCCTGCCCTGTTGTGGGTTCATCAAGAAGAATAATTTCTGGATTTATAGACAGCACAGAGGCAACGGCTGTTCTGAGTCGCTGTCCTCTGCTCAGGGCCTGGGGGTGGTCATGCTTGAGATGCAGAATTGACATGGCTTCAAGAGATTCTCTTACTCTTTCCTCAATATCGTTGTATTTTAACTGAACAGGTCCAAATCTTGCTTCTTCCTCAGCCGAATTACAAAAGAGCATAAGATCAGGGTTCTGGAATACGAACCCGATTCTGCCTGCAAAGGAATATGGATTTTTGGGCCTTGTATCCTCTCCAAAAACCTTCACATTTCCTGTATGTGGTTTGAGAATGGCTGCAAGGTGTAAAAGCAGGGTTGATTTTCCTGAGCCGTTTGTGCCCATAATCGCAACTCTCTCACCTTTATTGATTTCCAGATTTATCCCTTTCAGTACCATCTTGTTTTTCTCATAACCAGACCATAAATCCTGAATAGAAATTATAGCGGAGTTATCTAATGCAGGTTTAGAAGGAGTTTTTATTTCATACATAGAATGGTTATCTACTACATGTGTAGAGAAATTATCTAACACATGCATAGAAGGAATTTCTTCAACATTCAGGATGTTTTGAGAATCTCTAATATTTTCTTTAAAGTTTTCCCTGTTCAGTACAGCAAGAGCTCCTTTGACACTCAATGGACTGGCTTTGATTCCCAGGCTGTGGCAGAGTTCAACTGGCTCGGGAATTCGAAGTCCCAGCCTGTAAAAAACCTCAAGATAATCAAAAGCTTTTGAGGCGGGCTGGTCAAAGATTATTTTTCCGTCATCCATTATGACAATCCTATCTACAAAAGATGCAAGCTCATGCAGCCTGTGTTCAACCAGCAGAATAGTCGTTTTCAGTTTCCTGTTAAGTTCTCTTACGGTATTCAGGACTTCATGCGTACCCATTGGGTCCATCTGGCTTACAGGTTCATCCATGGCAAGGATTTCAGGCATCATTGCAAGCATGCTCGCAATACAGATTCTCTGTTTCTGTCCTCCGGAAAGCGAATTTGTGGAAGCCAGCCTGTGGTCGGTCATTCCTACTATTTTTAGGGCTTCTCCTACTTTTTTATCTATTTCTTTTGGTTCAAAGCAGAGGTTTTCAGGTCCAAAGGCTACTTCGTCCTCAACAGTTGTAGAAAAAATCTGGTCATCGGGATTCTGGAATACAAGGCCTACCTCTTTCGAGATTTCCATCTGGTTTGAATCTACAGTTTCCAGCCCTTTGACTTTTACACTACCTGAAAATATTCCTCCAGATTCATGAGGAATTATCCCGTTTAAGGTCTTTAATAAAGTACTTTTTCCACACCCTGTAGGTCCTGTGAGGAGAACAAATTCTCCTTTTTCTACCGTGAGGTTGATTCCCTTTAAAGTTGGCTCCGATCTTCCTGGATAGGTGTACCACAGGTCTTTGATTTCTATCATTCTACCACAACCTTTCCTGAGTAAAGCTTGACCAAAGGCCTGGAATGTCTGACTAATAACCTTTTCCAATTCCACATCATTCTGCCACCTTTTTCAGTTTATTTCCAAGGCTAACCCCAAACCAGGCTCCTATGAAAGTGTAGAGGAACCCGTCGATCAGGATATTTGCGATTATGTACCACTCGCTGTAGAAAAGTCGGTAGAGGACCATCCAGACATTGAAGGATACATACCCACTGAACACGTCAGCAAGTCCGCAGATAATTCCCATCCTGAACCTGTTTTCTGGAGCTGGATTTTTACCTGTTATGCCTCCAGCGTACAGCATAAGCTCCAGAAGTATCGCGTTAACGGACAGTGTTATGAAAATTATAGGGGTGAAACTGCCTGTTATGAAACCTCCAAGTAGAAACCTGACCATCATAAAAAGACCTATAACTCCGGGTTTTGGGATCAGGACCACAAGAGAAGCAATGAGCATGTAAAGGAGGACCTCGTTGAAGAGCCCTGTAAACAGGAAACTGAATGGCCCAAAAATTGCATGGGATGACTCCCAGAGAATGGTCATTGGCAGGTTTATCGCTGCAAAAGAAACCGTACCAAAAAGGGCAATCAGCACAAGGTTGCGGGTTTTAAACCTGTCCATTATCTCATTGGGTCTTGAGAAAAAAAAGCCCAGAGCAGTAAGCCCGAGTAAAGAGGCGGTAAACGTAGTTATTATAGCCCCCCATTTCCTTGAAATTGCAGTAATTTTCTGATCCTTTGTTACTGCAATCCAGTCGCTGCCTATAAGTTTTACTTTGACTCTGAGGAGGTAGTCTCCTCCCATCGCATCCTGAGATATATAGACAGGAAGGCTTATCAGCGAACTTGAACCTGGAGAAAGGGTTGAAGTGGCATAACATACAGTATCTGCGTCCATTCCCATTATATTGGGTTTAAACGCTTTTACAGGTTCACCGGTTTTTGTGTCAAGAATATCATATGTGACTATGACAGGAATTGTGCTGTTTCCGGTATTGGTGATCTCTATCCCTATGAAGGTTGAAATGAGATCCTCTTTATCGGTCTTGAGGTCTGTAACCTTCAGCAGCTTTTTGAGTGCAGGAGAAGTTTCCTGGACTACCAGAGTATTGGAGGGATATCTGGGATCTCCATATCCATCTTCATCTGAGGGGATTATAAGTTGGGATACTGAAATTTCATTTGTGACTTCTTCTTTTGAAGCAACATTGAGTTGGGTTGTACGCACAATAGTATGCTTTGCTCCCTCAACATCAACCACTGCCTTTGCAGTTATTGGGTAGGTTCCACAGGGCATTTCTGGAGGAATATAAAACTCAACAAGTCTGTACCAGTCATCATACTCGGTCTGAAGTGAAAATGAATGGATTGGAGTATCATGAAGCACAAAACCCTCAGGTAAGCCAAGTTCCATTGTTACATTCATATTGCCGTCATAATAACTTTCAAAAAAAACATATGCAGAGAGGGTACTATCCCCGACTGCCAGGCCGTTCCCTTCTACCCCATGGGGTACCTGAATTATGAATGTGGTCATATCTTCAGGTTTGAAGTCCTCCTTCGGAATCAGTGCAGCAGCGGGCTGTACAATCAGCAAAAGTGCAAGGAGGAGAATAGCTATGTTTTTCATTCCGCTACCTTTTTTCTTATTTGAATTTTTTTCGAATTTCCTGCATTTTCGCGTTCCAGTCTGGTACATCTTCGAAACTGATAATGTCAACAGCCCCACCCTGAAACTCTCCTTCTCCTGCCAGCTCTTCCATCCAGCTCTCTATCTCGAGGTAGGACTTTTTCAGCTCTTCAAGAAGCTCGGGGTCAGGGTTCCAGAGCCCTCTTGACTGCGCTTCAAGAAGCCTTCTGGACATTTCCTCAAGGGCATAGGGATTGTTCTCTTCAAAAAAGCGGCGCATTTCTTCATCAAGCACGAAAGCCTTTGTAATATCATCAAAAATCCAGTCGTCTACTTCCTGGGTGGAAGCCTCCCAGCCATAGACCCTTCCGACTCTTTTTGAAATGTCCTGTGCACCCTTATATCCATGCTGTTTCATGCCTTCGATCCACCTGGGATTTAGGAGCCTGGTCCTTACCACCCTCCGCAGTTCGTCAGCCATGTCCCGGACTTCAACATGCTGGGGCTCTCTTGTGTCTCCAAAGTAGACTCTTACATCCCTTCCGGAAGCCTGCTTGGCAGCAGCAGTAAGGCCTCCATGGACTCCAAAGTAACAGCAGCAGCCTAGGAGGTCGTACTCATCACTTACCACTTTATTGAAAGTAGCATCAACAGTTTTAAGGCTTGAGGCAAGCTGGGTGTGGGCTTCCTTGCCTTCTACATCTTTTCCATAGGCATACCCATTCCAGTAAAGGAAGATATCTGCCAGGTCTTTTTCATCTTTCCAGGCACTTGCATAGACTGCGAGCTGGACCCCGGCCGAATAAGTTCCGGGTTTGCTTGAAAAAAGCCTTAAAGTAGCATCTCTTGGGTCAGATCCTTCTTCTATCATCCTAAGGCTGTGTTTTCTTGGATAATTCATGTCCCCTGGTTCATCAAGAGAAGTCACAGCCTGGATTGCTTCGTCTATAACTTCAAGGCAGTTTGGAAAATTATCCCTCAGGATTCCTGAAATTCTTATAGTAACGTCAATTCTGGGCCTGCCCAATTCTTCAAGGGGAATAATAGAGAACCCCTTAAGGTGTCCATTGCTAAGCCAGACCGGTTCAACCCCAAGCAAGCTCATAATCTGGGCCATTCCTTCTCCATCAGCCCACATTACATCGTTTGCCATCCAGTAAAATCCTACGTTCTCAGGGTAGCATCCTTCATCTTTCATGTGCTTATCAATCAGCACCCCTGAGAGTTGCTGTCCCACTCTCCAGGCAGCCTTGGTCGGAATCCTTTTTGGGTCAAGGGAATAGAAGTTCCTGCCTGTTGGTAGTATATCGTCTCTCCCACGCATGATAAGGCCTGAAGGGCCTGCAGGGATGTATCCCCCATCAAATCCGTGTAAAAGAGCTTCAATTTCCAGAGAATCGTCTATTCTGGATTCAAGGTCAAGGATCCTGCTGCAGACTGAAGCGGCATCTTCAAAAATCTCTTTGATTATCTGGGCTGGCTCTTTTTCAGGGCTATTTATTTTTCCCTTGATATCCTGCCCTTCAAAATATTTTCCTTCAAAAATCTCTTTGATTATCCGGGCTGGTTCTTTTTCCGGGGAATTTATATACACCCTGATAAAGTCTTTAGAAAGGCAATCAACCTCTTCAAGCCTCTGTCCGTTTGATTTTCCGTTTTCGGAAATTCGGCTTTGGTCAGAGATCAGTTCATCTAGGTCAAGCCCCAGAAATCCTGCAATCAACCTTCGAATCGAAATTTTATTCCCCATACTTTCCTGGTCATCATACCTTAAAATTGAGTTTATGAACTCAACTTTTTTCTCGCCTTTGGGGATCTGTCCAAAGATGTGCATCCCATTGTGGATCTGGCTGTTTCTTATCCTTCCAAGAACTTCATGCGCTTTTCTTATTATTTCTTCAAAAGGGGTCTCATGACCGGCTTTTATCTCGGAATCCAGGTTCGATTTTTTGATCTCGTCAAGGATCAGGTGCTTTAAGGCATGCTCCCGTCCCTTATCGTGTTTTACCTGTTCATATTCCCCAAGCAGCCTGTCAAGTTCGGCCAGGTTTTCATAAAGCCCTCCTGAGGTCATGACGGTCTGCATATGGTCTATCAGGCAGGCAAGGCTTCGGCGTTTTGCAATAGTACCTTCTGGAGGGTTGTCAGAATTGTAGATATAGAGGTGGGGAATTGTCCCTATACTTATGTCAGGATAACAGTCTGCTGAAAGCCCCACGCCTTTCCCGGGCAGAAACTCAAGGTTTCCGTGGGTTCCCACATGTACGAGTACATCGGCTCCAAAGGTGTTTTCAAGATATCTGTAGGTTGCAAGGTACTGATGAGTTGGTGGAATTTCAGGGTCATGAAGGATCTTGCAGACTTTTCCGTCACACCTGGCACCTGCACATCCTCGTTTTGGCTGCACGCAGACCACAGTATTTCCATACTGCACTCCTGTGACAACGATTTTGTTATCATAAACCATTGCAGCAGGAATGCCGTTTACTTCTTCCCCTGGAGGGTTTCCCCAGCCTTCAATCACTCTTTGCCTTACTTTCGGACTCAGGGTGTTGAAAAATTTCTCGTATTCTTCTTTTTCCACAAAAGCGAGGGCTCCACCGTTCTTCACGATCTCGTTAATTGGAGTCCACCTGAACTCAGAAATTGCTTTTTTCTTAAGAATGGTCTCAATAAGGGCTTTTCCATCTTCAGGGGGATTGATGGCATAGCCTGCTTCCTTCATTCGGTTCAGTATTCTTGCCAGGCTTTCGAGAGAATCAAGATTTGCAGCATCGCCTACAGAACCTTCAACACCTGTGCAGGGTCTGTTGTGCAGGATGAAAGCGACTTTTCTCTGGTTGACCGGTTTTTTCCTGAGTTCTGTCCATTTCAAAATTCTGAATGCAAGTTTTGAGCAGCGGTCCTCGATAGGAAAACGCCCCATGTAATTTCCTTCTATTTTGCCTGCTCCTATTATGATGGGCTCAATTCCACCCTCAAACTCAGGGAGAGCTACACTCCATCCGATCTCAGTGCTTAATCCCATTGATTCCTGCCATTGTTCAACAGTCATATAATGTGAAATTACAGGCTGGAAAACAGGGACGTCAAGTTTTCTCAGAACCTCTATGCCTTTTGCTGCACATGACGCATCTCTTTCCTGAGCTTTACTGCTTGCGATAAAGAACGGAGAAAGTTTTACAAGACAATTTATAACTGGGCTGCCGTTTTCTATGAAATAGTCCTCTATAACCTCATTCATGCCCCTGCTTCCAAGTTCTTCGTCTTTCAATGAATATGCAAAAACAGGGATAACGGATAGGTTGAGATTTTCTAGCTCTCTTATCAGAGCCTTTTCTATCTCAAGTTCATTGTTTACCCAGGAAGTCCTGGAGATGAGCAAACCCACGGTTTTATCTTTCAAAGGCCCATACCAGTTAAGATAACCCTTAAGATCTGAGAAGCTTTCCTTTGCATCCGGGTGATATAATCCGTCCCATGGGATTTTTTCTGGAGGTTTTGCTTCTATCTCAGATCCAAAAACTTCCTTTAAGAGATAGCGCAGCATATTGCCAAAGTTTTCCTGTCCTCCATAAATTATATAAGAAAAGCATGTAGCTGCAATCTCAAGTTTCACTGAAGAGAGGGTAAATGATGAGGGATCACTCCCTACACAGATAACAGGTACCCTCTTTTTTATTGGCTCAAGTTTTTCGTAGAATTCTTCCCAGAAAGGATTTGCTATATAGTACAGGAAGATGGCATCAGCATGTTCACATGCAGAAAGCACCTTCTCCGCTTCTTCAGGATCTTCTTCCAGAAGCTTTGAGTAATAGGCGTCAAGCTCTATACCAAGGTCTTCCGCGGCTTTGAGGAGAGTGGGAATGTATGAATTCCAGGTTATTGAAACAATTTTCATGTTTTTCTCCTCTCTTATGTAAGAATATGCACTCTGTATTTTCCGAGCATTGTACCGTCATCAAGCCTTGCAGGAGCTTCTAAGGCTGCAATATACTTGCCATCAGGCGAGATGTCAGCAGATACTGTGATTCCTTTGGTATTGTATGTCTGGACAAGTTTGGAGCTTGAGCCTCCGCTTTTTGATACGTCAAAGACATAGATTCCGTGAACATTTCTGTCCTTGGTTACCAGATTCTGAGCCATGGGAATCACAAGATACCGATCATTCTGTGCACATTCCCCTGCATAGCCTTCCAGTCTCCATTTCCACAACAGGTTACCCTCAGTATCATAAGCAAAAAGAGTATTTCCGCTGGGATGCTCAATAGGAGCATTTTTGTTCTTGTCTCTTGAGAAAGTACTTCCGATTGAGAAAATCAAGGTATTGTCGATAATATAGGCATAATTTGCGCTGCCGTAAATAGGGACTCCACTTACTATTATCGGGGTCGAAATGTTTTCCTGCCATTTTACTTCCGGAGTACCGGTTTCTATGATCCTGGAATTATCAAATAAAAAGGCTCGTCCATCGCTGGTCATTGTTATTAATTTTTCCCCATCAGGAGTAATCTGGGTGCTGTACCATATTGCGGTATAGTCAAAAAATGGCTCAAGGGGCGGGATTGAATATTCCCAGTTCTCTTTTCCTGTGTTTCCGTCCAGAACATGTACAGTTCCATCTTTCCATTTATCGGCTTTTGTAAAACAGGAAGTGCCGAACACAGAGTATTTTCCGTCAGGAGTGGTGTCGATCCATGCAACTCCAGAGTCCATTAGTTCGGATTCTGGGAATTTCCAGCGCATGTTGCCTTCGG
This sequence comes from Methanosarcina sp. UBA293, assembly GCA_002499445.1. Classification (GTDB taxonomy): domain Archaea; phylum Halobacteriota; class Methanosarcinia; order Methanosarcinales; family Methanosarcinaceae; genus Methanosarcina. The sequence goes on from DALS01000050.1 coordinate 123,671, forward strand.
GGTCAAAAGAATAAATCCTGCTCAGGTACTTGTATTTCTCCCCTATGTAGCCGCAGCCTCTGTTGGCAGCAACGTAAGTATTACCTTTTGAATCCAGTTTTACTTTCTTCATAGACGGCATGTGGCCAAGGTCTGAGCCCAGGTCTGTACCTGCTCCGAATTTCCAGATCTCAGTGCCATTTAAATCAAAACAGTAGATAAAGGCATCAGGGCTCTCTTCCCCAACAATCAGGCGTTTTCCGTCCTCTGAAAATTCTATATCCGCAATTCTTGCGTCGGCTATCCCTTTAACAAGCTGTTTTTCCCAAACCTCTTTGCCTGTTGCAAGTTCTATAAGTTTTAGAGACCCTCCATTGGTTCCAATAGCAAGATGCTTGCTGTCCGAGGAAATTCTGGTTACACCTTTTATATTCGCTGAAGTCTTTTCGATTGGTCCGGGAGTTACATCCTCAAGTTCTATAGTGTACTCCTCTTTCAAAGCAGGTTTTCCAGGAGCATACACTTTCAGGGCACTTGTTTCACCCTCATCGGTTATCACTTCAAACTCGTATTGAGTTTCAGGTTCCCAGTCAAAAGTTACAAATATTTCTTTCTCCGTTTTCCCAATGTTTATCGATTCTATCAAGTCATTGGCAGAAGAAATTTTTACATTGGATATATTTGCCTCTTCTTTTAGAGTAATCAGAGCTCCGGTTCTAGAAAATACTACAGAATCTATGGGTGCCCAGGCATTGGAATTACTTCTCTCCTGTGTGCCCTGAACATCTTCTAAATCCTGAGCAACTTTAATATTCTCAGATTCCTGGCTTTTTTCAGTGCATCCGGCAGTGATTAAAGTTAGAGTAAGCAGGACTATCAAAATTCTCCATTTCATTCTCTCACCTGATAATTATTAACCTGTGTTTTCCAGTTACATCCCCATTTTCAAGCTTTATAGGAGCTTCAACTGCAGCGACTGTGCAGTCGGAAGAAATAGCAGCGTCTACAACAATGCCTTTGGTATTGAATTTCCAGACCAGCCTTGAATTCCCATTTCCGGATTTCTGGTTGTCAAAAACATGAATTCCGTGGACCTGGGGATTGCCTGAGGACGAATCTTTCCCGACTGGCAGGACAAAGAACCTGATATCTGGAGAAAAGAAAATTCCTGCACAGCGTCCCGCAAGGTTATAAGTCCACAAAGTATCTCCTGTCTCGACCTCACATGATATGAGAGAATTCTCAAGGGGATGTGCCATCGGTACGCCATCAGGATAGTAGGCAGGAAGTGTAACTCCTGTAAGGTGAAGTGTCTCATTTTTACCGGAGATTTTTGCTTCTTCCCCATAGGTATAGATGTAACTTCCCTCTATCTTTTCTGGAACTGTCACATTGGACTGCCATTTTTTAGAGTCCCATTCCGAGTTGCCATCCCCGGCTTTCATCATCTTGGAGTCATAAAACAGATATTTTCTTCCGTCTCCTGTATAGGCAGTTACTATAGACCCGTCATTTGAGACATCAAGTCCGTGCCAGATGGCAGCAGAAACAAAGTAGGGTTTGAGGGGCGGAATATCGTATTTCCAACGAAGACCTCCATTTTCATTCACAGAATAAACTACTGCATCCAATTCGAGGGAATTTGTCCAGTCTCCAGTTGAAAAAACGACATTTTTTCCATCAAGGCTAGAATCAATCCAGTTTATACTCTGGGCGTAATTTTTGGTTTCAGGCAGTTTCCAGGAAAGTGTGCCATCCGGGCTAAAGCTGTATACTCTTGAAGCCAGTCCATATCCTGAAGCTTTCCAGTATCTACCTGCTGCAATATATATGGAATTGTTGGCAGCCGTTATTTTGTATACACAGGGCTGATATTTTGGGTTCTTACTGGTCCCAAGATCATCTGCGCTTCTATAGCTGTGAATTTCATCTCCTGTGCCAGCATCCAGAGAATAAATATATCCATCAACACTTCTTTCCCCCACGAGCAGGTACTTCCCGTCATTTGAATATGAAATGTCCGAAACATTTCCTTTTAAGGTCTTTTTCCAGAGCACATTTTTGTCCGGCACATCAAGAACTGTCAGAATTTCCCCTGTCCCAACAGCTGCATATTTTCCATCCTGGGAGAGGACCACGCAGTCCTTGATATCCGATCTTCCTTCACTGAGGTTTTCCGGATTTATATCCCCAAGATCAAATTCCCAGTAAAGGTAAGGAGAAGTTTTTTCAGAAGAAGTTATGTTTTCCTGGCTCAGTTGATCGTTTGCCTGACCTATCTCGCTTCTTTGGATTTCTTCACTGTTATTTCCTTTTATTTCTTCACTGTTATTTCCTTCTTCATCTGAAGCTGCGATATGAGAAGATACACATCCTGAACAGACCAGACAAATAAATGAAAATATAATTATCAGCACAACATTACTCATTTTCATTTTCAGACTCCTATGATACTTTATTACTTTTCGTATATCTTCAGGTCTGAGATACTCAAAATGTTCTGATGTTGTGTACTGTTATCTCGAAACCCTATACTCAATTTTTCAATCTTTATATCCCCCGCAGGACCACAGTATTTTTCATAATCTTCAACGAGATCTCTTTCTACGGCATTCATTGGAATTCCCGAGATTATGACTGATGGCGAAAAGCGCCTTCTGTTTTCCTGATCCCGATAATATTCCCCTTCTGATTGAGGATTCAGGCTCCCTGCTGCAACATAATAAATAGATTTGTGATCACTGAATGTTACTTTTAACCAGAGACTGAACTTATCCAGATCCTGTCCATCCCAATTCCAGGTAATTTTTCCTGGAGACAGGTTCACATTTTTACTCCAAACCCCTTCACCTGTTTGTGCCGAGTTTCTGGTATTAAGATAAAGTGAACCGTCTTTACATCTTAGAAAATCTCCTTCAGAATTACAATTTTCAAAGTTTTCCTTGTACACGGTTTTTTTCTCTGGTATTATTTGTGAATAAATTATTAAACCTATAAGACTCAGGATCACAAATCCTAATGCCATAGTTTTTCTGGAAGACATAATCGATTAGTATGAGATATAATTAATAAATGTTTCGAAATTATTCTTTATTTTTTTCACTTAATGTTAATAAAATTAAAATTATTAACACTATAGCTGAATAATATCCTAATTAGTATTATTTTATTATTTTTATATTTAATTAACCTTCTAATTATTTATCTCGAGTGTATTTTTATATTTCGGTATCAATACACTCGATAGTTAATCATTTTTTGTTTGATATAATATGAAATAAACCTAATCTGTCTGTAATATTTTTGATACAATTATGTCTTTTTTAGTAAGGTGTCGTTTTTCCTAATTATTTAAAATACGAAATTGTTATATATTGTTACAATATTTCCTATATTTATGACTAAGTATAACAAAAGATTCAATATGCTCATTTATTTTTATATTATTTTGCTTATTTTTATATCTTTGACTGCTATCATTCCTGCGAGTGGGGCTATTGATCAGCGAGGTCCTCTCATAAGTATTACAGCCAAAGAGCACATAATTCTTAATGGGGAAAATTGCCCCGGATTTTACTATTCAACTTCTTCTGGCACATATTATGAGTCACTGGACCTTTATTTCTCAGAAGACGGGCTTATTGATACGGGAAATGCAACGTATACCTCAAAAATCACTTCAGGCTCAACTGCTTTTTTCGGAAAAAAGTATAAGGTTCTTGAAGATGGGTTGCTAAGTGAAAGCTTGATTAGCTATGGAAGCCGTGACCTTCAACAGGGAAATGATTTTGATCTTGGAAATGGCTACAAATTGGTGCTCCAGGGGGTAAACGAGGACTCTGCTCTCCTTGAGCTTCAGAGAAACTCTCATCCTGTTACTAGCAAATCCCTTAAAGAAGGTTCAAAGTTCAATTTTACGACTATAATAGACGGCACTGAATATGTAATTCTGGAAGGAATCCTTGACCGGGTTCTTTACAGCAAGGACCCAATTGTGCGCCTTAAAAGCGTAAATCAGTATTCAGATACGCCTTTTAAGCTTAAAGTTGGGGACCAGTATGGCAAGTTTGAAGTCACTGAAGTTACAGGTAAAAACATAGAATTGAAAAATAGAATGCCTCTAAGGATGCAGCCTGGAGATTATATCACTATCCTCGATGGTTTAATCGACATCCGGGTCGCTGATAATGCATATCAGGCGTGTTCATATAATATGACTAAAGACGTTATTAAGTCGTATAAGATTAAAGGCACATCTCTGACTGTAAACCTTTCAGATCCTACTCCGAATTCCTGCATCTGGACAGCAGATTCTTTCGGCATGCTGTTTTATGACCCAGAATATAGCCTCAGTACGGAAAGACTTGAACTTAATCTTGATGACAAAAATGATCATCGGATTCCTGAAGGAGGTCTGGTTTATGAATCCCTGCCTGTCAGGATCCCGTACAGGAATCCAGAGATGAAGGATTACGGGGAAAACTGGTTTGACGGCGGATATTCTGTGCTTGGATGGGATGGCGAGAAATATGCATATCCTGGGCACGATCAGGGAATTGTAAATATCCTTATGGACGATGACAATGGTAGACTACTCTATTCTGGTGAGGAATGGGACCTTGGAGAAGGATACACCCTTAAAATTGATGATATAAAGTCGGATAAAGTCTACCTGACTGTTTTGAGAAATAATATTGCGGTTTACTCCAGCATAATCTCTCCTGGAAAATCGGCTGATCTGGGTACACATACTCTCTTATATAACAAAACCATAAAAGGTATTGAAATCCCCCTCTTTTCCGTCTATGTTGATAATGTCCTGAAAGGAAACGAAAATTCAGGTGTAAGTCTAAAATATCCTCTGCACTTTTCTGAAAATCCTGTTGAAATAAAGGCTGGAGAAATGTTCGGGACACTTACTGTTGTTGAAACCTCCCCTAAAATCCGGCTTGAAAATAAAAATCCTATTTATTTTGGTCCGGACATAGAGGTCACAGAAGAAATTTACATTGGTTCTTTTGAAAAGACGACAGGAGGGAGTCGCAGTGTTACATTTTTCCCTTTCATGAACAAAGTGGAAAATGTGGATTCCATTCTTCCTACAACCACTCGGTGGTCTATCCCAGCTATGAGTGTTGAAGAATACCTTATCGGAAACTGAAAAGATAATTGGGGTAAAATCATGAGAAATCATAAAAAGACTGTTTATCCTTTCACTGCCATAGTCGGACAGGAAAGAATGAAGAAAGCTCTGATCCTGAATGTCATAAATCCAAAAGTTGGAGGAGTTCTGATCAGGGGTGAAAAAGGCACTGCCAAGTCAACAGCAGTCAGGGCCCTTGCCAATCTCTTACCTGAAATTGAGATAGTTGAAGGCTGTAAATTCCGCTGTAATCCTCATAATATACATGAAATGTGTGAAGAATGCCTGGAGAAGGTAAAAACCGGGATTCTTAGCATTTCTTCTGACAAAATGAAAGTTACGGATCTGCCTGTTAGTGCTACTGAAGACCGGGTTGTAGGGACTCTTGATATAGAGCATGCTATCAAGAAAGGGGAAAAACGCTTTGAGCCTGGGGTACTCGCCCTTGCTCACAGGGGTATCCTGTATGTAGATGAGATTAATCTTCTGGATAACCATCTTGTAGATGTGCTCCTTGACTCGGCGGCAATGGGAATAAATACAGTTGAGCGCGAAGGAATCTCCTTCTCCCACCCTGCGAACTTTGTGCTCGTAGGCACCATGAACCCTGAGGAAGGGGAACTGCGGCCTCAGTTGCTGGATCGTTTTGGTTTATGCGTGGATATAAAGGGAATAAGGGATGTAACCAGAAGAGTAGAACTTATCAAATACAGACTCAGGTATGAGACAGATCCTGAAGCTTTTGCAGCAAGCTGGCAGGCTGTAGAGTCAGAACTTTGCGAACAGATTCTTCTGGCACAGAAATTAATTTCTGAAGTAAGGATCTCAGATAACATGCTTGAATTGATCAGCCAGATCTGTGTTGATATGGGGGTCGATGGGCACAGGGCAGACATCACAATGATGAAAACCTCAATCACGCTTGCAGCTTTCAACGGTAGGACTGATGTTCTTGAAGAGGATGTAAAAGAAGCTGCAGAACTGGTTCTTTCTCATCGTATGCGTAGTAAACCTTTTGATAATCATTCTGACAAGCAGGATAAACTTGATGAAAGTATTGAAAAGCACAGGGAAAAACAGAAAAAAAATGAAAAAGAGAGAAATAAACAAGAGCATCAGAAACAGGAACATAAAGAAAATCCCAAAAAGTCTCACGAACAACCCGAAGAGCAGCAGCCTGACAATCCACAGGACCAGACTGGAGGGCAGCCCAATGCTGCCTCAGAAACTGTTTTTGCTATGGGGGAAAGCTACCAGATAAAGCAATTTGCTCCTGAATTTCATAGGTCTAATCGAAAAGGGTCAGGCAGGCGCAGCAAAACTCTTACTGGCTCTAAACAGGGCAGGTATATAAAAAGTGCAATTCCTCGCGAAAAAACCACTGACCTTGCTTTTGACGCCACCCTGAGGGCAGCTGCCCCTTTCCAGTCTGTGCGGGAAAATAACGGAAATGCTATAATAATCCACAATTCCGATTTCAGAAAAAAGATAAGGGAAAAAAAGATCGGCAACCTTGTACTCTTTATTGTGGATGCTAGCGGTTCCATGGGTGCCCAGCAGCGCATGGTGGCTTCTAAAGGGGCAGTCCTTTCAATGCTGCTGGATGCCTACCAGAAACGTGACAAAGTGGGGCTTATCGCTTTTAAGGGCGAGAGTGCAGAACTGCTACTGCCTCCCACCTCCAGTGTAGAACTGGCTCAAAAGTATTTGCAGGAAATGCCAACAGGAGGAAAGACGCCTCTTTCCCATGGACTGATGAAAGGATATGAAACCATACAAGCAGAACTCCGACGCGATCCTGATACCTGTCCGTTTATGGTTTTGATCTCTGACGGGAGGGCAAATGTAAGTATGAATGGTGAATCTCCTCTTCAAGAAACAATGTCAATAGCCTCTTTGTTCAGAGATCAAGGTATACAATCTGCAGTAATTGACACGGAAAGCAGTATGATAAAATTCGGACTTGCTCAGGAAGTTTCCAGTGCTCTTGGAGCCAGATATCTTGCACTTGAGGACCTGAAGGCAGATTCAATAATTAAAGCTGTTCGATCTTCATCTCCATTTTATATCTCGCCTCCTTCAGGCAGTTTTTCAATTTGAACTTTTTCAGTTTGAGCCTTTTCAATTTAAGCTTTTTCAGTTTGAGTCTTTTCAATTTGAACTTTTTCAATTTGAGCCCTTTTATTTAGGTTTCTGCCCTGTCATAAGAATAGCTCATTTTCAGAGTCGGTAAGCTTTTCGAAAAATAATATTCTATTTTTTCAAAGCACAACAAAAGCTATATGTCTACCTAAAACCGTAAAACATCCCTATGGATTTCCAGATCTTGGATGCAGATTATGAAGTGATTAATGACAGCAGCCCAGTCATCCGCCTTTTTGGAAGGGGAGCTGACGGAAAGAGCGTATGCTGTTTTGTTCCTGATTTTGAGCCTTATTTTTATCTAAAAGCTTCTGGAGACCTTCATGCCGCAGCCAGGCTTATTAAAGATACTTTTTCACAAGTTAAGAAAGTAGAAATTGTTGAAAAGTTTGAGCCTATTGGGTATCAGAAAACAAAAAAAGAGATACTCAAGGTTACTACTAACTTGCCCAGAGATGTGCCCGAAATCAGGGATGATATTCTGAAGATTCGGGATGTGATGAGGGCTGAAGGTGAATGGGAAGTCTATGAAACTGATATTCTTTTCAGAAACCGTTTTTTAATTGATAGAAACCTTGGTGGCATGGTCTGGGTATCTGCAGAAGGAAACGAAATCGGTACTGCAAACTATATTCGGGCGAATAATTCAGGTAGTTCTCGCTGTGAGGATTTCGTGTGCGATTCTTCAATCCTTGCATCCGGGTTTAAGAAAGTTGAGAATCTTACCACCGCTCCTCTGAAGTATCTTGCTTTTGATATAGAATGCCTGCCTCTTGATGGAGGAATGCCCTCTCCGGATGTTTCGCCTATAATCATGATCAGCTTCTCCTTTGAGCCCGAGTATAAAGGGCATAAAACCCTTATACTTCTGGCAAAACCAGCTGAAGGTCTAAATTCCGATGTTTTTCCATGTAAAGACGAGACTGAGATGTTAAACCGTTTCTTTGAGATCTTCTGCGAATATGATCCCGATATTGTAGTAGGGTATAATCATCAGGATTTCGATATTCCTTACATAACGGATAGAGTCAGGACTCTGGTTTCAAAAGGGGAGATGATAAACCCTATTGTTGGTAGGGACGGCAGCAAGATAGGTTACAGGCGGTTCGGGCTTATTACCCGCACTGAAATGAAAGGGCGGGTGGTTGTGGATGCTCTCCCCTTGGTAAGAAGAGCTTTCAGTCTGAAGCAGTACACCTTGCGTGCGGTTTCAAAGGAACTCTTGAACCGTGAAAAGCTGGATGTGAACCCTCTTGATATGGAAGAGTATTGGCTTGATACAGGGGAAAAATTTAAAGAATTCGTTGATTACTCGCGCAGGGATGCAGAGCTTGCCCTAGAACTTATCCTTGATTTGAAACTCCTTGACAAATATATTGCTCTTGCCCAGGTAAGCGGAAGCCTGCTTCAGGAAACCGTTGATGGTGGCCAGACCTCGATGGTTGAAAATCTTCTTTTTAAAGAGTTTGGGCTCCGAGACAGAGTTCTCCTTCCAAGGCCTGATGATAAAGTTTCTGCTGAAAGATATGAAATGAGTTCTAATCTCAAAGGTGGAGAAGTTCTGGAACCCCAAAAAGGTCTTCTGGAAAATGTGCTTACTCTTGACTACAAGTCCCTTTACCCAACCATAATGATGGCACATAACCTGTGCTATACTACAGTAGTTACAGGTGACAGGCCAGATGGAGGAACTATCAGGCCTCCATCGGGAGGAGAGTTCGTACCTCCTGATGTTTACAAAGGAATTGTGCCTTCTATCCTCGAAGACCTGCTTAATCAGAGGACGCAGACAAAGAAAAGAATGATGCGAACCTCGGATGAAAATGAGTATAGGGGACTTGATGCTACTCAACTCGCCCTGAAAATCCTGTTAAACAGTTTTTACGGTTATTCCGGATACGCCAGGGCAAGGCTCTACAGCCTCACACTTGCAAATGCGGTAACCAGTTTCGGAAGAAGCAATATCCTGAATACCCGGGAAATTATCAATCATACTATAAAAAAAATTGTTCTCAGGGATAAAACAGCCCTACTCCTTGAGGAAGCCGGAGAATTCTCACCCTCGGATAAGGTAGTTGAGCTATCGGTTGCCTATGGAGATACAGATAGTGTCTTTGTCCACTGTAAATCCAGAGGGGACCTTTCCCTTGAGGAGATTAGCCTTGTAGGTAACAGGCTTTCAGATATCGTTTCTGCTTCCCTTCCCGATCCAATGGAACTTGAGTTCGAATCCATTGCGAAACGTGCTCTTCTTATTGCAAAGAAACGTTACGCTCTCTGGCTCTTTGAGCCCAATAATTCAGGCTGGGAAGATAAAATTAAGGTCAAAGGCATGGAAACTGTCCGGAGAGACTGGTGTGAGCTGACCTCAATTACCCTCAACAGGGTTCTTGAACTTGTTCTTATAGAAGGTAATGTTGATCGGGCTGTAGAATATGTCCGCAAGATAGTTAGTAAGGTCAGAAACCTTGATCCAACAAAAGACTCAGATATTATCGAGAATCTTATTCTCACACGGACTCTGACCCGCAAAGTGGAGAGCTATAAGAACAAGCAGCCTCACCTTACAGTTGTGGAAAAATTAAAAGAACGGACAGGGGTCGTATCTTCTATAGGAACAAGGATACCCTTTATCATTACCGCAGGAAGAGGGCTCTTTGTCGATCGGGCTGAAGATCCGGACTATGTCAGGGAGCACAATATCCCAATAGATGTCGATTATTACGTTAAGAAACAAATACTCCCTCCCGTAGAGCGGATTCTGGAAGTTTTTGGGGTTAAGGTCTCTTTACTTGACTTTGATTCTAGGCAAAAAGAATTGTTTGATTTCGAAACTAAGAAACCTGAAGTAAAAAAACAGGAAAAGCTTCCTTCAAAAAAGGGAAATAAGGTAAAGGTTCATGGACAGAGTTTATTTAAGGAGAATGAGCATGCAGAGCAGAGCTCCCTTTTCGATTTCTGAACCTGCCCTTTTTCTGTTCTTATCTTTAGATTCTTTTCAGTATTGTAATTCTTTTACAAATTCATAAATTTGTCTTTAACCTTTTTTTCCTTCTGCTCTGGGCTTCAACCTAATTTCATATATTATGAACTTTTTTACTGATTTTCTTAATGCTAATTTTCTTTCAGTCTATATTTTATATAGGATATATATATTACACTTCTTTATTCTATATGTCTAACCAGTATATACGTCTCTATAAAGTATAATGCAAATTTTTATATATCCCCTCTCTTCTATCGTGGATTGTATTGGTAATTATCTGGATGGATAATAGTTCCTTGACTCATTATTTAGAGGAGTGTCTCTAATATGGCAGATAAGTTAAAGAGGTATACAATTTTCATACTATTGATGATTGGGCTTGTGTTCCTTGGAATTGGATGTACCGGAACTAAATATAATGAAGGCCCTTCTCCAGCAGAAAAAACTCCTGCAGGCACTAAAGGTATCTTTTTAAAAGGATCAGATACGGTTCTTCCTCTTGCACAGGCTGAGGCTGAAGAATTCATGATTGAAAACCCTGGAAAAAGTGTAACAGTCACTGGAGGAGGGTCCGGGGTTGGGATTGCAGCGCTCATTGATGGTGAGGTGGATATTGCTGCCGCTTCCAGAGAAATGAAAACTAACGAAATTGAAGCTGCTAAAGCAAACGGAATCAGTCCTGTAGAGCACACAATTGCCTATGATGGAATTTCCGTAGTCGTAAATCCCAGTAATCCGGTATCTGAACTTACCTTTGGTCAGTTGCGTGGCATCTACAATGGAAGTATCAGTAACTGGAAGGAGGTTGGAGGCGAGGACAGGCCAATTGTAGTAATTTCTAGGGATAGCAGTTCAGGGACTTATGAATACTTCAAGGAAGCTGTTTTGCTCGGAGACGAGTACAGACCTGAGGCCCTTACTCAACCTGCTACAGGCGGAGTTGTTGGTGAAGTCTCCCAGAACCCCAATGCAATAGGATATATCGGTGTTGCATATCTCGATAAAAGTATAAAGTCCCTGAGCTTGGATGCAGGAAAAGGCCCTGAAGCTCCAACTTCTAAAAACATCATCAGTGGTGCATACCCGCTTTCTAGGCCTCTCTATTTTTATACAAATGGGGAACCCACAGGCCTCACAAAAGAATTTATTAATTTTGTGATGAGCGAGACTGGGCAGAACCTGGTGAGTGAAGTCGGATACTTCCCGGTAAACAAATAAAAATGGAATACAGGTATTTCAAGGGAAAAACATGTTTAACAGGAATTATAAGGAAAAAATGATCGAATCAGTACTTTTTTCTGTAAGTGCCCTTACGGTCGTTATCCTTTTCCTTATATGTCTTTTTTTGTTCAGGAACAGTTTGTTTCTTTTTAATGATTTTTCTCTTCTGGATTTTCTTACAGGGAGATTCTGGTACCCGACATCTGTAAACAGGCAGTTCGGGTTATTGCCTCTGTTTTTCGGTTCCCTTATTGTGACTGTCGGAGCAATTCTTTTTTCAGTTCCTCTGGGGATTGCTTCTGCGATATATATTTCTGAGATTGCACACCCGAAAGTTGCGGATTTTTTGAAACCTTTTATTGAGATTCTGGCAGGCATCCCTTCTGTGGTCTTTGGGTTCTTCGGGCTTGTGGTACTCGTTCCTTTTGTACAGAAGACTTTCAATCTTCCTACCGGACAGACTGCCCTTACAGGTTCAATTATGCTCGGGATTATGGCCCTTCCAACAATTATTACAATCTCAGAGGATGCAATAAGTTCGGTCCCAAGTACTATCAAGCAGGGTTCACTTGCTCTCGGGGCTACGAGATGGCAGACCATATATAAGGTCATAATTCCTGCGGCTCTTTCCGGAATATCAGCAGCTGTAATGCTTGGTGTGGGAAGGGCTATTGGGGAGACAATGACCCTTATGATGATAACCGGAAATACTGCAATAATTCCCTCTTTCCCGGGTGGTTTTCTGGAATCTGTGAGAACAATGACCGCTACAATAGCGCTTGAAATGGGAGAGGTTCCTCAGGGAAGTGATCATTTTTATGCCCTCTTTGCAGTCGGGTCCGTACTTTTCATTATAACTTTCCTGATTAATCTGATTGCTGATTCTATTAAAAAGAAATATCGTTTTAAGGTGGACTGATCATGGGTTTGAGTTCGAAAACAAGTGAAAAAATCGCTTTTTCCCTGCTGACTCTTGCCACGTTGACAGTTGCAAGTTTTGTGCTGGTAATTTTGGTCTATATCATTTTAAACGGATATGGGGCGATTAGCATTGAATTCCTTACTGAAATGCCCCGCCGGATGATGACTCAGGGAGGGATCTACCCGGCAATTGTAGGTACTATGTATCTTATTATAGGGTCAATGGTCGCAGCCCTTCCTATAGGGGTTATCGCTGCTATATATCTGAATGAGTATGCAGGAGAAAATCGGACCACCTGGCTAGTCGAAATGGCAATCAATAACCTTGCAGGAACTCCGTCGGTGGTTTTCGGGCTTTTCGGACTTGCATTATTTGTGAAATACTTTGGTTTTGGCCCTTCCATACTCTCGGCCTCTCTTACACTTGCTCTCCTGATTCTTCCGGTAATTATCCGTTCTACTAAAGAAGCCTTGCTTACGGTCCCTAATGAATATAGGGAATCTTCCCTTGCCCTTGGGGTCAGTAAATGGCAGACAATCCGGTATGTAGTACTGCCAGCTGCTATACCCGGAATTGTTACAGGATCAATCCTGAGCATAGGGAGAGTTGCAGGAGAGACTGCTCCCATTCTTTTTACAGGAGCTGCTTACTTTTTGCCAAGGCTACCTGATTCGATCTATTCTCAGTTTATGGCGCTTCCTTACCACCTTTTTGTGCTTGCAACGGCCGGGACAAATATTGCAAAAACCCGGCCGATTCAGTATGGGACAGCCCTGGTCCTGTTGCTTATCGTTCTCGGTTTGAATCTTATAGCTGTTCTAATTCGCAGGCATTATAGAAACAAATTGAAAATTTAATTAAAGAAAATCTAGCTAAAGTTTCATTGATAATGTATAAACGATTCATATGATATGAGGTCTTTAAATGACTGAAGCTGTTCAAAACGTCTCTCAATCCCAGATAGAAGTAGAAAATCTTAATCTGTGGTACGGGGAAAAACAGGCACTTAAGAATATTTCCATGCAAATCTCTAAAAACAGCGTAACTGCCCTTATAGGTCCTTCAGGCTGCGGCAAGTCCACTTTCATCCGCTGCTTAAACAGGATGAATGATCTTATTAAGAACTGCAGGATTGAAGGTAGAGTTTTGATAGAAGGCAAGGATATCTACGGGCCAGATGTGGATGCTGTTGACCTTCGAAAAAATGTGGGCATGGTTTTCCAGAAACCCAACCCCTTTCCTATGTCGATTTATGATAATATCGCGTACGGACCGCGTATACATGGCGCAAATAAGAAAGATCTTGACGGTATTGTTGAACAGGCTCTTCGTTCGGCTGCGATATGGGAAGAAACTTCGGATAGACTTAAATCTCCTGCTCTCTCCCTGAGCGGCGGGCAGCAGCAAAGACTTTGCATTGCCAGAACCCTAGCAGTAAAGCCGAGAATCATACTTTTCGATGAGCCGACCAGCGCTCTTGATCCTATTTCCACTTCAAGGATTGAAGAACTGATTATGAACCTTAAAAAGGATTATACCATAGTAATCGTAACTCATAATATGCAACAGGCAGCAAGGATATCAGATTATACCGGGTTTTTCCTTATGGGGGAACTGATTGAGTTCGGTCAGACAAGGCAGATTTTCCATAATCCGCAAGAACGGAGTACTGAAGATTATATTACAGGCAGGTTTGGGTGATTGAAATGATTACATTACAGACAGGTTCGGGTGATTGAAATGGTCCGAGAACGGTATTTCCAGCAGCTTGACTTGCTTAAAAAGTGTGTACTCTCGTTTGGAGAGCTGGCTGAATTGATCTTCAGAGACTCCATGTCTTCAGTTATAGACCTCGATATCTCGCTTGCTGAAAAGACTCTTGCCCTTGAGTTCGAAGCGGATAAGCTTGAGGGACGTATTGAGGCTTCGGTTTTTGACCTGCTTGCGCTTCAGCAGCCTATGGCAAGTGATCTAAGGCTTGTTGTATCCACTCTCAAGATCTCGGCAGATCTCAGGAGAGTTGTGGGGTTATCAATGAATATTGCCAAAATCCCAGGAAGAATGGAGGGCGGGCATGTAAAACCGCTTATAGATACGGGGAAAATGGCAAATATTGTCGCATTCATGCTTGAGAATTCCCTCAGGGCTTTTGAAACTCAGGATGCCCAACTTGCAAGAGAAGTAGCAGCAAGGGACGAAGAGGTCGACAAGCTCTTTTACGCAGTCTGGGTTGAGCTGATAGAAATGATGGCTAAAGATACAAGCATTATCTCCAGAGCCACAAATTTGCTTTTCCTGATTCGTTATCTGGAAAGAATTGCAGACCACTGTTGCAATATCTGTGAAAGTGTAGTCTATCTTGTTACGGCTAAGAAAGTCACACTGAACTGAAAAATAGCTTTTTGACCTTTTTCTTTTTGTTTTTTCTATTGTTTGATGGCGTTTTCATACTTTTAATTTTCTCTGCTTTTTCTCCGGTTATTTTTTTACTTTTTTCCTAACCATTTTCTGTTCTCTTTGATGTACAGGTTTTAAGTATATTTATATACATATAGACGCCCATGCCTGATATTTTTATCAAAAATACACGGATTTATTACAATAATTCGCTTCAGCCTGCCGAGATCATTATTGAAGACGGTAAAGTTACTAGAATAGGGAAAGATCTCAGGGTCTCGAGTTCGGACATGATAATAGATGCAGGCGGTTCTCTTACCCTGCCTGCTGGAATTGATGTACATGTTCATTTCAGGGAACCCGGAATGACTTCGAAAGAGAACTGGTATACGGGCTCGTGTGCAGCAGCTGCAGGAGGAATTACTACTGTTATTGACCAGCCCAATACAATGCCTCCTACGACAGACAGACGGGCTTTTGAACAAAAACTTAAACTTGCCAGGAAAAAGTCTATTGTTGATTTCGGAATCAACGGTGGGGTAACGAGTAACATTGAAAAATTAAAAGAACTCTGGAAGCTGGGGGTTACTGCCTTTGGGGAAATTTTTATGGCAGAGTCCACAGGCGGGCTAAATATTAATGAAGAGACTTTTGAGGAAGCGCTTGCCGAAATCAAACGCCTTGGCGCGCCTGCCACTATCCATGCTGAAGATGAGAAAATGCGGCTTGAGCTGGAAGGATTTTTAAAAGGAGACACTTCTTATGAATACCATTCAAGGGCACGTCCCAATGCATGCGAGGCATCTGCTGTTCAAAAAGCTCTGGAGCTTGTTTCCGAATTAAAAGTTAGGGCTCATCTTTGCCATATAAGTACGCTTGAAGCTATAGGTATGATAAGGAAGGAAAAGTACCTTGCAAGAAGGGAAAATAAAGAGCCTCTTTTTACTTGCGAAGTTACTCCTCACCACCTTTTCCTCTCTACACGAGATTGGGAAAGGCTCAGGTCTTTTGGAAAAATGAACCCTCCTCTTCGGGGAAGCCACAGCATTAAAGCTCTAGTTAATGGGATTAACGACGGCACTATTGATATGATAGCTTCGGATCACGCTCCACATCTGGAATCCGAAAAAGATGTTGATATAAGAGCTGCTCCTTCGGGAGTGCCGGGGGTTGAGACTCTTATGCCTCTCATGCTTGCTGCTGTTAGAAAAAATATTCTTCCGCTTTCACGGATGATTCTGCTTACGAGCTGGAATCCGGCAAAATCCTTCGGGCTGGACCGAAAATTCAAAGGCAGGCTTGAGGTGGGTTTTGATGCAGATTTGATTATTGTAAATCCCCGTGAGGTTCGCCCTATAAAAGCTGAACTTCTGCACAGTAAAGCTGGCTGGACTCCTTTTGAAGGCATGGATGGAGTTTTTCCAGAATATACTCTTTCCAGGGGCGAAGTAATCTGGATTGATGAGTCAATTAACGCAAAACCTGGAAGGGGAAATTTTATCGATGGTAGAGGAAAAAGATCTGAAGAGGATGAGGATTTCCTCGAAGAAGCTGATGAAACTCAGGACTGAGGAAAACGGATTTGAGAATGTTTCACTGGGAATACTTTACTGAGAATATTTTAGTAAAAGTGGAAAAACTGAAAGTTAGTTTCCAGAAAAGTTAAATTACATCATAAGGGCCTTGAGATATTTATGCAATATTGTAAGGCCCTGAAGATTTGCTTCTTTTTTAATAAAAGTCAACTGAGTCTAGCTGTGACTGCAAAAGCTCCTGATGCTTTTTTTCCAGGAATTTGTAGACTGCACCATGGGTAGCTCCATCGAGTAGCATCCTTATAGCTGTCCGAATTATGGTGTTCTGTTCTGGGTGACCAAGTATGGATACTGTTTTTCCGTATACTGAAATCTTAACGTTTATCAGAGTTTCTGCAAGCTCTCTGGTTCTTCCGTTTCTTCCTATTATTCTGCCCTTTATACGCTGTAGTTCTTTTGGAGTAGTAGCGACGTCGGAAAGGTCTATGACCTCAAGCACAAGCATATCGTCATCTAGGAGTTCAAGAGCTTTTTCAGGACTAAAGCCTCTTCCTATTGCTTTTAGAGTTTCGAGGATCCTAAATTCTTTCAGGGGGTCTTCCTCACAGGTGACGTCTATCTTTCCGCTTTCACTGTCAACTTCAAGTTGGCATGCGGTTTTGTTCTCGATAAGCTTTTTTGTTTCTCCTTTGGGGCCTATAATTACTCCGATTCTCTCTTTGGGGATCTTGGCATATTGTGTCATTTTTATTCCGCCTGTATCTTTTTTAATAGTTCTTCAGGTTTGTTCTTTATCCCATAGCGGCTGAAGAACCTGAGTATATTTTGCACGTCCCTGTACAGGAATTCTCGGGCGTTAGGATGTTCAAGGGTCACGGACTGTCCCATATCAATAAATATAGGAGTCAGGTCGTTTGGATCGATCAGGATATTATATTCGCTTAGATCGGCATGTACGAGGTTTGCTTTTTTATTGAGAAGGTGCATGTATTCGACAATTATATCAAAAACAAGTTTTGCCTCTTCGTTTTCGAGATGTGTGCTTTTCAGGAGCGGATAAGGTACCTCATTTTCTCCCATAAATTCCATAACGAGAATATTCTTCTCGGCAAGCAATGGCTCAGGGACTCGAACACCTGCGCTTTTCGCACGCTTCAGGTTCTGAAGCTCCTTGCGTGTCCATGCAAAAATGATATCTCGCTTGTTATTTCGAATGTTTGTAAAGCGAGGGTCTTTCATAATATAGGCATCCATGGTCTTGAAGGTGCTGCTGGCAATCCTGTATATTTTTACAGCCAGTTCTTTATCAGGGCCTTCAGCATGGAATACATTTGCTTCCTTTCCAGTACTGATAGCTCCACCCATTGCTTTTATTATGCCCTTGTTGGAAAGGGTATAAAGAATTTTAAGGGTGGGTACATCGAAGACATTTTCTTCTACCTTCAGCCGATCTGAGTCTTTTTCTCTGGCTCGAGACTTATCCTTAGCGCGATCTATGCGCCTTATTTTCTTTTCCTGATCCATTCCCATATTATCCTTTCAGGTATCCTTTCCTCTCAAGCCAGTCTACCTGTGGCCTTGTATATTTCCAGATCACATCCGCCTTTTCGTTCTGGAACTCCCAGGGTACGACAATAACGACATCTCCTTCTCTAATCCAGGTTTTTTTCTTCATTGAACCTGGAATCCTTCCCATACGGACTACCCCATCCATACAACGGAGCCTCAGCCGGTTTGCACCAAGGAGACTCTCAACAGTTGCCAGGATCTCGTTATTTTCCCTGCGTGGGATGCGCACTCTTGTAACGGTTTCTTCCGTGCTGGGTTTGGCTTTGGATGTAGATTTCTTTAAGTCTGCCAGTTTAATACCCCATTATTATTTAGCTTTCTTTTATTATTGCACTTTTTGTTTTTCATACCCTTAAATCTCTTATATATCAATTTTTCGAGTTTTAAGGTTATTTGTTTTTGCAGCTTTCAACTTTCTGTTATTATTTTAATGCTGCGCTATTCTGCTTTACTTTTTATTCTCTTCTTAGTATTATTTTTTTCCAAGTGATTACACGAACGATAGCTATATATATTAGATATTCCTTTGTATGTCTCACACGCAAAGCAAGCGTGGGCCGCTCTCGAAATTATCATTCTAGAGCGAATGTCAGGAATTTAAAAAACAGGTTTTCGTTCATTGTTAATTTGTTTTTCAAAGTTTTCCTTGATAAGAAGATTTATATATTATAAGTGATGTATATTTACATCCTGATTCAGCATGAATTTCTTGTGCTGGGTGATTTCTCTCATAGTTATCTGGTTGAAACTTCTTCTTGGTTTGAAGAATGGGGACATCTTTAAATACTATGAGTGCGTATATATAACTTCCTGCATGATAAATGCGGAAATTACTGCTTATTAATAATGGAGACAGAAAAAAACATCGCGAAACTGGAATAACTGAATTGATAGTTGTT
>DALS01000024.1 GCA_002499445.1 Methanosarcina sp. UBA293
TTAAGGATTTCTACAGAGCCTAAGCCACTTCAATTTATCTAAGATTCACTCTTTTTTGTCAATAACTGATTTTAATTTCTGAGCTTTCAGGACACAAACTAACAATATAACATTAAAACCCGTTTATTTGGCGAACAAGTTAAATACATCCTCAATTACTAGGATAGCGTTGGTTGTTCTCTTTTTTTGAAGTTTTTTGCTAAAGATCCCTTTCATCTGATTAAAGCCTTTGATCAAATCAGAGCCGTTGATTGAGTAAAAGTCCTGCATCAAATCAGACAAGCCCATAAAACAGAGTGGTATCAAAAGAATCAGGGAAATTAACAAAATCTGCAAATCTCATTGGATCAGGCAAATTTATATTATCAGTGTAATCAGCCAAATTAGGCATCAGAAGAGCTGTTAACTGCGTTAATCCAATCTGTGAGTTTATGTTATATGTTTTGGAGTTAATGTGATGTTTGTGTAAGTTAACAGTTATACAGGCACTCACTTGAGGATTGAGTCCCTGATCTAGCTACTTACTCCCTAGAAAGGGAACAATTTCAAAATATGTTGGAAGCGTTTTTTATGACAGCAGATATCTTTAACCAATTAGCGGAGGCTGTCGTCGATGGAGACGATGACCTTATAGAAGAACTGGCACAGAAAATACTGGACGAAGGCAGTGTTGACCCCTATGATGCAATCGTAAATGGACTTGCAAGAGGAATGTCTATTGTAAGTGACAATTACGAGAAAGGAGAAGCCTTTGTACCTCACCTGCTCATCGCCTCTGGAGCAATGTATGCAGGCATGGATATCCTCTCTCCTGCTATGAAGATCGAAGGAGATGGTGTGCAGGCAGTGGGTATCATCGGAACAATTGAAGGAGACGTACACGATATAGGGAAGAATCTCGTAAAAACGATGCTGAGTGCAGGCGGGTTCAAAATGATCGACCTTGGTGCAGATGTACCTATAGAGCAGTTTGTCGAAGCCGCAAAAGAACACAAAGCAGAACTTGTTTCCATAAGCGCACTAATGACCACAACCATGACCAACATGGGGAAGGTTATTGAAATTCTCCAGGAAGAAGGTATTCGCGATGCTATGAAGGTTATGGTAGGAGGAGCTCCTGTCTCGGAAGAATTTGCCACAGGAATTGGAGCCGATTCCACTCACGCCGATGCAATGCATGCAAGTGCCTGGGCAACTGAAGCTGTAAAAGAGCTCGATCCTAAAGATGTGAGATGGAGCGAAGAGAAAATCAACCTTGGAAAGATTAAGTACAGGGAAATTCTCGCAAAGAGAGTAGTTTCTGATAAAGTTGACATCGGACTTGAGACTGCAAACCTGATTAAAGAGGAATTCGAAAGTATTGGCGTGAAGAGCAAGGAGGAAATGACCCATATCGACAGGACCTTATCTGCAATGTCTGACAAGAAGGTCGACCGCCTGCCTGTCTATCCACTTGCCTGTGGCGTGCTCAGAAAATTCGCTGGAGTCAACTACAGGGACTATGCCACAAAGGCTGAAGCCTTCACAGAGAGCGCTTTCCTTGGTTGTAAGTATCTCGACCTTGATATGTTCGTGGGTCTTGCTGACCTTTCAGCCACATCCGCAGACTTCGGATGTAAGATCAAATACCCTGAAGAAGACACCCCATCCTCAGAAGGGCACATAAAAGACTATGAAAAGATCGAAGTCCCAGAACTTAAGAAAGGCACCCGTGGCTATGAGCTTGTTATGTCTTCAAAGCAGGCAAAGGAAAAACTCAACAAAGAGCTTAACACTCCCTTCATCGGTTTCCACGAAGGTCCATTGCTTACCCTTACCCAGCTTATGGGCGCAGACCGCGTACTTATGGATATGAAGACTCAGCCTGATGTTGTTCTTGAGGCTGTCCAGAAGTGTTCCGATTACATCTGCCAGCTTTCCGAGCTCTTCTTCAATGAGGATGCCTGTGATGCTCTCTGTGTCGATAACCTCTGGTCCAACAATGTAATTATGAGCGAAGATGACTACTGGAAGTTTGATGGAAAGTTTGTCTATGACCAGCATGTTCCTATCTTCAAACAGTATAACCAGCCCTACATTATTCACAATTGCGCTGATGCTGTGCACTTTGAGACTCAGATCAGGAAGTTTGGAACAGCCCTCTACAGCTATGCTTACTACGAGAAGACCAGAGATAAAGGGTCCCAGAACTATGCTGATCTCATTCCCAAGTACGGAGATATCTGCTGTATGATGGGAGAAGTCAACCCTATTGATTTCATGGACGGCTCAGCAGCAGGTGTACAGAAGGTAAAGGACAATACAGAAACTCTACTTGAAAATGTACTGCCTGTCCTCAAGGAGAATGGACTGCAGTCCAAGTATGTTATGTCTACAGGATGTGAAGTCCCACCAGGCGGCCCACTGACCACAGTGCAGGCAATGGTGAATGCAGTAAAGGAACTCGGTCCAGAACTTCAGAAAAAGATCATGGGGTGAGATTCCTCTCCCCATTTTAATTTAAAATCCAGAAATTTGGAGATCTCCTATTCTGTATCCAGAAAATTAAAAAACCTCCTTTATAAAAGCCAAAAAAATAGATAGAAATTTATTTCTAAACCTCCATTTCAGAAAAACCGCAGTTGTGCCATCTGCGGTAATATGCCATTTTGAAGGAAAAGCAAACAAGATCTGCAAGAAATATAAGAGGATAAAGAATAGGGTTGAAAACAAAGGCTCCAAACGAAATTTGCCAAGTAAAAAGGCATATGATATGGGTGGATTTCTCCACTCATTTTCATATAAACCCTGGTGCAGTTTGTGGAATCTTTTTTGAAACTGACTTTGCCTTTTAAAATTTAATCCAGGTATTCTGGACATAGAAGACCCCTGAAACAGAGAATATTCTGGTGAATTAGTACAAATAAGATGGGAAATAGAAAATAAAAATGAAAAAAAGGTCATTCATAGGGATTGCATGGGAGGAATATAATGTATCTGGGACTGGGTATTGATACAGGCGGGACTTATACCGATGTCGCTATTATGGATATGTCAAATGGGACAATTATCGAGTCAAATAAAGCACTTACTACTTATCCTGATCTTATAAGGGGAATAAAGAATTCAATTGAAGGACTGGATCCCAGGTGCTTTAAAAGGATAAAATTCGTTTCGGTTTCTACTACGCTTGCTACCAATACTACGCTTGAAGGCAAGGGATATCCTGCAGGTTTGATCCTTATAGGGCATACTATTCCCAAAAAGCTTGTCAATCACTACACGATCTCAATCCAGGGCGGACATGATTCCAGCGGCAACGAAATCGCCCCACTCGAGGATCTGGAAACTATTAGAGATTTTGTTAAACAGGTAAAAAATAAAGTAGCTGCATTTGCAGTTTCCGGTTATTTTGGAGTCCGAAACCCTGAGCATGAGCTTAAGGTAAAGGAAATAATTCAGGAAATGACTGGTTTGCCCGTGGTTTGCGGGCACGAGCTTTCCACGAGCCTGGGAGCTTATGAAAGAGCCGTAACCGCGCTCCTTAATGCCGAACTTATCCCAGTCAGCAAACAGTTCATCAATTCAGTCCGGACCATAATGCAGGAAAAAGAAATCAAAGCTACCCTGATGATGATGAAATGCGATGGGTCACTGGTCAGCATAGAAGAAGCCCTGCAAAAACCGGTAGAATCAATTTTTTCCGGACCTGCAGCAAGCCTTGTAGGAGCTGCCTACCTGACTGGTCTCGATACCTGCGTGACAGTAGACGTGGGAGGCACAAGCACTGATATCTCCATGATTTCAGGAGGAATCCCTGAGATAAGCAGTTCGGGAGCAAAGGTAGGGGACTGGAAAACTATGGTAAAAGCGATCAGGATGGAAACCTCGGCTCTTGGGGGAGACAGTCTAGTCTGGATTAAAAGAAAAACCTATCTCGGGCCTACAAGAGCAATTCCTCTCTGTCTAGCAGCCTCGGAATTTCCCAGCCTTCTGGATAAACTGAAAAAAATTGAAATCCCGAATGAACGCATAATGGATGAAATCATACAGCCGACCTCGTTTTTTATAAGGAACAAGGAGAACTCCCCTGAACTTCTGACAGGAGAACTCGAAGAGGGTGAAAAGGCAATTCTCAATCAGCTTGGGGCAGAGCCTCGGTCTGTGTCTGAGCTCTCAGAGTTGACAGGGAAGCACCCACTGATGTTTGCAGGCATCCTTAAAAATTTGATAAGGAAAAGACATGTTAGCCAGATTGGGTTTACCCCTACTGATGCGCTTCACGTGCTTGGAGAATACCTGAGGTGGAATGAAAAAGCTTCAGTTCTCGGAGCAAGCATTCTCGGAAAAACCCTGAAAATAGGAGGAGAGGAATTTTCGGCGCAAATTAAAGCCGAGGTTGTGAGAAGATTTACCATTGAGCTTGTGTCTTTCTTTGCGAGTAATGTAAAAAAAGAGGAGCTTGCAAAGTTAATTGGAAACGAAGCATTCCTGAAATTCCATATTAAAGTCCCTGTTGTGCTAGTAGGGGCTCCTGTGCGAGCTTACCTGAAAGAGATTAATGAGGCTATAGATGCAGATATCCGAATTCCTGCGTTTTATGAAGTTGGAAATGCCGTGGGAGCCCTTGAAGGAAAGATAATCCACAGGACCGAGATCCTTATCCGGCCTTCTGGCGCAGGCGGGGAGGAGTATTCGGTTTTCTCTGGGCTTGGAAAAGAAGTTTTTGAAGATTATGGCGAGGCCCTTGAGTATGGACTCAAGCTAAGTCGCAGGCTGGTTTCGGAGTATATGGACGGATATGGTCTGGAAATGGACAATGTCGAGTTTGATCTAAAACAGAATGATGTGGGAAGTAAGGGAACTACCCCAATGGAAACTCGGCTGATTGGAATTGGCATAGGTACAACCGGGAAATTCATCTGAAGAGATTTTACAGTCAAAAATCCTTAATATCACATTAATGGGGAAAATAGATGGCAAGCGAACTACACACACCTTATTCTGAAAGCCAGGACGACATGGCAAAACTTGCGCAAACAGTCAGGGAGAAAATCCTCATTAACGAGCCTGTAAAAGAAGATGGGCTAATTGACCAGCTTGAACGGGCAGC
>DALS01000060.1 GCA_002499445.1 Methanosarcina sp. UBA293
GAATTTAGAGGATTTCTACAGAGTCCCTAAAATAAAAAGTTTTAAACTATTTCTCGAATATGATGGTCAAAATGAAAAAAAGTGATCAAAATCTCGGTTACAAAAAAACAGGATCCAAGCCTATTATCAGAAAAATCTACGATTATCTCCTTTCTTTTTACGGTCCTCAGGGCTGGTGGCCTTTAACCGAACTTCATGAAACCGGTGGGATAAATCCCACGAAAACCGGATCTGTTCAAGGATACCATCCTGCTGACTATACCTATCCACAAACCCGGAACCAGCAGTTTGAGATTATTTGCGGAGCCCTGCTCACCCAGAATACAAGCTGGATACAGGTTGAAAAGGCTCTCCTTAACCTTAAACAGATACGCTCCCTTTCCTCTGAAGGGATTCTTTCTCTTGAGCTAGAAACTCTGAAAGAAGCTATCAAGCCAGCAGGTTATTACAACCAGAAAGCGGAGCGCCTGAAAATCCTTGCCTGCTGGTTTTCGGAACTTAAAAATCGTGCCCCAGCCCGGGAAGAACTTCTTTCATTAAAAGGCGTGGGACCTGAAACTGCAGATTCGATCCTGCTGTATGCTTTCAAACAACCTTCTTTTGTTGTTGATGCTTATACAAGGAGAATACTGACAAATCTGAGCCTTATTGATGAAAAGGCGAGTTATAATGAGATCAAAGCCCTGTTTGAAAAAAACTTGCCTCAAGACCTGGCTATGTATCAGGAGTACCACGCCCTGCTTGTAGAGCATGCCAAAAGATATAATCTGAAAAAGGACAGCTATGCAAAATGCCCGCTTCTGGACATTATCTCGGATTAAAAAAGGTTTTGGGGAAAAGAATTCATTACCTGCGAAACTTCTAGCAAATTCATCACTCATATAGAAAATTTCGCTGTATATATTTCTTTATCCAATTTCCTAAATGAATATTCCTAAGCGATTAAATATCCAGTTAAACCCTTAGATACTCAATCCAATTCATTATTTCTCAGTTAGTCCTTTATGTCGTCGTGCAGTGATTTGTGATTTCTATTTCTTTAATTTCTGCTCAAAAGGTGCAGACCTTATAAGAGCTTTATTTCATACCAGTCCGAGAGTTCTGCATCAAGAACCCCTTCATGGACCATTTTCTCGATCTCGTTTTCGACCTGTCCGTAAGTGAACTTATAGTCGTGTGAGATTGCGGAAATGACATCCGGACTGGAGCAGAATTTGTTCGGAAACGCCTCATTAAACATTGATACGTTTTCGAGAATCAAATTTCTGAGTTTTTCCATTTTTTATCACCTCTTTTCAATCGTCTTTAATTTCCTATTTATCTTAGAGGTTCGGTTGCTTATCTCTTCGACATACTATATGTATATGCCAGACATATATATAGATTTTCCTAATGACCGGTGTGACGAGAATAACTCTGGATTTTAGGGCATCAATATATACATTTAATGCTAATAGGCTACGATTTCAAAGCTTTGATACTTCGGCTCTGTAGAAAACTTATCTAAATTAGCTGCAATATGCTGAAAACAAGTAAGTAAAAATAATACAGACTTTTCTTCAGCACACTCGATCTTTGGAAAATTATCGATAATGTAAATATGTCATATATTTAAGCTTATCCTGTCACTAACTGCAATATAGTGTTAGATTTTCGGATCAATTACAGAAAAAGAAGAAGAAAACCTTTGACAGGAAAAGGAATCGGAGAATTGAAAAGGAGGCTTTTTGATGGAAGAGAAACATGAACCCTCACTAAGTATAAAAATGATTGATGCAAATCGCCCTGAAGCCCTGGAAGATGCTTTTTATATCCGCAGGGAAGTTTTCATAAAAGAACAAAATGTACCTGAAGAAGAGGAAATTGACGAATTGGATCTGAAGGCACATCATGTGGTTGTGTATGCAAATGCTAGGCCGGTTGCTACGGGGAGGCTTGTTCAAAATGGAAAAAGCTGCCTGATTGGCAGGATTTGTGTCCTGAATGAATCCAGGGGAAAGCAGATCGGCAAACTCGTTGTAGAGAAACTTCTGGAAAAAGCTGCTGAAATTAAGGCAAAAGAAGTCCATGTTCATGCGCAGACCCATGCAGTAAGCTTTTATGAAAAACTTGGGTTCACTCCATATGGGGATACTTATCTTGAATCTAACATAAAGCGTGTTTCCATGGTAAAAACCCTATGAGACAAAAATTTCTGAGATTTTATTAAATGAAAAATATCATAATGTCAAATTAATATAATTTAAGACATATCTCTTTATTGGGGAGGGAAACAAGCAATAACTAACTTATTAGGAAATCAAAAGCCAACATTAGAAAATGAATATAGGAAAGTAAACTAAAGACATTAAGGCAGTATAATCGTCTTTTGTCAAAAGGTATTACTTTTCGCGTAATACCTTTCTGTTTTCTCCTCAGTACTTCATATAATACTGTCATTTTAAGACATTCAATTAATTATAAACTTGTTGTATTCTTTCACCTTTCATTACATCCTGTGTAAAATGAAATGTTCATTTCTAAAAGTGAAAAGGAGCGCTGCAAGTATGGGGGACGTTAAAGGCAATATGGAAGATGAAAGCAGTCCCTTGAACCTCGGCACGGTAGTCTCGGTACGCGGCAGCATCGTCGATGTATTTTTTGAGAAGTATTTACCACCTGTATACACGTTGCTACGTGCAGGAAAGGAAAGTCAAATTGCCATTGAGGTTTTGACTCAGCTTGATACCAATCGTGTTCGCGGAATCGCTCTCACTCCCACACAGGGGCTTGCTCGAGGCATGGCAGTGGAAGATACAGGTGGGCCTTTGAAAGCGCCTGTTGGCAGGGGAATTCTTTCGCGAATGTTTGACGTTTTTGGAAATCCCATAGACAGTAAAGATCCCCCAACTAATGTTCAATGGCGTTCAATCCACCAAGCTCCGCCTCCGCTGGTACGTCGATCCACAATATCTGAAATCTTCGAGACCGGGATCAAGGTTATCGACGTGTTGGTGCCTCTTGAACGTGGTAGCAAAACCGGGCTTTTCGGAGGGGCGGGCGTTGGAAAGACTGTCCTGTTAACTGAGATGATTCACAACATGGTCAAGCACCATCAGGGAGTAAGTATATTTTGCGGCATAGGGGAACGCAATCGCGAGGGGGAAGAACTTTACCGTGATATGAAAGACGCGGGCGTGCTCCCCAATATGGTCATGGTATTTGGCCAGATGAACGAACCTCCAGGCGCTCGTTTTAGGGTTGGCCATACAGCTCTAACAATGGCTGAATATTTTAGGGATGATGAGCGTCGCGATGTACTGCTGCTCATAGATAACATTTTCCGTTTTATCCAAGCTGGCTCAGAAGTGTCAGGTTTGATGGGGCAGATGCCTTCACGGCTTGGTTATCAACCAACCCTTGGCACTGAGTTATCAGAGCTTGAAGAGCGTATTTCCAATACCGATGCCGGAGCCATCATGTCAATTCAGGCAGTTTATGTGCCTGCTGATGATTTCACGGACCCTGCGGCTGTACATACCTTTTCGCATCTTTCTGCATCTATTGTCCTCTCACGAAAAAGAGCAAGTGAGGGACTCTATCCAGCAATTGACCCCTTGCAGTCAAATTCCAAAATGTCCACACCTAGCGTTATAGGCGAAAGGCATTATGGTCTAGCTCAGGAAATCCGACAGACACTTGCACAATATGCTGAACTCAAGGACATCATTTCCATGCTTGGTTTGGAACAGCTGTCGCAGGAAGATCGCAACGTGGTAGCCCGTGCCCGTCGCCTGGAGCGTTTCCTCACACAGCCGTTTTTCACTACCGAGCAGTTTACAGGTTTTAAAGGAAAATTTGTTGCTCTCTCAGATGCACTTGATGGCTGTGAGCGTATTCTGCGCGATGAATTCAAGGACTATCCAGAAAGCGATCTTTACATGATTGGAGCTATTGACGAAGCGGTAGCCAAAAAATCGAGCAGGGAACAGAAACCAGGCAAGGAACAGAAATCAAGCAGTGAACAGAAGCTAGGCAAGGAACAGAAATCAGGCAAGGAGTGATTATGAACTCGACACTCATGGATCTTAAGATTCTTCTACCTTTCCAGATTTTTGCCGAAAAGAAAGACGTATCCCGCATAGTCGCAGAGACTCGAGAGGGATCAGTTGGACTTCTACCACATCGACTCGATTGTGTCGCTGCTCTGGAACCCGGGATTCTTACCTATGAGATCGGGGAAGAGGGAGAAACTTATGTGGCAGTTGATGAAGGCATACTTGTTAAAACCGGCCAGAACGTGCTGGTTTCTGTACGTAATGCCATTGTTGGAACAGACCTGAGCCAGTTGAGAGAAGCGGTAGAGAGTGAGTTTCTAGCTGTAGACGAGACTGAAGAAAAAATTCGCTCAGTAATGGCAAAATTGGAAACCGGGCTTATACGCCGCCTAGCGGAGTTTCAGCATGGCTGAAAGAATGACAGAGGAACCTTCGAAAGGCGAACCATCTCTGGCTCGTCAGGTAGGGACAAAAGCTGAACGCAAACTCAGAGCACAGCGCCATGTAAACCGGACTGTCTGGCTTGGTCTTGGCATGATGGGGCTTATAGGCTGGTCAGTAGCAGTTCCAACGCTGCTGGGTGCTGCACTTGGACTCTGGTTAGATGAACACTATCCAGCGAGTTATTCCTGGACGCTCACGATGTTGATTATAGGTTTATTTATCGGCTGCCTGAATGCATGGCATTGGGTAACCAAGGAGCACAGGGAAATGCAGGAAGAACAGGAGGATAGCAATGAATGAAGCTTTAAATCTCATCTTGGCTTTAGCAGCTGGCTTTTTACTTGGAGCGGTTTTTTTCGGCGGACTCTGGTGGACGGTTCAGAGAGGACTTTCATCTAAACGACCTGCGTTCTGGTTCCTGGGAAGTCTGCTACTACGGACAAGTATTGCTGTAGCTGGATTCTACTTTGTCTCAGAAGGTCATTTGGAAAGGCTGTTCATATGCCTGATTGGATTTTTCGTTATGCGCCAGGTAGTTCTCAGGCTCACAAGATTGCCAGAGGAGGAGCTAAATAAATTGTCAAAGGAGGCAAATAATGCGGCTCAGCCCTGATGAGCTTATTTTCTGGCAGTCTGGTTTTATCAAACTCAACGCCACAATTGTGTATACCTGGGGGTTAATGTTGGTAATGGTTGTAGGTTCAAAAATTCTTACAGGCAAACTTTCCACAGGTTTGACTCGTTCCCGCTGGCAGAATGTTCTGGAAATAATTGTCACGACAATTTTGAGGCAGATTGAAGATATTGGTCTTGACCAGCCGCAGAAGTATTTGGGCTTTCTGGGCACTCTCTTTTTGTTCATTGGCATGGCTAACCTCTGTATTATTATCCCAGGCTACGAACCGCCAACCGGGTCGCTCTCAACTACGGCTGCGCTCGCCTTATGTGTGTTTGTAGCTGTTCCGCTTTTCGGCATCGAAGAGCAAGGAGTTGGTAACTATCTCAGGTCGTATACAGAGCCGACCATAATCATGCTCCCATTTAATATCATCAGCGAAATCTCCCGCACTATGGCTCTGGCAGTTCGTCTGTTTGGTAATATTATGAGCGGTTCTATGATCGTTGCCATTCTACTGACCATCACGCCGTTTATCTTCCCAATAGTCATGACTGCTCTGGGACTGCTCACTGGTATGGTACAGGCTTACATCTTCAGCGTTCTGGCTACGGTTTACATTGCAGCCGCCACACGAACCAGCAAGTCCAGACAAAAACAAAAAACTGGAGACTAAGGACTGAAACAACAAACTAACAACAGGAGAGGGTGTTATGGATAATTATTCGACTATAATCGCTGTGGCATCAATTGTCACCTCAGGATTTACGATCAGCATCGGAGTTATAGCGCCCGCGATTGGGGAGGGACATGCGGTTTCAACAGCGTTGAGTTCACTGGCACAACAACCCGATGCTTCCGCAACAATTACCAGGACTCTGTTTGTGGGTCTGGCTATGATTGAATCTCTAGCCATTTATTGTTTCGTGGTCTCGATGATTCTAATTTTCGCCAACCCGTTCTGGAGCCGTGCAATTACCTGAATTACAGAGGAAAATAGCCTATGCTGATAGATTGGTTTACCGTTATTGCGCAGGCGCTAAACTTCCTCATTCTGGTGTGGTTGTTGAAACGCTTCCTTTATAAGCCCATTCTCAACGCTATTGACGCACGCGAGAAAAAGGTGGCAGATGAACTTGCAGATGCCGATGCAAAAGAGGTAGAAGCGCAAAAAGAGAAAGAAGAATTCAGGCGTAAGAACGAAGAGCTTGACCAGCAGCGTGCTGCACTCATGAATCAGGCAAAGTACGAAGCTCAAACTGAGCGTCAGCGGCTTTTCGAAGAAGTACGGAAGGAAACCTCCTATCTGAGGACAAAACAACAGGAGGCATTAAAGAATGACAAAGAGAACTTAAATCAGGCAATCAGCCGTCGGGTTCAACAGGAAGTCTTTGACATAGCGCGAAAAGTCCTGAAAGACCTTGCTGGAACGAGTCTGGAAGAACGTACAGTTGATGTGTTTGTTCAAAGATTGCACGAGCTAAAAGGCGAGGAAAAGGAGCAACTGACTTCAGCACTTAGCAAGTCATCAGGTCCAGTGCTTGTCCGTACTGCGTTCGAGCTTCCACAGGCGCAGCGTGACCTGGTCAAAAAGGCGATTAAGGAAACGCTTGGTATAGAAATTCAACTCAGGTTTGAGACATCATCAGACCTGGTCAATGGGATTGAATTAACCACAGATGGACAAAAAGTAGCGTGGAGTATTGCAGATTACCTTACATCTCTGGAAAAAAGTATTGACGAACTTCTGAAAGAACAGCCCAGAAGTGAAGCTAAATCAAAGCCAGAATCTGAGTCAGAACCTAAACCTGATGACTCAAGATCAAAAACCAAACCCGAGGCAAAAACAAAGCCTGAGTCAACATCTGATATGCCTAAACCGGAAGAAGGGTCGGAAACCAAATCCAAAACTAAACAAGAATCTGAGAATAAACAAAAGTCCAAGGATAAACAGGAATCTGAGACCAAATTCGAATCTGAAACTAATCCTTCCGAGACTAAACCCTAATCCGTAATTAAGCAAAGTGCCAATCATAAGCCTGAGGAGTCTACATAAAGAGCCGATAGACATGGAACCTGCAAATCTAAAGGATGTTTTCAATATCGCTCTCAATGAAATCAGCAAGGTACGGGAATCATTTACTCCAGAGCTTACGCCTAGGGAAATGGGTACTATAAAGACAGTTTCCACAGGTATTGCCAATGTATCCGGCCTTCCTACTGTGGGTTTTGAAGAGCTGATAAAGTTTCCAGGTGAAGTATTTGGGATCGCTTTTAACGTAGACGAAGACGAAATTGGAGTTGTCTTGCTCGGGGAATACTCTCATCTGCATGCTGGAGATCAGGTTGAACGTACTGGCCGGGTTATGGACGTGGCTGTGGGCGGAGGGTTATTGGGGCGGGTTATTGATCCTCTTGGCCGGCCACTGGATGGGAAAGGACCTGTAATTTCCAGCAAGCGCTTGCCTATTGAACGTCCTAGCCCTCCGATTATGGATCGTTCTCCTGTAAGTGTACCTCTTCAGACAGGGATCAAAGTTATTGATGTGTTAATTCCAATTGGACGCGGGCAGAGAGAGTTGATTTTAGGGGACCGCCAGACTGGAAAAACTGCGATTGCAATAGACACTATCCTCAACCAGCGTGACTATAATGTTGTGTGCGTTTATTGTGCCATTGGCCAGCGCGCATCAGCCGTTGCTAGGGCAGTGGCAACCTTGAGGGAAAAAGGTGCGATGAGTTATACTATTGTCGTCGTGACTGAGGGTAATGACCCATCCGGACTAACTTATATAGCACCTTATGCAGCTACCAGCATTGCAGAGTTTTTTATGGAAGCAGGTCGGGATGTGCTGATTGTTTATGACGACCTGACCAATCATGCACGTGCTTATCGCGAACTTTCCCTCTTGCTTCGCCGTCCTCCAGGCCGTGAAGCCTATCCTGGTGATATCTTTTATATCCACTCACGCTTACTGGAGCGGGCTACTCACATGCTCAAAAAACATAGTGGAGGCTCGCTTACTGCTCTTCCTATTATCGAGACTGAAGCGCAGAATATTTCTGCATACATTCCAACCAATTTGATTTCAATTACTGATGGGCAGATCTATCTCTCGCCTTCACTATTCGAACTGGGAGTGATGCCTGCAGTTGATGTCGGCAAATCCGTTTCTCGTGTAGGCGGGAAAGCACAACTTGCTGCCTACCGTGGGGTAGCTGGTGATCTAAAGCTAGCCTATTCACAATTTGAAGAACTGGAAGCATTTACCCGGTTTGGTGCCAGGCTAGATGAAAACACACGCAAGATAATTGAACACGGGCGACGGATCCGTGCTCTTCTAAAACAGCCTGAATTCTCTCCAGTCCCTGTGCCAGATCAAATTGTTATTCTGCTTGCATTGAACGCAAAACTTTTTGACAGCGTGCCACTTGACAAGATGGCAGAAGCTGAACAGTCCCTGCGAAAGGCGGTAGCTGATATCCCAACCGAAGTGCGCGAGCGATTCAACGCTGATGCAGAACTGAGCGACGAGGATCGCAAAACAGTCCTTGAGTTCGCGCAAAAAGCACTGGAACGCTTTCAGCCTGGGACCGAATCCGAGACTAAACCAGAAGCTGAAACAAGTCCAGAAACTGAAACGGAGGAAAAATCCGGGTCTGAAGCTCAGAAGATGATCGAGGGTGAAACAAAATCGTAAGCTCAAACCGAGAGTGAAACAAAGCCAGAAGTCCAGTCCAAGGGTGAAAAACAGTTGGAAACCAAAGCCAAGGATTAAACAAAAACCAGAAGTCTAAATAAAGGGCTAAAAACAGTCAGAATCCAGATCAGAAGACAATTTCAGGCCAGAAGTTGAGGGGGAACCATGAGCGAAACCATGGAAAGTCTGCGCCGAAAAATCGATAGAGCAAACGATCTTCAATCGGTCGTCCGAACGATGAAAGCTCTTGCAGCCTCGAATATAGGACAATACGAAAAATCAGTGAGTGCATTGTCTGACTACTATCGTACAGTTGAATTAGGACTGGGTATATGTTTTCGGGAAATCGCACCCTCAGCCGCTCCTGCAGAAAGAAAAAAACAAAAAAATATCGCTGGGACAGTTGGCGCGGTTGTATTTGGTTCAGATCAGGGATTGGTCGGTCAGTTCAATGATATTATAGCCGATTATGCTGTCAAGAAATTAGCAGTTTTTCCAGACAAGGTTCAGGTTTGGGCTGTCGGCGAGCGCGTTAACTCACGTTTGGAGGATGCAGGTCTACCGCTGGTAGGGCTATTTACGGTACCAAATTCCGTCAAAGCTATTACCCCACTTATAGGGCAGATTCTTGTGGAAAGTGAAAAACTCCGCAGCCAGGACGAGGATGCTGAACTTCATCTTTTTTACAACCGCCACAAAACCAGAGCTACTTATGAGCCTGTCAGTCAGCGGCTATTGCCCCTGGACGAGACCTGGCAACACGACCTAACCGAACTTACCTGGCCAACTAAGAATTTGCCAGAGGTCATAGGTGATAGTGCCGAAACTTTGCGGGTGCTGATCCGCGAATACCTTTTTGTCTCTCTCTTTCGGGCATGCGCCGAATCCCTTGGGAGTGAAAATGCAAGCAGGCTGGCGGCGATGCAACGTGCCGACAAAAACATCGATGAACTGCTTGAAGAACTCAATGGAGAATTCTACCGTGTGCGACAAAGTGGTATTGATGAGGAGCTGTTTGAAGTTGTCTCAGGTTTTGAAGCGCTGTCCAGATCCCGTAGTTCTGAATAACAAAAAACAATATGAGTCAACACTGACTTCGAGCAGAATAAGGAATCATGAAAATTGAATTTATGAGACTGGATGGAAAGACGATTATGAAATAAAGAAAGATAATTATGAAATAAAGAAAGATAGTTATGAAATAAAGAAAGATAATTATGAAATAAAGAAAGATAATTACTGAGTAAGAGAGTCTTGTATCTGAGAAATCTCGATTTTACCTCAGACATCTAAAAGACAATCAGGGAAATCTTAATTTTAACTGTTTAGATAATTATATATTACCTGAGTAAAATTCTACATCATGAGCTGGTACGGGATAGATGCAGTAGACAAAGCTTTTTCAAGGACGAGAAAAGCGCTTTTTGACCCCTTTGATCTCTGGAAATGGGCAAAACTCACAATTATTATTTTTCTGTTAGGTGGAGTTGCCTCGAATTATGGGAGCTCGGGTACTAACTATAAAATAGGCTCAGAAGACTTAGAGAAGCTCCCTAATATTGAGTCTGGTCAGATACCTGATTTTCCCTTTGATACACATGGGATTGCTTTCAATTATGTTTACGATGCATCATTTCCGGCAATTATAATAGCAGCAATAGTTTTCATTTTTCTCATAGTTTTGATTTTTTCCTACATTTCCAGTATCATGGAATTTGTTTTTGTAGAATCTCTTGTAAGAAACGAGGTAAAATTCTGGGCTTATTCACAAAGGTTCCTAGGAAAAGGATTCTATCTCCTGCTTGTGCGTTTGGCTCTGGGGCTGGTATTTCTCGCGTTTTTCGGAATAGCCATTTTTCCTCTAATCGGCAACATTCTCAAAAATTCCTCAGATTTTGCCTGGCCTACCCTGCTTGGAGGAATTTTCTGGTTCGCTGGTGTAATTATTGTGCTAATTCTTCTCGCTTCTGCAATAAATTCTCTTTTAAGCCTTGCAATTCCTCTTTCCATTTACAGGAATAAAGGAATCCTTTCGGCTTTTGGGCTTGTTTTCACGAATTTCAGAAAAAGCTGGCAGGAAGTTATGGTTTACTGGTTTATTAGATTCGTACTCGGGATAGGAATAGCCATTCTTGCTATTTTCCTTTTTGCGCTGACAGTACTAGTTTTAGGGCTTGTTTCCCTTATTTTTGACGCGATTCTGTACTTCCTTTTTTCGTCCATGGTATCAGAATCCCTTCTTTGGATACTCCTGATCCCCTTTATCGTTATAGAATTGATTTTGATTCTGGGGGTCCTGCTTTTCCTTAATGTGCCCCTTGTCGTTTTCCTGAAATACCACCTGTTGAGTTTCCTTGAAGCCTGGTTTGCGGATGCCGATATTCCTTTTTTTGATTCTTCTGCACAGGAGCCTGAAACTGCCCTGGAGCCTGAAACCGGATTTAATAAGCCGGAGCCTGACTTTTAAGCTAAATGTGGAAAATTCTGGGTCCTGAGCTTCCTTGATGTTAATGGGAAAAGCTTAGGGCTCTAAATCGTTATATGAATCGATTTCCAGAGTTTCATGTCAGCTTTAAGGCAAAATTCAATATCAGACACCCTTTAACTCCCGGATAAAGAAACTATGTTCAGAATCCCTGTTTTTTTAAATATAATATACTGCATGAAACTAACTATAACCTAGTAATTCTATTACCGGACAGTCATCCGGAAATTCAAGTCTGGGAGTTGAGGATAATGAAACAGGAGTTCATTGAAAAGTATTATCTGGGCAAAGAAGTTGAAATTGACATTGGGGGGAATACCACATACAGAGGAGTTGCTGCCGAAGTCAATGATGGGGTTCTCAGCCTTAAGTGGACTATAAGAGAAGAAGGCTACACCCATATTGATATAGAAAGAATCGCTGTAATATGGAAAACCATCAGGGGTAGAAGATAAAAAACAAACAGAGAACTTTTTATAAGGGCCCCATATTCAACTATATTGGGGCTCTTATTTTAAATCTAATTCTTATTTGTGAAATGTCTTACCGGGCATTTTAGTTACTAAGTATATCAATCAATAGAGGAAGGCTGTCTTAATTGCTTCTCATTAATCGGATAATTCTTGTGCGGTTTTTGGACTCCCTTTCATAAAGGATACTTTTAGGCTACCTTTCTGAATCTGATATTATGGTCGTTTTTAGAAGCTTGTCCTAAAGATCTCCCTGAGCAAACATATAAAGACAATAAAAGAGTATGATAAGAGTTTGGAAATTAATACAAAGTTTGAAGACTGTTTGTTTTGTAGTTTTGATTCTTACAACTTCTCTTATTCATAGTTTAATGGATCTGTAAGTTGCTTTAAAAGGATCATAGAAGAAATAAAAGGTATGAACAGTTACTGTTGAGATATCCTTCAATTGACTTTAAAAAGGATCATAGAAGAAATAAAAATATTATCTTTCTGCCTGCATTATAACAAAGCTTAAATCAAGTACAGTAATTACTGAATAAATTGATTGGCGTACGGAAGATCCGTTTCTCTTTAGGACAGGAAAGATTCCTTTTCTGAATACGGATATTATATTCGTTAATTACTTATTTGAAGTTTAATATATAAGCGGCCGGTAGTAAAGTTTTCTAACAGTCTACTGGTTAGATTTTCTAACAGTCTACTGGTTAGAGATTCATTACTGATAGAGGTTCACAGCTAATATTTATTGGGCACTGTAGGAAAAAACCTACATTGACCACATTTCACTTTATCTAATCTTTCTTCAGGGAGACCCCCATATGATAAAAGAAATCACTGCCAAGTATAACGCAGAGCAAATCGAAAAAAAGGTAACGCAGCTCTGGGAAGATAGCGATGCATACCGAAAAACCCGGGAGCACCGCAAAACCGGAAAAAGGCTTTTTTTTGTTGACGGACCCCCATATACGACCGGGCATATTCACCTTGGAACTGCCTGGAACAAGATCATTAAAGATTCCATTCTCCGCTATTACTCAATGAATAACCGTAATATCCTCGAGCGTCCAGGCTGGGACATGCACGGCCTGCCTATCGAGGTCAAAGTCGAAGGCGTGCTCGGCTTCAAATCCAAAAAGGACATTGAGAGTTTTGGAGTAGAAAAGTTTATTGAGAAATGCAAAGAGTTTGCTATCACCCAGAAGCGGGCAATGACCGAGCAGTTCCAGAGGCTTGGGGTCTGGATGCAATGGGATGACCCCTACATGACCTTAAAAGACGATTACATCGAGGCTGCCTGGTGGACCCTCAAGCAGGCCAGTGAAAAAAACCTCCTGGACGTGGGCAAACGTTCAGTCAACTGGTGCCCGCGTTGTGAAACTGCAATTGCAGACTCCGAGGTCGAATATTCTGATCGGACTGACCCTTCGATCTATGTGAAATTTAAGGTCAAAGGCGAAGAAAATACCTTCATAGTTATCTGGACAACAACCCCCTGGACAATTCCTGCAAACGTGGCTGTTGCCGTGCATCCGGATTTTGAATACTCGAAATTCAGAGCAATCAGGCAGGATGGCTCTGAAGAAATCCTCATTGCAGCCACAGACCTGATCGAAAATGTCCTTAGACAGGGCAGGTACGTTGACTACGAAGTACTTGAAACAATGCTCGGGGAAGAGCTTACAAAACTTGAATACGAAAGCCCTGTTGGGGACCTGGTACCTGTGCAGAATGAGATAAAGCATGGTGTTTATCTTGCCGATTTCGTAACTGCAGAAAACACAGGCTGTGTACATATCGCCCCAGGGCATGGTATAGACGACTTTAATGTTGGTGTGAAATATAAGCTTCCAATTCTCTGCCCGGTAGGTCCAAACGGTTCTTATACTGAGGAAGCCGGGGAATACACAGGCAAGAATGTAAGGGAAGCAAACCCGATTGTCATTGAAGACCTCAGAGAACGCAACAGGCTGCTTGCAGAAGGGACTGTCTCGCACAGGTACGGGCACTGCTGGCGCTGCAAAACGCCTATCATTTATCTGGCAACTGAACAGTGGTTCCTTAAAGTTACCGAGATCAAGGATAAAATGCTTGAGGAAATCGATTCTGTAGACTGGTACCCTGACTGGGCAGGTTCAGCCAGATTCAGAACCTGGGTTGAAGGTGCTCGGGATTGGTGTATCTCCAGACAGCGCTACTGGGGAATTCCGATCCCGGTATGGAAATGTAAAAAGTGCGGAAAACTTGAGGTAATAGGGACAAAAGCCGAACTGCTGGAAAAGTCCGGGGCAGGCGGGGACATTGAACTTCACCGCCCCTATGTGGATAAGGTTACTATCCCCTGTGAATGCGGTGGAGAAAAAAAGCGTGTAGAAGACGTTTTTGATGTCTGGTTTGACTCGGCTGTCGCTTCCTGGGCTACTCTGAAATTCCCACAGACCAGGGAGGAATTCGATGAGTGGTGGCCTGCCGACTTTATCACCGAGGGACATGACCAGACCAGGGGCTGGTTCTATTCCCAACTCGGGGCAAGCATGGTTAGCTTTGGGCGAGCTCCATATAGGAGTGTGCTCATGCACGGCTTTACGCTTGACGCTGTCGGGAAGAAAATGTCCAAGAGCCTTGGAAACGTAGTTTCGCCCCTTGATGTAATCGACAGGTACGGAGCTGACACCCTGCGCGCCTATGTACTATCTTCAAATGCGCCCTGGGAAGACCTGAAATTCAACCGGGAAGAGGTGGAAACTATCCAACGCTCAATCAATATTCTCTGGAATGTTTTCAGGTTCCCGCTGCCTTATATGGCTCTTGATAATTTTGATCCTCTTAAGGTTAGCCTGGGTTCCGTAAAAGACGCGCTCAGGGAAGAAGATCGGTGGATTCTTTCAAGAGCTCAGTCCGTTGTCAAAGCCGTAGATGAAGCAATGAGCGGGTACCTTCTGCATAAAGCCGTGCGTGAGATTCTGGAATTTATTCTGGAAGACCTCTCTCGCTGGTATATCCAGCTTATCCGTCCAAGAACCTGGACCGAAGCCGACGACCCTGATAAGCTTGCAGCTTATTGCGTGCTCTATGAAGTCTACGTAACCCTTACAAAACTGATCTCGCCTTTCATGCCCTATCTGGCTGAAGAGATGTACCAGAACCTTATCAGAAACGTAGACCCCAATGCATTGGAATCAGTTCATATGTGCGACTGGCCGAAGGTAAATGAAGTCTATCTTGATCCGGAGCTTGAAGCAGCCATGGATACTGTACGCTCTATTGTGGAAGCTGCCTCAAATGCCCGTCAGAAAGCAGGAAGAAAGCTCAGATGGCCTGTATCCCGAATAGTCGTCTCTCCTGAAACTGAGGAAGCGGCAAAGGCTGTTGAGAGGCTACGCTCAGTCCTTATGGGTCAGACCAATTCCAAGGCTATTGTCCTGACGCCTGTTGCTGAGAGTTGGGATGAGCTTGGGCTTGAAGTAATCCCTGATCCTGGAAAAATAGGTCCTGTTTTCAAGAAAGACGCAGGAAAAGTTATCCCTGCTCTGCAGAAGGTTGACGGTTTTGCCCTGAAAAAAGCCTTTGCCGAAGCTGGCGAGTTTGAACTCTCCCTTGCAGACGGAACAACTGTCACAGTAATTCCGGGAATGGCGAATTTCAAAGAAACCCTGCCAGAAGGCACTGCAAGTGCAGAATCCGATGCCGGCCTTGTCTATGTCGATGCAAACCTGACTCCTGAACTTGAAGCTGAAGGGTATGCAAGAGAAGTTATTCGCAGGCTTCAGGACATGCGGAAGGAACTCGACCTTCTTGTGGACGAAAATATTAGCGCTTCGGTCTGGATAGAAGACGAAAGGATCTTGAAGCTTGTTGAAACCCTCAAGGACCTTATTGCAGAAGAAGTAAGAGCCGATACCTTTGACCTTGGCAATAGTATCGAGGTTTTTGGAGCCCTTGTGAAGGATTGGGATGTCGAAGGCATTGCCATGAAGATGGGAATCTCAAAGAAGTAAAATTAAGAATACTTTTAGTTTATTCAAGTAGCCTTGACAAGGCTACACGATTTTTCTATTTTTTCTATCTTTGAAGGATTTTCATCCGCATCTTTTTGTGTGTCTCTTTATATTATCCATACTTTATTGTGTATAATAAGGAATCGGGGGACCAGTTTCAATGGCTTCGAATCGGTTATTTAATAGAACTATTTATCAATAGGAGATGGTAACCATGTCGAATCAAAAAACAAAAACTTTATATTAGAACTTTACGTACTTCTTGCCACAGCATTGTACATAGATGAACATTTTATTTCCGAAGCGAAAGCTACGGTAAAATTCCTTAAAATATTTCAAATTCTAAAAACAGTTTTGTTAAACTGTTCGAAAATTAAGATTTCCTTCCCAACCTCATTTTGTTTTCGAGGTTTGTTAAAAAATATCCATTTTATTAATCTATTTCATTAATCCATTTCATTAATCCATTTCATTTAACATTTCATTTAATCCATTTCATTTAACATTTCATTTAATCCATTTCATTTAACATTTCATTAATATTGCCCACGATTCGAGATGAGTTTATTGACTGAAAAAAAACTATTAATGGGTAATGAAGCCATTGCACTTGGAGCTATAGAAACAGGCGTACAGGTAGTTACCGGGTATCCGGGAACTCCCTCAACCGAGGCTCTGGAGACGATTATCCGGTATGCGGACAGGTGTGGAATCTACACCGAGTGGTCCAGCAATGAAAAGGTTGCACTTGAAACAGCAATAGGAGCAGCTTATTCCGGGGCAAAGGCGCTTGTGACCATGAAACAGGTAGGGTTGAATGTTGCATCCGATCCCCTGATGAGCCTGAGCTATATCGGGATAAAAGGAGCGCTTGTCCTGCTCGTTGCTGACGATCCAGGACCTCATTCCTCCCAGACCGAGCAGGATACGCGGGTTTTCGGGCACTTTGCAAATATTCCTGTCCTTGACCCTGCAACTCCTCAGGAAGCCTACGAACTGACAAAACTGGCTTTTGAGCTTTCGCATGAGTTCGAAATTCCTGTTATCCTGAGAACTACTACGCGGGTTTCCCATAGTTCAGGAGATGTCGAGGTTGCAGTTACAGAACCTGCGCTGGTTGAATCCGTTGATGAGGGTTTTGTAAAGGATAGGCGCTGGACGATTTTTCCAAGGCTTACTGCCGAGCGGCATCCCTGGCTTGAAAGCGTACAGGATCAACTTTCCGAGCGTTTTTCCGAACTTTCCTTCAACTCGGTTTCGGGATCAGGAAAAATCGGGATTATTGCCTCAGGCGTTTCAGCGCTTTATGTAAGGGAAGCCGTGGAAACTGTCAGAAGTTTTGAAGAGCTTTTCACACTCTTCAGGGTTGGGACGGTATATCCGTTTCCTGAAAAAGCAGTCCTTTCTTTCCTGAAAGGTATTGACAGGCTGATAGTGGCTGAAGAGCTTGACCCTTACCTTGAGGAACAGGTGCTTCAGCTAATAGGAAGAGCACATCTGTCTGTAGAGGTTTATGGAAAAAAGAATGGCTTTTTCCCTGTGAGTGGGGAATACAATGTAGACCTTGTCATTGACGGCATAAACCTCGCACTTGAAGCCTGTGGAGAGAGTTTGCGCCTTTCTCATGCTTTGCCTACCATCTCAGGAGAAAAGCTTCCTCCCCTTCCAGTCCGTGCTCCGACCCTCTGCGCCGGCTGCATGCACAGGACCGTTTTTTATGCATTCAAGCAGGCTGCAAAACAGCTTAAAAAAGAGAGTCAAGCTGATACGATTTTCTCGGGAGATATTGGCTGTTATACCCTTGGAAATGCCTATCCCCTTAATATGGTGGATACCTGCCTTTGCATGGGAGCAGGGATAAGCATTGCAGGAGGGCTCTTCCGTACAAATCCGAAAGCAAAACACGTAGCCTTTATCGGGGATTCGACTTTTTTCCACTCAGGCATCCCTGCAGTGATAAACGCTGTCTATAACAGAGCTGACATTACCCTTGCCGTACTTGACAACCGCACAACTGCAATGACAGGGCACCAGCCCCATCCTGGAATAGGCTTGACTGCGCTTGGAAGTGCTTCCAGAGCCATTAAGATTGCAGATGTGGTTCAGAGCTGTGGAGTTGAATTTGTAAGGACCGTGGACACTGTAGATGAGGACAGCCTGGAGAGTTGTGTAAAAGCCGCAAAGGAAGCTATGAATTTTAAGGGGCTGTCGGTTATAGTATTCAAAGGCAGGTGTGCAGGGATTATAAAACCTGACAAATATTACGAAATAAAGCCTGAAGCCTGCACAGGTTGTGGGTTCTGTATAAAAGAATTAGGCTGCCCTGCTCTTAACCTTGCTTCGGATAAGCCTGTTATACAGGACAGTTGCAGTGGCTGCGGGCTCTGTGCCCAGGTATGCCCGTCAGAAGCTATCTGCCTAGGAGGGGAAAAGCTGTGAAATATAACATTTTGATTGCAGGTGTTGGAGGGCAAGGGGTTGTGCTTGCCTCCCGTATGCTAGCGCTTGCTGCTATGAAAGCCGGATTCCATGTAAGCACTGCCGAGACCATAGGCATGTCTCAGAGGGAAGGTTCGGTTAGCAGCCATATAAGAATAGGAGACAAAATTTCCGGGTCACTTATTCCAATCGGACAGGCAGACTTGCTTTTAGGTCTGGAACCCGCAGAAACTGTACGAAATCTACCATTTCTCAAAAAAGGTGGAAAGGTTCTGGTAAATACCCATGCTATTCAACCTGCATCGAGACCACCTGGATGCCCTGAATATAAATCTGCAGCTTTGCTCTCATTTTTATGTGAATACTACCCTGATATTCTCTGCTCAGATTTCACAGAACTTGCAGAAGACGTAGGGACATATAGAACTGCAAACGTTGCAATGCTTGGAGCGGCTGTGGGCGCACGAGTCTTACCTTTTCCAGAAAGTACTTTAAGAGCAGTACTTGATGCTGAAATCCCCGAGAGGTACAGGGCTGTAAACAAGGCTGCGTTCGAACGCGCAATGAAATGTATTAGATTAATCTCCGGCACCTAGACTGGGGAGCAGAAGGTGAAATTACATGTATGAAGCATCCACTGAGGCTGAGCTTGACCCCAATGTTCAGCTTTACCATCCCGAAATCTCGGAAGAAGATACCTTTGCAAAATTGGAAGCACTGCTAAAGCGCATAGTTGAAAGCAGTCCATTTTACCAGAAAAAATTCAAGGAAGCAAATATCGATATCGAGAAAATAAAGTCGCTTGAGGATCTGAAGCTTCTCCCTTTCACGCATAAAGAAGAACTTAGAGACGCCTACCCGCTTGGGCTAAAAGCTGTGCCTGAATCAGAAGTCGTAAGGATCCATTCCTCATCCGGGACTACAGGAAAACCCGTAATTATCCCTTACACCCGAAAAGATGTGGATATCTGGGCTGAGATGATGATGCGCTGCTATATGCTGGCAGACCTTAATAATCTGGACAGGATTCAGATTACGCCGGGATACGGGCTCTGGACTGCTGGGATAGGGTTTCAGCTTGGAGCTGAACGCCTGGGAGCGATGTCAATACCTACAGGTCCAGGAAATACTGAAAAACAGCTCGAAATGCTTGTTGACCTGAAGTCCACAGCCCTTGCAAGCACCTCTTCCTATGCGCTCTTACTTGCTGAAGAAATTGAAAAGCGCGGGCTTAAGTCCCAGATTCAGCTCAAAAAAGGTATTATAGGTTCGGAGCGCTGGAGCGAAAAAATGCGCAGCCGAATAGAAAACGAACTCGGGATAGAAACTTTTGATATTTACGGGCTGACCGAAATCTACGGACCAGGAATTGCCCTTGATTGTCCTTTCCATGAAGGCATGCATTACTGGTCCGATCACCTGCTCTTTGAGATAATTGACCCAATTACAGGTGAGCAGCTCCCTGAAGGCACGCTCGGGGAACTTGTAATTACGACCCTAACAAAGGAAGGGGCTCCCCTTATCCGCTATAGGACAAGAGACCTTACCCGGATCATTCCAGGCATCTGTAAATGTGGCTGTCCTTTCCCAAGGATTGACAGAATTCTCGGAAGGTCAGATGACCGTATAAAGTTCAAGGCTGTGAATATCTATCCTGGCCAGATCGAAGATATCATCCTCAGGGTTCCTGGAGTAAGCAGCGAATATCAGATTCTGCTTACACGCAAAAACGGCCGCGATAGCTTGACCTTCAGGGTTGAGATTGAAGGTGCAGAAGATCCCACAAGGAAAGAAAAAACCGAAAAAGCTCTTGGAAAAGCCTTCAAGGACTTTATAGGCGTAACCGTGGACGTTGTGGGCGTAAAAATAGGGGAACTTCCCCGCAGCATGAAAAAGACGAAAAGAATAATTGATGAAAGGGAGCTATGAAATCCCATTTCAACCTTTCATCAATCCATTTCCCAATTATTTTCAATATTTCTCAGTTGCTTTTGTCTCAGTCTATCTTTCACTTGTTTTTACAGTGTGTTTTTATTCAATTTGTCCCCTCTGTATGAGACAGTTTTTCAGTAGCCTCTTTTTCTTTCTTAAGATCAGTTTTATACACAATAGTCCTGTATGGATACGGAAGTTCTATACCTTCCTTATCAAAGCGTTTTTTAATAGCTTCCCTGATTTCGTAACCTGAACCTGCTGCAACGCTTCTGTCTTTGAACCAGACCAACAGGCGAAGATTTACAGAAAATTCCCCCAGTTCAACAACACTTACTTTAACTTCTCCTCTCTCCCTGAAATCCGGGTCCACAGGATGAAGCACAGGAGAGTCAAAAAATCCCATTTTAAGCGTTTCGGACTTAATTAAACTGGGCTTTACCACGTTATATTTAACTTCCTGTGGAAGCATGACATTGGGATGTTTTCTAGCTTCTTCTATCATGATTTTTCTTGCCTGGTCAATGTCAGCATCATAACTTATTCCTATATCAATTGGCCAGATTACTGCAGGGTCTTCTATAGTCCAGTTAATTATGGCTTCATTGCTGATTATTGAGTTAGGGATTATAAGCCGCCTGTTATCCCAGGTTATAATAACTGTATGCCTGAGATTAAGATCCGTAACTTTTCCATATTCATTCATGATGTCCAGCCGGTCTCCGACTCTGAAGGGTTGAAAAATGGCAAGGGAAAGTCCTGCAATTATATTACTCAATGTATTCTGGGCTGCAAACCCGATAACAATACCAGCAATTCCTGCCCCTGTAAAGAGGGCAACCGAGAGGC
This sequence comes from Methanosarcina sp. UBA293, assembly GCA_002499445.1. Classification (GTDB taxonomy): domain Archaea; phylum Halobacteriota; class Methanosarcinia; order Methanosarcinales; family Methanosarcinaceae; genus Methanosarcina. Next base: position 20,972 of record DALS01000060.1, read on the forward strand.
TTCGAAGACCAGGAATACTGAAGATAACAACTACAATTCCTATAAAATAAATTGCTGCGACTACTACATGCCTGAACATTCGGAAAGATGTGGTGTCCATATGCAGCCTATTATTTGCTTTTTTGAAGTAGCTCTCCATAAGGCGATTTACGTTTCTTGCGACAAGGATAGTGACCAAGCCAATTAAAAACATGAATAAAAATGTACCAAAATTACCTGAAAACCAGGTAAATGCCTGATCTAATCCTCTGTCAAAATAAGACATATTTTCTGCAAAAGAAGAGGGAATTTCGAGGGTTTCCATGCTCTGCATGTTTGACAAGATGCTTTATATAAATATTGATTTTAAAAAGATGAAAACTGTAAAGAAGTAAGGTTATGGAAAGAAATATTCTAACTAAAACAGCAGGAAATCAGAGCAAAGATTTAAAGAAGAAATTTAAAATAAAATAAAATAAAATAAAATAAAAAATTTGGAAAGACAATTCGAAGTGAAAACGAGTTTTGAAAATTCGAAGTAAAAAATAGAGGAAAATTGGATTTAAATCTTAACTTATTGCTGTTATTATTGTTATTATCATTATTATTTTTAATTGATATCTAATAATAGCTTGTTAAAGTTGAAAAAACTAGGTTACATAAGATAATTTACATTTTTTATATGTTATTATTTGGCCTTTTTATTTTCCCTTAATTCAGGAAAGAAATTATTTTTTATTGGTTATTACCAAAAATCAGTTTTTTAATGATTTTTATTTGTTCTAAAAAGCCTGATTGTAGATTTAATCCAATTTAAGGATTTTTTTCCTCATTTTCATAGAAACAGTTATATATTTTAGGTTCTATGTATATATGTAAAAATAAAGATACATATAATACGTCTGCTGTTAAAAACCAATTTTTTGTTTTTAACTAAAGAGTTCTATATAATCTTATTTTTTAACTATTAAGAAAACTAAAATCAAGGTGAAACAAAATTGGCTTTTAATGACAGAAATTTCAGAAGGAGTAATTTCGGCGCTCCCAGAGAAATGCACAAGACGATCTGTTCTGATTGTAAAATTGAGACCGAAGTACCTTTCAAACCTGATCCAGACAGACCAGTTTACTGCAGAGAATGTCTTCCTAACCACAGGCGATTCTAAAGGTAATCGCTATCAGGCGCTATTAATTTTATAATTAGTTTTACATGAACGCCTGATTTATCTTCTCTTTTCGTTTTTTGGCTTATTCTCTTTGTTTCTTTACTCCTTTCCACTTGTGTGAAGTAGGAAAATGTAAGGACAAAATAACATTGAGAATAATGATCAGTACAAATCATTTAATTGTCAAATTATTAACTTTATACTTATTGAAAAATTAAACAAAGATCTACAAAGATCATCAAGGAGAAATTAATCTGGCTAATTACAGAAGCGTAATAAGAAAAAGAAGATTAGGATCAAGAAAATCAGCAAACTCAGGAGATACCCCTGAAGTATCCAGGGTACGAATTCCCCGCAAGGACAAAAATGAAGTCTTGGCAACAGTATCAAGCTTACTTGGCTCGAAAAGAGTAAGGCTTCAGTGTATGGATGGAGTTGTTCGCATGGGCCGGATCCCAGGCTCTAGAAAGAAGAGGATGTGGGTTCGCGAAGGCGATGTCGTCATAGCCAATCCGTGGGAGGTTCAGGATTCCAAAGCCGAAGTTACCTGGAAATATACAAGACCTCAGGTCGAATGGCTTGAAAGAAAGGGCTACATTAAATATTGATTTAAAGTACCAAAAATACTGACTTAAATTATCAAAGAAAAAAATACAATAACACCGATAAGGTATCTCAAATAAGGCATCTGAAAAAGGTGCCTGAAATCATTTTTCCTTTCCTCACAATTCTTTTCTTCACAATTCTTTTCCTTGTATTTTACATCTTTTCCTTGTATTTTACATCTTTTTCATGTATTTTACATCTTTTTCATGTTGCAGTCTGCAATAATCTCATGAATCCTTTTATAAAGCACCAAGGAAAAATATCTTTTATATAAGCAAACCTTATCATTTTTTCACAACAAAGATTAATTAAGAATCGTTTTATATAATTATATCAATAAGCATGTGATGAAAATTTACAGGTGAAACCACATGATTCACGATGATTATATGTTAATTCTGGGATCAAACATATACGCAGACCAAGTGTATACTGTATCATATCAGGCAGATAAGAACATGGGAGACAAGATACCTTTATTTACTCTGGAAAACTGCGATAGTGATCTAATTCTTACGACTGAGATCCGAGATAAAGACTCCGAGCTCATAGCAAAAATCGACAGAAACAAGTTTATCCAAATCAACGAAAAAGTTGACGTGCAAGGAGAAATCAAAAAAGGAAATGGTCTCACGTTAACAAGAAGAGAGAACGGTGATTTTATTTTCAACGCCAGAATCACAGAAGATGGATACGTAGCAGTAAGCGGAATTTATTATGTTGAAGGCAAGAAAATTCATATAACTGATCGTATAGTGGAAATAAACGATACGCCCAGGCAAACCATAAATGGTGTAAACGTGCACAATACTTTTTTTGTTGGAAACTACGATATTACATTAACCGATGATGGTTTGAGTTTTTAAGGAGAGCTTATAGTATCTACAATTATTAAAGAAGGAATTAAAGAGGGAACTAAGATCTCTTTTCTGACATCTAATTCACTTTTTGCAGATTTAGAAGGAGCATTTTAGAAGGGATATCTTAGAAGACCTATCAATTTCACATTTCATAACATTTTAAAATATATAAAATAATAATCAGTATTATAATTAATTCCTGACAGCCGATAAAAGATAAGCTTTTCTGCTACTTGGACTGAGCAGTGAATCGAAAACTGTGTCTTTTATATAGATTATATTAAAAAGAGACGAAAAAGTGCTCTCTATTTCAGCCTTTGAGACCCTTCTAGGCAGCTCGTACTCTCCCGGTTCCTTATCAGAGAAACAAAGCATGAAGTATTTGCCTTCATCCTTGAGTACCCTGTGCACCTGCCGCGCAAAAACGGGTCTCTCCTCATCCGTCATTACGTGAAACAAACCGGAATCAATGACAATATCGAACTCACCCTCCGTAAAAAGCCTGTCCATCTGTAGTACGTTTCCTACTACAAAATTTACCTTAACATGGCGCTCCATAGCTTTTACTTCTGCGCCGGAGATGGCATTTTCAGCAAGGTCTATACCCGTGGCGTTACAGCCATTCATAGCTAGCATTATCGCATTCTCACCCCGGCCACATCCGATGTCCAGAGCTCGGCCAGGCTTGATCTCTCCACTTTGTATAAGAGCTTGAAAAGCAGGCTGGGGATGATCGACGTCCCACGGCGGCGTGCCCTTATATACGTCATTCCAGAACAAGTTTATCCTCCTCAAAGCTAAAATATTAAGTTACAATTTGATATATGGTCGATAAAGCTTGATCTTAATAACTTTTTTGGGAAACCTCTTTTTTAGAAGCTCTAGGTAGTTTTGACAACAACTGTGAATCTCCCGGTTTTTGTTTGAAAAGCTAAGTTAATGCATGTAAAAAATCTATTATTCCTTAATCTACGGATCTTTGTAGATTTGGAAGGAGCCCTTTACAGGGGTTTTTATCAAAGTGATCTTTTCCTTTGGAGGACAGTTATCTGATTGAAGTGGTGTTTTTCAAGAGGGTTGTAATCAAGGAAAGTGTCAGAAATTGGATCACCGGATACGAAACAAGAAATCATTCACGTAATCAATTCAGTTTAACTATATTTTTTCCTATTGGCAGTCTGCTGAGTTCTTCCCCGGGTACGTTTGTTTAGATAAGTTTCAGAAAAATAGAATTGAAAAACCCGTGAGTTTTGCAGATTTAAATGGAACACTCATTAGGACGACAATTTTACTTTATCGAAATCAGCCGGAGTTTGAATTTCAGGCATTATTATCTGTCTATAAGATTTTTACTATAAAACAATTTATAGACCTGACTATAAAGAATTTATAAAGAGTTCTCTCACATGAGGTATATAATTATAATTTTTATAAAAACAATTTTATATTATATAAGCATGTATTTGTCTAAACGCATGTTTACAAGAAGCATACGTTTACCTGATGTTCTTCGAATGTCTGACCTCAGGCATGCAAACGGTGTGCTATCGCAACAAACGTACTATGCTGGTGTCAGGAACGGAGATGGGATATCTGAAAGGGGACAGAACATTCTGCATAAATAGTTAAAGACCAGTTAAAGAGTAGGAGACTAAAGAATGACTAATTTCCGTCTAATTCATGGTCTTTAACAGGCAAGCTTCTTTCATATAAAAATTGTCAATTTTCGGGGGAATAAGCTGATGAAAGCTAGATTGGTATTACTATTGATTATCTCGACAATGCTGATGTTTGCAACTACGGGCTATGCCCGGGAAGGTGCTACATATAGTGCTACAGCTGTCATGAAAGATGCGAAGGGCAATACCGTGGGGATGGCCACTTTTACTGAGGAAGCCAATGGCCCAGTTCACATAAACGTCAACGTGAGAGGCCTAAAGCCAGGTTTGCACGGTATCCATATCCACAATAAAGGGAACTGCATTGGTCCGTCATTCACTTCTGCCGGCGAACACTACAACCCTCTAGGCAAAGAGCATGGTCTCAATAACCCAAAAGGCCCGCATGCAGGAGATCTGCCCAACCTCAAAGTAGGAAAAGATGGTACAGGACATATGAGTATCACCACCAACCGTGTTACACTGTCACCCGGACCGAACACGCTATTTACTGCCAACGGTACTTCACTGATCATCCATGCTGATCCTGACGACCAGATTACCAATCCTGCCGGCAACAGTGGCGCACGGATTGTCTGTGGGGTTATCGAGAAAAAATAATCTGTAATTCCATCTTCGCAGAATACAAACCTCTTCAAACCTTCTCAAACCTCCTAAATTCCGCTTCAGCACCACGGCTTCAGTTTCGCTTCGCTCAAGCGGCTTACACTTTTTAAATATAGGTAAAATCGAAATACACTTTTTCTTTAAACTGTGATTTTTGCATATTTAGAAGGGACACTTTGCAGGATTTCTTTAGATTAAGCGATTCTTTCTCTCTTGGAAGGGATTTTCGGATTCAAGCAAAGTTTTTTAGATGAATTATGGATTAATAATAGTTATCAGAAACCTCAGTTTTTCAGCATGGTTCACAAACCTCGAACTTTTCTCAAGGACTGAAGATTGGGGAATCTTAAACCGCCGAAAATGAAGAATTCTTAACCGTCATTGACAATTGCAAAGAGCAAAATATTGGAGATTTCCTAAATGGACATACAAACAGTAATAAATGCAATTGTGACTAATATAAAAGATTAATATATTGAACAGTTGGGATATCGATAGTAAACAGTTGGGATATCGATAGTGAGCAGGTGGGATATCGATAAACTTCTAAAAGTAAGTATGAAGAATGAAAAGTTGAAAGAAAAGATGAAAGGAATGAGTCATTTCAGTGAAAATTCCTCTCAAAATTGTAGTATATTAATGAAGTTCAAAATTTAGCGCTGAATATTTTACGATGGCTAACCATTAGCTACTTTTATTAGCTACTTTTTAAGCTCTATCCAATCTGATCAATCCTCTTATCCCTTTCTCAAAACTCTGGGCTTTGCGAGAGGTTTATTAGGGAGGATTATTAGGGAGGATTAGTTGACTCACTTCTTAATCCAGAAGAACAACAGGTTTGATCAGATCCCTTGGTTTTTCTTTCATGAGCATGAGAGCATCTTCCATTTTGTCGAATCCTTCGAATACGTGGGTGACCATTTTTTCTGGTTTTATTCTTCCGTAGGTACATAGGGCTGCCATTCTTTCCATTCTCAGACGACCTCCGGTTGTCAGGCCACCACGTATGTCTTTTTGAGCCATACCCGATCCCCATTCAATACGTGGAATGGGAAGTATGTCTCCAGTTCCGTAGTAGCTGATATTTGATACCGTGCCTCCGGGTTTTACAATTTTAATCGCATCTGAAATTGTGTTTTCATTTCCTCCTGCTATGATTACAGAATCCACACCTTTTCCATTCGTCTTTTCGAGGATCTGTTCAACAAGTCCACCTTTTCGGTAATCAATAACTTCAGATGCTCCGTATTCCAGAGCAAGATCAACAGTGACTTTCCGACTTCCTACTGCAATGAGCCTACCTGCACCAAGAATACATGCACCTGTCACTGCCATCAGACCAACAGGACCAATTCCTATGACTGCAACTGTAGAGCCAGTTTTAATGTTTGCCATTTCTGCACCCTGGATTCCAGTAGTTGCCATATCTGATAACATGACAGCTTGTTCAAGGGGCATTCCTTGTGGAAGATGAGCTAAATTCATGTCTGCATCATTTACATGGAAATATTCGGCAAAGACTCCATTTTTGAAGTTTGAAAACTTCCATCCACCAAGCATTCCATTTGAGTGCATAGGTACCCCATCCTGTGCCGCCATGGATCGCCAGTCAGGTGTAATTGCAGGGACAATTACTTTATCACCTGGTTTGAAGTCTTTGACCTCTGATCCGATTTCTTCTATAACACCTACAGCCTCATGTCCTAAAATCAAGTTTTTGCGGTTTCCAAGCGCACCTTCCCAGACAGTATGAACATCTGATGTACACGGCGCGACTGCAAGAGGCTTCACGATTGCGTCATATGGTCCTGCTGAAGGTCTTTCGGCATCAATCCAGCCTACTTTTCCAATTTCAAGCATTGCAAATCCTTTCATATTATTACCCCAACCTTTTCAAAATAATTATCTTTAAATGTTTTTTATAGTAACCCGCATATTAATCTGCTGTAGTGGTATTTATAATTACTAAGGATGGAAATTCGAATCTCATTTTCAATTTAATTCAGTTAAAATATATTTTTCCTGCTAGCCGGTCTGCCCGAACTCAAAAAGAAATTAAATCTTCCTGAATACGTTTGTTAAGATGAAGTTAAGAAAAGTGAAATTGAAAAACTCGTGAGCTTTGTAACTTTAAAAGAAGATACTTTCTTTATCTGTCAGTATAAGTAAATTGTTATGGATTTCAGTTAAAATGAAGATTACTTATCAAGTTTATCAAAAGAATATACTTGTCTTGCTTTCTCATATCTAAAAATACCTCATTTACCTTCCTGACGCCAGTTCAACTGTTAGAACCTCGATAAGTAACTCTTTTTTAATATGCAGAGATGATTAAGATCTCCATTCTGAAAGTGTATGGAGCTTTTTCGATTCGCTTGTTGTCTTTTGTCTGTTGACGCTTCACGAATACGGTATTAATTTGTTCTGATAAATATTTTATAAATGGTAAAAGAGACTTTCAGAAAATAATTTTTAATTAAATATATTTATAGCCATCTCACTCATTTTATTTTAGTCTCTGGGAACTAATGAGAAATAATGACACTATTAAGGCTTATGTGTTAAAGATTAGATAAATCATAGAGGGAGATAAATGAGGAATAAAGAAAAGCTATATTCAATAACTTTAACTTCAACAATTTTGGTGTTCTTATTCTTAACTTCAATATCAACTGCAGCATCTGCTGTACAGGAAATTCAGCTTACTCAAAATGGTTCACAAGCATCTACTCCTGCAATTTACAGGGATAATGTCGTATGGTCAGATTATATTAATGATTCAGGGATAATTCACCTGTATAACTTGACTACTTCAAAAGATATCCAGCTTGATTCATTTCATGGAAGCTGTCCTGCAATCTACGGTGACAAAATTGTATGGCAAGATTATCAAATCTGTGGAGATAATAAGGATTACAATCTTTCTGTTTACGACATCTCAACAGCTGAGAAATTTCAGATTACTAAAAATGTATCTAAAGATAGTATTCCTGCTATTTACGAAGATAAGATTGTGTGGCATAATTCTCGAAATGGATTCTATGATATCTACATGTATAATCTGTCCACATCTACCGAATATCAGGTCACATTCAATAGAGACGCACGTTATCCCGCCATTTATGCTGATAGGATAGTATGGACAGAATATCATAATGGAAATTCCAATATTTACATGTACAACTTATCAACTTTAAAAGAGACTCAAATTACAAACAGTGAACTTCGGCAGTTAGATCCCGATATATACGGTAATAATATTGTATGGGCAGGTGACCGTGGTGGACGGCGTCACAGTCTAAATTCAGACATTTACATGTATAATATCTCAACTTCAAAAATAACTCAAATTACGAATAGTGAATCGGTATCTCAACCTAAAATATATAAAAACAATATAATATGGATGGATAGCCGCAATAGGAATGGTTCCTCTGATATTTACATGTATAATATTTCCATGGAAGAAGAGACTCAGATAAACACAAATGGATCAACTCAAAATAGGCCTGCTATTTATGAAGATAGGCTTGTATGGCAGGATTGGCGTAATGGATATGGACACTCTGATATTTACACTTGCATCGTTCCAACAATAGTAAAGTCTCCTGTAGCAAACTTTTCTGTAACCCCAGATGTAGGATTTGCTCCACTCTCCGTGCAGTTTACAGACTTTTCACGAAATTTCATATTAAGATCATGGGACTTCAATAATGACGGAATACCCGAATCTACAGAAAAAAAACCTGTTTATATATACACCGATCCTGGAAATTATACTGTCAATCTGACAGTGAGCGATGCAAATACTACTGACTCAAAATTATCTACAATCTTAGTATTTCCTGAGCAACTCGTGGATAATCAACTTGTCCTAACAGAGACCCAAATTAGCACAGGTGGGGAAGCTCCATACGGTTTTTCTCCTGCAATTTACGGGGACAAAGTAGTTTGGCAGGATTCTCGCAATCATTTTGGCAATCAAGATACAGATGATATCTATATGTATGATCTCTCTACTAAAAAAGAGACTCGAATAACCACTCCTAATAATGGATTAGGAAATAGACCGGATATTTATGGTGACAGAATAGTCTGGTATGATTGGCGTAATGGAAGGCATATATACGTGTACAATATCTCCACATCTAATAGATTTAAGATCTCTGTCAATGAATCAGTTAGTACTCCTTTAATTTATGGTGACAAAATAGTATGGAAAGATTGGCGTAATGGAGATTGGAATATCTATATGTACGATATCTCCACTTCCAAAGAGACTCGGATTACTACCAATGAATCAGTCCCAGGAGGTTTTGATATCTACGGCGACAAGATAATTTGGCAGGATTTCCGCAATGGAAAAAACTATGAGAGTAGCGATATCTACATGTATAACTTCTCTACTTCTAAAGAAGATCAGATTACTATTGGGAGATCAGTATATGATCCCAAAATCTATGGCGACAGGATAATTTGGCAGGATTATCGCGATGAAAGCCGCCCTATTCACGTATACAATATTTCTAATTCTACAGAAATCCAGATAAGCTTCCCAATTAGAGGAGGATCAACGAGCGAACCTGACATCTATGAAGACAGGATAGTGTATGCAGATTGGCGTAATGGAAATTCTGATATTTTTATGTATAATCTTTCCACTCAGAAAGAAATTCAGATTACCACCAATAAATCACGTCAGAGTTATCCTGCAATATATGGGAATAGAATAGTGTGGCGGAATTATGGCAAATATGATACTGATATTTACATGTGTACTATTTCATTAAAGCAACCTGGAATACCTGTTGCAAATTTTAGCGCCAATGTTACAAGTGGCTGTGCTCCTCTTTCTGTACAATTTACAGATTTATCAGAAAACGCAACAGAATGGAAGTGGGATTTTGGAGACAATGCATACTCAGCAGAAAGAAATCCTGTACATACATACAATAAAGCTGGAGGGTATACCGTCAGCTTAATAGTCAAAAATGAAAATGGAATGGATATGAAAGAAAGATCTAAATATATCTCAGTATCCAGCTCGAATGATAAAAGGAATTAAAACTAAAAGACGACAGGTAACCGGTCAAATCTGGCGAAATATCGAATAAATCCACTTGCCAGATTTGGAATCTACCTTTTTGTTTACTGTTTTTCAGCGAGAAGTATCTTGAATTCGACCCTTCGTTTTTGTAATATCATTTGGATTTCTCATGCTTTTCTTTTTTCATATATTCTCTTCAATTCTTTTTCTCGAATACGTTTATAAGAAAAAGGTTAAGGAAAAAGAACTGAAAAACCCGTGATTTTTGCAGCTTTATAAGGGGCACTTTGCAGAGCTTCTTTAGATTAAGAGATTCTTTTCCTCTCGGGGAGATTTTTCTGGTTCAAGTTATTAATTTCAAGTGAATTATGGATCATGTAATGATGTAGTAAAATTGGTTTTGGATAACTCAATTAGAAAACAAGGCATATATATAGCAGCTTTAATAAATAATGCTATATAAATGCCAATTTATATATTGTAAGAAAATTGGCAATTATATGTGAAAGTTGGGGGCACTTAAATGATAGAAATTACAAATAGAGCTGTTACAGAGCTTAAATCTTTATTTGATGCAGAAGATATCGCACAACCAGCAATACGTATCTATATAACTGGATCAAGTGCAAATATTCAGTATGGATTAGCACTTGCTGATGATATAAATGACTATGACGTAATCACGGAGAACAATGGTATCAAAATAGTCATGTCGCCAGATGTGGCGGCTGGCTTTTCTGACGGTAGCATTGATTTCATAGCTGACAGAAAAGGTAAAAATTTCATAATACAAAATGCTGACTCTGACACTTATGACAACTGGGAAGAATGTAATATATGTGATGCAGAGTAAAAATATCTGTTATGCAGAGTAAAATATTGAACAAGCTTAATAATTGATTTTAGGATAAGTTCTAAATATATTTTTCCTGCTGGCGGCTTACTTAAACCTTTCCCAAACACGTTTATCAAGAAAAGGTAAATTAGAAATCCGTGAGTTTTCCAAGTTTAAAGGAGTTTAGAAGGAGCCCTACACAGGGCCTTTTTGATAAAAGCGATCTTTCCCTTTTGGGGAGAACTTTCCAATTTAAGTGAACTTTTCATCACGTTTATTTCAGTTTTAATATATTTCTCTGGCCGGCGGGCTACTTGAATCTTCCTGGAGTAAGTTTGTAAGAAAAGAGAACTAAAAACCCGTGATTTTGCAGATTTAGAAGAAGCACTCTGCAGGGTCGATCTTTTAGATCAAACTGATTCATTTCTGTTAGAGGATTGTTTTAAACGTGAAAACCTGTTAACCAAATTCTGTTTTCAGGATATCAGAAAATAGTCTGTTGTCACTTCTGCAAACTATATCTGGAAAATGTTCTTATTTGAGAAATTTGTCTTCGTCTTTATAGATGCTTTTATATATTTTAAGCCTCATGTATATTGACAAATAATGATCCGTATAATAATTTGTTATTAAAAACCAATTTTTGTTTTTAATCAAAGAGTTATATACAATCTTATTTTTAAACAATTAACAAAAAATAAAACAAAGGTGAAACAAAAATGGCTTTTAATGACAGAAATATGTTCAGAGGAAATTCTAATTTCGGCGCTCCCAGAGAAATGCACAAGACAAAATGTTCTGATTGTGGTGTTGAAACCGAAGTGCCTTTCAAACCTGACCCAGAAAGACCGGTTTACTGCAGAGAGTGTCTTCCTAACCACAGAACGCCCAGAGAAAACCGCAGATACTAAGCCCGAATTTCGTTTCGAGATCACAGGAAATCGGAGATTTTCTGGGAGTTGCAATGTAATCGCAACAGCACGAGGTCCGTTTCGCTCAAGCGGACTTACACTTTTACTTTTTTAAATATCTTATTGTTAGAATCTGCTTTCTTAATCCAGAGTTTTTGCAGCTTTAAAACGAGCCCTTTGCAGGACCTTTTTTGATCGAAGCGATCTTTTCCCTTTGGGGAGATTTTTCTGACTCACATTTCATCCAGTATACGTTTGATGGTTTTGCTTCTGAAATACCTTCTTTAACAGATAACCAGACTACCTTCAGATTTACTCCAAAATAAGCGTGGATCAATTTATCCCGTATGCCTGCAAGATCTTTCCAGGGTACGGAGGGGTATTTTTCACGTGCTTCATAGGGAATATTCTTTGTTGCTTCCCCAATAATTTCCAGAGCCCTTATTACTGCAAACTGAGTTTTACGGTCGGCAGCAAAATCTTCGAATGTCCAGCCGCTAACAAATTCTTCTGCTGCTTCTATTGCATCATACATATCCTTGACATAGTCTTTTGCTTCGCGGATCTTAATCCCTCTTCAGACGGCTTCAACTTCTCTCATGATGTGTTTACCTATGTTCGGCTTTAATGCATCCTTCATAACAAGGTCTACCTTAACGCCAAGAGCCTCCGAAAGGTGGTTTTCAAGGTTGACAAATTTAAAAATAGTAGGAGTTTTGGAAAACTCAACGAGTATGTCCAGGTCGCTTCCGGGTTTCTGTTCTCCCCGGATATAAGATCCAAAAATCCCCAGGTAACTAATATGGTATTTTTCTTTAAGCTCAGTGAGCATTTCATGGAGTTTTCTAATATATATTTCAGTGTCTTTTCGGTTTTCAGGCATTTTTTTAGACTCGTTGTTTTCCTCTTTGGTGTGTTATAGTAATTTGTTGTTGTAGTATTTATAATTACTAAAGAAGGAGGATGGAATTTTACTGTATTTACTTTCAATTCTTTTGAAATAGATTTTTCCTGCCAGCGGTCTGCTTAAATCTTCTCCTAAAATTGTTATAAAATCAAAATGAGGCTGAAAAAACATTTTTTATGTTTAAAGAGGTCAGAGTTAGAAGGAGCCCTTTAAAGGCTTAAAAAGTTATATTTTAGTTCTTAGAGGAGTAATTCAGGGACTTTCATCTGATTTGGCTTTTTTTACAAAATCCTTTACTGGCTCAGTCTGGAAGACTGAACCGTTTTAAGACTGAGATCAATAAAATTAATATACTTATTTGATGACAATATAGGACGCTCCTTCGTTTTTGTGGGGACAAAAAATAAGGAGCATTTTTACAATTTTATTTTTATAAATTTTTGGGTAATAACAGAATTTAGAGGATTTCTACAGAGCCCCTTTACTATAGTTTCTCCTCCATCAAAGCCCTGATTCTGGATTTTCACGATAGAGACAAACAGAGGCACAGGGATCTTCATTAATCCTTTTGAGTATGTAAGTTTTATATGGGTTAAGTTTACTGGGTCCTGTTAGATGTTTTAAGGTTCTGGCTGCGTCTTAAGATTGTAATATTTCTTCACAGTTTTCCTATCGTGATCTATTTGTCTGGCGATTTCACTGATACAGAAGCCTTTTGAATGCAACACTTGTATCAATAATCATCCTTCCTTTTTCAGTATTATTTATGATCCTAAATCTTTTCTCGAGGATTGGAAATTGGGGAATTTTAATCCGGCTAAAATGGGGAATTATTCGCCGGCATTGATACCTTTTTCTAATCCTGTATTTTTACTTATGTTCTCTAACTCTTTATACAAAAGAATACCAAGCGTATCTTCGGGACTGAGGTTTAATTCTTCAGATATTTTGGTAAGTATTTCAGCGTTTTTTTTCGATAAAAAAACAGGTTCTACTTCTGTTTTACCCCAGTGTAAAAGTACAACTTTCTCGATATTCATTTTTTTTATTTGTTTAACACAAAATTCAATTCCGTGACTCCGGCTGCTGAATATTTTTTCGTCACATAATTTATCAAGCCATCGTGCAAGCTCATTGTCCATCGAAATAGTAAATCGTTCTTTCATTACTAAATCATACTGTTGCCTCTAATATAAACAATTCTATGATTTTAAACCCAATACAAAACTATTTATGTGAATTATTCATCATACTATATGAAATATTCACCAAATAAGATGAACTAATTTATATAAAAATATCGATATGGTTTAGATTTTCCAATCTAACAAGAACCATAATAGAGAATTAACCTCAATTGATTCCCAATAGAAAATTAATCTCAATTGATTCCCAAAATATTTTTTTTCGTTTTATGGAGTAATTGCTATATAGTGTAGTAAAAACTTCACTACATTATATATACATTTTTAAAGAACTATATATCGAGTTAATAAACGGAGATTATAAATGGCCAAAGTCGTAAAGAAAAAAGAACAAATTAACGCCACAGTATCTCCGTGGATCAAAAAACAGTGCCTGGAACTAGCTAAAACTCCCGAATTTTCTAGCATTTCCGATATAATATCTATAGCATTATCTGAATTTTTTGGAAAATACGAGTATATAAAAATTAAGGAATTAAAGGAACATGAGACTCGAATTCCTGATTTGCTTGAAGTCCTAATGAAAACTAAAGAAGGTCAAGAATGGCTTAAATCTGTTTATGAGATCAAAACTAAAAAAATCAATTATTCAAGTGAAAAAGATTGTCTTTTAGAACAAAATATTGAAGGTCTTATAGGATTCAGAGTAAAAGAAAACTTTGTACCAATATTCATAGATGGAGATCTCGAAGGCGTCACAGGTTACGATAAAGAAGATTTTCTTTCCGGTAAAGTTAGATGGGTAGAAATAATCACACCCGAAGATCGTTTATTAGCTTGTGAAAATTTAAAAAAAGCTATGTATGAGTCAGATCTCTCTACCGAAATAGAGTACAGAATATTAAGAAAGGATGGGGAAACAAGATGGGTTCTGCAAATTCTCCAGAAACTTCCAGCTGGCTCCAGATCACAAGGATGTGTACAAGGTTTAATTCGTGATATTACAAAAAGAAAAGCTGCAGATTTTACTCTTAAAAAAACGTATGAAGCTCGTATAAAAGAAATCCACCACAGGACCAAAAATAACTTGCAAGTAATCTCGTCTCTTCTCAGCCTCGAAGCTGACAGATCTACCGATGCAAAAATGCTTCAAGCATTTCGGGAAAGCCAGAATCGGGTTACTTCCATGGCTCTGATTCATGAAGAACTCTACAAAGGAGATGAAGTAAATAATCTTGACTTTGCAGATTATCTCCAAAAACTCACGAATAATCTTTTTCATTCATACAGATTAAAAAATGAGGAAATCAGCCTGAAGCTTGAGCTTGAAAAGATATACCTAGACATAAATACCGCAATCCCACTCGGAATTATTGTCAATGAACTGATCTCAAATGCTCTGAAGTATGCTTTTCCAGCCCAAAAAGGCGGAAAAATCCATGTAAGTTTTCATACAACAGAAAAATGTGAAAAAAGACATAAAAGTATCAGAAACTCAGAAACAGAACAAAACTGTATAAATAAAGAAAAATTTCAGTTTATTTTGATAGTATCTGATAATGGTAATGGATTTCCGGAGGAGATCGATCATCAGAATACGAATTCTCTCGGGCTCCAGATTGTGAATATTCTTGTTGAACAAATAGAAGGTTACATTGAACTTAAAAGGAATAACGGAACTGAATTCAGCATTTACTTTAACAAATTGGTATAGAGATCTTTTTATTTACTTTAGCTAATTATACCTTAAATAGCTTATATACGGAAGATTTAAGATATTCTATAACTCAAAAATAAGTAAGGGAACTTATCTATTCACAATGAATCCATCTTCTGTGGGGGGGCGCAGAGTATTGGATGAAGAACTGAAATTTAGAATTGTGATAATTTTAACAATATTGGTTTTTGGCTACAGTTTTTATTTAAGTCTTGATGATGAATATATTTTTGGAGCTTCCATATCAGATGAATCTGTTTTTGAAGTCATCCTGACAACTGGTATTAAATATAAGTTTTTAATAGACGGTGGATTTTTTGGTGGTCCTTTGTGTCTCGATGTTACAATAAGCAAAGGTTCTTACGTTTCTTTTGAGGAAAGCTTCAGGACAGATCCTATGGATACATTTAAGGTTTATTATCCTTATGAGCCGATGTTTACCGTAGAAGAAAATGGTACTTATCAGGTCCATGTCAACCCAGGTAGTTCTGGATCGTGTAAAATTTCAATTTTTGACGTACACAGTTAAAATTTATTGGAAATTTAGAGTAAATTTGCATAAATAATTGTAATTCAGAAAAATAAAAATTGAAAAGCCCGTGATTTTTGTAGATTTAAAAGGGGCACTTTGCAGGGCTTCTTTAGATTAAGCGATTCTTTTCCTCGTGGGGGATTTTTCTAATTCAAATGATATTTTTCAGGAAAATATAGTTTAAGAGATCATCAGAAAACTGGACCGCCGAATTCGAAATGAAAATCTTCCCTGTTCCCAGTTAAGTTGAAATATATTTTTCCTGTCGTCGATCTGCTTAAACCTCTCCCGAATCCTTTTGTATAAATAGATAATTGAGAGCCTGTGTGACTCTCTTTAACCTGAGAAGTAATACTTTGCAGAGCCGGTTAGTTTTTTATGATATTCTTTTGAGATTGTTTTAGAGTCATCAATATGATTTTTTCCTGGAGTGGTCATTTTTGAATTATAGGGTAGGTTTTTCAGGCGACTTATATTTTCAGAAGCTTAAGAGAGTGACTGTCATCTCATTTAAGAGAGTGTGCCTTCATTTTTAGAGATAAATTTATATATTTCAAGCTTCATGTACATGTGTTGATAAATAAAGATCCGTATAATCATCTGTTGTTAAAAACCAATTTTTGATTTTAAACAAAGAGTTCTATACAATCTTATTTTTAAACAATTAACAAAAACTAAAACTAAAACAAAGGTGAAACAAAGATGGCTTTTAATGACAGAAACTTCAGAGGAAATTCTAATTTCGGCGCTCCCAGAGAAATGCACAAGACAAAATGTTCTGATTGTGGTGTTGAAACCGAAGTGCCTTTCAAACCTGACCCCGAAAGACCGGTTTACTGCAGAGAATGTCTTCCTAACCACAGGACGCCCAGAGAAAACCGCAGATACTAAGTGTTAAGTGTTATTTGTGTAATTAAGTTTACATCAACACTTATTTCTTTTCCACTTTTTAAAAAGAAACTTAACTCGAAATATTTTTTTCTTAGCTCGTGAATTTTACAGATTTAAAAGGAGCCCTCCGCAGGGCCTTTTTCCGATTACTTGATTTTACTTTGCTCTCCTTGCTAAAAAAGTAGAACTTTCTCCTCTATGAAATCTAAGCTCGCCTTCCATTATGTCTTTTTCTTTTATCTTTACCCAACCACTACCAGAGACGTGGTCGCACTCCTCATTTCCTTCCCAGGTAAATTCAAATCTTTTGCCATCAGCATATTCAACGATCCTTCCGTCAATATCACCATAAACTAAACCAAATTGAAAATGCCCCATGTTGTCTGGCTCTATCATAATATAAGCCTGAACGTCTACATTGAAATAGTCCTCATCCTATAGTTCCATTTCATAAATGTGCCATGTCCCTGTGAAGTCCATAATTTTTACTTTCCTTTCTTGCGTAAAAACATCGCTATACAGTATCAGGAATTTGAAACTTTAGAATACTATTTATTCAGTTAGATTTCAGATTTAAAGTGGCACTTTGCCGGGCTTCTTTGATTGAAGTGAATTTTTCTGCTGGGAGGACTATCTAAACCAGGTTTAAAGGGCTAAAATAAATCGTAAAACGAGACCATATAATTCAGATAAATAGAAATTAACTATTTCTAAGGATCTACAAAGCCGAAATTTTTATATTCAATCTTTGAATTCGTTTGTCAATTCATTACTTAAGTAAATGTCTCGTAGAAATTGAATTCGTTCGGTTTCAATTTCTACCAAGAAAATATTTTCGGTCTTCCCTTTTTATGATCGTTTCCGCATCCCGAATACTGCAATCAAGAGCACAATTGTAGTACTAAAAAATCCAAACCCTGGGGTGGCAGGAATTTCGGATTTTGCATAGACATTCAATTTTGACCCACCACCATCAAGCGTATGCCATTCGGCTTTCTTCCCATTGACAACATCAGTGTTTGATTCAATTATTTTTCCTGGCATTTCGAGATAGTAGTGAGTTTCGAAAGACTCTACATCGGCATCGTAGACCATATATCCGTCAACTTGTTCTACGACTATATTTTCATCAGGAACTCCTGAGATTTTGACTTTGACAGTATCTCCATTCCGAACTTCTGAGTATTTTCCACCTTCGTCAGCGACATATTGCCTTAACGATTTACCTTCTTTTTCCTTTATATGTTCATTTACTAGGGAATATACGGTAGTGCTTGTTTCCATTGTGATATCAAATTTATCAAATTCGCCTTTTTTATCCACTTTCACATCATATGTGAGTGAAACACATCCACTAGAAATTACTACCAGAATCAAAGCTGCCGCTATTGTGATTTTCTTAATTCAAAATTCCTCAAGTTTGTTTATCCTTTTAGGTAATGGGAAAACTTGGCTTTAATTTTTCTATTTTATATTTTAAATTCGAACAGTGACCTTATTATTATCAAGCTTAGGAAAAAAAGGTTTTATAGTTATATTTTTTCAGATTTGACTTGGAAACATTAACTTTGAGCTTTATAGGTCAAATTTATCGCTTAATTTCGGAATACTATTATACAAGATTTTATAATTTTTATTATAGATTAATTTGATTTTTTAAAAATTAATCTGAATAACGGTTGTCAAGTGAGGTAATGTTGTGGAAACGAATAAAGATAAAAAAGACCCCCGATCTACTAGGCTTGTATGTGCAAAACTCTATGAAGGAGGGTTACTTAGTTCATATGAAATATTTAGTAATATTAAACGAAGACCATGCAAAGGCAAAAGCCCAGAGTTCGAGTTAGATATAGATAATATTACACAGCATGCAGAGGCAGCCTTCACACACCATATACAGTATACTTTAATAGCTATCTTACTTTCATTTCTGGCACTTATTTCCGGTTCTACACGATCTATTATTTTCGCGATACCTGCCATCTGCTTATTATCACTAAAAAGAGTTTGGGACAGAGATATTGCATTAAAACACTTTTCAAAAGGAAGTTATGATAGCAAGTATAATTTAAATAAGTCTTCAGACGAGTCAAACATAATAAAAGGGCTCTTAAAACCTTTTTGTAATTGGATGACAAGAACAATATAATCTCTGAGGAAGGTAAACAAAAAGATCAGAATGTTGTAATATTTGGAGATTATTTCCCATTTTTAGGTGCAGGAAAAAGAACCCGAAATTGGAATTTTGTAACTGATTTATCTAAACCAAAAAAAAGTTTAGATTCTTTAGTTGAATCACAGAATAACCAAGAAAAGGGAAATAAAACTAGTGAATTATCTTTAAGAGAATTGTACGAGGCAGTGTATAAAAGAATAAATGCAAAAAATCTTCCGAATCTTTCATATAAATTTATCTTATTTGCAGATGGGAATAAGGAAGATGAAGTCAATTTTCTACTAAAAGATAAGTTAAAACCGTGTGCATACGATGAAAAACTTCAAGCACTTACTGACCAATTAGTAAACGAATCAAAGGAAAGTGCTCAGCCTGAAAATATTGAATCGTTTTTTGAGATTTGTGAAGAAGGCATCTTCAAGGACTATAGGACATATTTGAATATAAGTCACCATGACAAAAACAGATCAACATTACTCTCTACATTTCTCCGCTTTTCAAAAATAGAAAATGAGTTATTCGCAGAGTGTTCTTTTTACGTTTTAACTCCAATTGACGAAAATATATATAATATAGATAAACTTCCAAGGAGCAGTAATTTCTTTATTAGCTCTACACTTATTACTGCTGGTCTGATAATAGTTTATATTCTATTCTCCAAGTTGCCATATATTGGATCGTTATCCACTATTATTTCAGCTTTAGTTTTGCTTATTTTTTCTGTTCGTCCATTAGTTGAGATATTGGCACTCAGAGCTAAAGAAACAGAGTATAATTTTGATATTGAAGAAGTTATGAGAGGAGAATCTCACAATTATGGACTTCTGCAAACATTCAGGGAGACAATTTCAAGCTCTGATTACAAGAACTATTTTGGTGCTCAAGATATCATACTGATCCAAAATACTATAGAGAATGCTATTATAGACTCTGTAGCAGACTTATTAGATGCTAAAGGAATAGACACGTCTTTTATTAGAAGCGAAATGGTTTCCTTTATTAACAAAGGAATAATGCAGTTTGGTGGGAAGATGGAAAATGCACAAGTTGTCTCTGGAAAAGGAAATCAAGCAATTCAGAAGATACAACAAATTGCAGAAAAGGTATCTAGTGCTTCTAAGGGAGCTCAAGTATGAATAATGGAATAATAATTAGTGGCAAAGGCAGCATCGGCGCCGCACAGGTAGTTTCGGGTGAACGTAACAATGTCACAACGAACCAAAACGGTAATGTCACATTAACACAAAGTATAGACACTGCAGAGAAGATAAACTCTTTTAAAAATTTGTTAGATGAATTAAAATCAGAGTTGTCTGAACATAAATCTTCCCTAGATAAGTTGAGCAGCAAGATTTCAATTATCGATGCTGAACTAGAAGAGGAGAATCCTAACAACGAAAAGATTACAAAACATAAAAAAGATTTACTTTCAACAGCTCACCAATTTACAGGTACAATAAATAATCTGCATAATATAATGGAAATATTGCAGTCTTATTTAACACAGTAACCAAATTTATATAGCTGACTGCAAAGGTAATGGGATACTTGACTAAGAGAATATGCGAAAAGTCAATAATAGAATGTTGTAAAAGTTACAACAGGTAACAATACTTTTTGGGTAGGCTCTTAGTCCCATCCATAGACCAAAAGATCATAGAAACAAACCAATTTTTTATAATTAGATGAATACACTTGGCTCTTTATCATATGAGAATTTTCTATGAGGAAATTTTTGAGAATATTTGGATCAATTAGAGATCTATCCATAAAAGGAACATATATCAATATTTTTTCAGGTGGATACTTTATAATAATTTCTTCTAAAGTTTTTCCTTTTGCACTTTTTTCAAATTGAGACTCATAGTTTTTTATCTTATATTTTTCATGGTCGGTGTTAACTATCTTGTCTAAATCATAATCTGAAGATTTATAGTCATCTAAAGAATTTATTCCTACATCTCTCATAAATTTGTATATCGGGAGGTAAGGTGTTCTCTTACTCAGTTGAAATATAGTATTTTTCAACACTAGCCTTGTGTCATAAGTTCCCCCGTTCAAATAAAAAGAGAATATATCTTCATAAGTCAATAAACTGTATCCTTTTGAAGATACTTTATCTATAGCACCTAATCCTACAACAAATTCAATATCCTTTTTTTCTTCAACATCCTGATAGTCCAGTACATAAAGTTTCTTTTCTGGATTTTTATCCTTTATAAGTTCATACAATTGTTCTTTACAATATCTTAAAACTCTGGTTGGAATCTTTCTTTTGGTTTCTGCAATAGCTTCATAAATAGGTGTAAAGTTATTAGTAGTAACAACTTTGATTGGAATTGTGATTTTTCCAAAGTATAAATTATCATCAGAGATTCCATCTTCCACTCCGTTTTTATTCCTTTTTATAAATATTAAGTTATTCCGTATCTTTCCCGTGTCACTTGGACTTAAACAGTTGACAATAGAAGTGAGAATGCTTCGAATGTTGTCATCTTCAATCGAATAACCAATAAATATTATCGGATGCTCAACAAAAATAGTTATTAATTTTGCAGCTAAGTAAGCGTTTTTTGAATTGAATTCATTATAATCACTGCTTGTAAGAACCATACTATTTGGCTCAGAACAACAACCGTGTATTTTGTAAATTTCATTGATTGATTGAGGATTTGAGAATATTAGTTCTCTTTGTCCAACATATACCTTGTAGTCAGGAAAGAGCTTTTCTAAAAACCGATCCCAATTCGTTGTTATGATTCCTTCGACATCTAATTTAGATAAAGCCTCAATTTCTTCGGTATATTGAACATTAGAGATTTTACAGTCCGATAGATCTTCTAGATATGAAGCAATGGAAATTTTAAGAGCTGATGAGGGATATTAACACAGAGATTTTTATATTTTTTCCTATCTTCAAGATATTTTTCACTTTTCCACCAAAAATCATGGAAATCTTTCGACATTGATGTTGCTACTTCAGGTATACATCCACTAGCTGTTGAATAATAGTATTGATAATCTTCCAAACTTTCACAGAACTTTTTTAAGAGTCCTTCCCAATCTTCAAGTCCTAAGTACCGTCTTGAAAGTCCTGAGCCTATAAACAAGAATGGAAAAGAAGAAGTTCTATTGAAGTGATCAACCAAATTCTTTTTTATATCTGTGTACACCTTAATTACCCCAAACTGTTGAAAAGGATATTTAGAACACCAGACGTTCAGTTTATCATAAATTAGACAACGTATTTCTTAACAATTATACTCAGAAGATATACTTCTTTTTTGTCTATTTATTCGCCTCAGTTTCCAACAATTATGAAAAGGATGGTCTCCTTCGTCGAGCGTTGAGAGCCTGGGATATAGGATGTGATCTTAAAAATGTTATCTGTTTATAAGAAAATCAAGAGAATTACTTCCAAGCAAACAATAATCAAAACAGAAAAAACGGTTGAAGAAACTAAAAATTAAAAAAGCCTGCTCTTTTTAAGGAACAGACAAAACCCAAAATTTATTTTTCCATCACTTTCCTATACATCCTAGCCTGGAACCCGTGATACTTCGCAAACCCTTCTGCATCCTTCTGGTCAATTGTCTTACTGTCGAACGAAACCAGATCCTCGGAATAAAGCGCATTCGGCGAGCTGCGGGCAAGGATCGTGAGGGCACCTTTGTAGAGCTTTACTTTCACTGTGCCTGTAACCCTTTCCTGGGACTTGTCGATAAAGGCGTTCAGGTCGGCATAAAGCGGCTCGTCCACAAGCCCGTAATAGGCAAGTTCGGACCACTGATCGTCCACGATCTTCTTGAACTTAAGTTCGCTGCGGGTCAGGACGAGTTTCTCGAGATCGGCGTGGGCTGCCAGGAGTACGGTTGCAGCCGGGTGCTCGTAGTTCTCGCGGGCTTTTAAGCCGAGCACGCGGTCTTCAATCATATCGGTCCTGCCGACTCCGTTTTCGCCTGCAATTTTATTTAGTCTCTTGATAAGGTCATAGCCGCCGAGTTTTTCGCCGTCAAGGGAGATTGGAACTCCGGCTTCAAAACCGATGTCAAGAATTCTGGGCTGGTCAGGGGCTTTTTCAGGCGAGGTTGTCCACTCATAGATCTCTTCAGGCGGGACAAAAGAAGGGTCTTCAAGCCTGCCGCCTTCGATGCTGCGGCTCCAGATATTTTCGTCAACGCTCCAGGGTTTGGATTTTGTGGCTTCGACCGGGATTCCGTGCTCTTTTGCGTACTCGATTTCCCACTCGCGGGTCAGATTCATTTCCCGCATCGGGGCAATAACTTCCAGGTCAGTTTGGCGGAAAACGGCCTCGAAACGGAGCTGGTCATTGCCTTTTCCTGTGCAGCCGTGTGCAAGGGCAACTGCGCCTTCTTTAATGGCTGCCTCAACCACCTTTTTTGCAATTAGCGGACGGGCAACCGATGTGCCCATAACATAGCCCTCGTAGTTTCCGTTGGCTTTGATCAGGGGAAAGATGTAATCTTTTACGAATTCTTCCTTTGCATCGATCGTGTAATGCTTGTCACTGATCTTCTCGGCTTTTTCATCAGCCCGCCTGATTTCCTCTTCAGGCTGACCCACATCGACTGAAATTGTAATTACTTCATCGTATCCGTACTTTTCCTTGAGGATGGGAATGCACACCGAGGTGTCAAGCCCTCCCGAATATGCAAGTGCAACTTTTTTTGCCATGCTATTACTACCCCTTTTGTGGATTAAAATAAATAAGAGTGATAAGTAACTTGAGATAAATCTTCATGCACTATTAGATACCTAGTTTAGATACCTAATTTAGATACAAATCTAATAGGGTTTAATAATATTCAATTGTTTGAACTAATTTAATAATCTAAACAAAAATATATAAAGATGGCAGGCAAGCCATCCTTTTTTGTTCTCTCTGATTCTTCCGGCTTTACTCTATTCTTGTCGGTTTTTACTCAATTTTTACTTGGTTAGGCTTTGCTTTCCTGTTCCATCTCTTTATGGTACTCGTTGATGGATTTAATGGTAAGGTCCTGTCCCTTTTTCATGGTCTCGATGGCATCAGCTGCGGCAATTGCTGCCTGGATTGTAGTTATATATGGGACCTTGAAATCCACGGCTGCCCGTCTTATCCTTGAGCCGTCCCTTCGTGACTGCCTGTTTGTCGGAGTATTGATTATAAGGTCAACCTCATCCCTGCGCATCATATCTATAACATTTGGGCTTCCGTCGTGGACTTTCTTTACCACATCCATGAAGATCCCCTGCTGTGCAAGATAATTTACAGTGCCCTGTGTGCCCATAAGTTCAAGGCCTGCTGCCTGCAGTTTCCTTGCAACCTCAACAAGTTCGGTTTTGTCTTCATTCCTTATGGAAAGGAAAACTTTTCCAGTAAGAGGGAGCACATTATCGGCTGCAAGCTCAGCCTTATAATATGCCCTTCCAAAGTCATAGTCAATACCCATGACTTCGCCTGTACTTTTCATTTCCGGGCCAAGGACAGGGTCTGCACCTGGCAATTTATCGAAAGGCAGAAGAACTTCTTTAATTGAAACATATTTCGGCTTTGGTTCATCCGTATAGCCCAAATTTTTTAAGCTGTGCCCTGCAATAACTTTGGCTGCAATCTTTGCAAGTGGAATTCCTGCGGCTTTTGAAACAAAAGGAATTGTCCTGCTTGATCTGGGGTTTGCTTCAAGCACAAAGACCTTTCCATCTTTTTCTGCCATCTGAAGGTTGATCAACCCTTTGACCTTGAGGGCAAGAGCTATCTTACGAGTATAATCCCTTACCTTAGAAAGCACGTCAGGCGAGAGACTCTGGGGCGGAATCACACAGGCTGAGTCTCCTGAGTGCACCCCAGCTTCCTCAATATGTTCCATTATTGCGCCTATAAGCACATCTTCCTGGTCGCAGACCGCGTCAACATCGATTTCATTGGCTGCTTCAAGGAAGTCGTCAATAAGGATCGGGTGCTCCGGAGAAACCCTAACCGCCTCTCTCATATAGCGTTCAAGGTCGATTTCATCGTATACTATCTCCATTGCCCGCCCGCCAAGCACATAGGAAGGGCGTACAAGTACAGGGAAACCGATCCGTTTTGCAACCTCGATTGCTTCTTTCTGGGAAGTTGAATACCCGCCTTCAGGCTGTGGTATGCCGAGCTCCTGCATAAGGAGATAAAATTTTTCCCTGTTTTCGGCAAGATCCATGTCTTCAGGATCAGTGCCCATTATCACGGTATCAAGGTCGGTTCTGCGCTTCAATTCTTCCTTAAGGGGAATCGCAAGGTTTACCGAGGTCTGCCCTCCAAACTGCACAAGGACTCCGTCAGGTCTCTCACGCTCGATTACATTCATCACATATTCAAGGGTCAGAGGCTCAAAAAAGAGTTTGTCCGATGTGTCGAAGTCTGTAGATACGGTTTCAGGATTATTATTAATGATATGGGTCTCAATGCCTTCTTCCCGAAGTGCAGTAACTGCATGAACAGTACAGTAATCAAATTCGATTCCCTGCCCAATCCTGATTGGGCCTGCTCCAAGAATGAGAATCTTCTTTCTGTCTGTGGGACTTGTCTCGCAGGCATCCTCGTAAGTAGAATAATAATAAGGAGTAGCTGCTTCAAACTCGGCTGCACAGGTATCTACCATTTTAAAAGTAGGCATGATTCCAGCTGAATGCCTTAGGTCGCTTATCTCCTGCCTGGTCTTGCCAGTCAATTCGGCAAGACGAGTATCTGCGAAGCCCATCCTTTTTGCTTCGCGCAGAAGTTCAGGAGTAAGATCTTCTGCCCTGATGCGTTTTTCCATGTCCACGATCCTTTTCATCTTTGAGATGAAGAAGGGATTAATACTCGAAAGTTCAGTAATTTGCTTTATCGACATGCCTCTCTCAAGTGCGTGGAAAACCACAAAAAGACGCTCACTTGTAGGGGTCTTGAGGAGAGTTTTGATTTCAGATTCTTCCCAGTGATTTATTCCCAACTGGCTGTCAATATCCAGGGACTTGAAAGCCTTTAGCAGAGATTCTTCAATTGTCCTGCCAATTGCCATGACCTCTCCTGTACTTTTCATGGCTGTGGTCAGAGTTTTGTCTGCAGTTGTGAACTTGTCAAAAGGCCACCTGGGAATCTTTGTAATTATATAGTCCAGAGCAGGCTCAAAAGAAGCAGGGGTGCTCTTAGTAACATTGTTTATGATCTCGTCAAGTGTCATTCCGATCGCAATCTTTGCGGTTACGCGGGCAATCGGATAACCTGTAGCCTTTGATGCAAGAGCTGATGACCTTGAAACCCTGGGATTTACCTCGACAATGCGGTAGTCACCTTCTTTTAAGGCATACTGAATATTGCACCCCCCTTCAATCTTGAGGGCACGGATAATCTTAATTGAGGCACTCCTGAGCATCTGGTGCTCGGCATCGCTTAAGGTCTGAGAAGGAGCAACAACTGCTGATTCCCCTGTGTGCACGCCCATTGGGTCAATATTTTCCATGTTACAGATTACTATGCAGGTATCGTTTGCATCTCTCATGACCTCATACTCGACCTCTGCCCAGCCTAACACGCTTTCTTCAATGAGCACCTGGGAAATCCGGCTGCGTCTGAGCCCCCGTTCCGTGATATCAAGTAGCTCTTCCTTTGTTCGGGCAATCCCACCTCCAGCGCCACCAAGGGTGTAAGCCGGACGGACAATAAGAGGTAGACCAAGCTCCTCAACAACTTCTTCGGCTTCTTTTAAAGAATGGACTGCCCGGCTTAAGGGTACCTTTTCTCCAATACTGAGCATGGTCTCTTTAAAGAGTTCCCTGTCTTCCGTGTTTTTAATGGCTTCAACAGGAGTCCCAAGAATTTGAACGCCATATTTTTCAAAAATACCCATTTCTGCAAGTTCACTGGTTATGTTAAGGCTAGTCTGCCCTCCAATGCCTGCAATAATTCCATCTGGGCGTTCTTTTTCAATAATTTTTTCTATTATTCTGGCATCAAGGGGCTCAATATAGACCGAATCAGCCATTTCAGGGTCAGTCATTATGGTTGCAGGATTTGAGTTTACAAGTACAACTTTTACCCCTTCTTCTTTTAGGGACCTGCAGGCCTGACTGCCTGAGAAGTCAAATTCTGCAGCCTGCCCAATTGTGATTGGGCCTGAACCTATAAGCAAAACCTTCTTTATGTCCTCACGTTTAGGCATTAAATTTCACCTCCGAGGACCTTTACAACCTTGCCAAAAAACGTTTCCTCGGTATCCATTGGTCCTGCCTGGGCCTCAGGATGAAACTGCACTCCAAAAATATCTAGGTCTTTATGAGAGACTCCTTCTACAGTCTTGTCGTTTGCATTCAGATATTTCACATAGAGCCCTGTGCCCTCAAGTGAATCCGCATCAACGGCATATCCGTGGTTCTGAGAGGTTATGAAAGTCTTGTTTTCAACCAGATCCTTTACTGGCTGGTTTCCTCCCCTGTGCCCGAATTTTAATTTGTAAGTCCTTGCTCCCATAGCAAGGGAGATAATCTGGTGTCCGAAACAGATTCCGCAAACCGGAATCTTGCCTGCAAAAGCCTTTACGGCATTTATTGCATCCTTTGCGTTTTCCGGGTTTCCTGGCCCATTTGAGATAAAAAGGAGATCAGGCTCATAACTTGCAATTTCCGAGGGTTTTGTAGTTGCAGGAACCAGCGTAAGATCAATTCCCCGCCTGTGTAGGTTGTTTATGATATTGTGCCTTATCCCAAGATCTACTACAACCGCATGCTTACGTTTGTTGACGCCTTTCCAGGCTCCCT
Source organism: Methanosarcina sp. UBA293 (assembly GCA_002499445.1). Taxonomy (GTDB): domain Archaea; phylum Halobacteriota; class Methanosarcinia; order Methanosarcinales; family Methanosarcinaceae; genus Methanosarcina. The sequence continues at coordinate 48,807 of DALS01000060.1, forward strand.
CTGCTCCAGGTATGAATTGTGGTTTTTTGCAGGTTACAAGGGAGGTAAGTTCTGCATCCGTAATCAGTGGGAAATTCCTTGCTTTATTGACAGCCTCTTCCCCATCGTCACTACCTGTGATAAGGGCTGCCCGCATGGTTCCACGCTCCCTCGCTCTTATAGTGAGCATCCTAGTATCTACGCCTTCAATTCCTGGTTTCCCTTCATCCTCCATAAATTTGTGGATAGAACGGGATGATTTGTAATGATATGGATTTTTGCAGGCTTCTCTGACAACAAGCCCTTCTGCATGGATATTATCGGACTGGGCGTGCTCCCCGCTGACCCCATAGTTTCCGATTAGGGGATAAGTAAACATTAAGATCTGACTTCTGTAAGAAGGATCGGTTAGAGCCTCCTCATATCCCGTAAATTGAGTGGTAAAAACAAGTTCGCCGCAAGCTGTGCCTTCAGCACCAAAACCGGTGCCTTTAATAACTGTTCCATCTTCTAAGCCTAGTACTGCTTTCATCATCTGAACCTGCGAGTAAATGTCATAAGACATGTATAAGTGTTACGATGCCTTTCCCGAATTCCAAAGTTGTTGTATTTTCTTCAGTCTTTAAATATATAAATCTATCAATTATATAATTTCTTTTGAAAATCCAGTCTTCTGATTATTAAAAAGAAATTATCTATGAGCTCAAGGGATTCAAGATATTCAACTATATTTTCTGACATAGTAAAAATATATTTAATCATAATTAAAATGTTTTTAACTAACATAAAATTATATTTAACATATTAATAAAAAGATAAATAAAAAAAATAAAGAGTTAAAAAATTTAACTCACTTACTGATTAAGAATTTTTCAATATAGCTGCATCATAATTTAAAACATTGTAGCTAAAATATGGTCAGATTTTTTAAAACATTGTAGCTAAAATATGGTCAGATTTCATACTTTTAGATCCCGAAATTATATATTATTCATGTCAATTTTTGAATCAAAATTTATTTAAATATATTAAGTTTCCGCAAAAAAATTATATATGATCGGGCAAACTATATCAGCCAGGAAAAAAGTTGTTTAAGCTACAAAAAATAAATAGATTTCTAAGATATATATTCGGCTCTCTGAATTAATAATAAAGAAGGCAAATCAGCTTGAATATATCTGGTTTTTATTAATTGAATTTTTGTGGCAGTTTTTAACAGCATATTACCTTTCATAAAACCGTGTTAGTTTTTCAGATAACTTCGGTCAAACCGGGCTATTATTATGGACAAAAATATAAAACTTGAAGTGAGGAACGTTACCAAAGTTTTTGGAAAAAATCCTCATAAAGTAATTTCCCTTCTAAATGAAGGATTATCCAAAAGTGAAATTTTTGAGAAAACAAAACAAACTGTTGGGCTTAATAACGTCAATTTCGAAGTCTACGACGGAGAGATTTTCGTTATAATGGGACTTTCGGGTTCAGGGAAGTCCACTCTTTTACGTTGCTTAAACCGCCTCATCGAGCCAACTGCAGGGGAAATTCTAATAGACGGGCAAAATATTACGCAGATGAGTGCCGAAGAATTGAGAAATACACGCAGGACCAAACTCGGAATGGTGTTCCAAAACTTTGCCCTGCTCCCTCATAGAACCGTACTTGATAATGTGGCATATGGGCTTGAAATTCAGGGAATTCCTAAAGAAGACCGCTATTTTAAGGCTCTAGCAGCCATAGAAACTGTGGGGCTCAAGGGCTATGAAAACAGCAAAATAACCCAACTGAGCGGAGGCATGAAGCAGAGGGTAGGACTTGCAAGGGCGATTGCCAATGACCCTGACATCCTGCTTATGGACGAGGCTTTCAGTGCCCTAGATCCCCTTATCAGGACCGATATGCAGAATGAACTGCTTGCTCTTGAAGATAGAATGCAAAAGACGATTATTTTTGTTTCTCATGACCTGGACGAAGCCCTGAAACTTGGGGACCGTATTGCCCTTATGAAAGATGGGAAAGTAGTCCAGATAGGGACCCCTGATGAGATCCTGACCGAGCCTGCAAATTCCTATGTCTCAAGGTTCGTTGCAGGGGTTGACAGGTCTAAAATCCTTACTGCTGAATCAGTTATGAGACGGCCTGAACCATTTGTGTCCGTCAGTTCTGGGATCAGGGTAGCGATTAAGTTGATGAAGGCTCATGGAATCTCCTCGATTTACGTTGTTGAAGGAAAGAACAGGCGCCTTAGAGGTATACTTATGATAAGTGATGCGCTTAAAGCTCTTAAAGCCGGAAAAAGCCTTGAAGATGCCATGATCCAGGAACCTCCTCAGGTAGCTCCGGATCTGCCTCTTAGTGACGTAATCCCGTTAATTGCGGAAAGCCAGTATCCTCTTGCTGTGGTCAATGATTCCGGAAAACTGCTTGGAATTATGGTCAGGGGCACAGTACTTGGAGCCCTTGCAATGTCCGGACAAAATGGACACGCCACAGCTTTCGAAGAAAAAGATCCAGAAGAAAAAACCTCTGAAGAAAAGAGTTTAGAAGAAAAAAAATTTGCAGGAGAAAAGTTTGAAGAGAACCCTCCTGAGAAAACGGATCCAATCAGCAAAAGTAAAGGAGAAGCCGAAGGGAAAGCCGGGAATGAGGCTAGATTTCCACCAGAAAGCTCAGGCATTCCAGACATCTCAGGCGGTATAAATAATGATGGAATTGACACTGGGTCTGCGTCTACCGAAGCAGCTGCCAAAGCGCCTTTAATATCTGACACCGGACCTGGCTCAGAGGTGAAAATATGCTAACCCTACGGCTCCCTGTCGGAGATGCGGTTGAATTTGCGGTGGGCTGGATTGAAGGCAACTTTGGTCCGTTTCTTGACCTCACAAGCAAGCAGCTTGATTTTCTGGTCTCGAGTTTAAAAGATGCACTTCTTTTCCTACCCCCGGAACTCTTTATCCTTGGAATTTTCCTGCTCTCATACTTTGTAGGAAAACGAAACATCAAACTTGCATCAGGGACTGCGTTTGGTTTTTTCCTTATCGACAATATGGGGCTCTGGGAGCTCTCGATAGAGACGCTTGCCCTTGTGCTTTCATCTACTCTGCTTGCACTTATTATAGGAATTCCACTGGGGATTCTTTCTGCAAAAAATACAGTGCTTTTCCATGTAGTAAAGCCTTCACTTGACTTCATGCAAACCATGCCGTCTTTTGTATACCTGATCCCTGCCCTCATCTTCTTTGGGCTTGGAAATGTTCCTGGCATAATTGCAACTGTTGTTTTTGCAATGCCTCCTGTAATAAGGCTCACAAGTCTCGGAATAAGGCAGGTCCCAAAAGAGCTTACCGAGGTTGCAGACGCCTTTGGCTCCACGGGCTGGCAGAAGCTTTCCAAGGTTGAGCTGCCTGTTGCGCTCCCAACTATAATGGCCGGAGTCAACCAGTGCATTATGCTCTCTCTTTCGATGGTTGTAATAGCTGCTATGATCGGAGCCAGAGGGCTTGGATACCAGGTCCTTTTTGGGATTCAGCGTGTAGATATTGGCATGGGCTTTGAAGCAGGGCTTGCTATTGTCATAATCGCGGTTTTTCTGGATAGAATTACCCAGAACCTCAGCCCCAAATAAGCCTAAATAAAGCCAAATAAAGCCCAAATAAAAACGCTCTTTTCTTGTTTCTTCTTTAAAAAGGCGTTCTGGATAAGGCTCTTAGTTTGGCATAGGGCTTTTTACTTTTACAGGGTCGCCTTCTATACTCTTGGAAGAAGGCGCATCACTCATTCAAACCCCTGAAAACTCAAATGAAAGACTAAAGAAATTGAATAAGACTTAAAAGTGGTTGTAGATATTTTTGACCAATACGAAACTTAATTCGAGCATAAAAAAGTTTGGATTGATTCTGGCAATTGGCCTGCTAATAGGGCTTACCCTTTTTGCATCAGGCTGTGCAGAAAAAGGAAATGAAGCCGTAGATGGAGTAGAAGTTACTTCCTCTATGACAGGAGCATCAGAATTCAGCGAACCTGTGAAAATAGGATATGTCTTATGGGACGGGGAGATTGCAAGTACCAACGTGATGCAGCAGGTGCTCAAACAGGCAGGATATAAAAATGTAGAAATAGTTGCGGTTGATGCAGGTCCGCTTTACCAAGGAGTTGCTAGTGGGCAGTTCGATTTCACAACCTCGGCCTGGCTTCCCTATACTCACCAGAGTTACTGGGAAACTTATGGTGACAGGGTTGACTCAGTCCAGACAAACCTGGAAGACTGCAAAATCGGGCTTGTTGTGCCAGCTTATGTAACCATAGATTCAATTGAGGAACTTAATTCCGAAAAGGAAAAATTTAACGGCAGGATAGTAGGAATCGATCCTGGGGCAGGCATCATGCAAGCCTCAGAGACTGCAATTTCCGAGTATGATCTGGAAATGGAGCTTGTCTCTGGCAGCAGCGCAGCAATGACCGCCTCCCTGAAAAAAGCTGTCGACTCCGAAGAATGGGAAGCTGTGACTCTCTGGTCCCCTCACTGGGCATTCAACCGCTGGGACCTAAAGTACCTTGACGACCCGAAGGGCGTATACGGTGATGCCGACCACGTTGAAACTCTTGCAAGGCTTGGCCTTAAAGAAGAAAAGCCAAATCTCTACGACATCCTGACTCGTTTCCAGTGGACCCATGATGATATCCAGGCTGTCATGATGAGCATTGAAAATGGGATGAAGCCTGAAGAAGCCGCAGCAAAATGGGTTGAAAATAACCCGGAAAAAGTTGAAGAATGGATAGGAGAAGATTAAATCTCTTTTCCTTTAATTTCTTTTTTACGTTATTTCTATTTTCCTCGCTCCAATTGAGTTTCCGATTTCGAAACTTAACAACCTCAAGCAGTCATGAGCTAGATTGTCCTTGGAATTATGATAATTTATCCTTAGAATTGTGGATAATTTATAATATATCGCGGAAGCAAGACTATACGAGGGATGAAATCGTGTTATATGGGTAAAGATCTTGCTAAAACGATAAAGGCTGGTTGAAAGAATAACAATCTTTTAGGAAGATTGTTAGTTAGTCAGTTAATTAATTAGTTAGTTGGTTAGTTAGTTAGTTAGTTAGTTAGTTAGTTAGTTAATTAGTTAGTTAGTTAGTTAGTTAGTTAGTTAGTTTACAGGTGGATTCATATGTTAAGCCTTGAAGAACTGGGGAAAAAGCTTATAAAAGCAGGCAGGTTAAAATTACGTCCCTTATGTGTTTATGGTACGGATGAAATCCCTGAAGGAGCGATTCCTTCATACGAGGTTGACCGCTGTATAGCAAAGGCAATTTATATTTCCGCTTTCTTTGAAGAGACGCCTCCACTCTATGTTGAGGCAGGCCATGAACAGTGCTGCATCGGCGGATTGGTATGGATGGGACTTGCAGAACCACATCCAAAACTGAAGTACTTCGTAACTGTTGGCACGCCAGATTTCCGCGGTGGAGCTGCTGAGTATTTAAAGGCGACTCCTGAACTGTTTGATGAGCAGAGAGAACGAGCAGGAAAAATTATCCCACTTGGGAAATACACTGTTATTGCTCCGTGTACTCACGACCTTGCACCTGAAATTATTAAGTCCTTTATCCTGTTCGCGGGCAGTGAGCAGATAAGGAATCTCTGCGGGCTAGCGCAGTTCAGTAGCTCTGATCCGTTTTTTAAGACAATAATACCCGGAGGACCTACCTGCACTACGATGATTGCTTTTCCGGCAAGAATGGCTGAAAATACACCGAGAGACTCAGCTTATGTAGGACCCGTCGATCCTACAGGAAATCCCTGGCTGCCTCCCGAATTGATGATAATGGGCATTCCTTCGAGGTTAGCGCAGCAGATGGTAGCTGACATGGAAGAAGCATTTATTTGCAAGCGGAGTAAAATCGCATATCCTGAGAACCGTATAGTTATAAAACCATATAAAAAGACATAAATTTATGAGAGAAGTACTTAGTTTCAAATTAATTTTATAAAATACAAAACCCATATAAAAAGCATAAATCATTGTACAATTTTATTTATACTTATACTTATATTTATATTTATATTTATATTTATATCTGTACTTATTTTTAAAGCATAATGATGCATCCTGATTGAGAAGTAAATTAAGCAAAATCAAAAATAAGTAAAAGCTTTTTAGTTCACATCTCTCCTGCTCTAAGTTCTGCAATATATGGATCATAAACTTCAGTTGAGCCGCCTGAACAGCGTGTAATATAATAATCTGCCACGATACAAGCTTGCTGCTCACGATTATATTCACAGAAATGTTTTTTCTCGCCAAATCTGTATGCGTACCCTGCACTTGCCTGTGCATGAAATGCTTCAACTAAGTATTGCGAACCTGCATGTTCCATCTGTGCGACATGGGTTAATTCATGTATAAGCCATTTCATATCGGAGCTGCCGGATGCCGTTTTAAGCCTTCTATTGAAGTTGATTGTATGGAAGGTTGCAACTCCCATACCTAAGCATTTGTTGAGTCTTGCGCCTAACCAGGCAATGAATGAGGTTTCGTCGATACGTACCTTCCGGTAATTGATTCTGTTTCCAAATACACTTCGAGCTTCCTGTTCTTCTATTGCGGTAAGGCTCCTGGTATTAAGCTTAATAATTTGCCAAAAGCGATCCATGAACTCAGGGAAGGCACACGCGTCAAGAGTTTTTGCGATAACTCGACCAATCCATATAGCAAAAGACAGCAGCCCATGTCGCACCAATTTATATAAACACTCATCTAGCTGCCTAGTCAGTAAATTGACGTCTCTCAAACAATCACTCATTTTATAGATTATTTTTCAGGCTTTTGACTCTCGTAATTCCTGATTAAAAGTAATTTTCAGAGCTCTTCATTCTAAGAGCTACAAACCTCTTGAGTCTAAGGGTTCAGATTTTCTCTACAAGAAGAAATTAGATCTCATATCTTTTGTTTTATATTTATTTATTAATATTGAAATGATTAGTATTGAAATATATTCAGATTTAGATAGGCCAGTATAGATAAAAAACCAATAAATATCAAAGAATTTAAAATAGATAACAGAAAAAAGATTCTGACAGAAAAAACAATGAATAAAAGCTAAAATTCAAGGTTGAAACGGGCACATGATTCGGAAACGCCCCAATGCCAGCAAAAATTATCTTTTAGCTTTTTTGGCACTATCTTTCCCTTATTATCTTTTGATTTGTCCAATTAACTAACATAATTATATTTATAAATAATATTAAATATCATTGGATACAATCAATAGGTCTAATCAATATTTTATTACTCACTTTGATGAAGATTAGCAAAGCGAGTGATTGGGTGGGGATTATAAATTCATTGTTATTTAGTTATCATTTGAGAAACTAGTGATTACTGTGTCTGACGATCATTTGAGATACTAGTGATTACTGCGTCTGACAAATGACAATATATCGTGGATTCTTAGCTATATATTTGCTCATCATAATCGCAGATTTGAGATAAATTTTATATAGCATAAATCCAAGGCCGGAATGGGTGTTATCAATATACTCTTTACACTAATATATAGATTATAGAGTATTATAGGGAGTAATCGTATGTAATTGGGGAATTATGTAACTGGTAAGGTAGAGCATAAACTGAGTACTTTGAGCTTAGGGGGTATTAATTGAATAAGCAACTTAAAGTTTTATTTATAGGAACCTATGTTCCAAAAGAATGTGGGATTGCCACATTCACATCCGATCTTTTAAATTCAGTATCCGGGGAATACAAAGACGTTCATTGTGAGGTAATTGCTTTGAACGATCCTTCTGAATCCTATAATTATCCTGATGAAGTCGTTTTTCAAATTCAAAGAGATAGGATCGAGGACTATTACCGGGCTGCAGATTATATAAACCAATCTGATGTTGACATTGTATGTCTTCAGCATGAATTTGGGCTTTTCTGGGGAAACGCGGGAGACTACATTTTTGCTCTTCTTTCAGGTATCAACAAACCTGTAATAAGCACAATGCACACTATAATCCGGGAACCTAAACCTGAATACCGGATATCCACAGAAAAACTCATCAGGTATTCCGAAAAACTGATTGTAATGAGCCAGACTGCAGTGGATATGTTAAAAGACGTTTATAAGGCTCCAGAGGACAAGATAGAATTAATTTTCCATGGAGTACCCGACTATCCGTTTAACAACTGCAATAAGTATAAAAAAACATTGAGCTTGAAAGGAGCTCCACTTGTTCTAACTTTCGGCCTACTCAGTCAAAATAAAGGTATTGAAAGTGTGCTTGATGCGCTTCCAGAAGTCGTTAGTGAGTATCCTGACCTTGTTTACCTTATCCTGGGTGCTACGCATCCTATAATTAAAAAAAACTTTGGAGAAGAATATAGGGAATATCTCAAGAATAAGGTTTCAGAACTTGGGCTTGAGAAGAATGTAATCTTCCATGACAAGTTTGTTGAAAAAGAAGAGCTATGTAATTATATTCTTGCCAGTGACATTTACGTATCTCCTTACCTTTCTAAAGAACAGATAGTAAGCGGCGCTCTAACCTATGCAATTGGCATGGGAAAAGCAATAGTTTCCACTCCTTACTGGTATGCTCAGGAAATGCTTTCCGACAAACGTGGACTCATTGTAGATTTCGGAAACACGAATGGCTTTAAAAAATCCCTTTTGCATTTAATTGAAAATCCAGAAGAGTGTGATAATATGCGCAAAAAAGCATACGATTTTGGTAGAAAAATGACATGGAAAAACGTAGGTAAACAATATAATACTGTTTTCATCAAGGCCTTAAAGAACTACAATACCTACCTAGGAACGTCTAACAAATTCAGTTTCCTTCCAAGCCAGCTGCCTGAAGTAAAACTTGATTATCTCAAACTATTGACAGATGATGTAGGCATTATGCAACATACCAATCTTGGTATACCGGCTCGTCATTATGGATACAGTACTGATGATATAGGCCGAGCTCTTGTTGCCCTGACACAGTTAACAGACAACCAGAAGAAGGCAGAGGAATTCTGGAAACTATTAACCACATACATGAGCTTTCTTGAACATGCTCAAACCGATACAGGACATTTCCATAACTTCATGAGTTATAAAAGGGAATTTCTGGATGAGAAGGGCAGTGAAGACACTCTCGCTCGTGCAATCTATGGGCTTGGACATGTGATAAGCTGCCCATATCTCTCAAAAAATATGCGCACGCTTGCCCATACCCTTATAAGCAGAGCCAGGTTTGAAATGGAGAATCTAAACTATCCGAGAGCAAAAGCCTACACCATGTGCGGTTTGTATGAAATGCTCAGGACAGGCGTGAATGTCGATGAGTTTGAATCAGTGTTTAATTCACGCAGGGATGCAGTCAAGTCCATAGACTCCCTTATAAGTAAAGATGCCTTTGAATCTATATTTATCAACCATGCGAATTCTTTAGTCGATTTATACGAGGCTAACCATAAAGAAGACTGGAATTGGTTCGAACCTATAGTAACATATAGCAATGCAAAGCTGAGTGAGTCCCTTTTACTAGCGTACAATTATACCAAAGATCGGACCTACCGGAAGGTTGGCCTTGCTACCCTGGACTTTCTTACTGAAATCCAGTGGAAAGGTGACTTCTTTGACATGGTTGGGAACGATGGCTGGTACTCTTATAGCGGGGAAAAGCCGATTTTTGACCAGCAACCTATCGAAGCAGGCTATCTGACCCAAGCCTACGTTTCGGCTTATGAGATTGTGCGTGAGAGAAAATATCTGGATCTTGCAAGATATTCTTTTGAATATTTCCTAGGAAGAAATCGTTTGCAAACTGTTATGTATGATTATTCCACAGGCGCAGTTTGTGACGGGCTCAACCGCGATGGTATGAATTGTAATCAGGGTGCAGAATCTGTTATTTGTTTCCTTATGGCTTTGAGCTCTTTAAACAAACACACGAGTAAAGCTTTCAGTGCAATCCTGCAGTCCAGAGTTAACAATGAGGTAGACGACGAAACTTTGCAGAAAAGAAAGAGCTTTTTGTCAGTAGATCAGATGGAGTGAGAGGATTATGATCTGGAAAGACCATGGAGAGTTATTTGTAAGGTATAGTAGAAATCCTATACTAACTGTTGACGATTGGCCTTATAGGGCCCATTCGGTGTTTAATCCAGCAGCTGCTATAGTTGATGGTATAACTCTTTTGCTTGTGCGTGTCGAAGATCACAGGGGTTTTTCTCACTTTACAATAGCAAGAAGTGAAAACGGGATTGATGGCTGGGAAATTGATTCTGAACCAACCTTTGCTCCAGATCCTATAAATTACCCTGAAGAAATATATGGTATCGAAGATCCACGCATAACTTACATAGATGAGATGGGGAAGTGGGCTGTGGCATATACGGCTTTTTCAGATTCGGGTCCCTTAACTGCACTTGCCTTCACAGAAGACTTCCGTTATTTTGATCGAGTAGGGGCTACCCTACCGCCAGAAAATAAAGATGCTGCTGTTTTTCCTGTAAGGTTTAACGGCAAATGGGCAATGTTACACAGACCTGTATCTGCAATGACAGGTGTAAAGGCGAACATCTGGATTTCTTTTTCCCCGGACATGAAATACTGGGGAGATCACGAAGTTCTTCTATATGCCAGAGAAGGCGGATGGTGGGATGCAAACAAGATAGGTTTATCTCCACAGCCAATCCGTGTGTCTGACGGATGGCTCGTTATGTATCACGGGGTGCGCCAGACAACAGCTAAGGCAAGTTATCGGCTTGGACTTGCCCTTCTTGATCCTGATGATCCTAGAAAAGTGCTCCACAGATCAGAAGGCTGGGTTTTCGGACCACGTGAAATGTATGAACGCAGCGGAGACGTCAATGATGTTGTTTTCCCCTGTGGCTGGGTCACAGTAGATGATGAACTCCGAATTTATTACGGAAGTGCTGATACCTCAGTATCGTTAGCCACAGCAAAAATTAATGATGTCTTGAGATATATTCATTCGTGTCCTGAGAAACAATGCCCTGATGAGTACTGTAGATGGTTTGAAGAAGATATAGAAGGTTCCACTGATCCGAAAAGAGGGTATTCCAAGTTGAAATAAAGCACACAAAATTTAAAATTAAAATAAAGTAATCAAAAATAAAAAATTTTAAATAAGCTAAATAAAAGCAATAATTTTAAAAGAGATGGCTAAAATTAAACGGTTAAGTTAGATTTTTAGCTGCTAAGCTTGAGGAAGCTAAGTTTGGGGAAGTTAAGCTTGGGGAAGTTAAGTTTGGGGATTTGAATTATATTGGGGGTATTAGTATAAGAATTGCGATGTTATCTCCGATTGCCTGGAGCACGCCACCTAAAAAATATGGTCCCTGGGAATCTATAGTATCTTTATTAACTGAAGGACTGGTAAAACGGGGCATTGATGTTACATTATTCGCAACAGCTGATTCTCATACAGCCGCGAAACTTCATGCTGTGTGCCCGAGACCTTATGAGGAAGACAAAGATATGATCACAAAGGTATATGAAGGGCTGCACATATCCGAAGTTTTTGAAAGGGCAAAAGAGTTTGATATAATACACAACCATTTTGATTATCTCCCTCTAACCTACAGTGGGCTTGTAGACACCCCTGTTGTAACAACAATCCATGGAATATCTTCACGGAAAATTTTGCCTGTCTATAAAAAATATAATAATAGCACATTTTATGTATCCATAAGTGATGCCTACAGGTGTCGCGACCTGGACTATATAGCAACAGTCCGGCACGGAATTGACATAAAAAGTTTTCATTTTAACGAAAAACCACATGAATATCTTCTTTTTTTATCACGCCTGCATAAAGACAAGGGTGTAAAAGAAGCAATAGAAGTCGCAAAAAAGACTGGCAGAAAGCTTAGAATCGCCGGTTTCATTGCAGATCAGGCTTATTTTGAAAAAGAAGTCCAGCCTTATGTAGACAATGAGCAGATTATTTATGAAGGGCATGTTGACCCTGAGTTTAAGAAGGAACTCCTGTCAAATGCATGTGCTTTGCTACACATGATTAATTATGACGAGGCATTTGGGATTGGTATAGTTGAAGCTATGGCTAGCGGTACGCCTGTAATTGCAATGAACAGAGGTTCGATGCCAGAGCTTATTCAGGATGGAGAGACTGGATTTCTGGTCAATAACGTTGATGAAGCTGCAGAGGCTGTGCAAAAGCTAGACACCATATCCCGCAAACACTGCAGGGAAAGTGTAGAAAAACGCTTTTCAGTCGACAGGATGGTAGACGATTACATTAAAGTGTATGAAACCATCCTTGAAAAATGCAAACTTGAGGAAAAAAGGCCCTGGGGATTTTATGAAGTACTTATGCAGAAGCCTGAATATAAAGTAAAAAGTCTAACTGTTCTACCTCAGGGTGAAATTTCACTCCAGCGTCACTCTCATAGAAGCGAACACTGGTATATAATCAGTGGAGAGGGGCTTGTAACTAAAAATGGGAGTAAAATCAGGGTTCTTCCCGGAGACTCGGTCGATCTTCCTGTGAAAGAGATTCATCGAGTTACAAATATAGGCGGCCAAAACCTTGTTTTTATTGAAATTTCACGTGGAGACTATCTTGGAGAAGACGATATTGAAAGACTTGAAGATAAATATGGGAGGGCATAAACAGATTTTTGTTAATTAGAAGCTTTAATTAGAGAGCTTACACAGACTAAGAAGATTATCAAACTACTAGGAGTTATCAAACTACCTTAGCTATATTGCATCATAATCTCTGTAAGCTCTTATCAGTCTCTCGTTTTATCGAATTTCTCTTTCTTTTCTTTTTTCTTTCTTTACGTTTCTCTATGAACAGTGTTTCTTTTTGTCCTTCTCTACGTTTCCTAATATTTTAAATGACTTAATTACAGAACTTAATCAGAGCATTCTGAGTTATTATAGGAATTCCTGACCTGAGCTGCTATTTCCTCACCCAATCTCTCAGAGACATTTTCTATGAAAAGCTCGATGTAATCAAAGGGTACGCAGCCGAGGCTTTCTTCTCCTGATAAGATCAGCCTGACAAGATATTCAAGATCATATCTTGATAGCAACTTTATCCTTCTCAGGAAATCCTGAGCATCTTTTGCATAGTGGTTTGCCAGTGGAGGAAGTATGGAACGATAAGCCATTCCTGAGCCTGAACAAAGATACCCCTCGCACTCCGGAGCAACGGTTTTTAGAATGCCTATATCCATTTCTGAGAGCAGTCTCGCCATGATAATCACCAGTGGTAGAGTAATAACTTGTGTTTTAGAGATATTTGAAGCGTAAAATCGGTGGACTGCCGAAGAATTTGAAAATCATCCTTCGGATAGTCACTCATTTTAACAATACAAGCTTTTTTACAGCCAAAGTTTAACTTGCGTCCTGTATCTCACTTTATACTTAATAGTTTACTTTGTGCTTTGTCATAACTCAAGTCTCATCAGGTCTTCAGCAAGAATCACTTCTCCTTCAAAATACCCTTTCAGGTAGTTCATTGCTTCTCTTTCATGCCCTCGCATTTCCGGATAAAAATGAGTAAGGCAGACACTTCCAATCTCCTTATTATATTCTTCTAGGAGGTCTGCGAGTGTCCTGGGGGTGGTGTGGTTTGTTACTTTCATGCTTGAGGGAAACGAGCACTCGTGAATCAGAAGGTCAGCTTCAACTGCAAGCTCCATTATTTCCCTGGAGGGTTCAGTGTCTCCTGAGTAAACAAATTCGCCGTCTTCTCCAGTCACGCGGTAAGCTAGAGTTGGAGTGCTATGCTTGGCTGCCGTGCAGCTAATCTCGCAGTCAAACCCCTCGGGAGTAAATTCTTTTCCTGGAAAGAGCTCAATAACATCTACATCCACCTTTTCCAGCAGATATTCATAAGCGTCTAGCACTTTTGAAAACCAGTCTTCGGTTCCTTCAGGCCCGTAAACCTTCATACTGGTACTTCCGCGGAGCCAGTTTGCCTTGATAAGAGGATGCAGGTCAGCTACGTGGTCGAGGTGAAGATGCGAGAGCAATACCGTATCTACCTCGGTGTGGGGAACTCCAGCTTCAGGAAATCTACTCAATACGCCGCTTCCGCAGTCGATAAGTAATGGTTTTTCTTCCAGTCTCACAAGTATTCCGGACTGTACCCGATCCTTCTGTGGAATCGCAACTCCAGTGCCAAGAAATGTAATTTCCATGAATTAGAGAATAAACTTTAAATAATTTAACTTTATTTAAAGCATGTCCGTACAACGAATCTTTGCGGCTCAAAAAAACTGTTTTTTCAAAGCGCGAGGGTTGCCCAGCCAGGTCAAAGGCGCCAGACTTAAGATCTGGTATCGAAGGATTTCGTGGGTTCGAATCCCATCCCTCGCACTAAATTCAAAAAGTTGTATATTAATAAGAATATAATCCAATTTTTGAGTTATGCATAATCTCATTTCAAAAGTTGCTTTAGTTAAACCTCACTGTTTCTTTTTATTATAAGATTAGCTCCTTCAAATATCCACAAAATATCACCAACTACCTCAATAGGATAGTAATCTAAGTGATCATTTCGTGTCATCGTTCGAAAAATACTTGTTATATGACGATTTTTCTTTTCTTTATTTTTTATAGTTTTTAATTTCTTTTTAAGTATGGTTAGTGCATTAATAGTATGGCTAGTGCATTAATATAACTATTAGATTAATGACAACGTATTCAATCAATGAACTAAAGTTAGAAAGATGTAGAAAAAAAGAATAGTGAAAGAAAATTATCTGTTAAAAATATTATATACATTGAATGCATAGTATGACTTGCGTTCTCATCTTTTTAACACCCCACTGGCAAACAAAACTATTTCGGAACATACTCCACAGTAAAGTGATAGAAAGAGAAACTCGCAACCCATGAGTCAAAGTACCTCAAAACTCTTCCCCAACTAAAGCAAAGTGAGTCTCTTAAATACCTAAATATCGTTTGGAACTCCAAGGTTTTTTTGGGTGAGAACGCGACCTAATTTTAAAAGAAATTTCAGGAATTTTATGATTCCTATTAATAAATAATCCAGTTAAAACTAGTTTTTATTAAGAGATCCTTAGACTGAATTCGATGAATCAGTCCTATTAAGCTAGTTAATCTATTTTTCATGTCAACCGAATAATCAGCTGTAATATCTACATCTGTACTTGTAGTTCAATGATATAAAGTTAAACCAATGAAGAAAAGCTAGACTATCATCCCAATAAAATAAGGCTAAAACAATATTATTTATTAAAAATATTATATATAGTCAGAACCTAGTATGACTTGCGTTCTCATCTACAGGACCACATAGCAAGACCTATTCCACAAGAAATATTTCAACGCCTACTCCAAAAAACTACATTAAAAATGAAGAGATAATAAGCTCGCAACCCGTGAGTCCAGTACCAAACCTCTTCCTGAACAAGATCTATAAGTGCCGTTCGGAACTTCCAGAATTTTTCCAGATGAGAACGTAACCTTTCATCTAAACAAGTTAAAGTTAAAATTTTCAAGCTAGTAAAAATATTGAAGATAAAAATAGTAAAATGATAATAGAGTTGTTATATGGATATTGTCTCACTCTTTTGCCGCTTGAAAATTCCGGTTACTTCACCTTCCTCATTAATATCGTTTCTTATCAAAACCAATTCCCAGCCCTCATTTCCTATTCTCTCAAGTTCGCCCATCAACTGTGGCAAGTTAAAGCCATCAAGCTTGCGAGAATCATATTCCCATAGATGTATCGTTCAACACCCCTCCAGTTAACGATAATGATAATCTTTTAATCTTTATATTGAGGTAAAACTATAAATAATCCAAACAAAAAGAAAAAAACGATTAGGTATTCGCCTCAGATACAGCTACCTCTCTTTTTCTTTAAATCTATTTACTCGGAATTATAAATTAACAAGTAAGGGATTTATGAAGTCATCAATTTCCATTAAATCAGAATTTTTTCATTTTAAGGTCTTTTATTAAGGATGATTTCTTTTTCTCAACCTTTTCCAGAAGTGCTTTTCCAAGGTTCGAGTATTCTTTTTCCACATTCTTTTCTTTTTTCATAGTTTTCTGAGCAAAGATAACTTCCTCTTCTTTACTTTCTAAAAGATTTAAAAATGTGTCAAAAGCTAAAATAGAGGTTTGAAGCAGTTTTTTCTGTCCTGACAGATCGCCAGGGGAGAGATTTCCTGCGCGCCTGAGAAGCCCTGCAAACTGTTTGAAGATCTCAAGAAGTTTCTGGTTTTCACCCAGCTCCATGACTTCATCGGTCATTTTCGAAAGGTATCGCTCACTTTCAAGTTTTACTATGCCAGGTCTGTCACTGAAAAGAATGAATAAAAGGGCCTGATAAAAAGGATGATAGAACTCTGGGATATGGAAGCCAATAGGGGCTTCGGATGCTCTTTTAAAGTAATTGACGGCTTCTTTCAGCCCGAAAATATAAGTTGCCTCATTTTCTGCTTTTAATGCCCTCCAGAGAGAAGCCCTTCCAAGCGAACGGAAAGCATATCTTCGAACATAAACGTACGGATTGTCAGTGAGCGCTTGCAGGTCTCTCCAAGCCTGGGTTTTATCAGGCACATGGAAAAAAGCAGGCCCAAGCGCCCGTGTTGCCCCTCTTTGCACAAAGCTATCGGTATGGTTTGAAAGTCTAAACAGGTCTTTCCAGCCTTTTTCTTTATCGGGAATCTCTTTATAGCCTGAAGACAGGGCAAGAACAGCTCCTTTCCGAACTTCCCTGTCTTCAACTGATGCAAGCCTTACAAGTTCGTCCCAGGCTGCCTGTTTATCTTCAAGATAAGCAAAAGCAGCAGCAAGAAGTTCTGCTGCTCTCTTTCGAAGCTGGGAGTCTTGGCTTTCAGTAAGCTTGACAAGGTCAAAAAAAGCTGTGGATTTATCCACAATTGCTGGAAAAACATCAGAAAGTAGGTTTGCAGCATCTTTTCTGGTGCCTGTGTCCTCATCCCTGGTAAGGTTAAGAAGTTCGTCCCAGATATCCTGCGTTCTGTCGGTATATCGTGAATAAGCAGCAAGCAGAGCTTCTATTGAGTCTCTTCGCCTCTGGAAATCCGAGTCCGAACTCAGGTTAATAAGCCTGTGTATAACTTCCTCTTTATCCGGAAGACCAGAACCTGACCTGGTAAACAGGTCTGCCATATCTTTTTTTCGTATGTATCCCATGTTATTAATTTTAAGCCCAGAAAAGTCAGATGCAAGCTTTTTATGATCTTTTTCTATAACATGCATGTTATCTGATTCTTCTTTTTTCCCTGAAAAGCTAGGACTTAATGGACTAACCACGTCCTTCTGGAGAAAAATGTCTCTCTCTAGCACAGATTCATAACCGATTTCAGGTCTACTTTTTATCTCCGGTTTACTTTCATAAAGTTCACTTTCAGGCTCACATTCAGGTTTACTTTTTATTTCAGACTTATATTTTATCCCGGATTTAATTCGTTCTCCTGACTTGCCACTTTCTCCGAATTTACCATTTTCCCCAAACTTGCAAATTTCTTCTGACTCCCTTTTTTCCCAAGGTTTAATTTTGTCTACAAATTCGCATTTCTCCCATGGCTTATCTAGCTCTCCGGAGTTACATTTCCCCATCTTGCCTTTATTCTCTTCTAGCATTTGCACATAGGCAACTCCAGGAACTCGTGCAGCTTGCTCCCTGACTTTTTCATCGGCAGACTCGGTAGCCAGCTTCAGTACCTCATTCCAGGCTTCTTCTTTTTCTTCATCCGCCAGCTCCGTAAAGACAAAGCTTAAAAGCGAAGCTGACTTCTCCCGCACATAAAAATACTCCGAAGCTGCCATCTCAAGCAGGTTTCTCCAAACCTGCTGTTTATCAGGATTTTCCTTGATTAAATAATAAAGCGAGCTGATGATTACCCTCTTTACATCTTCCATGCTTGACCTGGAGTTAATCAGCCCAGCAAGATCTCTCCAGGCCTTGTTTTTGTCCGGCATGAGAGTAAAAACACTGACTAAAGCATTAGCTGCAGCCGTCATTACCGATTCTTCCGGATAAGCTGTCAGATTAAGAAATTTATCCCATACTAGCTCCCTATCCAGCACATTTGGAAAAACCGTTACAAGGGAATTCACAGCTTCTACCCGAACTACATCATCTTCATCTGAACAAAGCCTTAATAGATCTTCAAAAGCTTGCTTTCGGTCAGGTAATGCCTCGAAAATGGATCCCAGCTGTTTTGCAGCTTTTATTCTCTCATCGGAAACCTCACTGAAAGTTTTATTGTGTATCTCTAACTGCTTACTCAAGAATTCCCACCAACTTCTGCTCTAACGCCTTATTATTTTCAAGATTTCTTATCTACAATATTCCAATCTGGCAGGTTTCCTCTTATATGTATTGATTCTCGATTTTAGCTGGCAGTAAAAATAATTAAGGAAAAGAGTTTAGATTGGCTCAAAAATAGATAGCAAATAACTACTGATGAGAGAATTAAAATAAGAAGACGAAAAATAATGAATGAATGAATGAATAAATGAATGAATTCTTATTACCTGCTTTTGCTGGCAATTGTATTCGAAGTCTGTGGGACTACATGTATGAAACTTTCCCTGGGCTTTTCAAGACTTCTTCCTTCGATTTTGATCTTCGTTTTTTATGGGATCAGTTTTTTCTTTTTTACCCTAGCCCTTAAAGGTATAGATGTAAGCATTGCATATGCAATCTGGGCAGGGCTCGGAACCGCGCTCATCACTGTGGTCGGAATTTTCTGGTTCAGGGAGCCTGTTAATTTTCTAAAAATGATTTCTCTCTTTATTGTCGTGGTAGGGGTAATCGGGCTCAATCTCAGTGATAGAATAACCTGAAAATAGTTATTTCAGCCTGAAAGCAATTTTCGTGGAGATATTTTTCTCCTGAAAACACCAACTTAAATATAAGAAAGGGATTTCAGGCAGCCCCTGAAACCGCCCTCAGGGAGTGCCTGAAAGCTTCTTCCGTGGAAGGAATAAAGCCTCACTTATGGTATTTGAATTCGTTTTGCTACCACTCACTGCACTCAGGTTTTTCATTCCAACAACCTACTTTTGTAGGTCTGACTTATTAATGGCCTCTGCTGCAGTGTTCTGAAAGGAATCAGAGTAAGCGACGTTATTCTAAAGCAGCAGAAGCGCAATGTATTTTCTTCCACTTTTAAGACTTTTTTCTTTAAATTCTAAATACTTCGAATTCCGGTTTAGCTTCCCAATTTTTGACTTTACTCATTAGGGAGGCGCGCCAGGAATAAATCTCAAATTGTAAAATTAGAATATAAGTATACTTTTTTCAATAGTCTCTGAATTGTTCCTTGCCAGAGATTTTAAAACTTGATAATACTTTATTTCCCTTTATATAAAACGATGGGAATTTAAGATTAAAAGATAATATATAAGAATCCTTATTCTAATTAAAAAATAGCTTTTAAACATAAATAAAGCTTTTAAATTATTTTTCATCCTCTTATTCTCGAATATACCTGTTAAGATTTTGAAAAGAATAAATAAACCGATATATCTATCTCAATAGACTCGGCTGTCAATCTACGACCTCAAACTTGCGTAAAGAACCTGAATAAGCCGGCTGGATCCAACTTGAAGCAGAATGTGAGATTTAAATCAAAAAATAAAAGAAATAAATAAAGAAACTCCGTTTCTTTGAAAAAAGTACTTACTTTTCAGTTTTTGAATAGATTTCCTTAACTCTTCCAACTTGGCCATCCATTAATTGAACTTTTATCCCATGCGGATGAGTTGAAGAATTGGTTAATATTCGTTTTACAATGCCTCGGGTAATTTTTCCGGTTCTCTGGTCTTGTTTTAAGACAATCCCTACCTTCATCCCTTCTTTAATGTTTGCTCTGATCTTACCACTGCTCATGGCAGAAAGTAAATTTAGAGTTATATAAAAGTGTGCGTGGACAGAAGCAAAAATTGCAGCGGCAAGGGAAAAGATGGAAAAGCTCAGGCAGTCCATTCTTTCAAAGACTTTCAGGGTTTTTCCATAACTTCTTCTTTAATGCCTTTCCAGTTCATCAAGATATGTAGCAAGCGAAGATAGAGCTTCAGCTTTTTGACACTCTGATTTAATCAAGGATGCCAGAATAAGGGCATTCTCAAGAATTTCTTTTCTTCGTGGTTCATCCAAGTATGGAAGAACGTATGAGAGGGCTTCGGGCCTCATATCTTTATCCTTAAGATTGAATGCCAATTCAAGGGCGTGCTCTATAACTTCTTCTTTTTCCTGCCCATTCAGGTACGGAATAAGAAAAGAAAGTGCTTGTACCTTTTGATAGTCAGAGTAAACCACCGTTACCAATTCAAGGGCTTTTTCAATAACCGTTTTATTTCTCGAACCGTAAAGATGCGGAGTGAGCGAGGAAAGGATCTGGAACTTTGCATCCCCGTATTTAAGGTAGAAGGAGGAGCCAAGGACGTTTTCTATAAACTCCTTTTTGCTTGGCCCTCTGAGGTGAGGGAGGAACGAAGAAAGAACAAGTCCTCTTTCATCTTCATCTTGGATATGGGATGCAGAGTCAAGGGCTTTTTCGATAAGTTTGGCTTTCTTTGGACCATTCAAATAGGGTATAACCATGGAAAGAGCCTGCGCTCTTAGGTCTCCATATTGGATCCTGGAGGCAAAATCAAGGGCTTTTTCCATGATTTCATCTTTATTTGGTCCCTCTAGGCGAGAGATAAGCGATAGAAAGAACTGAGTCTTTTGAGACTCGTTTTGAAGTTCAACATCGGCTTTTGCAAAGTTCGTTTTTACAAGGTTGGTTTTTGCAACTTCAGCTCTTGCAAAATCAGTTCTTGCGATTTGTCTAATATCTGCGATTTGTTCAATTCGTAAGGTGCTGGCACTTTTTTTGCCTACAGTTCCCAAACCCTGATCAGGTTTTTCGATACCTGACACTTCAAATCGCTCAGGAACCTGAGAATTAACATTTCTTGCTACGAATGCCTCAAGCAGCTTGTTTAATTCTTCAAATACTCGGATTCTATCAATCAAAGTTTGCTGTGGACCTTGTTGTAAGTCCTGTTTTATAATTTTGGCCAAACCATCTTCGGTCACTAGCCTCTTTACTGATTCTTCCTCCATAGAAGATGAAATTTCTTTAGCTAAATCAGGGTTCCTTTCAAGCAACTTTAATATCTCCTGGATCAAAACTTGCCTTACTTCAGTATCAGAGGGTGCAACAATCATATCTCTTGCAGCTTCTTGTAATTCAACACACTCTATCGAACATAATTTATCCCATAGTTTTCTTTTAGTCTCCCAAACGTCAGGTCCCACTTGTCTGCAGGCTTCTTCAGCCGCTTTTTTGGACCCGACGATCAGATAGGTGATAATAGGTTCAATAAAATCAGTTATTTTTTGCGCCAGTTGTCTAACCATTTCTTCCTGTTTCTGCATTATTTCAGCCTCTATTAACACCCTATTAACACTCTATTAACACGACATTTTATTCTTATTTTCTATTCTGGTCTCAAAAGCCTGATGAGCAGGTTTAACCCTCACTGGATTATATATCAATGTTTACATAAATCCTATAATTCAGTAATTATATGAATACATACTCAAAAAGTTCAATATAAATAATATAACCTGAGAATTTATTCACCATGCTTCCCAAGTGTAAACTATATACGCTTTTTCAGTTAAACAGCAGCTGAAGGCACAAAAATTTTTCTGTTTATTCAAGCTTTCATTGTTATATTCCTGAGCTTTCTACAGATACGTTTATATAATATAAGAGCTACGGACATAGTGGCAGTAAAAATAAAGAGGCATATAATCTGTTATTAAAAACTTCATTTTTGTTTTTAATAAAAAGATGTATAGATCTTATTTTTATAGCAATCTAGACGATATCCGCTATAAGCGGAGGTGAAACGAAAATGAGTTTTAATGACAGAGGCTCTTTCAGGGGAAGAGACAACAACCGGGGAAACAGAGACAGTAACCGGGGAGGATTCAGAGGCGGCAACAGTGGCCCAAGGGAAATGTACCCTGCAGTTTGTTCAGACTGTGGTGTAGAGACCCAGGTTCCATTCAAGCCAGCTGAAGGAAGACCGGTTTACTGCAGAGACTGCCTACCAAACCACAGAAAGTTTTAAATCCAAAAATTTCGGATTTTTGTTTTTTATTGTTTTATAATATCACTGGAAACCTTTCTGCAACAGGTTTCCAAACTCCATTTATTTCTATTAATGAACCCTATTACAGACTCTATTCCTTTTTGAGAAACCGCTTCTAATCTTGATGGTCGTTGTGGATTAGCCTTATATACCATAAAGATAAATTCATATTTCGTAAAAATAATGAGACATATAAACTGTTATTAAAAACTCTATTTTCGTTTTTAAATAATAAGTTATATCCTATCATGTTTTTATCGATTACATGTATCCGTTACAAGCGGAGGTGAAACGAAAATGAGCTTTAATGACAGAGGGAATTCTTACCGTGGAGGCAATAGAAACAGCAACCGGGGAGGATTCAGAGGCGGCAACAGCGGCCCCAGAGAAATGCACAAGGTAACCTGTTCTGACTGCGGTGTTGAGACAGAAGTTCCATTCAAACCAACAGAAGGAAGACCGGTTTATTGCAGAGATTGCCTGCCTAACCACAGGAAATTCTAAAGTAAAACTTTTTAAAGTAAATTCAGAGTGAAGGGTTGATCATAAAATTATCAACACCTGCTCCCTTTTTTACCTTATAACGGTAAAAGGAATCAGAATCCTAAATTTTATAAAAATCCAATATTTCTTAATCCAATATTTTTTATTTTTGCACAATTTATTTACTCTATGTAAATATATTCTAAAGAATTTGGAAGCACACTCTCAGTCTGTAAGTTAGGGAGTAAGTGAAAGTCCTCAAGGATTTTTAAAGCGCGGAAATTTCCTCAAGTTCAGGAGGTTTCACAGATCTAGATTTCTTAGAGGTTCTTTAATTCCTATCTATTTATGAACCTTAAAGTCAAAGTACCAGAGGCATTCGTAGGTAGAAAGCTTGAAAAGCCTTAAAAATCGAGCAAACACTAAAACAATAACTAAACAAATAACATTATGAGGAATCAACCTGGCAAACTATAGAAGCAATATAAGAAAGAGAAAAGCAGGAACCGGAAGTCTCGCTACCTCTACTCAGGAAGTGACAAGGGTACGTACTCCGCGCAAGGAAAACCATGAAGTTCTGGCAACAGTTTCAAGTTTACTTGGCTCAAAAAGAGTTACATTACAGTGTATGGACGGAGTCGTTCGCATGGGCAGAATTCCAGGATCAAAGAATAAGAAAATGTGGATCCGCGAGGGAGACGTAGTAATCGTTGCTCCTTGGGAAATTCAGGATTCCAAAGCCGATGTGATCTGGAAATACACAAGACCTCAGGTCGAATGGCTTGAGAGAAAAGGATACCTAAGATAAGTAATAGCAATAGCATATAACAAATACAATAAACTATATAAATACAATAAACTATATAAATATAGTAAAACTATATAGCTATAATAAAACTATATTATCTCGAAGAAATTATACCGTCATAATTATATATTCAGGATTTACCAGTTTTCGGTTAAATCTCTCTCTTTGTTTTCATATTTATTAATTAAATGTTTAACTTTAACCTATTAAAACGTTTAAACATTTTTAGTCAATAATTTTTAGTCAATATAATTTATCTTTAATTTTATTAATTCATTAATCACTCAACTTGCTGTTAATCCTTTTAATCTTGTTAGTTTATTATTTAATTTCTTTATCTTCTCTGTCTTTCTATATTCTCTATCTTACTTATCAAGTTGAACTTTCAACTGTAATTCCTGCAGTAAACGACTGCCTATAAAAAAATAAAAATGTTGGGGTTAAATAAAGGTTATTCTGAGGAGAAAAGTCCAATTTGATTGATCCTGGTTTTTATGAGTAAGACTTATATAATTTGACAGTATACTAAGCGTGAAAATAAAGAGATGTATAATCTGTTATTAAAAACTAATTTTTCTGTTTTTAATCAAAGAGTAATATACAGTCTTATTTTTAAACTATTTACTATCCGCTATAAGCGAAGGTGAAAGAAATGGCTTTTAATGACAGAGAAAACTCCTTCAGGGGAAGAGACAGCAATCGCAGAGGTTTCGGAGGCCCCAGAGAAATGCATGACGCAATCTGTTCTGACTGTGGCGCTGAAACTCAGGTGCCTTTTACACCCGATCCTGACAGACCAGTTTACTGCAGGGATTGTCTTCCTAACTATAGGAGACTCTAATATTATTTACACCGAGTGTTAATTATAAGACTCAATCTATTTTGAGGCTTAGTCTGAATTGACGCTCAGTTAGTTTTCAACACTTACTTTTATTCTCTTTGTATTTTTAGCTTCTATTCAGATTTTTTGAGAACCAAAAGATAACATTAAAGTCCACGTCTATAAAATTACGAAGTATTAAAAATTATCGAAATAAGAAATCAGGAACTGAGGAATTAACTTGGCTAATTACAGAAGCACTATCAGGAAAAGAAAAATAGGATCGAATAAAACGGTAGGTGCAGGAGATACTCCTGAAGTAACAAGGGTACGCACACCTCGTAAAGATAGAAACGAAGTCCTGGCAACAGTATCAAGTTTACTTGGCTCAAAAAGAGTTACATTACAGTGTATGGATGGAGTTGTTCGCATGGGCCGGATTCCAGGCTCTAAAAAGAAGAGGATGTGGATTCGCGAAGGCGATGTCGTCATAGCCAATCCGTGGGAGGTTCAGGATTCCAAAGCCGATGTTACCTGGAAATATACAAGACCTCAGGTCGAATGGCTTGAAAGAAAAGGGTACCTTAATTAAGAACCGCCTAAGTTTCTAAAATAAAAAATCTAGAATTAAATTGAAAATCACCGAGACGATATATTGAAATTATGTTTTTAAGAGTCCCACAGCCAACAAGAAATTAATGTGGGAAAAACGTCTCATTTTAACCTTCTAACCTTGTTTTTCTGAACTTAATCGTTTGATTCAAAAGCTTTTAGCTCCATATAAACTATTTTGCTATTCTTAATCTTTTTTAATCTCTTTAAGTCACTTCTGTTTTTAAAGCACCTAGTTTCGTATTAACGCTTAAAGCTTCTTCAAACATTTTAGTCTCATTTTGTAATTTTGGTATCATTTTACGTTTTTATTCCGTTTTAGTATTTTCTGTAATAATTTAACAGTCATCGCCTTACCTGTTGACCACAACCGTCTTTAAATTCACAAATTCTTTAAGCCCATAGTGAGAAAGTTCTCTCCCAATCCCAGATTTCTTTATCCCGCCAAAAGGCAGCCTTGGATTGAATTCTACCATTCCGTTGATAACCACAAATCCGGATTTTATCCTTTTTGCCAAATTCTGGGCCCTTTCAAGGTCTTGAGACCAGATTTCGGCTCCAAGCCCAAACTCTGTGGAGTTTGCAACTATGACGGCTTCGCCCTCATCCTTTACTGTGATCACTGTAGCAATGGGTCCAAAAACCTCTACATTACAGGCTTTCATATCAGTACTGGCTGCAGGGATAAGAGTAGGCCTGAAGAAGAAACCCTTACTATGCTCCTCTCCATAAACGTGGGGTTCAGCGCCTTTCTTTTTCGCATCTTTCAAGATTCTCTCGAGACTGTCAATGAATTCTTTCTTTGCAAGTGGACCGATATCGGTTTCCTCGTCCATAGGATCTCCGACTTTCAGTTCCTGTATTTCAAGCTCAAATGCCTCAATAAAGTCCACAACAATATCCTCTACAATAATAAATCGCTTGGCAGCAGTGCTACTCTGCCCGGTATTGTGGAAACTGGACCGTACTGCAACTTGCGCAGCTCTCTCAATATCTGCGTCTTCAAGCACTATGAAAGGGTCCGAGCCTCCTAGTTCCAATACAAGAGGCTTGACCAATCCTCCTACAAGTTCCCCTATCTCTGAACCTGTGACTATATTGCCGGTGAGGGATACTCCATCTACCATTTCCTCTTCAATAATTTCCATGGCAGTCTTCGAGTCAATTAACAGGGTATTGAAGACGTTTTCAGGAAATCCGGCTTTATGAAAGACTTTTTCTATTTCCAGTGCCGACCTTGGCACATTCGAAGCATGCTTGATTACGCAAACATTTCCTGTGCACATAGCAGGTACTGCAAACCTGAAAACCTGCAAGAATGGAAAACTCCAGGATATGACCCCGAAAATTATCCCCAGAGGCTCAAAAGTTACATAGCTTTTCTCAGTTCCTGTATCTACAAGCTCATCTTTCAGAAACCCAACTGCGTTTTCCGCATAGTAATCACAGAGCCAAGCGCAATTCTCAATCTCTTCCCTGGATTGCCTAATAGGTTTTCCCGTTTCCTTCGTAATAATTTCAGCATAAACATCGACATTCTGTCTAAGAACTTGCCCAGCCTTAAAAATATATTTTGTTCTTTCTTCAGCAGAAAACGAACTCCACCCTGAAAAAGCAGCTCTGGAGCTTTCAATTCTGGATTCGCATTCATCAAAAGAAAAAAGGTCATAGGTCCAGTTTACCTCTTCAGTATAAGGATTAACGGATCTCATTTTCACGATTTCTCCCCCAAAAAGTCATTTAATAATATTGGAATTCCCGATATTATAACTTGAGGAAATTGGGCAGAAAATGAATATCCTGAGTTTTAAGCTTATTCAGAAGATCCGATAAGAGAGAAATATCCTGACTATTGACTAGATTTTCATGAATCAAGAGAAATTAAGTTCAGAATCTAGCAGTAATTGTTATAAAACCTCAATATCAATTATAAAGCATCTATTATAAAACACATTAATTAAAGTGGAGGGAAAATATGAGAAAAGCACTCGTTATATTGATAGTGTTGTTCGGCGTGTTCCTCGCAATAGGATGCGCTGGTCAGAAAGAGGGAGCTCCAAATGTAACAGGAACTCCAAAAGAGGCTGTAACGGCAGTTGAAGTAGTAACTGGAGCTAAAGCTGTAACTCCGGTTCAGGAAGTAGTAGTTGAGACTGCAGTTGTAAAAGAAACTCCTGTTACAGAAGTAACTCCAGCTCATGCAGTTACTGGAGTTGAAAATGTAACTGCAAGAGAAAATGTAACTGCAAGGCGAACTGGAACCGAAATGGTAACTCCAATGGTAACTCCAGCTAGAAACGCTACAAATGTCACTGGTGGGGGTGGAGTGATTAAAGTAACTCCAAGCAAAGGTGTCTAATTAAGTAACTGGTAGATATGGGCAGGTAATCCAGAAACTCTGAGTCAAGATGAATTATCAAGTTATAATCAGAAATCATCGGAATCTGCCCATAATACAAAACTTTTACGCGTGAGCCTGTATTTATAGTGCCTTTTTGATGTACTTTAAATGCCTTGTTCTGCGATTAAAAGAAAACTTAAACCTGAAAAGTAAACGCCTAATATTTAATTGACATTCCGCCTTCATAGAGCTACAGCACTAAATAAATCCATAAAAAATAGTCATGAGACTAGTTATGAGACAACTCATCTAAAAAATCTTAAAAACATGAGAATTTCTGCGGGGTTCTTAGGAGCGACGCAAGTGTGACAGTAATTCTGACCCTCCCAGCAGCCTCCTGAAGGTCCGGAAAACAGAAACGATCTTACAAAAGAATACGGAAGAGAGGGTTTTTGTTTCCTCGCCAAGCTAATGGATACTTTAAATTACTATTTAACCAACCTTAACCAACCTGAAAAAAATAAGCTCAGGATTGTTTCAAAAAATTAAAAAAATTAATCACATTTCAACCTCAACTTCATCCCGCAAAAAGGACAGAAATTGGGAGCAATGGGAAGATTCAGGTTTCTTGAGCAATATTGGCAGTTAAGCCCAATGTCCTTTTTCTCTCTTGAGTCTACACTTTGATGGACTCGGGACTCTTCGGTCTCTTCAACAGAAATTGAGAGTTCAAGCTCTTTTAGAGATTTCATATTCTGGATATCACCTGATAGATTTGAAGTTTTAATCCGAACTTCAGAATCACCATCCTTCAGGCAGCTTCTTAGGACAGAGTCCTCATCAGAGATTTCGGTCTCAATAAAACCTCTTACTGGAGTTAAATTGGATTTATTAATTCCTTTGAGAGCCTTTAACGCAGCCCTTCTTATGTATGCATCTGGACTTTCAGCCGCTCGGACAAGCCCTGAGATTGCTTCAGGGGTTCCAATCTTCTCAAGTGAGCAGATCGAGACTTTTTGCATCAGGCTTTCAGATCCCTCAAGGATTTTTATCAGTTCCGGAACAGCCTGCTGTGCTTTAATATCTCCGAGTGCTGAAGCCGCAGCTTCTCTCACTGCTATTTTTGTGTCGTGAAGAGCTATTAAAAGACCTGAGATTGCCTCGGGAGTTCCTGTTTTTCCAAGTCCTAAAACTGCCGATTCCCTAACTGAATAATCAGGGTCGTTAAGAGCTTTAATTAGCCCATTTATAGCTTCAGGGGTCCCATTTTTCCCAAGGGCACAGGTAACTATTTTTCTTAAGGAGTTGTCATAAATATCTAGGGCTTTAACCAATCCTTGAGCCGCTTCAGGAGAACCAATATATCCCAAGGCATCTGCAGCACGGCTTCTCAGATACCAATCTGAGTCATCCAGAGCTTTCAAAAGCCCTGATACGGCTTCTTGTGTACCTATTTTTCCAAGGGTTTCAACTGAGTTTTTTCTCACATCCCTGCTCGAAGCATCGAGTGCCCTGATAAGTACAGGCACTGAAGTTGACGCACTAACGATTTTGCAAAGGGTTTCGGAAGCAGCTTCCTGAACAGATGGTCTAGGGTCCCTTAGGGTTTCCATTAACTCGTCAAGCACATCTGATTTACCCCTTTTTCCCAGGGTTTCAGAGGCTTGCTTTCTTGTTTTATTGTCCGAATTTTCAATTGTTTTTACCAGGCAGAGAGCAGCCTCATACGTGTCGATTTTTCCAAGAGCTACCACTGAAATCCTTTTCAGCGAATCATCCGGATAAGCCAGAGCTTTCTCAAGGCCATAGACGGCTTCTACGGAACCTATCCTCATCAGGGATTTCACAGCTTCCTTCTGAACAAATTTATCTTTATCCCCAAAACCTTTAGTAATACCTGAAATCGCCTCAGGCGTGCCTATTCTCTCAAGGGATGCGATAGCAGCCTTTTTAACTGGACTTTCAGGATCATTAAGCGCTTTTACAAGGCCAGGGACAACCCCATGCATGTTGAACTTTCCCAGAGCTTCTGCAACTGCAACTCTTACCCTTGGATTTGGGTCATCAAGTGCCTCAATTAGTGCGGGTAAAGCATAAGGATCTCCTAGCTTTCCAAGTTCTTCAGCAGCAATTACCCGGTTTCCTGCAAAGACTGAACGTTCTAATTTCTTTATAAGATTCTTTATATCCCCATCCATTTTCCTTCTCTCCCCCCATTAGTGTAAGGTTTTATCTGGATTAGTTTTAAAATAAATTGTTTTATAAGAGACGGCCAAATTAGCTTAAAATAAATAAGATGTCCTTTAGCCCGAAATTGTAAAACTGGCACTTATAAACCCAAGGCATTTTAACATAGTGACCTATAATTTCTGCACAGCTGACCTATCTATTTAAATCGGGCTTGATAAATTGCAAATATCCCCCTCTTTATGAAATAAAATCCAGCCCTTTACATTCCGTATTTTTAAATATATTACATTCCAAGTTATATGAACGTTTAGACTATTAATATAAATAAAATGAAAATGTCTGAAAAGGAAAATAAATTAAAAGCTTTACCAGAAAATCAATAAAGAGAGGCAGTAAGTGAGGGGAAATAATAATGAGCTGCAAGCAGGATAAATAGGCTAGATGCTGGCACCGTGATATTGTCGTCTATATTCTCTACTCTCTCCACAAATGAACATATTACTCCTGCAAGCATCCCAGCAAAGCCCATTTTTGCGCCTATAACTATACAAAGCAAGAGCATGCCTGCAGTACCTTCCCAGGCTTTTGTCCTTTTTTTATATTTAAGGTTCCTAATTACTCTCGTAATCCCGTCTCCGTATGCCATGAAAAGCACCGGAACAACTTCAAGCCAGAAGCTCCTGTCAATATACCAGGTAAAAAGCAAAATATATATGCAAAAAGCGAGATAATACACTTTGATTGTCATGATTTTGGGGGACTTGCGTATAGATTCTATTATTCGTCTTTGGATCGACAACATCAACGCAGCGAAACATACTGAGAGAAGTTACACACACTCGATGCAGCAGTATACAGAATTTACAAATATGACACCGGGTGAACTCATCACAGAGGCAGAGCAGGAAATTTTAGCCGGGATGTTAACACGTCAAAGAAAGTTGAAAGGTTATCTAATCGGATTTAGAAAATTTTTGAAGGAGAAGGGGCTATCAGATCTGACAGTGCAGACACGGATTGCGGCCGTGAAAAGCTTTTATGAGTCGTATGATATACCAGTTCCGAAATTAAAGGGAGAACGCCGGAGGGCAATAACAAAAGACTGCAATAACGGAGTGCCTGACAAAGCCGACCTTCAAGAATGCCTTAAAGTGTGTGATCCGCTCGAACGCGCGGTGATGCTGACAGGGATATCGAGCGGACTTGCTTCGAATGAAATACGAGCATTGAAATTAAAAGATTTTA
Source organism: Methanosarcina sp. UBA293 (assembly GCA_002499445.1). Lineage (GTDB taxonomy): Archaea > Halobacteriota > Methanosarcinia > Methanosarcinales > Methanosarcinaceae > Methanosarcina. The sequence goes on from DALS01000060.1 coordinate 79,446, forward strand.
AAGCAGGATATGACTCGGAAACGAAAATAGTGACTTTACATATTACGAGACAGAAAACAAACACGCGATTTATAACGTTTTTAAGTCCGGAGTGTTCAAAGGTGATATTGGATTATTTGGCGTTTCGGGACAGGGAAGCAAAGGCAGAAGGACAGAAGAGGAAAAACCAGCTTGAAAAGCAAAGAACCACTGAAGAAAGTTACTTATTTATTGTCCGAAGCGTGCCCGACGAATACATAGAAACCCATAACGAAGAACTTCGAAAACTATCTGAGAACTCTATTATAAAAATGTATAGATCAATTTCTACAAAAGCCAGGAAGAACACAGAATCGGGGGCGTATAACGCTATTAGAAGTCACTGTATGAGAAAATATTATAATTCTACTCTTATTAATTCCGGATGTGATTCTTTTTTCTGCGAATTCACTCTAGGGCACACGTTAGACGGCACGAGACGTGCATATTTTCAAGCAAGCCCTGAGAAGCTCCGTGAACAATACATCAAGTATGCACCGTATCTGACAATCGAGAAAAGTTTAGACGTTGCAACAAGTCCAGAATATCAGAAAATTGTCAGAGAGAACGACGTGTTAAGGGCAGAAACAGCGCGGCACATCGTGGAGCGAAAAGAAATCGCAAGTGTGGAAATTAGATTAAAACGAATGGCAGAAAGGCAACTAAAGTCTGACTTTTTGAACATCGATATTGCCATGAAATCCGGCACAATCACCGAGGAAGACGGGGAATTACAAAAAGGGATTTTAAAAATCGGGTTTAAAATCGATACGGGGGAATTATCGGAAGCAGAAGGCAATGAGCAAATAGAAAAACTTTTAAATTCGTAAACGGGCGATCAAATTAAATTAGATTTTATCTAACTTTTCTTTTTTTCAAAGGGACTTGGTATCGTTTGCCGCTAAATGGGTTTTTTGTGACAATTGCCGAGATATTTCTTTTGAATTTCATGAAATATAGAAAAATATCGTACATTTTAAGTACTTTTGGTACATAAATAGTACTAATCAAAGCTTTTCAGACCTGCCACTGAAGGCAAAAACGACATTCACTGCTTTTTTCTCATAGCTTTAGCTCACATTCTCCAAAAGTTTTAAATAGTTTCAGACCAATATACTATATAATGAGACGCAGTTATGAAAAATCAGGAATGTGAAAGAAAATGCCGAAGTTAAGTACAAAGAATGGACTGAAGCAGGTCGTAACGTATGTTGACCCTCAGACCTTCCAGAAATTGGAGATTGCAAGGGGATTTTGTAGCCGGAGCGCATTTGTTGGAAATGTGCTGACCGAGGTATTTGAAAACTTCCCAATTAATCGAGGAGTTGATTAAAATATACACATTTAAAAGAAAATATAAAATGAAGGCACCGGATACGGTTTTATGCGAAGAATGTAAAAGCGTGCACGTACCAGCGAACAGGCAAAAAATAAGAGGTAGAACTTTGTGCACGAATTGTAGAAGTAAAAACGCGTACACCGTCATTAAAAAGGGGCGGTGGATAGATGGAAACCAATAACAAGCGAGAACATTGTTTAGAAATTAGAAAAGCAGTTAAAAGCAAGGGTGCGGGGCAATGCGCAACCAATGCCCAGCACATGAAAACCCAGAAATGCAACAGAGGCGCTGAGTTCTCAATATAAAATACGACGACGGAGTATTTAAAAATATTGATTACTCTTTTTCGCTTTAGTTGCCTTTTATTCAAAGGGGGTAAATAAAATGATAGAAAATGACATAATGGAGACTTTAAAACAGTTGCATGACCTAGTCGTATCCGTCATGCAAGACGGTTTCAAGTTTTTTGTACAGAACGAAGACCGGAAAATCGAATACATTAGCAAGGTTAGCACATGTGGATGGATTGACTTTTTAAAGGCTATTGGGGGCGATGTACGTGTCCTCTGAAATTGCAGAAAAAAACAACGGGCATCGTTACACGTTCTTCGATATTGTCCGAACAATTGACCAGATCGAAGTAAAGGAAAACGAAGTGGACAACATCGAAACCGCGAAACTCCTAATCTTGTCCTACATGTCAAAACTTGACAAATCCGAAGCAATGTTGTTAATAGAATACTACATTGGGGAGCGGTTTAGATTCAGTAAAAAAGCAATTGACATACTCACCAGGCGGTACAACGAACTTGCAACAAAACGAGACAGACGGAAAAAAAGCAACAAGGAGCGCGTTCTGGAGCAATTGGATGAACAGGACAAGGAAGAGGCAAAAAAAGCGCGTGAAACCGACTTCGACGAGGAAGGCATTAGCGAAGACATCCAAACCGCAGCAAAAACGAAAGCGCTCGAAATACTCGAAAAGGAAAACCCAATTCAGTTTATCATAAACACTGTGAAGAGAATACACGTCGGTGACGAAATCTTACAAGAGGCTTGTTGCTTAGCAATTGCCGGTCAGTCATGCGTTAATACAGACGGTTTACAAATAGGTTCCAATGGTGATCCAGGAAGCGGAAAAAGCCACGGCATGAAATCACATTTACACATGGTACGTCGAAAACACAAAATAGAATCAACATTAAGCGCGAAAGCGTTGTTTTATGCCAACATTAAGCCGGGTATGATAGTGTTTTCAGACGATACCGTCCCAAGCGCTGATTTAGAACAGACGATTAAACGAGCCACGACAAATTACCAAGAAAAAACCGTCCATATGTCTGTTAAGGACCAGGAAGGTATTGAATTAATCATACCAGAACGTACTAACTGGTGGCTTAACAGCGTTGACAGTGAGTCGTCGACTCAGCTATTAAGCAGGCAATTTAAATACAACACGTCGACCAATCAAGACCATAAAAACGATATCACCGAAAAACAGTTGGATGCCGCCAAAAGCGGAGAACATGGATTAACGGACGTTGACCATGACGTGCTGGTGTGCAGGTATATATACGACGAAATAAAGTCCCATATGGTTAGGGTTATAATCCCATATGCGAAATGTATCGAAGTACACGACAACAGAGACAGCCGGACTTTAAACATGTTTCTCGATATGATTAAGGGGTACGCAGTAATACATTTCATGCAACGTGAAAAGGACGAAAACGGCTACGTGATTGCCTCGAAAGCTGATTTTCACAGTGCTAAAAAACTTTTCGAAGCGCAGAAGGAAGCTTCGATCGCAAAATATACAGAGAAGGAAGCAAAAATACTAAAGTGCCTGATCACAAAGCACAAAGCGACCGCGCAAGACATTGCAAGAGAAACCGATATCCCATACTCAACAGTGTGCCGTACTATCAAAGGCAACCCGAAAACACAGTACGGCGGACTATTGGAGAAAGTGAAGGGGTTGACCGTTGAGAAAGAAGACGTATCAGAAGGCGAAATTGGCTACAAGGTTACGAAACGGAGGGAATACGTGTGCCTTGATAAGCTCGACAATTTCTGGGATTTATACGAAGAAGGAATTGCTACACTATGGGAGTACGAAGTTTATTAAATTTCCTTTTTTTTCAATTTTTCAATGAGAAATTCTCACGAGAAAATCACCAAAATGAGAATTTCTCACCAATCTGTGATTCCAACTTTTTGTAAAACGCTATCAATACCGTTATTCCATTTTTTTCTCAAAAATACCAAAAACGCTATCAATACCGTGATTCCACAAAAACAAAAAATAAAATCGGTATCGTCCACGGATTTCTCACGTATTTCTCACGTATTTCTCATTTTACAATCTCGGCTTTTTCGATATGTGTATGCGTTATTCCTTTTAAAAAAAGGAGATATTCTCACGTTTCTCAGTTTTAAGAGAGAGAGAAAAAAACACCTCTTTTTTTATTACACTAACTTTCCAAAAAAACACATATTTTTTTTTCTCTCTTAACTGAGAAAGGTGAGAATATTTTTTTCTCTCTCTTAACTGAGAAAAGTGAGAATATCTATCTATTTTTCTTTAAAATCAATATCAATATCAATAATTTATTCGATTTCATAAATGAGAAATACGTGAGAAATACGTGAGAATACGTGAGAATACATGAGAAAGATAGCGGTAGACACCTTTTTGTGTGGCAATTACTGAGAGAATGATCACTTTTGGAATTGTCACAACAGATCATGTTTTCTCCTTTTGTCTTTGGCAATTACAAAGATTAACTTTCTTCTTTTTGTGTTCTTATTCAATGACATATTTACAACTTCTTAATATATTTTGGGACATACGGTGTATATCAGAATTTTTCAGAAAGTTATTTAAACTTCGAGAACCTATATTATAACAAAGTAAATATAATTTTATAGACATAAAAATATATAAATGGGGTTGTACATATGGCAGATGATATGCAGAGAGTAATAGGCTTAGCAGTAGGCTTGCTCATCGTCGTCGTGATTTTCTATTTGGCGCCCGGCATGGGCGAAGAGGTCAGCAAGGCTCTTCCGGTAGATCCTGCTGGGGATTTTGCGGGATCTCCGACAGGTGCAGACGTGTGGACAAGTGGGGCAACGATGATAAAAGTGGTCATTACGATTGTGTTTATAGGAATCGCAATCGGATCGCTCTACAAGCTGCGTAGCCGAGGGGAATAAATCCCACTTTTTACATTTTTAAGGATGGGACGTGTAGATGAAGAATAAATTTAATTATATAATTTCAGCGTCGAATACAGCCGGGCCCTTCAAGCTCAAAACGGACGCAAATGCATTTAAAAAACGGTTTTCGAAGGTGCCGGGCGCTACGATGGGTGAAATCAAAAAAACAACAAGGGGTTATACATTCCGAATCACTTTGAAGTGTGGTGCGCGGACTGCGGCCGAAAAAACGGAAGGAGTTGCATTTTTGAAAGGGGTCCTGCGTACTTCAAAAATAAATATAAAAAAGGTTTAATTTGAAATTGTCAACCGCGTTTAATCGTTGACAATCTCCTATTTTGAAAAACGCTCTTTTTGCGCGATGATTACCGAGACCTTCCTTTCGTCTGTTTTTTTCGTAGCAACATTTTATATTACAAAGTTGTTGTTTTTCCATTTTCTATCGACTTTTTGAATACCTGAAACTCTATTTCTTTACAGAGTAGCAACATATTTATAGAATGACGTCCAATATATAGTTAGGGAAAACCTAACTAATTAATGGGGTGAGTGGTTGGAAAATATTGTTAATGGGTTAGTTACCGCAGATGGTACAAAAGTTCTGAACGTCGAAGAATACGACAAGTTTCTTTTGGCAATTCCGGCGCGTATGATGGCAATTTTCGAAGTAAACAGCATAACTGGAATGCGTTATGTGGAAATTCAGAGGCTATACGATAACCCAAAATGGTATCTGAAAGACAGGAATCAAATAGTGTTGCCTAAAGAAGCACAAAAGAAGGTAAAGCAGAAGCTTGTCAAAAGGACAGTGGATAAACTTCCTTTCGCTTTTCCTTATATCTTCGAAAAGTTCACTGCAGGGCCAAGACCCCCTGACCGCACAAGCTGGAATAGAGATTTAGCCAGGTGGAGCAAGAAGGCAGGGATAGAACCGAAAGTGGGGCCAAAGACGCCGAGGAAAACAATAGAGTCTTGGATGCTGAAATCAGGGATCAATGAATATGAAATTTATTCCAGGGCAGGGCATGACCCGGTAACGAGTCTAAAGCATTATCAGAGTTTGAGCTTTACGGATTACGAACTTAGAGACATTAAGAAAAGATTAACAGAGTGGGGGATTCTCAAATGACTACTAAAACCGAGCTTCTAAAAATAATCAGAAAGCAGTGCGTGACATGCTACGGCGGATCGTTTGCCGAGGTAGAGGCGTGCCATGGTGGAAAACGCACGAATGAATTTACCACTTGCTGGCTGCATCCCTTCCGATTCGGAACGGACCCTTTTAACCAGATTTCCGAGGCGAAAAGGATGCAAGGCCGGAAATTAGCCGAGCTCCGAAAGGAGATGCTCACTGAAGTGGCGTAATTCGTTTTCTTTCTATTGTGGTACGTTAAAAGAATTTTTTCTGGTGTGTGTGGTATGTTTGGATGTGGGAAGTATGGACATGTTAGAATATTTGAGCTTTGAAATTGCAAAAATGATTTTTTGGGTCATGGCAATTTCTGGAAGTTTAATTACAGTTGCAATATTTGGAGGGGTTTAACAATGCCATGGATAATAACAGACGATGGTTATCAGGAAGTTGGATACGAGGATTCAGATTATGAGGACTATGAGGTTTTTCCAGATTTAAAATCTGCAATAGAAGCTGATGAAAGGAGGGAAAAGGAAAATGCCTGAACAATACGAGGACATGATCAACGTAGGAGGTCCGGAATACGATGCTAAGGACGATTACATCAAATCCCTAGCTAACATTTTTTATAAAATAAACTCTGCTGCAGACTGCGGAAATAAAGACACGCTACAGTGGCAGCTTGACTATTACGTGGATATTTTGATTAATAGGATGATTGACCCGAAAGACAGGGAAGACATGAGACAGGCAAAAACGGCTTTGGTGGATATCGAGATTCAAAAACAGATGAAGATGAACAAAATAACTAAAAAAGAATCGTTAGCCGTTACGGATAGACATGAAGCAATCATAGAGACAAATAAAAAGATATTCGGCGAGCTTATAACGTATTTTGACAGGTATTACGGCTTTGAAACTCAGCTGGCGGTGATGATGTGAGCGCGGCAATTACCGAGATTAACATGGACGACAATCCAATTTTAAAAAGAATCCTGAAATTGCAGGAGGAAAAAAGCTGGAAATGTGATAAATGCGAGTTTTCCTGCAATGACTTTACAGAGCTTCAGAAACATGCTGAAAATGCCCATAACGAACAAGTGGACCCGTTAAGAGAGGTTAAGAAGCTCTACATCAACAAGGATAAACATAGGCTTACTATCGGCGAGCTCTTCGGGTCCAGGATCACAAGCAGACATAACCAGAACGCAATTTTGAACATAGTAGGAAAACAAGGCATGGGTAAAAGTAACGCTGCTTTGTATATCGCAACTGAGACGGCTAAATGGATAGCTAAACACAAAGGCGGTAAACCAGAAGACTACTTTACGATTGACAATTGTGCTATCATGGAACTTGACACTATAATTCCAATTGTCAAAAACATAGACAAACTAAGGTATAATATTTTCATCCTTGACGACATAGGGGCTTCTTATGGCGCCAGGGACTACCAGAACGTAGTAAATAAGGCATTCAATAAAATAATTCAGACTTTTAGGGATTCAAACACACTTGTTATCCTTACAATGCCTGACGACTTCCTGATAGACAAGGTTCCCAGGAAGCTGGCACACTTTCAGATTGAAATGACTACTCAGATATTCCATAAGAATGTTTCAATTGGCAAGCTCTCAGAGGTAAAAGAAATTTATAAAGCTCATAAGACCATATATCCCTTTGTGTGTGACAATGGAGTAAAATATACAAGGTGTATGTTCAAGCTCGTTGAAGGTCCACTACACGAAGAATACAACAGGAGAAGAACGGAAATAAGAAAGAGAATGACTCAGGACTGCTTAGATACTGTTGAGGAAGCTACAAACAGTATAGCTGAGGGGAAGGTGAAGCAACCACCTAAACACATTGAAATTGCGCAAAAAGTGTATCAGAAGACATTAGACAACCCTAAGATATCACAGAGAGCATTAGCAGACGAATTTGGCTGCTCGAGGGATACAATAAAAAAAGCATTAAACCATGCAAAACGGTATCAATCTAACGAAATAACCAAACTGGCTGCTATAATCTAGTTAAAATCATAGTAGGCAATTTCCTGCCACCACCACAAGCACAAAATTAGGCTGTAAGGAGTTGAAAAAATATGGAATGGAACACAACAGATTTTGATAAATTGGTAAAGGAATACGAAAGCAAAGTCGGGAGACTCGAAGACGAAGGTATAAAAAGTGATCTCGCTAGACATGAACTGTATAATAAACGGAATAGCGGAATAGTTCTGACTGCTGAAGAGGACAGATTCATTGAAAATGCTTGTGAATTTGAAGCCGGAATAAACGAACAGATAAAAGGAATTGTCACAAGCAAGACGGAAGTATTCGAGGCACTTGATAACCTGAAAGAGAAATTAGATGAAATTTAATTTAGTTAGGCTCTTCCTAACTAATCAAAAGTTATTTATGCTTTGAACGCGTATAATATATTAGGGATTGACAAAATTGCGAGTGTTACCGTAAGTCGTCGATTCATTCACCAATCAAATTAAAACGATATCGGGTCGTCATTTCCCGATACCCCCTCACGATAAACAAAAGCGGCTGGTGGACTCTCTCTGTTCTCGACACCCGTCGCCATTCTCTCCATTGACTTTTCTGAAAAATTCCTCAGGTGCCTTTCTGGAATTGCCAATTCATGTTCACAGCTTTTCTATTCATAATCCGGAAATCTCATTATCTTGCTTTTTGCGTCTGAGTAAAAAGCACAATTAATCCCCAGCTCAAAGTAAAATCGACATCATAGAGGTTTTCGGGATCCTGGAACCAGTACATCCTCCTATTAAGTTTATGAGGGAGATAGGTCATAAAAGCAAGTCCGAATGCAGTAGCTGCTGGCACAATAGGCTCATGAGCGATAAAAGGGAAGCAGCATTGCTGTCAAGCTGCCAGCCAGAAAGTGAATTGTTTTTCTTGAAAAATACATTGAAGAGTTAACTGACCAGCCCTTCTTTAAAGAAGAATAATATACCTTTTTGAGAAAATCAGGATCACAAAAAGGTTCCATAATGAAAGTACAGCAAATATAGGCAGGTCTGCTAGTATGGATTCCCATGAAATTTGAAGCACAGTCTCCATGACACACCAACATCTCTTAAATATAAGACTGTTTTGTATTTGCCGCATTTCTTCTTAATAAAAATTATCTGGAAGAGGTTCTGGGTTGCCAGATTTGATTCAGAACAGCTTCATTTAAGTTTAACATTCCTCTATTTTTATATTTCCATTCTTTTCTAAATAAAAATAGAAATGTCTATATATAATAAAATCTTCATACTGTCAAAGGAGGACCTCTATGAGATTCAACAAGCAGATCTTTACAATCCTTATTTTAGCTCTCTCGATGGCCCTTGCTGGAAGCGGATGTATCTCTGAAGGTGAGGGAGCAGAGGACAGCGTCAGGGAAACAACTGAGAGTGAGTTCTCGAATATTAGGGAAAATCCTGTAACCCCATGGAATCCTAAGCCTGTAATGCCTATGATTGATTCCACAGCCTGTATTGATCCGCAGGCTTCAGTCATAGGAAATGTGACAATAGGCGCCAGTGTCATGGTTTCCCCCATGGCCTCGGTTCGGAGCGACGAAGGAATGCCGATTTTCGTAGGAAACAGTAGCAATGTCCAGGATGGAGTTGTGCTCCATGCCCTTGAGATAATTGATGAAGAAGGCAAACCTATAGAAGAAAACCTCATAGAGGTTGGCGATGAGAAATATGCAGTGTATATAGGAGAAAATGTTTCGCTTGCCCACCAATCCCAGATCCACGGCCCAGCTTATGTAGGCAATGATACTTTTATTGGTATGCAAGCCTTCGTCTTCAAATCAAAGGTAGGAAACAACTGCGTACTTGAGCCTGGATCAGCTGCAATTGGTGTTACTGTTCCTGACGGCAGATATATCCCAGCAGGCATGGTTGTCACTACCCAGGCTGAAACCGATAAGCTGCCAGAGATTACCGTTGATTACGCGTACAAGCACACTAATGAAGCCGTAGTATATGTAAACGTCCACTTGGCTAAAGGCTATAATGAAGTTTCATAATTAAGGATACGATTTTAGCAGTAGAGATCAAACTCCAAAAAACAGATCAATTTATCTACCCGATGTTTAAATTTTTTCTTCAGGGTAGATTTCCCTTTTGTGTTCTGACCTCTTTCCAAAAATGACAAAAATATAATTTTCCTCTGGTACAGAGCAATGACTTTAATTTATAAATTTGGTTCTAAATCAGTTCAAGAAATTAGTACAAACCAGTTTTCTGTACTTTATTTAATTAATCATCTTTATTAATAAAATTAATTTCTAAGTTAACGGTGACAATTAATGAAAAAAATATACAGGTATTTTTCTTTGTTCTTATCTCTTGTACTTTTTACCTTACCTATAGGAGCAGGACAGAATTCTATCTCCCTGTACGGTAATTTCACGGGAGGGCAAGGATTAAGCACAACTCAAAATGCCTTGGAGAACTATTTATATTCCGATTTAGGCTTAAGTTGTGTTGCTGCAGATAAGTTTGAAGGTTCTGGAGAAGAAATCCACATAGAAGGACTTGTGGAGGAAATCATTTTTCTTACCGACAGCCCTGAGTCGGAATTATTTCCAGTGTGGACTGCCGATGGAAACTCCATCATGTACACGATCCAAAGCAATGAATCTGGAAATTCTAAGTCATATATAATGAAAACAAATGGAAGCGATATCCAACGAATAGATATTAGAGAAGGAAATATTATCAGCCTTAATGATATGAGTCCCAACGGATCAGAACTGATTTTAACGAGATCGAATAATTCTCAAGCCGGACTGTACCTTTTGAACCTGGAAAATAGAGAGATAAACCCTGTCTCGGACGAGCCCGACAGATCTGAAAGCTGCGGGGTGTGGTGTAGACTTGGACGGAAAATCGTATACACCCAGACGTCGGGAGATTCGCCTTCTCAACTCTGGATAAGTGATCGGGATGGAAATAATAAGGCTAGACTCGGCACCTCCGAAAACGTTAGCATGGGAAAAGACTGGTGCCCTCTTGGCCTTAAGGTCCTATACAGTGCTAAAAACTCAAAAGAGAAACCTGATCTCTGGGTAATAGATTGGCACGGCACAAACCAGACTCAGCTTACCGATACGCCATACGGAGAATGGAATCCATCCTTTAGCCCTGATGGAAAAAAGATAGTCTACATTTCGGATGAGGAGGGAAAACCTGAAATCTGGCTTCGGGATATCGAAGGAAAATATAGGACTAGGCTTACAAACAATATCGGAATAATTGACTCGATACCCAGATGGAGTCCTGATGGTTCAAAAATAGTTTTTACGGCGTATCATAGCCGTGAAAATCTTTCGGACAGTTCTTCAATAAATAATTCGAACTCTGCTTTACTGAATAGCTCTAAGTCTGTAATTACGGATGACTCTATAATAACAAATAATTCAATAGCAGGAGATAATTCTACAATAAACAGTTTAGACTCTACTTGGGAGAATGTTTTCAATAATTCAATAACTTATAATTCGGATATTGCAGTCATAAAACTTAAATCAGTGCCTGTGGGTCTTCCTCTACCAGAGGCACCAGTTTCAAAATCGATTCCTTCCGATGGATCTAAGCAAGTAAGAGCTAGTCAATAGTTCCATAACCATAAAAAATGAAGGCTTAGATGCAGGGGAGAAGGTTACATTAATTGATATTTTTTCTGATGGTGGATGACTGAAATATCTATATTTCGCTTTCCCCATTTTTACACTATTATTTTACTTTATTTTAGTTTGTTTTAGTTTGTTTTAGTTTGTTTTACTTTATTTTAGTTTGCTTTAGTTTATTTTAGTTTATTTTAGTTTATTTTGCTTTATTTTATCTAATTAATAGATTATCCTAAGTTTATATGCGAAGTTTTGTTTAATTTTTTAATCATTCATCAAGACCTTTTCTTCCGAAAATGTAATTTGCAACCCTTATGGCATCTCTTTCTCCTGTTTCCTTTTCCGGAGAGTCGCTCAGTTTTACAACGGGAATGCCATCAATACTGTGCAGCTTTATAACCATGTTAAGAGGAGGGCTTTCCCGGAAGAATTCAGAGTTATTGGTAAGACTTGTGCCTATGCCGAAACTGCAGTTAATTTTGCCTTCGCAGTATTTCTTAAGCCGAATTGCAGTATCTGTATTTAGCGCATCACTGAAAACGATTAATTTTTTAATTGGATCTATGCCCATTTTCTGATAATGCTCTATAACACAATCCACAAAGTCATAAGGATCTCCGCTGTCATGCCTGAACCCATCGTAAATTTTTGATAACTTCAGGTTCATATCTTTAAAAAAGGCTTTTGAGCCGAATGTGTCTGTAAGGGCAATTCCCAGATCCCCATTATAAACTTCTACCCAGTTTTCAAACGCGAAACGGTTTGCATATCTCAACCCTACAAGAGCCGAGGTGCCCATAATCCATTCGTGTCCAACGGTCCCGATTGGTTTAAGGCCGTACTTTTTTGCAAAATATACATTGCTTGTTCCCGTTAGGGTTTTTATTTCAGTGAGAGTCTTCATCACATGATCATGGAGTTCGAAACTTCTTCGCCTACGGGTTCCAAATTCCGAAAAAAGGCAGTTATTTTCTTCAAGGGCTTTTCCCATTTCAAGAATCTTGCTCTCATAAGCAGCCAGTAAAGATTTAGAAGTGAAGCCATTTTCAGATTCTCCTTTCCACTCTTTTTCAATGGTTGTGAAATAGAGTTCCGAAACTGCAGCCATAAGGACAATCTCCCAGAGAATTGCGCTGTGCCAGGGCCCTTTTATCCGGATATCAAGATCCTTTTCTTCAGTAAGACAGATTTTTACTTCACCTGGCTTGAAGCGGAAATTTTTAAGGTATTCAAGGTACATGGGTCTCAGGTAAGGGCAGTGCTCAGAAAGCCAGCTGTATTCTTCTTCCGTTAATGCCAGTTTTGAGATCTCTTCGACTATAATTCTCTCCAGTTCTTCCACAAACTCCGTAGAAAAACGCTGGGGACCCCTGTTGGTAAACCGGTATTCAGCCTCAGCCTTGGGAAAAAGCTCAAGCACTGCAAGCTGCATTGTGAATTTATAAAGGTCGTTATCAAGTATCGATTTTATCACTGAAGGTCTTCCTGTAACGTTTTAAGTTATCTTCTAAGTAAATTGTCTTTTACTTCCAAAAGCAATTTTATCTTTTGCTTCTAAAACAATTTATCATTTTATCCAAACGCAAGTTTTGCTCCACATATATATCTGCTGTATTCTTAAAATTTCTGACACCTATGTCTGGAGATAAAATCTAATTTTCTTTATTTTTTCTAGAAATATGGCAGCTATTTAGCCATTCCACCAAACAAATAATTACCGGAAAAACAAATACTAATTCATAGACTTCTTTCGTAGACTGACTTGATAGGGGTTGGGAAAGATGGAAAGAGAATTAAAATTTGCAACTAAATGTGTACATGCAGCAGAAAAACCTGATCCGGTTTTCGGGGCGCATACTACTCCAATTTTCCAAACGTCAACATTCATTTTTGAAAATGCCAGGCAGGGAGCGGCTAGGTTTGCAAAAGAAGAATCTGGATACGTGTATACAAGGATTCCTCCCAATACCCCTACCCATGCGGTTCTTGCTGAAAAGTTTGCTGAGCTTGAAGGTGGGGAAGCAGGGCAGACTTTTGCCTCTGGAATGGCAGCAATCACGGCAATTGCACTTACTACCCTGAAGCAAGGAGATCACCTTATCTCAACAGATGTAATATACGGCTGCACCTTCAGTCTTTTTTCTGAGGTTTTACCAGGGCTTGGAATAGATGTCAGTTTCGTTGATACCTCTGATATCGAAAATGTGAAGCGAGCCATTAAGCCAGAAACAAAAATGGTCTTTCTCGAGACTCCTGCCAATCCTACGCTGATCCTATGCGATATCGCCGAAATAGCCGGAATAGCTAGGGAAAACGGAGCTCTCTGTGTAGTGGATAACACTTTTGCAACACCTTATTTCCAGAGACCTCTTGAGCTTGGGGCAGATCTTTCCCTTAGCAGTTGTACAAAATATATAGGCGGGCACGCAGACCTGCTTGGTGGAATCGTCGCAGGAAACAAGGATTTTATGAACCGCATGTCTCTCGTTGTTGGATATACAGGAGGCATTATGGGCCTCCACGAAGCCTGGCTCTGCATTCGAGGACTTAAAACCCTGCATATCAGGATGGACAGACATGCTGAAAACGCAATGAAAGTTGCGGAATTTCTTGAGTCACGCCCCGAGGTAGAATGGGTTAGATATCCTGGGCTTACAAGCCATCCTCAGCACGAACTTGCACGCAAGCAAATGAGCGGGTTCAGTGGTATGCTTTCTTTTGAGGTAAAAGGTGGAATTGAGGCGGGGCGGAGGCTGATGGACAATGTAAAGCTCTGTTCTCTAGCTGTAAGCCTTGGGGCTACAGATACTCTTATCCAGCACCCTGCGTTGATGACTCATGCCTGTGTCCCGCTTGCAGTAAGAAAAAGAATAGGCATAACTGACGGGCTTGTCAGGCTTTCAGTAGGAATCGAAGATTCTGAAGACATAATTGAGGACCTCAAACAGGCTCTTGAAGCGATTTAAACCTGCAAGACAGGGCTAAATACCTGTTTTATTTTCAAAACCAGACAAGGTATATGTGTTGTAGAGATAATCTTTTATCAGGAAAATTAAATAAAAAATTAAAAGCAAGGTGAACTCATAACAATAAAACCAGGGGGAGTTTCATATGAAAGCGCTTGTATTCGGAGCTGATGATTTTGAGGATCTTGAACTTTTCTACCCTTACCACCGCCTGAAAGAAGAGGGGATTACAACACACATAGCCTCGATGAAGAAAGGACCGATTACTGGAAAACACGGATATGAAATCAATGCTGATATTGCCTTCAAGGATATTAACCCTGCAGATTATGATATTCTCGTAATATCGGGAGGCAAAGGCCCCGAAAAAATGAGGCTTGACGAGAGTGCACTTGAGATTGCAAGACACTTTTTCAAAGAGAACAAACCGGTTGCCGCAATCTGCCATGGGCCACAAGTTCTCGTTTCTGCAGGCGTCATTAAAGGACGGAAAGTAACCTGCTGGATAGGTATAAGAGACGATATTATAGCCGCAGGAGCACTTTACGAGGACAAGGAAGTTGTAATTGATGGGAATTTTGTATCCTCTAGAAGTCCTGATGACCTTTACGCTTTTGGAAGAGAAATGATTAAACTATTGAAATGAGTGGGAGAAATATTTTTTGTTTTTCTCATTTTCTTAATCATTTCTTTTTTATATGTAGCTTTTTCACCTACTAAAAATTGAATTGTCCCTGTAGAAGTATTTCTACGAATAACTATCTAGTCTAGGGTTAACCATCTACTTCTGGAATTAACCTTTCGTGTATGGTTATCGAGTTTAATAACGGATAGGATTAGAACCATACCTTGAACCTTGTTGTTTACAAAGATACGCAAACAAGAGGAAAACTATCATTTACAGAAAATGAGTGACACAGATAGAGGGTAAGAGGGATAAAGAGTAAAGGGGGTGGCAAAATTTGCCAAGCTTGTTCATGGAGTTGAACTATAAACCCATTTTCTTATTACTAAGGGAGCTTAGAGGGTCACGGATATGTTGCCCTTCAGGTCGGGGATGAAGTGAACCCTAGCCTCTTTTTGTTTTCGTATTAAATATGTAAATCAAAGCTTCTTATAAAATGATCGGGATTGGATAGGAAACCGAAAGCAGAGTTCCAATCACTTAGGCTAAGGAAACTTGTTAAAAGACACTAAACTATTCTGGCTCTTCGTTGTTTTGTATGGACTGAAAATAATTGTTCAGTTGGAAAGCAACCACCCCAGAAAGATAAACATTGGTCTTGAATGTAATTTCCCATACTATCTTTTTTAAATATAATGGGAGTTTCATCTTCATTCAAGAAGTGACTATAGATTACCCACTCGAAATAGCTAAGAATCACTATTCTCATAAAACTGAGCAGGCGGCCCGAAGCATACCCCATCTTTTGTAGTCTATCCGACAATTACTATCAATAATAAATAAATCCTTCTTTTTCAATTTAATGGTTTTAGATGCCTTATTTTTCACACATTTTTTCTGAAAATGAATTATTTCCATCTTCCTTTGGGTGGGATGGCCGCACGCAATTTAATATTATTTGGATTTGTTTATAAAATGTTACATAAAATCACGACAATCTCCTTTTTTATCATTTCTATTACACTTTCTGATAAAATCGTAACGCTTATTTATTATTAAATTGGTTATGTTTAGTAATAATTCATACTTAATTTATATTTTTTATACATTTTTGTGAAATTACTAATCATTAATGTGTGTAGCTGGATTTCATATTTTATGGTTCCAGAATCGTAAAACTTCATGTAACAGCTTGAGATCCAATATTTTTGATGCTCTCAAAAAAGAACTATATTTAGCTTGATGAAAAGGATGCATAAGTAGGGCGTATTATATGAGTGAATGGTTTCAAAGTCTGGGTGTTCTGAGAAGGATGGGATATGATGATGCCAAGGAGGTCTCAGAACGTCGTAAGGTTATAGTCCTCATTTCCATGTTTGTTACTCTCTTTCTTGCCACCGCCGTCGCCATGGTTATGGGGTCATACAAAACATCAATAGCTGATGTGTATTTGACGCTTCTTGCTCACTTTACCCCGTTCTACGAAGTCTCCAATATTAGCAACCTGCATAATACCATCATATGGGATATCCGGTTTCCTCGGATCATTCTTAATATCTGTGTAGGCATCGCGCTTGCCATTGCCGGTGCCGTGTACCAGGGAGTATTCAGAAATCCGCTCGTTGAGCCGTATATTCTTGGTGCATCATCTGGTGCAGCGTTCGGTGCAGCTCTGGGCATTGTATTTCCCGCAATTTTTCCATCCATCCAGATCTCGGCGTTTATTTTCGGTTCGATAGCAGTGGCGGTCGCATACATGCTCGCCCGTGTCCAGGGCGAGACCCCCGTTGTGACGTTGATCCTTGCAGGGGTGATTATAGGTTCGATCTTTTCGGCATTCGTCTCGATCCTGAAGTATATTGCAACGGACACTGCTCTGCGGGAGATTGTCTTCTGGTTGATGGGAGGATTTTACTATGCAACCTGGGATGACATCATCACCATCGGACCGGTTGTTCTCATTTCCTTCTTCGTCCTTTGGGGACTTGGCTGGAAGTTAAACATCCTCTCGATGGGCGACGAAGAAGCAAGGGGACTTGGGGTGAACCCTGAAAAGTACAGATTCATTGTTATTTCGCTTGCCACGCTAGTCACAGCGTTTGCAGTTTCTCTGGTCGGCATCATTGCTTGGGTAGGCCTGATGATGCCTCATGCTGCGAGAATGATCCTCGGGCCTGACAATCGGTTTGTTATCCCTTCTGCCGCCATGATGGGTGCGATCTATCTGATTGTCTGTGACACTCTTGCGCGGACACTCACAACCTCCGAGATACCGGTTGGTATTATCACATCTATTCTCGGTGCGCCTTACGTCTGCTATCTGCTCCGCCAAAAAGGCAGGGTAATTTTCGGGTGATAAAGATGCTCAAAGTACGTAATATCCATTTCAATTACGGCTCCACCCCGGTTCTCAGAGACATTTCTTTTGATGTCGATGAAGGGACTCTCTGTGGGCTGTTCGGGCCAAACGGCTCGGGAAAGACTACGCTGTTCAAGTGCTGTCTGAAGTTCTTAAAGGCTCACAAAGGGTCAGTAAGAATGAATAGTACGGATGTATCGGGTCTTAGAATCGAGGACATGGCAAAACTGGTCTCTTACGTTCCACAGGAGCATAAACCACCGTTTCCATATCTGGTTCGTGAAATTGTTCTGATGGGGAGAACACCCCATCTCGGAGGATTCTTCGGGGTCAGCCGGAAGGACAAGAAGATTGCTCTCGATGCACTTGAGATGGTCGGTATCTCGGAACTTGCCGACCGCTCTTACAACCAGCTTTCTGGAGGGCAGCGGCAGTTGGTGTTGATGGCACGGGCTATAGCCCAGGAGACACCGCTCATTTTCCTTGATGAACCCACGTCGGCGCTCGATTTTTCTAACCAGATCAAGATATGGAAGGTCATGCAGACGATTGTCGAGGATGGGGTGACCATTCTTGCTTGCAGCCATGATCCTAACCATGTTGCCTGGTTCTGCGACAAGGTTGTGGTTATGAACGAAAACGGCATTGCTGCTGAAGGCCAACCCTCAGATGTCATCTCAGAGAAGACGCTCGGAAAGATCTATGCAGATATCTGTTCGGTCAGGACTGTGGATGGCGTCAGGATGGTCATGCCCAAGTGGGTAATAGAAAAAAACTATGGATACATTGGCAATTCAGTACCTGAAGCCGGAACGGTAGCTGGGGATGGTGGAAACCTATGACTGATGGTGTGGGAATTGACTGGAATGAGGTTTGGAAAGAGTGCTATGAGGAGAATATGCAATGCCGCAACCGTCGTGAATGTGCTTCGATCTGGGAATCACGGGAAAAAGCACGTGACTTCCTGAATCAGTCCCGGGAAAATTCACACAGGATTCGCCATGTAATCAGCAGCCTTCCAGTTGAGCCCGGATCCCGGATTCTTGATATCGGAGCCGGACCAGGTACCCTGGCGATTCCGCTAGCAGGGATTGCTGCTCACGTAACCGCCGTAGAACCAGCTGCTGGAATGGCAGAGATGATGGCTGAGTATGCTGAAGAAAAGGGAGTATCGAACCTTAAAATAGTAGGGAAACGCTGGGAAGAGATCGATCCTGCTACTGACCTTGATGGGAAGTATGACATTGTTGTTGCGTCTTATTCTCTCGGGATGCCGGATATCAGGACAGCAATAGAGATGATGTGTAAGGCATCTTCGAAATGGGTTTATCTTTTCTGGTTTGCCGGTACAACGAGCTGGGAACAGGCAATGGTCGACCTCTGGCCGAAGCTTCATGGAAAGGAGTACAATAGGGGGCCGAAGGCAGATATCCTCTTCAACGTCCTCTATTCTATGGGGATTTTTCCCAACATCGAGACCTCAAAAATGGAACAAGTCCGCAAGTTCCCAGATCTTGAAGCCGCCTTGGACGAGTTCCGAGAGGAGTACCAGATAACATCCCTGGAACAGGAAGAGCTCCTCAGAAAGTACCTCACCACGATCTTCTCACAGAACGGAAACTGCTTCCAGCACTCAGGAATGACGACTCGGATAAAGCTCTGGTGGGAGGTGGATGGATGCCAGTGAGAGGAGTTTCCGGACGGATGATCTTCATCCTGGCCCTGATGGTTTTGCTCGTGCTCTCCACAGGATGTACCGAGGTGGGGCAGTCCGGAGATGGAGCAGGTTCGGGCGCCGATACCACAAAGTACCGGACGGTTGTCGACTCCCGTGGGGTGGCGGTACAGGTGCCGATGAAGATCGAACGAGTCGTCACCGTCTCCGACGGCCTCATCGAGAGCACGATGTTCGTCCTTGGCGAGGAGGAAAAGATCGTTGGGATCGGGTCATCCTGCCTCCAGAGGATTTTCAACTACACCTATCCGACCGTGGGCGGGGAAGCCTACGAGTACCGGGACGGCATGACCCCGGTGACTTACCTGAGCCCCCGACTCCGAGAACTCCCGCTAGTTGGGAAGTCGGGTGCAGGTATAAACTACGAGACACTTGCCGGGCTCGACCCGGACGTGGTCATCCTCCGTGTTGGTTCGTGCACGCTCCGCTCGATGGAGGACGAAGGGGTTCAGAAGACGATTCAGACGATCGAGACTCTTGGGATTCCAGTCGTTGTGCTCAAGGGCCCCCCGTGCTTCGATGAACCGAACCTCTCGACAATCTCCGATGAGATCCAGATCTTGGGCACCGTTTTTGGGAAGGAGAAGAGGGCAGGCGAACTTGCTGATTATCTCGAATCCCAAACCAAGGTGGTCTTTGAGCGGACAAAGGATATTCCAGAGGCGGAAAAGCTGAATGTCCTCGTGTTCGGCGCATCTCCAACCGCTCGATCAGCTGGAGCTGTAGGCAGCGTGACTGGGATCGATAAGATTGAGTCGTACTTCATCGAGGAACTTATCCATGCGAAGAATGCCTACCGAAACACCGGGAGCCCTACTCTTTCGGCCGAACAACTTCTCGCCCTCGACCCTGACGTCATCGTGCTTGGCACGGCCAACGGCTACCATCCTCCCGAGGAACTCTACTCGGCACCTTACTACCAGAACGTCGGCGAACTCTCGGCCATCAAGAACCGACGCGTCTCCTCGTTCCCCTGGGAGCCATGTAACTGTGCCAAACGTCTCGAGTATCCGATCAACGTGATGGTGATTGCTAAGGCGGCATATCCCGAGTTGTTTGAAGACATCGATCTCGGAGAGTGGCTCCTGGACTTCTACAAGAACGTTTACGGCGTAGACGACGACACTGCAAAAGCGCTGCGATCAGCGCAGTGGATGGACTGGTGCATGGAGGAAGGACAGTGAAACTGACCCATATCCTGACACTTGCCAAATGGCCTTTACGGCACTGCTACTGGTGGGGCTGCATGTTGCCGGTTGCAGTGACGGAGAATCTGAACTGGTAGATGCAGCGCCGCCGGAGGATAACTACCGGATGGTTGTCGACGCCTATGCGCCTGTAATATATGGGAATGCAAATGGTGACAACCGCATAGATCATCTGGATGTTGACTATGTGAAGGGCGTAATAGAAGGAATAAACGAGCTTACTGAACTGTCAGATGCGAATTACGATGGAAAAATTGATGAAGCCGATATCCTTCAAATAAAATGGATCATCAGTGGCACTCAAACGGAATTAACGCTACAGGATATGGATGGCAGACCGGTGACACGATCCCGCAACCAGTAGAGAGAGCACTGAGGATCGGTCGCGGTTTTATTGAAGAAACCATGCTTGTTCTTGGAGTTGAAGATAAATTAGTTGGATCCGCAGGACTTTCTAATTCATCAACTGCACGGTACTTGATCCCAGAACTCAACAAACTCCCTGACGTAGGATCTATTACAACGGGCATAAATTATGAAACAGTAGCAACAGTAGACCCTGATCTTGTAATTGTTAGAAAGAGTGTGTACTTCCAGGATCAGGGTGACAAAGCGGTAGAGACCATAGAATCACTGGATATACCTGTCATAGTTCTAAGAGATCCAGATCACTTTCACATATCAGATATCACCACAATCTATCAGGAGATAGGACTTCTGGGCAGGATATTCAACCAGACCGAATCTGCATAAAAGTTGATCGACGAGATGGATATAGGCGTTACATCAATTACAGAACAAACCAAGAATATTAAAGAAGAAGAATCTGAAGGAGTTATAAAAATTGGCCTGGTTGATAATTACGGGTTCTAATGTACACTGTCGAAGGGCAAAGGCACCAATACCACTGAGTAACCAGCGACATCTCGGGAGTCTCCGACGTGTAGATAATGGAACGGCCAAGCTCCAGATCATAAAATCGTCCTGGCTTCTCTCATTCGACCCGGTGATCTGGGTCCTATTTTTTAGGTGTCACGCTGAAAGGTGTCATGGTCGTGCTCTTCCAGCACACCGTGACTAGGCTCGCCAACAGATATCCACGACCTCCATGGAGGTGGGCACGGCATTGCTCGGTCTTGACGATTTTTAGTCCGTTTGAGCGAAGCAAAAAGGATAGCACATCGTCGAGCCGCAACTCGACTAGCGTAACTAGGGGTTCTGAACTCGGGTATCTTTTAAATATCGAGGGCTATATGTAATATTAAGATGATAGACGAAGCGCTGAGGGTATTTAATGAGCTAGACTCAAGGGATTTCAGGATCCTGACTGGCATTGAAACCGGAATGAAGTATTTTGAATGGGTACCAATTGAAGAAATAAATAAATACACAAGGATACCTTTTGAAAAGCTGGAATACAAGCTAAAAAAACTTGTCCGGAATAAGCTTGTGGTCAGGACTACCCAACCTTACGAAGGTTTCCAGATTTACTTCGAAGCATACGATGCCCTTGCCCTTAATGCCTTTGTCAAGCGAAAGAGTATCAGTGCTATAGGGGACGAAATTGGGGTAGGAAAAGAATCGGTTATTTATGAAGCGATCCTGCCGCCTGAGCTTGCAATTGGGGAACCTGTTCCGGTCGTTATCAAGTTTCACAGGGAAGGAAGGACCAGCTTCAAGCAAATAAAGCGAGTACGTGATCATCTGGGAGATAGAGAACATTTCTCCTGGATTTATGCAGCCCGGCTTGCCGCCCAGCGAGAATACGGGATTATGACTACCTTATATCCAGAAGTCTCAATGCCGAAGCCCTTTGACCATAACAGGCATGCAATAGTTATGGAACTTGCAAAAGGCAGCCTTCTCTCAAAGACAAGACTTCTTGATCCTCAATGGTATCTAGATGAAATTCTCAAGCAGATTAAAATTACCTATTCGCTGGGAGTTATCCACGCCGATTTAAGCGAGTATAATGTTTTTGTTTCCGAAGAAGGAGTCCAGCTAATTGACTGGCCCCAGTATATCACTCCTGAACATCCTCATGCTGACGAAATTCTCGAAAGGGACGTTTCGAATATACTGACTCATTTCTTCCGGAAATATGGAATTAAACGAGAGCTTGATGAAACAATCCGTGAAATTAAGAGTCAGGCAGGCAAAAACGCAGAAGATAGAAACGAAGGTGGAGAAAGCAGGAGCGGAAAGGGTACTGTAGAAGAACTGGATCTTGAAGAAACCCCAGAAGAAGGCTTTGAAGGGGATGTTTTTCAGGAAGAAGATTTTGAGGCTCAAGATTTTGAAGCCGAAGAATTTGAAGCTGAGGATTTCGGGGCTGAAAAAATTAATATAGAAGATCTCGATGCACGGGATTTCAAGAAAGCTGCCTCGAAAAAAGACGCCTCAGGCAAAGGTTGAGCTCAATCTATCCACCGCCTGAATAATTGAAAGCAGAATTAAGATCTTATAATCGTCACTAACAACTAGAGGATGTCCCTTTTTAATCCATTTACATTCTTATAATTCTTAAAGTTGATTTACCTTTTTCAGGAGCCTTGGGCTTAAACAGACTATTTTCATGATCAGAAATTGGTTGATTAATAGGTTGGTTATTCAAAGTTTGATACAGGAAATGGAATTTTGAGTTTTGGTTGACTCAATAAAATGAGTGGAGTTAAATATATATTCTATAAAAAATAAAATATAGATGCTCATGCAAAAAAGGATTATCTATGGAATCGATATTGCTCGGGGCTCTCCAAGGGCAAGGGAACTTCCCAGATATTCGCTTGCTATCTTTAAGGATGGTGAAGTTTCTCATCAAAGCATGCTCCGTCGCCAGAAGATCTTTAACATGATCCAGAGGGAAAGACCTGAAATAATAGCTGTTGACAATATTTTCGAGCTTGCGACTGACAGAAGCGAGCTCCTTTCTCTTATGGAACGCCTGCCTGAGAGCGTTAAACTCGTCCAGGTTACAGGTGGGCTGCATCCCGAACCGCTTATAAGGCTTGCACGAAAACACGGGCTTTCTTTTGACCCTGAAAACCCTAATGAAGAAGCGGAAGTATGTGCTCGCCTTGCAGATATGGGAGTTGGATATGAGGTTTCCCTCTTTGAAGATATTACAAAGATCAAAGTCAGTAGAGCCCGTTCTCTGGGGAGGGGAGGTTGGAGCCAGAACCGGTACCGCAGAAAGGTACACGGAGCTGTGCTTCAAAGGAGTAGGGAGATTGAGAATGCCCTCAAAAATCTTTCTCGGGAGAAAGGCATCAGGTTCGAAACCGTAAATGTAAAAGGTTTCGGTGGCTATGTCAGATCTGAATTCACTGTGTATGCAAAACGCGGAGAGATACCAATACATCCAATGGCAAGCAATGATGCTCAGGTAAGTGTAAGAAGTGTTGAACGCGATAAAATCCGATACGTTCCCATTAAACCGAAAAACCCCAGACGTAAATTTACAATTGTCGGAATCGACCCTGGAACAACCGTGGGAATAGCAATCCTTTCTCTTGATGGAGACCTTCTTTACTTGAAAAGCTTCAGAGGAATAGCTCCTGACGAAGTGGTCAAACTTATCGCAGAATACGGAAAACCTGCGGTTATCGCCAGTGATGTAACACCAATGCCGGGATCGGTTGAAAAAATAAGGCGAAGTTTCAATGCAGTCCCTGCAAGTCCTGGGATTGAGGTTTCTGCCGAGGAAAAAATTGCGCTTGGAAAACCTTTCGGCTACTCCAATGACCATGAGAGAGATGCACTGACTGCGGCTCTTCTCACCTACAGGAATTACAAGAACGTTTTTTCCCGGATTGAAAAGAAAGCTCCGCAGAACGCAGACCTCGAGCTGATAAAGTTTCACGTAATCCGTGGAGTTTCGATAGAAGCTGCAATTGAAAAAGCTCGGACATCAGGCGAGCCTGAAAAACCAAAGCCAAAAGAGCATGCTGAAAAGCCTGAAGACAAAGCAGTCGATGAATCCCTTTTGAAATTGAGGGAAACTGTCCAGAGGCAGAGCGAGCAGATTCAGAATCTTCATGAATACCTTGATGAATTAAAGGAAGAACTGGTTGCAAAAGACAGGAGAATCTCAAAACTCGAATCAAGGCTAAGCAGCTTCAAAAAGGAAGCTTACAGCGAAGTCAGGAAGTCAAAAGAAGTCCAGATAAGGGACGAGACCATTGCGAACCTGAAAAAAGAGCTCAGCCGGAAAAGCAAAACTGTAAAGGATCTGCGGCGCAGAAGCAATAAATTACGTAAAATCCAGAAAATGGAAATCCGTGGCGAAGGTACAGCTGTCAAGGTTATTGCCGCTTTTACAAAGGAGTCCATTGCTGAAACAAAAGAAAAATACGGGCTTAAAGAGGGCGATGTAGTTTTCCTGGAAATCCCAAGCGGAGGCGGGGCTGCAACAGCTCAGATCCTTGTAGACGCCGGAATTCGTGCCGTAATCATCCCTGAGGATATCTCACACGCAGCTGAGGAAACCTTTTTTAAGGGAGATGTAGCGGTCTTAAAGGATATTCCTCTCGAAAGGGCTGAAGACTTTGCAATGGCAGAACCTGAAACTCTCAAAGTCGCAATCGAAGCCTGGGAAAAAGAAGCCGATATAAAACGCCACAAAGCTAAACAGGACGAACTACAAAACCTTTTTGAAGAATATAAAAGTGAGAGACGCAGGGGTTTGGTTTAAGAGCGCCATTTTTAAATTACGCCATTTTTAAATTACGCCATTTTTAAATTTCATGTCTCTCCTCTGTCGCCGTTTTTTGATTAAATTTTGAAAAAGTTTGCAGAACTCGGGAAGCATCTCATTTTTAAGCAATAAGTTCCATCTGAATCAATATGCCAGGTCCCATAATAGAGCCCACTAAAAAAACTGCAAGTGCCCCAATTAAAGAACATTTCCAGCTCAAGGAAACCATAGTTATGATTGCGGCTGACGACCAGTCTCACATTGAAGCTGCAAAAGAAGCTATCCGCATCCACAGAGCAGCTCTTGAGACTTACATTCTTTCTGATCCTTATTTTCAGCTTACTCTCGAACCTTATGAGTGCCCGAAAGATGCGCCTGAGGTTATAAGGAGAATGATAAAAGCCGGAAATACAATGGGTATAGGCCCAATGAGCGCAGTTGCAGGCACAATTTCGGCCCTTGCAGTGGAAGCGATGGTTGAAGCAGGAGCCAGGTACGCTATTGTAGATAATGGTGGGGATATCGCACTCATAAATGACAGGCCTGTTGTGGTTGGGATCTACGCAGGACAGTCCCCTATTAAAAATCTGGGCCTGGTTTTCGAGCCCAGAGATTCAATTACAGGCGTATGCACTTCAGCAGGGACGGTTGGCCCTTCAATTAGTTTTGGAATGGCGGATGCAGCCTCAGTATTTTCAGATGACGTTTCCCTGGCGGATGCGGCTGCAACAGCTCTTGGAAACGAAGTAGGCATAGGAAAAGAATCTGTAGAAGCTTCCTTCAACGCCGTAAAGCAGATTCCAAGAATAAAAGGCGCACTCGTTATTCAGGGAGAATACATTGGCATGTGGGGACAGGTGCCAAGGATTACGAGGGCAGATGTTAAGTACGAATATATAACAAAAGCGTAAGCATTTCAGGCTAAAATATCTTACTTATATCTTTCTTCAAGTGCATCTTTTATTTCCTTGACTGTCATAGCTCCCGGAGTTCCTTTCATGCAATGAGGCGGCCATCCCCCGGATTTTATTTCCTCTGAATCTTCATTATGCTCGTCTTCAAGAAGCAGAATAACTTTTATGTCTTTTTCGGGAATATCGTCAACTATTCTTGCTCCACAAACTTCAAGTTCCTTTAAGGCTTCCTTTCCTCTTTCTTCGTCAAAAGGAGCTGTACATCCCTTTACTATATTTGTCTGGAAGTTCCTTTCAAGAAAGCCTAATGAATTATGATAGATACAAACCTCCTCAACAAGGCCTGCCATGAAGATTTCATCTATTCCTAGTTCTGCAATTTTAAGTTCGAGTTCGGGGTTGGTAAAGGCATTGTAGTGATCTTTAGGAAGCCTTAAAACACTTACTGTTTCCTCACTTACCACTTTCTTTACGAGCGCAGCAATTCTGTTAACGATTGTCTTTCCCTGAGGAGCTACAAGTTTTCCGAAATATACTTCTCCTTCGTATTCATATTCCTCAAACACAAAATCGTTAATCATATCTATGATAACAAGAGCTTTCAAAGTTCCACCAATCCTTTTCTCTTTTCTCTTACTTTTTTCCCTTTTTGAGTCTCCAGTCCTCATTTTATTTTATCGGTCCTGCATCTAATTTCTTGCATGGATAAGCACAGCCATGTTCCTGAATTTAATACTTTTTAATACTTTTTAACCCTCATCTTTTTTGTCCTTCTCATTCATTGAATTTTTTATATAGATAGTTTGCCGTAACCTGAAAGATCAGAATGAATATTACCAGCGCCAGAATATCTAGAAGCGGTGGAAATAACGATTTACCGGTATATGCGTACTCAATCATATCATTTCCGTAGGTAAGAGGGGACACCAGTGCGATTTGTTGGCCTATTTTGGGCATAGCTGAGATAGGGATAAAAACCCCGGAAATGAAAATAAGCGGCAGTCTGACCGTGTTGAGTATCGACATAACCTCTCCCACGTTCTCGGTTGGATATGCGGCAAATAATGTCCCAAGGGTCGCAAAACAGAATGCTGTAAGTGCCATAGATATTATAAGGATTGGTACGTTCAGGATGGGCATTCCAAATACAATAACACCAATGGCAAGCGGTAAACATGCGATACCGAGACTATAAAGAAAACCACTCAGGCTCTCGCCTGTTACCAGTGAATATAAGGACATCGGTGCTGAGAGCAGACGTTCAAAGGTTTTTACTCGTCTTTCTATAGGTATTGAGACCGGTTCTATTGATGAAGCCGAAAACAGGAGGGTGATTGAGATTAGCCCGGGAATTAGGTTGCCAGGAGGAGTGTTTTTTCCAATGGCAAAGGCAAGGAACATGAACAGCGGGAAGAACAAGCCGGAAACTATGATATTAGGCTTGAAATAGTAAATCCGCATATCTTTTTTGGCAATCGCCCATGCAGCTGAGAGCTCGCAGGAAAGGCGCTTTGCCAGTCCTTTATTCTCAGTCGATAGCATGGATTTTCTCACCTGTCCGCTGCAGACCTGTCAACCTTATAAACACATCCTCGAGACTCGGGCCAAGAGTCGTGATACTGATAACTTTAAGGTTATGCATGTGAGCATAAGCCATTACGGCATTGATAACTTCAGAGGGATCTTCAGTATAAAGCTTAAACTTATCACCTGCTTTTTGTGCCTCGTTTACCATGGAGAGACGGCTAAGCCCGTCAAGCTGTTCTGCCGAATTGCGATCAAAAGAGACCTCGATTGACTGCACACTCTGGATCATCTTTTTTAAGGATTCAGGTGCATCAATTGCAACTATACGCCCTTTATTGATTATCGCTACCCGGTCACACATGACATTTGCCTCCTCAATATTATGCGTCGTTAAAAAAACGGTTACGCCCTTAAGGACAAGGTCAGCAACTACTTCCCGAATAATGAGATTGCTCTGTACATCGAGTCCTGAGGTTGGTTCGTCCAGAAATAACAGGCGTGGACTGCTGACCAGTCCCATTGCGAGTGTCAGACGCCGCTTCATCCCCTTTGAAAACCCATGCGCTTTATCATTGCGCCGTTCGTAAAGTTCAAACACTTTAAGTAGTTCGCTTGCCTTTTTTTCTCTTTCCTTTCGTCCTACATGGTAGAGTTCGGCTGAAAACATCATATTCTGCCATGCGGTCAGATCGTCGTAAACATTTGAATTCTCGGATACAATGCCCATTGACCGCCTTGCGGCAATAGTTTCGTGCTCAATATCATGGCCAAAAATAGTTGCCGTCCCAGATGTAGGTCTCGAAACTCCGGTCAAAATACGAATTGTAGTGGTCTTGCCAGCACCGTTGGGACCCAAAAAACCAAATGTTTCTCCTTCATTAACTGAGAAAGTGATATCATTGAGTGCGGTAAGAGGACCGAATTTTTTGATTAGATGAGATACCTCAATTGCTTGCATATATTCTGATACTACATTAATGCTTAAATCGTTCTCACACAAACTTTTTCAAAAAAATGC
>DALS01000048.1 GCA_002499445.1 Methanosarcina sp. UBA293
ATTAAGGATTTCTACAGAGCCATAAAAATATAAACGCTCTGGAAAGAGGGAGACCCCTGCAAGAAATCAAAAAATAAGTTTTCCCAGAAAAGTAAAAACAAAAATAAAGATATGAATTAGAGGAAAAAAATAAAAGTGAGGAAATTGGCTCAACTGCGCATTTCGAAAATTATTTAGATATTTATCTCTTCTTAAATCTTTTTCTTAGATTTTTATTTCTTGTCCTATTAACACGGCTTCTTCACTTACTCTCACTTCTTTTGTCGTATTGCCATAACTCAATACATAGGGGCCTGAAGGTGCAGTATCGAACTGGGTCTCACCTGCAATCGGACCGTCTGTCGAATAAGGCACTGTAAATTCGTACCTACCCTGAGAATCCGCAGTTGTTGACTGTGTGTATTCAAAGGTTCGTCCTTGACCTGTGAGGATAGTAGTGCTTATTTTAACAGTTTCATTGGAGGAAGCTGTTCCTGTTATTTTTGCACCTTTAACGTATTCAAAGATCTTGACATAACCAGTATATATCTCAGGGAGCTTACCCCCGTAGAAGAAATTATAGACCTGCTTGTATCCAATTTCCTGGGTCTGGTAGGCTTCTGTCTCATGAACCATGCGGTATTGCTTAAGGCCGTTTCCGTCAAAAATGTGCAGTCTTGCCTCCATGGAATTGAAGTATCGGGATGAAGGCATATTCCAATATCCATCTACTGTCCAGTGAGATTGATAATACCCTTCGGTATCAAGAGTCCAGGTAGCTATTGACCCGAACATTGATGTGGCCATCAGGGCATCAGATATAATGTAACGTGCGCCTGCTTTGTCAGGTCTAGGGTCTATGGCTTCAAGTACACCACTTGCTTCTTCTTCGGATGGGGCTGTGAGAAAGGTTGCAGCCCCTGGCCGGTTTTCTTCATCAAGGCTTACACTGCGCCCTCCTACTCCTGCCTGGAACGGATTCGCATTTGGCATCCTATGCCCTATTGTCTCTATGTAGTGCCCGTAGTCCCACCAGGACATAACCCCATAAGCCGTATCAGGATACTGGAACATTTCTCCGTTTTTCGGGGCTTGATAAACAGCATTATAATCCATTCCGGGATCCGGGGTGTTTGAACGAAGCCATTTAGTAGCGTCTTCCCAGGGAGGGATGGGCTGGCCGTATACCATTTTCGTATATGGCATTGCAGATCCATATACTGGATAAATTAGAAATACCACTATAACTAGAACTGCAAGAATCTGCTCTACTTTGACGAATTTAAAGGCATTTGGGATATCTACAGGCGACTTTACAGTATTTTTGAACTTATGGTCAAGTTCACTCCATTTTACTTTGTCAAGTAACAGGCCTCCCAGATAGGCACTCAGAACTGAAACGTTTATTGAATAGTAATATGCGAAACGGTTCTGGCCATAAATCGCAAGAAGAATCAAGAAACTCCAGACAAGAATCAGCACTTCCTGGGGTTTTGGCCTTCTGAACAGGTTTGCAGCCAGGATAAGCATCCCGAGTAGAGAAGCAAGAAATCCCGTAGTAGTGAAATTTGAAAAAGCTCTTGTCAGAGTAAAGGTTTTATCATGATCATGAAATATTGAAGAAACTTCCTCGATTGTGGAAGGTCCTCCCTGTTGAATTCCAAAAACAGTGCTCGGTGCATGTATAATAAGGGAATAAAGAGAGGGGGATATAATTTTGGCAATTATAAGCCCGAGAATTCCTGTTCCGAGGATTAGCAAAGGATAATAGCTAGCTTTTATTTGCTTTCTTTTGAATTCCTTCTCAATGAAACTCAAAGCCGCAAAACCTACCATTGTCCCAAGAGCAGTGACAACATGGAACCAGGAGTAATAGTAGAGCGAAAAGCCCATATCCATATGGACAAAGGGAAGGATAAGTATTGTACTTACTAAAAAGGTGACTATGCCTGTAAACCCAAGATAATCACTCGACTCATTCCGGAAGTTGTCAAAGATATACTGAAATATTGCGTAAACAAGAGCGATTAATAAGAACAGTGAGCCTCCTGTCCAGCAAAGCTGGTAGGCTGAATACATAATACCAGCAAGAACCGAGTATAGGAAAGGCTCTTTCAAGACACTAAAGTTTTTATTGAACACATCTTCAAAACGCAGCTTTTTTTCCTTTGCCGAGATAAGTGAAAGCATGAAAAACATCATGAAGAAAGTACTGAATAACGACTCGGCAACATGATGGTCTGTAAATCCAATCATTGAACGGGATAGAAACTGTCCTGGAGCAAACGCTATTAGGATTGCAGCCAGTATACCGGTTTTATGCCCACCAAGGTATTTTCCTATGTAGTAAACAGGAATAACAGTGAGAGCTCCGAGAACAGCAGGGAAATAGGCTCCTATAGTATTAACCAGTTGAGGACTTGGATCGCCCATCCCAAGAACCAGAGAGGTAATTGCCATCATCTGGTCAAACAACGGACCGAAATGGATGTAACTCCCGTTAGGATAATTGGTCATTGGATTGAAAAACATCCTGTGGGGATAATTTTCAAGCAGGGCGTTTAAAGTACGCATATGATACCAGGCGTCGTTGGTCGTGAACTTCACAATCCCGCCAGGTAAAAGCACATTATCTGAAGGAAGTATTCTGATCCATAGAGACACAAAACTGATTATTGCAACCGCCAGAGTATAAGGCCAGCTGGATTTTATTTTATTTTTGAATAAAGATACAGGACGATTCTGAGGACTCATAGTAACCCCTTTATGAAGCAAACTTTATGAAATTAAGATAGAATAATGAAAAGAAAATTAAATAGATTGTATTAATTCTGTGTAACAGTTTATAATTCTATCCCACTTCTGATCCGGGGCTTCATAATGCTTTTTCTCTCCGAACCTGCTGAGAATAGCTTTTCCAATAGAATCGACATCCTCTGGGGGTACAAAGAAAGTTCCTTCGTATTTAGCCATCGATTCTTTTAAACCCCCTACCTCAGAAACAACAACAGGCTTTCCAAAGGACATGGCGATATGTGCAATTCCACTCTGAGAAGCCCTCAAATAAGGCAAAACTACAACATCTGCAGCACTGAAGTATAAGTTTACTTTCTCGTCAGGAACGTATTCATCTACCAGCGTGATGCGATCATAATAAGGAGAACTTTTAATCTGGTCAAGTAACTCCTTGCGGTCTTCCCAAATTTCTCCGACAATTAACAACCTGCAATATTCAAGAACTTCAGAAGGGAGCTGTTCAAATGCCCTAATAAGATAGGGAATTCCTTTATATTTTCTGATTAAGCCGAAAGAAAGTATAACGAATTCGTCCTTTATCAAGAGGTGTTTTCTTGCTTCTTTTGTGTCAAGCAGTTCCCCATACTGATCATAAAGCCCATGTGGAATCACATGGATTTTTTCAGGGGCAATTGCGTATCTTTTTGCAACGAGCTGCTTATCGGATTCAGAATGAGTAATATATGCATCAAGGTTTTTACGCAGGAGTTTTCCCGTTATCTTTGAATATAAACGGATAGGAAGAATGGATTCTTCAAATGGATCAACTACTTCATGAAATTCAACAATAATTTTTGGCTTGTTGATAAGATTGGCAAAGAGTTTAAGCAGAAGATGCATATGGGCAACCGAGGAGGTCCACCACTGCAAAATTATGACGTCCGGTTTCTGTTCTTTAATAAAGCTGTATGCCCTAACCCATGTCAGAGGGTTATTATAATCCATCCCGTCAAAAATAGGAATTCCGGATGAAAAGTTCAAGTCTGAAATGTCTTTTCCGACATGAGATTTCCCAGGGAAAAGAAAGGTCGGCAGTAACTGCCTGAAACAGACCACAGAGACATTTTCTTTCGCAGACATTGTATTTGCCAGACGGATAGTATAATAACTGATGCCACTTAAAAATAGTTTTGAAGGTCCGACTATACAAATACTTTTGTTGAATGCCATTTACTATAACTATCACATTATCTTTATATTAAGCTAATGCACTACTCATTATAATAACTACTCATTATAATAAGTACTCGTGTAAGAGAGGTTCATTCTTGAAGATAGCTCAGATCTGCCCCCGTTATTCTCCAGATATTGGGGGAGTGGAGACTCATGTCAAAGAGATTAGCGAAAGGCTGGTCAAAGCAGGACACGATGTTGAGGTTATAACAACAGACCCAACTGGAAAACTGAACAGAAGAGACATGATAAATGGAGTAAAGATCATAAGATTTAGATCTTTTGCTCCGGGAAATGCGTATTATTTTGCTCCTCAGATCTATTTTTATCTTAAAAAACACAATTTTGATGTAATTCATGCGCATAGCTACCATGCTTTTCCTGCTTTATTTGCAGCCCTTGGAAAACGTGAGAGAAGGCTTGTGTTTACTCCCCATTACCACCGAAACGGGCATACCGAATTCAGGAATTTACTGCACAAGCCGTACCGGCTTCTCGGGAGGATGATCTTCTCCAAGGCAGATTCCGTAATATGTGTATCGGAGTATGAAAAGAGACTTGTAGAATCGGATTTTAAAGTTGCCGCAAAAACCATAAAAATTCCTAACGGAATAAACCTCAAAGAATTTGAAATTCCGAAGCAGCCGGGAAAAGGTTCAAAAAGGAAAGCCGGAAGAGAAAAGATTCTTCTCTATGTAGGCCGCTTGGAAGAATATAAAGGGGTACAGTATATTATTCAGATTTTGCCTGAGCTTCAGGATTTCCGGGTAAGGATTGTAGGGAAAGGGCCATACGAGGCAGAACTTCGCGGTATGGCAAAGGACTTGGGAGTGGAAGGAAGGATTGAATGGTTAAAAGAGCTTTCAAGGAAAGAGTTGCTTGAATGCTATGCAGATGCGGATGCTTTTTTAATGCTCTCCTCCCATGAAGCATATGGAATAACAGTTGCTGAGGCGTTGGCTGCAGGAACTCCGTGTATTGTGGCAAAGGGGAGTGCTCTTGAGGAGTTTGTAGATGGGGAATATTGTGTTGGGATTGAAATGCCTATTTCTGCAAAAAAGGTTGTAAAAACAATAAAGAATTTAAAGAATGGTATAACAGAGAAAGGATATGGTTCAAAATCATTAATGGATTGGATTGAAGTCGCTGAAAAAACAATAAAAATTTATGAGTTCGCCATTCAATCGGGAAGTTACCCATGAAAGAACAGCTTGTATCCATAATTTTGCCAACTTACAACAGGTCCGAATTAATAAAAAGATGCGTTAACTCGGTATTGAATCAGACATACAGTAACTGGGAACTAATTATTTCTGACGACGGCTCAAAGGATGAAACGCCTGCTGTTGCAAGAGAGTGTGCAAAACTTGATCCACGTATTAAGGCGAAAATTAATGAAGTTAACCACGGAACTCCGAGTAACCGAAATATCGGCCAGTCTTTAGCTAAAGGAGACCTTGTTTTCTTCGTAGAAGATGACCTGATTTTGTTTCCCAATTGTGTGGAAACCCTGGTAAATACATACAATTCACTTGTCTCATCAGGGATTAAAGTTGGAGCTGTAATTCCCAGGTTACTGGAAGATAACCCGATTTCGCATATTAATGCCGACCTTCACAAAAAAAAAGCGAACGCGAAAAAACTGCCTTTCATGTTTAATAAGTGGACAGGAGAGGTATACAATAACTATACAGAAGACTTTAACGAAGTTCAGGAAACTGTCACAGGTCATGCATGCTGTTTGTATAACAGAAGTGCCCTGGATGAAATAGGAGGCTACGAAGAGAATGCATATAAAGGAACCTACAGCAGGGAAGAAACCGACCTTAACTTCAGACTCAGAAAAGCGGGCTATAAGTTCTTTTTCCAGCCAAAAGCCGTATCCGAACACAGGAAAATAAAAACAGGCGGATCAAGGCAATCAAACGAATTTA
Source organism: Methanosarcina sp. UBA293 (assembly GCA_002499445.1). Taxonomy (GTDB): domain Archaea; phylum Halobacteriota; class Methanosarcinia; order Methanosarcinales; family Methanosarcinaceae; genus Methanosarcina. Next base: position 5,883 of record DALS01000048.1, read on the forward strand.
AATTTTATTATTATTATGTGAGAAATCACGTTATATTCTTGGTTAGAATTTTTGGGGCTAAGTCCTTATACATGATACCCTGTTATCTAATAAATGTCGGACTACGATTATTGAAAAAACTGTCACAATAATTGTCAGTTCGTAAAATTCAAGTCATTTCGAGAATTCTGGAGCAAAGTCGGAGAATCTTTCTCGAACACGATACGAAATAGAAATTTTTTCTTAGATGCTGGATTATAAATGAAATATTTATATATAATTTTGCTGTAAAGTACCGATTCGGTTTATAAGAGTAGCAGAACTCATTTAATAATTGTTCTGCCTCTGTCTTCAATCCAAAGTAAGCATTGTGTTTTGCTTCATCTGCCGCTCGAATTGCAAGCATTTTCATTAAAAGATTCATTTTATCTGTGGGACAATCTATTTCAATATTTCCAGGATCCTGCAGGTCAGGGGGTATTGGATGTGCTCCTGGCAGATTACTGCTTAAATTTGAATCTTCCCTATGGATAGTTACTAACTTTCCTCTGGATATTGCTATCTTTTCGTTCAAGATTATTTTGAACCACAAATGTGCATCTTCTCCATATAAACAGCGGTACGTGTCAAAAAAACCTCCGTATTTATTTATGATTTCTCTTTTTGCAATTGTTGTACACGGAATCATATAACCGAGGAGATGAACCGCTACTTCCGGATGAGTATCATCCGATAATTCATAAATTCCGTCCAGGACTCCTTTCCTATTCCAGAAGCTGGTAATCTCATCGTCTCCTCTACTGGTGTCGTAATAGCCTGAGGAAATGGTGGAGACTTCTTCGTTATTATTTAAAAAATCTACTCCTTCCTGTAAAAAGTTCGGTGCCCATTCATCGTCAGCATCTAAAAAGACTATATATTTGCCAACGGCACGCCGGAGCCCTGCATTTCTCGCTGCGCCGGGCCCTTTATTTTCTTGAGTTATCAGGGTTATGCGGGGATCTTTAAATGTTTTTACAACTTCAGGACCATTATCTGTAGAGCCATCATCTATAACAATTATTTCAATATTTTGATATGTTTGCACTAATACAGAATCTAATGTTCTACTAATACAATGACCTTTGTTATAGAGAGGAATAACTACAGACACGCCTGGTATCATTGGTACCACTTTTTAAGTGTTAAATTCATAGTGACCAGTGAATTTTTTACTTTATGGACTTATCTCATTAATCAAAATACATTACATTTAATCGAAGGACTAAATACAATTTACCGGGTTCGCAATTTAATCAAAGGTACGTGGGAAAGTATGTGAATATAATTTCAGATAAGTAAATCATTCCAATTTTATAAGGATTATTTTACAAAGCGATATGAATTTAAATTTCAGTACACTAAATATATTGAAATAATCTTTCATGACTTTCCTTCTTTCTTTATAATGAAGGTCTGAAAGTTTATTCGGATCGGACACGCCGCCATTTCTAAATATTGCTATTATACCCCGATAATATTCCCTTTTGAGATTATATTTATAAAATGCTCTTAATACCCATTCATAATCGCCTACGATTTTATATGTATCGTCAAAGAGACCGCATTTTATAAATATACTGGCTTTGTAAAATATGCCTTGCTGGCAGATCGCACCATAAATAAAATAAGATTTTGTAATATAATCATGTGCTTGTATAAATGATTCATTTGTGATAGGGTCTCTAATTATTATAGGTCCATAAATAAGTTCAATATCACTATTTGTCTGAAACATTTTAACAACATTTTCTATAACATATTCATCATAAAATATATCATCTGAATTTAAAAAATATAATATGTCTCCGGTAGCAGCTTTTATACCTTTATTCATTGCTTCATATATACCGTTATCCGGTTCACTTAAAAAAAATGTTATTTTGGATTTGTATTTATTTATTATTGGTACTGTACTATCTTTCGAGGCACCATCGATTATAATATATTCAATGTTTATATATGTTTGATTCAAAACGCTATTTATTGCATTTTCAATAAATTCTTCAGCATTGTAGCAAACTGTTATTACTGAAACTTTTGGATCCATAATCTTACCTTAAGACTGAAATTATTTCGTGCCAAATTAAAAAGTTTGTAATGTGTAAATTTATAAATTTTAGGCGTTTCAATTGTTTTTTATTCTAACTGAATCTTTCCCTGCTCAACTCCTTATAGTATCTATTTAGATCTTATCTTATTGTGCTCATTAATGATTCGGTTCTTAGCTTTCAAGTGGATAATTTATATAGAATTTCCGCGATTGAAATGAGGAAGTCATTGAGCTTTAAACCTCAAATTGCTTAAGGAATGGCTTTAGATCCAAAGTTGATTATGCTTTCATGACTTACGCACTTGAGGGATAAAATCAAGCATGCACGGACTTTATGACCAGTATGGAAAATTGGGCTCTGTAGAAATCCTTAATTTTATGCAGATTATTTTTACAACTTTTTTGTTTATGTTATACACCATCAGTCTAATTTTTATTTCTTTTACCTGATTAAAGAACTTTCTTGCCCTGAGTACTTCTCCAAGCTTCCTTTTGACAACAGAAAAAGTCGTTTCCGCTATGTTCCATTTATTGTATGTGATTTTATCAAAGCTTAAATTCAATTGTTTTCTGTATTTTCCTTTGATCTTCTTTCTCTTTCTTACTCTTAAAGGTAT
>DALS01000017.1 GCA_002499445.1 Methanosarcina sp. UBA293
TAAGGATTTCTACAGAGCCAATTAATGAATGACAAATAAAAGGAGCTTAATGTGAATCCAGATGATGGATCTTCAGAAAAGAGCCAGTCTGAGGAAGGATTACTTCCCGAACCCTTGCCTCTGGAAGCCCTTTTCCATAAGTACGGAATCGAGCGCAGCCATGCCGATAACGTGGCCAGAAATGCACTTGAACTTTTTGACATCCTTCGTTCTGTTCACGGACTAAATCCTGAGCTGCGAGAGTTTGTGGAGATTGATGCTCTTGTTCATGATATAGGCGTGGTTACGGATTTTGAAGACCATCACAAGGCTGGAAGAGATATTTTGCGCTTTCATCCGCCTTCTGAAGTACCTGAACCACTGTGGCCCATTATTTCCTGGACTGCTTTCCTGCATAAAAAGAAGATTGGAAAAAAGAAACTCTGGAAACTCAAAGAAAAAGAATTTGGGAAAATGTCCGAGGACCTTCAGGACCTTACCCTGAAAGTAGCTGCCCTTATCCGGCTTGCCGATGCGCTTGATTACAGCAGGATGGAAAGCAGGCTAGGAAAGGTCAAATTCGGGAAGCGAAGTATCAAGTTTGAGATCAAGGGGCAGGGAGCCGTAATTGATGCGGAAAGAATGGCAGAAAAAGGTGACCTCTGGCACCTTCTCTACGATACCAGGCTTGAATTCAAGCCTGCCCCAAAAACTGATTCTGCAAAAGAATAATTCTGCAAAGGAATAATTCCGCAAACAAATAATCCCGTTCAATGGTATAAACAACTTCTAGGTTTAAAAACCATTTTATCCATTTTTAAACCTTTTCTCCCTTCTTTGGATTCTAAAGTGGGATTATATGTAGCCCAGAGGCAGAATATAAAGAGGTTCTTCATTTACAGGCAGTTTAAGCACGTCTTTTACCTCTTCATCCTCAAAAGCCCCTACTGCACAGGTTCCTATCCCAAGTTCCACTCCCAGGAGATATATATTCTGCGCAACGTGCCCGGCTTCCATGTTGGTATAACGAAAGCCTCGATTGCCATATTTGCTTGTAATCCGCGCATAGACTGCGGAGATCACAATTGAAATGGGAGCGTTTTTTATCATTGGCTGGGAGAGAGCGGCTCTAGATAGCTTTTCTCTGATATCGCCTGTGATTTCCCGGACAAGGATATGGTCTTCAGGAACGTACCTGTAAACTCCAGGTTCGAGCTCTTCGTTTCCTGCGGTAACAACATGAATCTCAAGCGGGTAAAGTGCACCTGCAGAAGGCGAGGTCCTTAAACCCTCTCTTGAACTTATGCCCTGAGCTGCCCACAGCAAACGAGAAATAATGGACTCAGAAATTTTTTTGTCTTTATATTGTCGTACGGATCTCCGCTTTGCAATGAGTTCTTCAATTCGGCTCTCACCTGAGGTTTTCAGCTCTGGAAGCTTAATTTTCATAGGCAGGTCTGCAGAACTCGGACTTTCAATATTTATTCTCATACTTCTTCCCCCTTGTTTGGTTTTACACCAATCATAAAAAGAATTCATTAAATAAATAAGATAACTGTTCAAGAAAGATAACGAAAGATGACTGTTCAAGATATATTCGGAAACAGGTACCTATCTCTGTCTACCCAGGAATCCCTTGAATTTAATTAAGGGCTGGAATTTGATCAGAGGGTGGCTGAATAGTTATCCAAATAGTGCTTTTAACGCTCTTTTACGAATGTTAAAATTATATATAAAATCCTCATAATTACTCTTATTGTGAAATACATTATTGAATAAACACGATGGGGGAGTGAAATATAGCTGATAATACTGATAAAGTTGTTGAAAATGTTCCAGGACCCTATTATTGTGACTATAGCTGTATAGCCTGTCATCTTTGCGTGGATACTTCACCAGCAAATTTCAAGATGAATGATGACGATTCCAATGCCTATGTATATAAGCAGCCTGAAGACGAGGAAGAAGAAGAGCTATGTGAAGAGTCATTAGAACTCTGTCCAGTCAATGCGATTGGCAATGATGGTTGAAGATATATGATTTAAGCCAGTTTTTCTGGCTTTTATAGATTTTTACCTTTTTATTGTTTTTATTACCTTTTCACTACTTTTACTGTTTTTATTACCTTTTCACTGCTTTTGCTGTTTTTATTACCTTTTCACTACTTTTGCTGTTTTTTATTGCACTTTCGCTTTTATTCCTTCTCAATTTCAGAATAGATTCTGGAAAGTCCCTGCAGCGTGGAGTAGCCTTTTCTAGTAATTATATAGTCTCCCCGTTCATTCCGTTGTAAAACCATGCCTGTTTCAAGCAATTTCTGGAGGTGGAAAAGCAGGTTTCCGCCACGCAAACCTGTAAGTTTGGAAAGTTCGGAAAATGTTTTGCTCTCCCCTGAAAGCGCCTTGAGCATCAGGAGACGCTGTCGGTTTGCTATCGGCTCGCAGACCTCAGAGACCAGCTTTTCAGGCTCGATTTCACTTATATCAATTTTTTTGTCCCCTTCTAGGTCTTCGTAAATCTGCAGGGAACGCATAAGTTTGACCTGCTTTTCAAAAAGATTCGTAGCTTCTGAAAAACAAGTGCTGCAACTGGAGGTTTTTGCTTCTTTTTTTAATTCCTCAAGCCTGTCCCGGTACAAGTTTATGGTTTCAGCCTCGATTCTGTCTCTTCCAACCAGCCCTGCGGTTTCCTGCAAAAGCTCCCGAAAAGCCGTTTCACAAAAGTCCCGCATCCCGCAGCTCGCTGTCATCCGGGTATGCATCCTTTCGCTTGCGTCCTCACAAAGGTAGTCTACCATTGGTTTCATTAGGTTCTTCCTCATCTCCCCAATCAGCCCTTCAATATGCTGCTGGTTTGTCCGCTGCAAAAACCGTGAGAACTCATTCCGAAGGGAGGTTACTTCTTCCTTAATAGAGTGAAGTTCCTCAAGGTAATAAATCTCAGAATTTTCGTTCGCTGTTTCCATTTTTTTATTTACCTCGAAAAATTATCGTTGCCAAGAATTAACCAAGAATTAAAATTGCCAACAGTTAACGTTGCCAGCAGTTAACACTGCCAGCAATTACGTTGCTAATTAACGATGTTAATTGAGGGCACTATCAAAAGCGTTTTTAAATCTGGTAATTGAAAGCTTTCTTAATGGTTGTTATTAAAGTCATTTTTCTGTACAATCAAAAATCTGTATATATTTCTGACGCTCAAGTATATAAATATACACGGCCTTCCAGATTCTGGTGATAAATCATGGAATTACAGGACATAAACGACTTCGTACAGACTGCAAATGAAGAACAACTCAAAGCCTTTGGCTTTCTCGGCCAGTGGATGGCGGAAAATGTCCCTAAATACTGCACCTGCGCTTCAAAGTGCAATCAGAACTGTGAACTTGCAAAGGCACTCGGCGAAGCACTTCAGGTTGCCGGACAGAAACTTCAGGGACAGTAAGCAGGGTAAAAAGTAGAGATTAGCAGATCTTATTACATCTGCTCCCCTTCATTTTCGTTTATTTTCCTTCTTTTTTCACAAAACAATGTTGTAGTCTTTATATAAACCAGGGGATATATTAATTTAGAATCTAATCGGGAGAATTCAAGATGGAACCAACAAAGTCCAAAAGGGAAAGTTTCTGGGACGCAAAAACCTATGTATTCGTTACTGATAATACAAAACCTGCAATGAAGTGGGCTATATCCGAACTTAAAAGCCGGGGCAGGAATGTCTACGTCATTGACCTTTCTGACAAGCCAAAACCCGGCTCTTTAAGAGGTGTATCCGAACTCCCAGCCGGGCCTGATCGTGCGGTTCTGGGCGTCACAAAAACCGACCCCGGAGATTTCGTCCCTGCCCTGAAAGAGAAAGGAATAGCCAAAATCTGGCTCCACTGGAATACAGAAACCGAAAAAGCCCTGGCAACCTGCAAGGCAGAAGGTCTTGAGTGCATGACTGAACACTGTCCCATGATGTATCTAGGAAATGGTTTCAGCATACATGGAGTGCACAGGGCGATTGCGAAAATGATAGGGAAGTATTGAAACATTGGTCAGTTAAGCTTCTACTAAGAACTAATTTCAAATCCTTATGTTTATGTATCTAGCAATGTGGGAATCTTTCAGCATAAACAATATTTTTTTATATTATTGTATTTTACAGGATTTTTGGTATTCCATCCTTGTTTTAGTATATCTTGCTCTTGATTCTCTAAAGCATAATCTGTCAGTACGATCCCATACAATAACCCATAAAAATTTAGCATAGGATAAAGGATAATCCACCCAGAAAACTAATTTCTTAAAAAGCGATAGATTTCTATAGTCCTCTACCCACATAGATTCAGTTAGAAATCCTCTCCAGACAAGAGATTTTTGCATATGTTTCCATCGCTTGAACATATGACCTATTATAAGTAAAAAAGTACAAGTGATTGCAAATAGCCTTTTAGATATATTTTTCCCCCCTATGACTTAATAAACTTAATAATAGGTTAACAGGAAAATGCGTTAAAAGCAACACATTTCTTACAGATCGTATCTTAACTGAATACAAAAGAATATCTTTCCAAAATTATACTTTCTTTCTTCCCATTTTCTTTCGCACATACCGTAGAACCCCATAAGAACAACCCAACAGAAGCATAATCTTAAAGGGTTTCTCACCTGCTTTGAGGAGTTCTTCGATTTTTTCATGATCAAATTTTGGTTTCTGACCTCTCCTTTTTGGAGGAAATTGTTGATTCATTAAGATTTCGCCTCTTTATACAATTTACTGTACTTTCAGGTTTAAGAGGGCTGGTCTTTTTATGGGTTCAACTGTAGCTGAAAAAAATTCCTTAGCTTCCATAAGCTTGAAAAACCTTAAGAATATTGAAAAAATCACTTAGCAACTTAATAATATCCATCCCCACCATATAAGCATATTAGTACAAAAATATAAAAGCCTTTCATATTAATTATTAATCTAAACTATTAATATTTCTTGTACTTTTTAAGTAAATAAAAGTAAAAATAAAACATAGTGAACGCTATCAAAAGGCTTATTTTTAGACTTGACATGTATTTTAAAAGGCTTATTTTTAGATTTGATATGTATTTTCAAGATGATTTTGTTCTAAAGTTTGGTCTATCGGTCAAAACTCCATGTCTGTTTATAGCTTCCCTGAAATAATATGGTATAAAAATTGTATGGTCTCAAGCTAACAGTAACAATGGTTATGATATCCGCTTATACGATATACTCACGAGACAAGCACAATAATAACTACAAAAAGTTCAAGCTACGAGTCCAAAGAACTCGATATCTATGGGAATGTCGTAGTATGGATAGAATCAGACAATGTGTATATGTATGATATTGCTACCCATAAAATAACTCAGGTCACTGATAGTGGAAAGCAAGAGACATTTATCTATATGACCTCAAGCCCCGATCTTAAACTCAGCTCCTCCAGCTTCTTTCCATTTTCTCGTACAGGCCAATTAAGTTATTTCGTGTGATCTTGAAATAGGGATGGTCGGGACCGTATTCTTTTTCGATTATATCGAGGGCTTTTTCATAGAGATCGATTGCGGTCTCGTATTCACCCATGCTTTCATGGAGACCTGCGAGGTTGTTCAGGGTTGTGCCGACATCGGGATGGGTCGAGCCTAAAGAGGTTTCGTAGATCTTGAGGGCGCGGGTGTAGAGAGGAAGGGCTTTTTTATGCTGACCGAGGATTCTGTAGAGTTCGCCGAGATTGTTCAGGGTCTTGGCAACTTCAGGGTTATCAGGACCAAGGACGCGCTCCCGGATTTCAAGGGCTCGTGTGTAGAGCTCCAGGGCTTTTTCGTAGCGGCCTTTCTGGACATAGACACCTGCGAGATTGTTCAGGGTTGTTGCAAAGCCCACGTGTTCGATCTTTCCGAATTTTTCCATAATTTCCAGAGACCGGGTGTAGAGGATCATGGCTTTCTCATATCTTGTGGTCTGGAAATAGAGCAGAGCAAGGTTGTTTAGGGTTTGGGCCACCTGCGGATGCTCAGAGCCGTATCGCTTTTCTTCAAGCTTTAAAGCCTGCCCGTACCTGTCCTCTGCTTCGTCAAGCTTGCCCATTTCCGAGAGTAAAACCCCCAGGTTATTCAGGGTTCCAGTTCTATATCCCATAATCATGCGGTTTTCAGGCTCCTGCTCCTGGAGCTTCTCAAGAAGTTCAAGAGCCCTTCTGAAGTACTCTTCAGCCATCTCGGGTTTTTCCAGTTCCTTATAAAAAAAGGCTATCCTGTTCAGGGTTCTGACAGCACCGAGATTTTCCGGGCTCAGAAACTTTTCCTGGATTTCCAGTGCCTGTATATAGAATAGAAGAGCTTCTTCGTGCCTGTCCATTAGATAGTAGAGAAAGCCAAGTTCACTGAGCGTATCTCCAATTTCAGGCTGGCTTCCTGCTGGAAGATTTTCATAGATCTTTAAGGCTCTGGAAAAAAGCTTGAAGGCTTCTTCGTAATTTCCCCTGTAGCGGTAGACTCCTCCAAGCCCAACCAGTACAGCTGCGGTTTCCTGACTCTCAGGTCCAGGCTTCTTCTTCACAATCTCGAGCAACTCTTCATACAGAGGTAACAACAATTCCCAGGACCCTGCTCTATAAAAAGGTTCGGCTTTGGTTCTGAACCAGCTTACCAGCTCCTCAGGTTTAAAAACCTCCTTTGCATGCATAAAAACTTCTTTTAAGGCAATCTCGTCTTCAGGAATAATAAGTTCCGAATCCAGATCTTTTAACCACTCGTCGTACCTTTCAAACAGATCTCTATGTTTTTTTATTTTTTTTTCAACTTCATTTTCCAATTTTTCCTTAAGGTTTTTATCTTCAAGGTCACTAGAAATTCTCTCGGCAGGATCTCCTTCTTTTTCAGAAATGTCTTCTTTTTTTGAGTCATTATTAAAATTAATCATAATTTACCCCTCCTAAGTCAAAAGCAGGATAATGTAGACCTTTGTCCTGAAATCAAATAAATCTATTATTAAATTTTTCTAAATGGTTCATATCATTGAATAAACCCATCTATATTACTTTCTTGTATAATTTGTATTTGTATTCATAATAATTTAAGCTCGTACCAGTTTAAGAAAAATCAACGCGTATTAATAATTTCAAACCCATCTATTAAGACTTGGTTATACTAGGGAAAAATTAAAAATTATTAAGTATTATGTTAGGTTGTTTAATTGGAAGATGTGGTAGTATTAGGTTAAAAAGAGTGGGCAGAAAAAGGGTTAAGTGGTTCTGTAGAAATCCTTAATT
>DALS01000044.1 GCA_002499445.1 Methanosarcina sp. UBA293
AAAGGTTTGCGTTTTTGATCAAACTTTTTTTGAAAAAGTTTGTGAGCAAGCGTTTTTTGAAAAAGTTTGTGAGCAAGCGTTTTTTGAAAAAGTTTGCGGTAAGCACCTAATATTTATGGGTATTCTGACCTATTATACATAGGGGGTGCGAAGTTACGGTAGAATATCCTGAAAATGAGATGTGGCAGGCTGCTCGTGATATAAAGCAGAGTACGGGAAAGGATGAAGGAAAGGTCGAAGGGCCTAAAAGCCCCAATGAAGAGGGAGCTCAGTATACTGGCGTTCCAGCCGGCGAGAGCTGTATTTCCTGCCTTGATATGCCTGAGGAGCAGCGTAAAACTTTTATTCTAGAAATACAGCAAGTGGCAGAAAAGATACTCAAAGCCCACGGAATTATCAATGAAGTCGCTGATCTTTTAAAGGGGGAATGGTTCCTTAAGCTCCAGAAATCCGGGTTTGAGAAGAAATTGGTTCTTGCAAAGAATAGCGAAGAGATATTCATAGGGTCTTATACTTACCAGGACGAAATACCTATTCCTGATCCTAATCTCGTCTTGCTGTCACAAAATGGGTTCTGGTACCCGCAGAGAATCGAGGAGAAATTTGAGGAAACGGTTTCTTCCTTCTTTACAGGAGCATATGGGGATTATGACTTCCTTAATATTATTCCTGAAAATGTCAAAGAGTTCCAGGTTTTCCAACGAGATTTTGCGAAAATACTTGAAAGCCAGGGCTGGGATAACCCTGACATAGAGGTTCTCGAAAAAATAATGTCAAGAGATTAAATATGTTATAAAGCCGATTTCATGTAGGAATTAGCTTCTTTACTTACTAAGGGTTTAATTTTTTTTCTTTTTAACTTCAAGATCTTCCTTTTTATTCTATAAATTCTGTTTTTGATTTCTAATTCACGAATGTAGACTCGACATTTCCCCACAGAATATTTAAATCTTGAGAGCATACGCAGTTTCAGGTATAGCTTCAGCAGCTTATTTGATTTTACCTCAGCCCCTTTTAAAATAATTGATTTTCAGAAGGTCTTTTATGATTTCTATAAACTCCGAATGCATCTTATCAAAAAAATCTGAAGATATCCCCCCTTTCTATGTGATGGAAGTGCTGGAAAGTGCTCAGGCTCTGGAAGCTGAGGGTAGATGTATAATCCATCTTGAGGTAGGGGAGCCTGATTTTCCTACCCCTCCCCATATTTGTGAGGCTGCCTGTGCTGCTATTGCCAGAGGATCTACAAAATACACTCATAGTCAAGGACTACTTTCGCTCAGAGAGGCGATAGTTGAATCTTACCACAGTAAGTTCGGGGTTGACCTTAGTCCTGATCAGGTTATCATAACGTCTGGCACAAGCCCAGGTCTCTTGATAGTTTTTATGGCCTTGCTTGAGAGAATGGATGAAGTAATAATGTCAAACCCTCATTATGCTTGCTATCCAAATTTTGTGAAATACCTAGGTGGAACCCCTGTATTTGTTTACACGAACGAGACAAATGGGTTTGCCCTTGAACCGGAAACTGTAAGGCAATGTTTGAGTCCAAATACTAAAGCCATTCTTATCAACAGTCCTTCAAACCCTGGAGGACATGTCATGTCTCCCGAGAACTTACAAAGTCTTGCCGAGATCGCGGATGAAGTAGGAATTCCTATTGTTTCGGATGAGATCTACCAAGGCTTGATCTATAGTGGAGAAGAGCATACCATCCTGGAATACACAAAAAATGCTTTTGTCCTGAACGGCTTTTCCAAACTGTATGCAATGACCGGCTGGAGGCTTGGTTATATTATCTGTCCTCCTGAATGCGTCCGTGCGATCCAGAAAATCCACCAGAATTTTTTTATCTGTGCTAACTCCTTTGTCCAGGAGGCAGGAATTGCAGCCCTGAAAGGTTCACAGGAACACGTTGCTGAGATGGTCCAGATTTACAATACCCGCCGCCAGTATATGTTGAAAAGGCTAATCGGAATGGGTTTTGATGTTCGCAAAGAACCTATGGGTGCTTTTTATGTCCTTGCCGACGCTCGCAAGTATGGTAGCGATTCCCTTGAACTGAGCCGCCGCATCCTTAACGAAGCCGGCGTTGCAGTTACCCCTGGAATCGATTTCGGAAACGGAGCCGAAGGCTATCTGCGTTTCTCCTACGCCAACAGCATGGAAAACATAAAGGAAGGTATGGACAGGCTGGAAGCTTTTTTGAAAGAAGAACTTGAAGGATGAGTATTTTTAATAATCTAGTTACAACCAATCTTTTCCTTCTCTTCATAGCATTTTTAGTTTCTTTTTAATGTTTTTAGCCTTCTCTAAAGTACATTCATGTTTATTTTCTCAAATTATTTTAAAATCCCGAAATTTATGAAGTCAATTAGCCCTTCTCCGTAATTTTTTTCTTTTTCACGCCTCAAAGAAAAAAGCCTCAGCTGTTATTAAGCAGATGAGCAGGTAGAAGAAGATTGTATTTGGAGGTTATTAATTGTTAGGAAAGTTATAAAGTATTGTTTTCTTAAAACTCTTTTATTTCCAGATTATAAAAGCTAGATTAATAAAAAGAAATATTAATAAAGTAAATAGAGAAACATTAAAAAAGTAAGTAGATAAACAGAATTAAATTAAAAAAGGTGGGGCTGGTGAGATTCGAACTCACGATCGACGGGTATCTCCGAACAACTGCATTTACAGCTTTCTGGTGAGCATCTATCAGTGCTCCAACGGTTCCTCATTGTCCTGCCCCGTCGGGAAAGACTCGGTAGACCCGTTGTTCATCATTTATCCGCTGGAGCCCATCGCCATACCGGGCTAGGCCACAGCCCCTTAACGGATACTGAAATAATCTTTCTCTTTTAAATAGTTAACGGCAAGAAATTATGTTTTCGAGAAAATATTCCCATTTCCAATTTAACCATACATAAATTCACCGGCATGCAGCTTCAGGATATAAGCAAATTGCGCATAGCCTCAGGTAACATATTTTGTATTTTTTGATTATGCTCTAAATTTTATATCTGCTATTCCTATATTTAGGAAATGTGTAAAGTAACTACCACTCGAAACAGCAAAGAGTCATTAAACTAAAAATACTAAACTAGAAATGACTCCTACAGAAACCCTTTATCTTTGTATCCTTGTTCTCACAGGCGCTTTTACGGGCACTATCTAAGGTCTGCTGGGATTGGAGAGGCTTTTTAAGCTTCTGCTGATAAAACAAGTAATTTTTTGTGGAAGCCGACAGGTTTATATCCAGGTTATGAATTACATTCCAAATGTCTATTCTTTATAGAATTTTTATAAAATTGAAAGCGAAAGTTGTTTACTGGTAACAAACACAGATTTGAAATCTGCTAACTGGTAAAAAACAGCAGAAAACTTGAACATGGTTTTTTCTATTGGTATCTGGAGAGTCTAGGACTCTCCTGAATTCCTCACCCGTCTTCCTGGCTACAGGATAAAAGGCGTATTCCTGAAAACCTGTTGACATTGAAGTACTAGTTCATAAAAATGATTCAGTGCTGTGAAAATTGCTGTGCACTGTTCATTCGCATGAAAATGAACTACTGTGCAGTGCACAGAACAATGTTGAGAGGTTAGTAAAATGCAAAAAGAGAAGCTATTATCTATTTTTTCAGAAAAGAGCACAGATGATATAACATTGAAAATTTATGCCGGAGGGCAGTGATTGTGTTCTTTAAAAACATAGTCTGCCCAGCCTGTGGGGCTGCCTGCGACGATATTCAAGTTGAATTCAGGAATGGAGAGATTGAAGCTAAAAATGTATGTAAGATTGGAAATTCCAGTTTTAAGGCAATTAAAAGTCCCAAAAGAATTAGACAACCCCTTATAAAGAATGGAGATAAATTGAAACCGGTTTCCTGGGAAAAAGCCCTCGAAAAAACCGCAGATATTCTTGTTTCGGCAAAGCGTCCCCTCCTCTTCATGGGCAGTGAAACTTCCTGCGAAGCTCATGAAGTGGGGCTCAAGATAGGGGAATACCTTGGTGCAGTTATTGATTCTAATACTACGATAGGTAATGGGCCAACAGCTATGGGAACTCAGGAATCTGGAAAAGTCGGTGCAACCGAAGGGCAGAAGAAAAACAGAGGTGACCTCATAGTCTACTGGGGCACCAATCCTCTCGAATCCATGCCAAGACAGATGTCCAGGTACGGAGTTTTCCCTAGAGGCTATTGGACCAAGCGCGGGCGTTTTGACCGGATAATTATCACGGTAGACCCGAGAAAAACCCCGACCACTGAAGCTTCCGACCTACATGTGCAGCTCAAACCAAATTCGGATTATGAACTGATAAGTGCCCTCCTTACTCTGCTCCACGGAAAAACTCCTCACCCCTCAGTAGAAGAGATCACAGGAGTTCCTATCTCCTTGATGGAAAAGATGCTCTATCTAATGAAAAACTGTAACTTTGGGGCCATTTCAGTGGGTGTTGGGTTTTCTTCTTCAATTGGAAAGCACAGGAACGCCGAAATTGCCATGAACCTCGTAAAGGAACTGAACAATTACTCCAGGTTCACTCTTGGAGTTCTCCGTAGTCACTGCAATGTTGCAGGTTTTAACCAGGTTGCCTCCTACATGTACGGCTATCCCTTCGGACTTGACTTTGCACGTGGGTATCCTCGTTACAACCCAGGAGAATTCACAACTGTGGATTTGCTTCGAGAAAAGGATGTGGACGCAGCTTTTGTGATGTGCGCCGATCTTCTAAATCAAATCCCTGCTGACTGTGCGGCTTATCTTACCGAAATTCCTCTAATCTGCCTGGATATCGCTCCGTGTCCAACCACAGTTGCTTCAAATGTCGTGCTTCCAGGTGTCATTGACACCATGGAATGTGATGGGACCTTCTACAGGCTCGACGATTTGCCGGTTCACTTCAAACCCTTCACAACTTCACCCTTCGAATTCACGAAGAGCAACGAAGATACCCTAAAACAGCTTTTTAAGAAAATCAAAGAAAAAAGAAGCCATACTGGGCTCTGTAGAAATCCATAATTTGATGTAAATAATCTCTATTACTTTTTTGTTTATGTTATAGACTCTCAGTTTAATTTTTATTTCTTTTACTTG
>DALS01000030.1 GCA_002499445.1 Methanosarcina sp. UBA293
CATAGTCTCGAATTTAATAATTTATGTTAAACTCTCTTTCTCTATGGGAAACAATACCTGCAACCTGCCGTACTGCAACCGTTGCGCCGGTTGATCACGCCGATAGGGTTTGGGGATAAGTCTCTTAAAATTAATCCCACCGTTTTCGGTCAAGCCTTTTTTCAAAAGGGTTGTGATCACGCCGTTGCCAGGGTTTTCGATCAAACCTTTTCTCAAAAGGTTTGCGTTTGTGAGCAAGCATTTTCTCAAAGGTTTGCGGGACTGGAGAGCCGCCATTATGCTGGCGAAGCATTTACATGCAAAGCGAGCATAGAATGCACAAAATGCCGACAAAAGACCGGCAAACGTAAAAATAAGACTAAAAGATTGGTAGAGGAAAAGCAATGGCTATATGGAAGGGAAAAAAAGTAGCTCTACATACCAATATGGGTGAAATAACAATCGAGCTTTTTGAGGACATGCCAATTACGGCAGGAAATTTTGCAAAACTTGTGGAGAAAGGTTTTTACGACGGGGTTATTTTCCACAGAGTTATTGACAACTTCATGATCCAGGGAGGAGATCCAACAGGTACAGGTATGGGTGGGCCAGGCTATGAGATTCCAGATGAGTTCACGAAGAATAACCGGAATGCTAGGGGCACTCTCTCCATGGCAAACGCAGGCCCGAATACCGGAGGCAGTCAGTTTTTTATTAACCTTGTTAATAACAATTATCTCGACAAAATGCACCCTGTTTTTGGGAAGGTTGTAGAAGGCATGGATGTTGTGGATTCTATCGGAAAATTGAAAACCGACCGTCAGGACCGCCCGAAAAATGAAGTGAAAATTATAAAGGCTGAACTGGTCTGAGCCTTCTTACACTTCAGGGTAATCCCTATCTTTTAGGTTTCTATCTATTTTTTTACTTTTTACTTTTTCCTGTTCTCCGATCCTTTACCTTTTTACATACTTATCAATTATTTTTAGTCTAATCATATCCTTGTTATAATATTATTATCTCTGTGAGTTCATTCTGAGCTACTCTTTCAAACCGAACTATTCTTTCGAATCATAAGTTCTGATCACGTTTTCAGATAGAATGATAAAAAAGCCCGTCTAATAAAGATATAACTTCTTTTAGCAGAAACTGATGTCGACTGAATGTTCACAGGGGAACAGATTTTGTGTGGGAGACAGAAGAAGAATTTGATTTTCTGGCCAGTGAAACCCTTAAAGCCAGATATCTGCGTGAGGGGGAAAAGGATTGGAAGGACATCTGTGAGAGAGTTGCAAAAGCAATTGCAACAACTGAGGAAGAATATCTGAAATTTAAAGACCTCATGGTTAGAAAGCTTTTCCTTCCAAGCTCACCCACACTCATGAATGCAGGTACTGAATTAGGACAGCTTGCAGCCTGTTTTGTGATTCCTGTGGAGGAAGGGGTTGAGGAGATCTTTAACTCAATTAAAATCGCTGCCCTGATCCAGAAAACCGGGGGAGGAACAGGGTTTGATTTTTCAAAAATCTGCCCTAGAGGTTCTCCCGGCTCCTGTGGGGATAACGCGGCGAGCGGCCCAATAGCCGTAATGAGACTTTTTAATGAGGCAACTGAGATCGTAAAGCAGTACGGAAGGCGCAGAGGGGCCAATATGGGAATTCTTGAAGTTTCCCATAACGATATTCTTTCTTTCATCAGGGCAAAGCATATTGAAGGAGATCTGAGCAATTTCAATCTCTCGGTCATGGTCCCTGATACTTTCATGGAGCTTGTTGAAGCTGGTAAGGGTTATAAGGTCTGGAACAGGCGAGCAGGCTTGACTGTTGGCTGCATATTTTCCGAGATTATCGAGGGGATCTGGAGAAATGGCGAGCCAGGTATTCTTTTTTATGACCGCATAAACAGGGATAACTTCACGCCTGAACTTGGTGATATCTCGGCCACAAACCCCTGCGGAGAAGAGCCGCTTCTGCCTTTTGAAACCTGCAACCTGGGCAGCATAAATCTTTCTCTTTTCGTTGCAGATGGAAAAATAAACTGGGAGTCTCTCAGGGAAGTAACCGGAAAAACTATCCGTTTCCTGGATAACGCAATTGATAAGAATATATATCCAGTTCCGGAGATCGAGGCTGCAACCAAGAAGACCCGAAAAGTAGGGCTCGGGATAATGGGTCTCCATGATATGCTTTTGAAGCTTGGGCTTCCTTACGACTCCCTGGAAGCTCTCGAGCTTTCGGAAAAACTTATGCAACAAGTTACCTGGGCTGCAATCAGAGAATCAAGAAAGCTTGCTATAGAAAAAGAACCTTTCCCTGAATATGAAAACTCTACATGGAAATTACCCATGAGAAATGCTACATTAACCGCAGTCGCTCCAACCGGCACGATTAGTATTCTTGCCGGGTGTTCGGCAGGAATTGAGCCTGTTTTCAGCTGGGTATACAGGCGGACCCAGACTGTAGGCAGAGAGTTTATGCTCGTTCATCCGTTTTTCAAGGCACATTTCAAATCAAAACTGTCTGAAGCTGACTATAACTGGCTTCTTGAGCATGTCTACAAATACGGTACCTTGCAGAATGTGGAAAATCCTGAACTTGTAAGCGAGGAAGAAAAGCGGTTTTTCAGGTCAGCGCTTGACATTGACTGGAAGTCCCATATCGATATGCAGGCTGCATTTCAACGGCACTGCCATGCAGGAATTTCGAAAACTATCAATATGCCTGATTCTGCAGGAAAGGAGGATATTAAAAAAGCTTTGATTTATGCCTGGAAACAAGAACTCAAAGGGCTTACTATTTATAGGACCGGAAGCAGGCAGCGCGTAGTGCTAAGCCTTAAAAAATCTTAAAATTGAATTGTAGCCTGCTTTATGAAGGGTATAACAGGCGTGAGCGCTATTACAAGCAGCATCTTCACTCTGCTTGAACCCGGTTTTCTGTGGCTTCATTTAATACCTGTATTTTCCCACGCCCAAATAATATATATCTTTAAGCTTTTAATTCTCGACCATGTCTGTGCAGGAAAAATCCTTAAAGCCATATTCGGAAGTTATAACAGGCAGCATAATCTATGGCACTATAGGAGTTTTTCTGGACAGAATTCAGGATATGTCAGTAGGATCTATCCTTTTCTCAAGGTTCTTTTTTGGACTCTGCATGATTTTTATTTACTTGCTGCTCAATCGAGGACTCAGCCAGCTCAAACCCGAAAAGAAAAAAAGATACCTTCTGCTCCTAGGACTTTTGAATGCGATAACAGGCATGTGTTACTTCTCATCTATTCGGTATAGTGGGGTCTCGGTCGCTGTCCTTCTGCTTTATACGGCTCCGGTATATGTAAATCTGCTAGCTCCATCAATTCTTGGGGAGCACAGAAGCAGCAACAGTTTTCTCCCTCTGTTGCTTGCAATTTCAGGAGTTTTACTGATCACTCGACCTGGGGAAATTCTGATAGACACAGGCCCTGATTTTCAAAAAGGCCTTGTTTTCGGGTTGATGTCAGGGTTGTCATTCGGTGCGACTATTGTAACGATTCGATATCTAAAGGACGATTACTCAGGAATAGCTCAAACCTTCTGGTTGACCGGAATAAGCCTTCTCTTTATGCTGCCGCCTGCACTCTCAACCCCGGCTGCAGTTTTCATAAAAAATTTCGATATCCTCCTTCTCTTCGGCTTAACTGTTACGTTCGCTGCTGTGATTTATCTTAGAGGAATCTCGGGAATTAGGGCACAGACAGGAAGTATTCTTGCTCTGGTTGAGCCTGTATCTGGAATATTTTTTGACGTTACTCTACTAAAAAATCCGCTTTATATCTCGACATTTCTGGGCTGCATTTTCATTCTTACAGCAGCTTATATCGTAAGTAAAGGGGAGTAAAGACCTGAAAGGGGAGAGGAAATGAGAGGAAATGAGATATTAGGAGAAAATAGGAGAAAAGAAAAACAAATAAGAACAAATAGGATAAAAGCAAATATAGGAAATCCCCTGTATAAATAAAAGAGGTTACCCTGAAAATGAGTTTTCCATAAAACCTCGCATTCTGCCCAAAAGCTCTTTACTCAAGAGCCCCTCTACTTTTATTACAATGGTTTTGAAAACACAGGAAAAGCATGACTGAAGAAAGCCCAATTATCGAGCTTAAAAGTCTGACAAAAGTGTACAAAAACGGGATGGAATTTCGCGCGCTCGACAATGCAAATTTGAGAATAAAGAGAGGGGAGTTTGTTGCAATTGTCGGACCATCGGGTTCAGGAAAAAGCACTCTTATGCATCTGATAGGTCTGCTGGACACCCCAAGTTTTGGGACACTCCTTATAGACGGCAGAGATGTAACAAAAATATCAGATAAGGAGCGCTCTGAGATGCGGAACAGGATGCTTGGCTTTGTTTTTCAATACCACCACCTGCTTCCGGATTTTACGGCTCTGGAAAATGTAATAATGCCGCTCTTGATTGCGGGAAAAAACAGAAAAGAAGCAGAAGAAACTGCTGAAAAACTCCTGAAAGAGGTAGGACTTGAAGACCGGATGGATCACAAACCCGGTGAACTTTCAGGAGGAGAGAACCAGAGGGTTGCAGTGGCAAGGGCACTTAGCTGTTCGCCTGCAATCGTGCTTGGGGACGAGCCTACAGGTAACCTTGATACAAAAACAGGTGACCTGATTTATGAACTGCTCAGGCGGTTGAACCGGCAATATAATCAGACCTTTATTGTGGTTACTCATAATGAAGACCTGGCCTCAAAAGCTGATAGAATTATCAAGCTTATGGACGGGAAAATAACAGATCAGTGAGGAGAAAAGATGGAGTATGTAAAAGGAAGAATAGGCAGAGTATTTACTGTCAGGATAGATCATGGTGAGGACCTGATTCTGGAACTGATCAAACTTGCTGAGCTGGAACAAATCGAATCTGCAGTTTTTATGCTGCTAGGTGCATTAAAAGAAGCAAAACTTGTTACAGGCCCGAAAGAAAGCATAACCCCTCCAGAACCTATATGGTACGACTTTGATGACGCTCATGAGATTCTAGGAATAGGAAATATTTTTTTGAAGGATGGAAAGCCGAAAATCCATCTACATGCAGGCGCGGGCAGAGGAGACAACCTGAAACTCGGTTGCTTGAGAGGAGAAAGCGAAGTTTTTATGGTAGTTGAGGCTTTTGTCTTCGAATTGGAAGGGATTTCTGCCAGAAGAATTACAGATAGAGAACAAGGCTTTGCTCCTGTAAGTTTTCAGCAGATTTCGGACCTTGAATGAGATCTAGATGAAACAGACACAGAATCAGTGCTCAAAAGCTTTTGTATAAAAGCAAGAATTAAAATACAATCTTGCAAAATAATCTGGCAGTTTTCTCAAGCTTGATCAAGCTCAATTTTGTGATAATATCTCCAGTTCTCGAAGTCTTTTGAGTGCAACCATTTTTTCATTACTGTCTTCTAAATATTTTTCCTCAAGAACCCCTATAATTTCTTTAAAGGGCACTGTTAACTGATAATACTTCACAGGCCTGCCTTTTCCTTTATTCTTTTTTTCAGACCTTTCGTCAACCCAGCCCCTATCTTTCAGGGGGCGCATAGCTACACTCACTTCCGGTTGCCTCAGCCCTGATAAAAGTTCAATGTGAAGGGACCTGAGTTCATTACAGTCCTTCAGACATACGATCGCAGTGGCCTCCGTCCTCGGGAGTCCCAGGCTTTGGAGCATATCAATAATTGAATACTCTTTTTCGGTCAAATTAACTGGAGAATCGTCGGTCATCAAAATTTAATAATACTTTCATGTTTATATATTTTATGTAGATAAAATTGCTTTTTTAAATAAATTGAGAATAGTTAAGAAGTGAAAAAGCTATCTAACCCTACTAAAACATTTTTTGGAAAATTTTGTATAAAAGCTCGTATTAACAAATCTTCGAAAAAAATCGTTTTTGTAATCCTAGTTAAAATGTCTAAAGCTAGCTTTTGTGAACTACCCCTGAGTCTTTAGCTCAGGGGTTTTACGCTTCTTAACATAAAAATAGGCATTTCTGAAACTCGAAAGCCTGAGTTAAGAATTAAAGAGTAAGAAAGCTCCCTGCAAATATTTGAGAAAGAGTATTTCTAGATTTACTTAAGTTATAGATTTACGTAAATTTTACTTAGGTTATAGATTTACGTAGATTTTACTTAGGTTATAGATTTACGTAGATTTTACTTAAGTTATAGATTTACGTAGGTAATACTTCTAAATTTATGAAAAGGTATGAATACTAGATATCTGACCCAAAGAATTTCTAGATTCAGGAATTAAATATACAAATTTTTAATGTTAATTAGAGTTTTTTATAAGAAAGTAGCATAAAACTTAATTAAAATAATTCACGTTAACGAGATAAAGAATTAAATACAACTCGGACATGTAACGGTAAGTAAAAATATACTTCAAATTAAGGTTAAGTTTCAAATAACAGAATATATGTATAGATAAGTCAGAGATTAAAAAGGGTGAAATTATGTCGTATATCGGTCTACAGCAGGATTCTGGAGAATATAAAATCCAAAAGATACATGCTCGGGAGATCCTGGATTCAAGGGGAAATCCCACTATTGAAGTTGATGTGTTTACACCAAAGGGATTTGGCAGAGCCAGTGTTCCTTCAGGGGCTTCCACTGGTACGAATGAAGCCTTGGAATTGCGTGATGCAGACCCTAACAGATATGGAGGAAAAGGAGTTCTCACCGCAGTAAAGAATGTAAACACCATAATCCAGAAGGAATTGCTTGGGCTTGATGTACGAAATCAACGGGAAATCGATGAAATTATGATCGAGCTCGATGAGACCGAGAACAAATCAAACCTCGGAGCAAATGCTATTCTTGGAGTATCCATGGCTGTTGCAAAAGCAGCTGCAGATTCCCTCAATCTTCCTCTTTATCGCTATTTCGGAGGCTCAAATGCCTTTACCCTGCCTGTGCCCACAATGAATGTCCTTAACGGGGGCAAACACGCAGGCAACGAACTTGCAATCCAGGAGTTCATGATTCAACCCAAGGGTGCGGAGACTTTTTATGAAGCTCTCCAGATTGGGGCAGATATTTACCACGTTCTTGGAAAGCTACTGGAAAGGAAATACGGAAGGTCTTCTACTAATGTGGGCTATGAAGGAGGATATGCTCCAAAGATGAGTGAATCAACCGAAGCCCTTGATGCCCTTGTCGAGGCAATTGAGGAAGCAGGTTACACAGATTCCGAGGTTACAATTGGGCTTGATGCCGCAGCCTCCGAGTTTTATGAAGAGGGATTCTATACAATCGATGGAAAGAGACTCTCTGCTCCTGAACTGATAGACTACTACGTCGAACTTGTGCATTCCTATCCTATCCTTTCTATTGAAGACCCCTTTTATGAGGAAGCCTTTGAAGATTTCGAAGCCCTGACCAATGAGCTTTGGGATACAATTATTGTTGGGGACGATCTCTTTGTTACAAATATTGAAAGGCTTTCAAAAGGCGTTGATATGGGAGCTGCAAATGCACTCCTCTTGAAGATCAACCAGATAGGAACACTTTCCGAAGCTTTTGACGCCGCAAGCATGGCTTCCAGAAACGGTTATACCGTAGTAGTAAGCCACCGTTCTGCCGAAACCGAAGACACCACAATCTCGGATCTCTCAGTTGCTATAGGTGCAGAAATGATCAAGACCGGAGCCCCAGCCCGTGGAGAAAGGACTGCAAAATACAATCAGCTCCTCAGAATCGAGGAAGACCTGGGCGAAGTAGCACACTACGTGCAGATTTAACTTCTTTAATCATCTTTTCTCCTTCTTTTACTTTTTCTATTTTTCCAAGTTTTTGTGGTTCTATGAACTATCTCAATTGGCGCTTTGGATTTGTTTGCTTAGAGTATCGGTTTGCTTAGAGTATTGGTTTCCTTAGATTATTGGAAACTGATTTATAACCAGCTTCATAAGAACAATTATAGAATAATAAAATAATTTTCAGGCATAGAACAATTTTCAGGCCTCTAATAAGTTTGAAAAGTCTGAAATTAGAGTCTGTTAAATCAAAGACTAGAAGCTATTCTTAGAAGAGTTTATTCAGTTAGGGTATCCAGATAGGATTATCCAGACAGGAGTTTGTCCACATGTACGAACTGAAAATCGCCTTCAGGCAGATTTTGTCTAGAAGAAGGCAAACCTCTTTTGCCATTCTGGCAGTTGCCCTTGCTGTAGCTGTTATTACGGTAATGATGGCTATGCTTTCGGGTTTTCAGACGGAACTCGTACAGTCAAGCATTGAGAATAATGCACATATTATTATAAATCCTCAAAATCAAGAAGAGGAATTTATTCATCTTTACAGGTACAATTCAGCCCAAATTGCGGAAATGAAAGGAGTTGTAGCGGTATCTCCCAAATACCTTGGTCAGGCTGCGCTGAAATACCGGGATAATGCTGAAGGGATTTCACTTCAGGGAGTTGAACCTGAGGCTGAAGATGCGGTTATGCGAGTAAGCGAGGATGCTATAGAAGGGAGCTTCCTGTCGCTTGTCCATACAAGACACGGAATTGTACTTGGGGATAAGCTTGCAGAAAAACTTGAGGTCAAACTTGGAGATCGCGTGAATGCCGTATTTCCAGGCTCACAAACTACTTCTTTTAAGGTTATAGGGCTTATCCATACCGGGACTGAGACAGATGAGGTAACAGCTTATGCAAGGCTTGATTCGGTGCAGCATTTTTTCAATAAACCAGGGGTTGTAAGCACAATCGGAGTCAGAGTTGCGGACCCTTACCAAGCTGAGATTATCGCAAGTTCAATTGAAAGAGAGTCAGGACTTGATGCCATCAGCTGGCTTGAAACAAATGCAGAAATCCTGAATCTACTGAATACACAGAAGGTTCTTGTGAATCTCTTTTATTTATTAATCTATGGGATCGCAGGGTTCGGGATAGCAAATACCCTGATTACCATTGTAGCCCAGAGAACCAGAGAAATCGGTATCCTGAAAGCTATGGGAGCTTCTCAAAAAAGCATAATGGCTCTCTTTCTTTTCCAGTCCGTAATCCTTGGAACCGTTGGTCTGATGCTAGGTATTATTCTTGGTTACATTGCAATTATCTTACTTCAGAGCTACACAATCGAGGTCCCGCAAGAGATGTATTTCGGGCTTCAGACCCTGCCTCTTGAAGTCGAACCCCTTAATTTTGTATACGCGGCTTTCTTCGCTTTCATAATCAATATAATTTCGGGCATCTACCCTGCGCGAAAAGCTGCAAAACTCGACCCTGTAAAGGCTATCGAAAGCGCCTGAGTGAAATTTTTATCTCAAACTTTTATTCCTAAGCTTCCTTTCAGAAGTTCAGTTTTCAAAAAAATCCTATCATTTTTAGCCCTACGTAGATCATGAGAAGCACAAAGAGGTGTTTCAGGTGTTCCGGGTTTATCAGGTGGGCAACCTCCGCCCCTCTTCTTGCTGCAAGAAATCCTGGGACTGCAAGCAAAACCCAGTCAATGAGATTGATATACCCTAGAGAATAAGGAGGAAGCCCAGGCTGATCCATACCATTGACTATATACCCTATTGATCCTCCAAAAGAGGTAAACATTATTACTGCAGATGAGGTTCCAACGGCATTTCGCATTCCAAAATGCAGAAAAATAAGCATAATCGGAAGTGCAATTACTCCTCCACCAATTCCAAGAAGCCCTGAGAAAAAACCTATAAAAATGCCGGCAAGAATATAAAGAGCCGGATTTGTGCTTATTTCACTTTCTCGAACCGCAGGTGCTAGATAGGTCCTGAGCGCTCCTATTATGACCACAATTCCGAAAATTGTGCTCAGGGTCGAAGCAGATAGCTGGGAAGCTACAGCAGCTCCTCCAAAACTGAAAATCGAGCCTGTAATCCCCATAATCGTTGCCTGTTTCCACTGGACTGCGTGCTTTTGATGATATTTTAAAGCAACACTTATGGAGTTTAGCAGGATTACGAAAAGGCTTGTACCGAGAGCTACCCGTATAGCTAGGTCAGGTTGCAACCCGGTTTCCTGCAAAAGCCAGTACTGGATAGGAGTCATAACAAAGCCTCCTCCCACGCCCAGCAGGCCCGAGATAATGCCTGTAAATGCGCCTGTGAGAATCATAATTACAAGGTAAAGGGGTTCTGCAGGAGTCATCTTAGTTTAGTGTTTTTTCATTTTGGTTTTTAGTTTAAGAATAGTCTGGGTTCAAGAAGAGGTTTTTGGCTATCTTCTAAATAGGTTATGAGTTTACTTAAGTTAGCAGCCTCTACTTAAGTCAGCAGACTCATACTTAACAGGCTCAAACTGATAATGAGCAAGGTTTGCCGCTTATTGTCAAGTAGAAGTAACCGAAAGGTGCAGAAAGGTTATACCTGATAGGATAAAGCATGGGTTAAAAGGGCAATGATTCTCTTAAATAATTTCCCCTAAGAGAATGAATGGTCTCTTCCTTAGTCTTCATACTCAGTTTCCGATTGTTTAATATCAGTTGGCTTATATGAATATCAGTTAGTTTACGTTAGTTAGTTATTACCATAGACAGAACTATAAATGGTTTTACATGTCGATTTATGAGTTATTTACAACAAATAAGTTTATAAATTGTTTATAGTAATGGGTTTAAGAGGCGCTTTTATGATAAAAATGAAGTTACACGGCACATACAACCTTTATTATTCGATTCTTGGTATGCGGAATCCCATGAACTCCTGGCACCTTATGGACAGCAGCGAGCCTGATGAGGCAGGGAACTGCAAGTTAGGAGAAAATGACCTGAACCTGGCCCAGCGCCTGACCCTTGCAGGAACCGAGCACGGCAAGTTTATGAGGTTCATAACAGTCTGTTTTGACCTCACAGCTCCCCTTTACTGGTGGAAGGAGTTTGACACCTACAAATTCGCAGAAAAGAATTCTACCTCTACAATGCACAAGCTGACAAGCAGGGAGCTTGCTCCTCATGATTTTTCTTTTGATATGCTGACAAACTACAGGAATGACCAGATCAGGCACCTGAACAATCTTATCAAGGCTTACAAATCCCGCGAAGGAGACAGTGAAGAAGACAATGCGTATCGGAAAGCCGTATTCAGGGAACTTGTCCAGGACCTACCAAGCGCGTATATGCAAAAGAGGACGGTCATAACCAATTATGCTGAGCTCCGTAATGTTTACTTTCAGCGCCGCTACCACAAACTTGATGAGTGGAGGGATTTCTGCACCTGGATAAAAGAGACACTGCCGTATGCAGAAGAGCTCATCTGCCTTGAGAAGAAGGAGGAGTAAACACCAGAATTGCGTTTTCGGTACTTACTGCTAGAAATAAGTTGATCTCTGAATCCAGACACTCGCCGGTCGTCTGAGACGACCGGTTTTTCAGTAAAGTCTAAGAGAAAAGGTGAGAGAGATCTCTTCTATCTCTATATTCTTCTAGCTCTATATGTTAGAGTCCGTTCCTTTTAGCTCTACATATTGGGAAACTATTCCTTTCAGGATATTATACATGGGAAAACATCCTTTCAACTCTATATATCTGGGCTCTAAAGAAGTTTAACCAAACAAAGAGCTCAACCCTTTGATTTTTAAATACTATTTTTTCAATTTAACCATGTAAGGCCTATTTTATCTATAATGGGCTTGATAAATTCCCCAACAAAACTTTAGGCTTTAAAAAGGTCTATCTCACTCCTTTTATGACTTATTGTTGGTTTGTTGTAGATGCAGTTGTAAGTTGTAAAAATATATAGAATGAAAATTATTATATACTTAAAATATAAATGCATCAAAAGCTAAACCCTATGGCAATAACCCTATGCATAAAATTGAAAAACGAAATTTTTAAGCTTTAATTTATCAAAACAATGTGATCCCTATGCCCAGAAAATACACCAACAAAACAACCCACTTTGTCCTCCACGATAATGGTACATTCGATGTTTATATAAACAAAAAATTCAAAGAATGTGGACTTTATGAGGAAACCCTGGATACTGTGAAACTAAACTACTTTAAACATTCCTCAATCTTCCAAAAAGAGGAAGGTTGCTTAATTTCTGAAAATTTCAGAGTTTGGATAGAGGACGGAATAATGAATGTTCCAGGTGGTATCCTGAACAACGGAGTGTTCATAGCTAACTGCGATGAACAGAGTACAGTCCTGAATGATTAAAGTTTATACCGATATGTCAGGATAAAGAAATCTGAAGATGTTAACTGGATTCGAAGGAATCCACTTTTCAGAATTTTTGGCTTTTTTGAAAAATACAACTCCTACCTTGTATAATATGCTGATTCGAAAGCTAGGTTCTCTATAACAGGAATTGGCACAAATAGAAAGACTTATTTTTATCTGCAGCTATCGTTATTCGCGAGCAAGATCTATTAAAAAAATAAGACAAGAATAAGACTCCATGTCTTGTATACGGTACCGTATATAATTTAGGGAGACCGTTTTAATAAAAATCTCTTTGAGCGGTAAATATGACCGAGAAAATCACCTATCTTGATGGGTTGCGCGGTATAGCTGCGGTAAATGTTATGATAATGCACTTCTTCATAGTGTTTCTCCCGGCTATGATCTACAGTGATCGCATGCCATCACATCTCGGGAATTTCGAGCAGGTTTTCTCGAATACACCACTTGGATTAATTGGTGCTGGGAATTTTTCGGTCTGTATTTTCTTTATTCTTAGTGGCTATGTATTAACCCAGAAATATTTTAAAACGAAGGATAAGAACATAATTATAAGCAGCGCAGTACGTCGATATATAAGACTGTTTATTCCGGTACTGGCAGCAATATTACTTTCGTACTTAATGGCATCAGCTGGAGTATTCCATTATTATATTGAAACTGTAACAATTTCAGGAAATAATAACTACGCCGGCTACTGGATCTTTACGCCAAATATCGCCGATGCGATTAAGCAGGCTTTATGGGGAACTTTTTTTGCAGGCGAAGATACCTATAACCCGGTTTTGTGGACGATGACAATAGAATTTTATGGGTCTATGCTTGTTTTTGCAATGGCATTCCTGTTCGGACAGCAACGTGCTCGCTGGACATTCTACCTTGCCGCAGCCGTATTTTTCTTCAACTCCTATTATCTGGCCTTTATAATAGGGATGGGGCTTGCCGATACACTCAATAGTAAGATATCGATATTTAAGACCGGTAATAAAATAGTACTGGGAATTATACTAATTTCGGGGCTGTTTATCGGATCCTACCCTGTAGGCACTGTAACAAACGATTCATTATACAGTTTTCTCAATAACGGCATTTTCCAAACGCCAAAGTTAACTTATCACATTCTGGGCGCTGGTATGATATTGTACGTCTTATTGAACAGTCAATGGCTGCAAAACATATTCTCTTCCCAGTTGCTGATTTTTCTCGGGAAAATATCCTACTCTCTCTACCTAATACATTTCCTGGTGATAAGCAGCTTCACCTGTGCTTTATTCCTCTTCCTGTACCAAGTATTTCCATATGTCGTAGCCATTTTAATTTCATGCATCGTATCTGTATTACTACTAATACCATTGAGCTATCTTTTTTACAGATATATCGACATAGCAGGCGTACAATTATCAAAGATATTTTATAACCAGTTGGTCAACCTTGCTAGACCCGCAGGTGATAGACATATAAAGCAAAAATACTTATCAAGCGCAATCCTTACTATATACAATAAATTTTTTAAATAATTCTTATATACAATAAATTTTTTAAATAAGAATGAGTCAAATGACTAAGTCAAATTTTATCGAATTCTTTCTTTATAGTTGAGAAGAGTGCAGCAATGAATATAACACTAATTGGGATGGCAGGAGCAGGAAAGAGTACTATTGGGAGAGTGCTTGCAAAGCAACTTGGCTATACTTTTATTGATGTGGATCTCCTAATCAAGGAAAATACCGGAATGCCTCTTCAAGCATTGATTGATAAGCAGGGAGATTTGGCTCTTATCAAGTTTGAAGAAGAAGCTATTCTCAGGCTCAATCAGGTGGATAGTTGCGTTATTTCCCCTGGTGGGAGTGTAGTTTATTCCGAAAAAGCCATGCAGCACTTAAAAGAGATATCAAAGATCATCTTTCTGAATGCCCCCTTTAGAATCATTATTAGAAGGCTTCCCAATGTAAGAAAAAGAGGCATAGTAGGACTCAGGGATAGAAGCCTGAAAGAACTTTTTGAAGAAAGGATGATTTTATACCAGAAATATGCCGATTATTCAATAAAACTTAAAGGAAAAGAGAGCATTCAAGAAACTGTTAGGAAAATTATTGAATTTTGTTTTGAAGACAATATTTGAAATCTATGGATTTATACTTCAATTTATATTTTTTTAATACATTTTTATTTTACATTAATTTATAATTACCTAGTTTAATAGATGCTTCAGTTTACCTTGCTTTGATCTTTTTAGACTGTTAAACTTTAATTTAATTCAGTTTTATGTTAAGAATAACCTGTTAGGACGGCTTACTTTATAACAGTAGTTTAATTTATTAGCTATCAGGTTTTCAATCTGAACAATCTCTCAATTTGTAATGTTTAAGCATCAGTCTGCAGGAGAAAAGTCCTAGCAGCAGGAGATATAAAATGGAATCAAGTCGTTTTATTATTACAGTTATAGGCAGCGACCGGGTAGGGATTGTTGCCAGGATAACTACTGTGATGGCAAATTTCAATGTAAATATTGTTGATATCAGTCAGACTATCATGCAGAGTATCTTTACCATGATTATGCTTGCAGAAGCTCCACAGGTGAATTTTGATCTTGCAGCTTTTCAGGAGGCTATGGGTACTGAGGGAAAGAGCCTTGGAGTTGAGGTCAAGGTGCAGCATGAAGACGCATTCCGTTTTATGCACAGGATCTGATTTTGAAAAATTAATCTATCTGAAAGAGAGGTAACTTTTCATGCTAATGAACCCGAATGAAATCCTGGAAACAATCCAGATGGTCAGGATGGAGCATCTTGACATCAGGACCGTAACAATGGGTATCAGCCTGAGGGACTGCAGCCATCCTGATATTGAGGTTTTTAACGAGAACATTTACGAAAAAATAACCAATCGTGCCAAAGAGCTTGTGCGCACAACGAACGAGATCCAGAGCCTCTACGGAATTCCAATAATTAATAAGCGGATCTCAGTAACTCCAATAGCCGTAGCAGCCGAAAGTTGCAGGTCTCCTGATTTTGTTTCCATTGCAAAAACTATGGATGAAGCTGCAAAAGATTCACAGGTGGATTTTATAGGAGGCTTCAGTGCCCTTGTCCATAAAGGCGCAACTGTAGGGGATCTGAAGCTTATTAATTCTATTCCTGAAGCCCTTGCAGGCACAGAAAAGGTCTGCTCATCGGTAAATGTTGCCACCACAAAAACTGGAATTAATATGGATGCAGTTAGCTTGATGGGCGACATAATAAAAAAGACTGCAGATTTGACTGCAGAGCGGGACGGGATAGGATGCGCCAAGCTTGTGGTTTTTGCAAATGCCCCTGAAGATAATCCCTTTATGGCAGGAGCCTTTCATGGAATTGGTGAACCTGAGTGCGTTATCAATGTTGGGGTCAGCGGACCGGGTGTCGTGAATGCTGCGGTCTCGGAACTTGAAAATCCCAATCTTACAGAAATTTCGGAAACCATCAAAAAGACGGCTTTCAAAATAACCCGCATGGGCGAAATGGTAGGCCGGGAAGTTTCGCGGAGACTTGGAGTCGAATTCGGGATTCTTGACCTTTCTCTGGCTCCGACCCCCGCAATTGGGGATAGCGTTGCTGCAATTCTGGAAGCAATGGGGCTTGAGCGCTGCGGAGCTCACGGAACGACTGCAGCTCTTGCCCTTCTGAACGATGCCGTGAAAAAAGGCGGAGCAATGGCTTCCTCTTCGGTAGGCGGTCTGAGTGGAGCTTTTATCCCTGTTAGTGAGGATGCAGGTATGATAGAAGCTGTCAGGGCTGGAGCTCTCAGCCTGGAAAAGCTCGAAGCAATGACCAGTGTTTGCTCAGTTGGCCTTGATATGATTGCAGTTCCAGGCAATACTCCTGCTTCCACCCTTTCGGCTATTATCGCTGATGAGATGGCAATAGGAGTAATAAATAAAAAGACAACAGCAGTTAGGATCATTCCCGCACCTGGAAAAGGGGTTGGAGATTCCGTAGAATTCGGGGGTCTGCTTGGAAATGCCCCTATTATGCAAGTAAGTGATTTCAGTTCCGAAATTTTCGTAAAAAGGGGAGGGAGAATTCCGGCTCCTATCCAATCACTTACGAACTGAAATTCAATCACTTAAAACTGAAGTAACGGACTGAAATAATAAACTTAACAACGAACTGAAATATTATCCGAAGAACAAGTAATCCTCCTGATAACCTGTTGTTCCCAGGAACATTGTAACCTATTGTTTCCAGGAACATTGATACATTTTTCAGGATAGGAATCAAGCCGGTAAAACCGGCAACTTGTTTTTTCAGCTGGGAAAATGATCTCTAATCAGGTTGTATTCAATATGGAAACTGCTGGGTCTTTGTTGCCATGGGACAAATGGGGTAAATAAATGAACCTCCTGAGGTCGCTGATTCTTCTCTTCGAACAAACGTGTTTGGGGGAGCACAATATCTTCGGAGAGGCTGTATTGAGGGATACAGTGAAGGGATCAGCACCTCCGGAACTCATTTTAATATTTCTATTCAGTGAAAACTGAGGTTCTGAATTTAGATTTTACTTTCCTTTTACTTTTCAGTCTCAAGTTCTTCTGCCTGCAGACATTTAGAACCTTTTATTTATAACCTTTTTATTTTGAATCAACCCAAAGCGCTCTCATTATTTCCCTTATTTCTTCTATCTTTTTTATATTGGCTTCATCGTTTATTACATCGAATTCATTGAAAGATTCGAGGGCAACCTTGGCTGCAATTGAAGCATCGTTCAGGTATCTGCTACCTGCATTGCTCATAATAGTCTGGAGGGCGGAAGTTGCCTGGAAAACCGCATTTTCCATGTTCTCTTCCTCGGCATTTTTTCCAATTTCTTCTATAGAGCTTGCGATACTTCTTACTGAGTTCTGGAGGTTCTCCTGCATGGCAGCTGCAGCCATTTCCTGAAGCATGAGTTCAACTCCTACAGCAGCCTCCTCGAGGCTCTTCTGAGCCGTAATCTTTCCAATATCTCCAAGGCACGAGATACATATTGCAGTATTTTCCGAAAGATCCGGGAATTTCATCTTAGTAACCGCTTTTCCGATTTCTCCAAGTCCAATCACGACTGCTATGGTTTCTCTTTTCTGATTAAGGAGAGCTGCGGTATTTCCGCTTTTCCCTAGAACTGAGGCTGCGAGTTTGGCTACCACCTCCATCTGCTGTTCGGCAGCTGTTTTTCCTATAGCTCCAAATGAAAGTAACACGCTGACAGTTGTGCCCTGCATATTCTGCTCCATGGAACAGTGCAGCAGTTTTTCAAGAGCACGTATAGCATTGACAGTGGCATTCTCCATTCCCTGAAGGACGGCAGCCTTTCCGATCTCCTTTATGGAAACTACCATTTTTTCAGCTTCTGGCTCTTTTTTCTCATTCAAATAGCCTGTGCCGATTACTGTCAGGTAGTTAAGAGCCCGGCTAACTCCTTCGTCAAACCCCTCATTAATGGAATTAAACCCCAAATTTACCATCTTGTCTTCTTCCAACTTTGAAAGCATTGCATAAGACTCCCTTAGGCGGCTACTCATCTTGAAAAACTCGCAAGAAAGGTTTCAGTATTCTTTTTCTGAAAAACTTTTATTCTCGTCAATCCCCAACCCGCCTCATTTTTTATTATTTTCCGATACTCTTGATTTATGTAATCCCTGATTCAAATATTTTCAGGTAATTAGACCGATTAGATTTTGTAACTAGATTAGATTTCAGACAAATTAATAAGCCATTAGACTGATAAATTCATTAGAAAAAAGTTGACATCTTCTATTGAGTGTATCTTGATCTGCACTTGACTCAACAGTCAATAAAACATGCAGTAAAAGGCGACTTATCTGATGCAGGAAAAGAAAATTAAAATCCACCCTCAGTGTCAGGCAGAAAAGGACTCATTCAGGTGTGAGCTTATAAGCTTTAATAAAGTCTTGCGGCTTTCCAGAACTCTTGCCCGAAAAATCAAGGCTTCCGGCTATATGCCTGATCTGATTATAGCCATAGGGAGAGGAGGCTATGTCCCTGGGAGGCTGGTTGCCGATTTTTTGCTCTTTAATAACCTTACCTCAATGAAGATTGAACATTACACTCGTGCTGCAGATATTCTGGAAGAAGTAAGAATAAAATTTCCTATTCCTGTAGATATAAAAGGAAAAAGAGTTCTGATTATCGATGATATAACCGACACAGGTGAGACGCTCAACCTTGCAGTAGACTACGCCCAGAGCTTTCTGCCTGCAGATGTAAGGACTGGGGTACTCCAGCATAAGATCTGCTCGGCTTTCGTACCTGATTTCTATGCCCAGAAAATTATTAAATGGCGATGGATAATTTATCCCTGGGCCAGATATGAAGATCTGGCAGGATTTGCAGAAAAAATCATCCTTAACAGAACTCTCAATCTTTCTCAAATTATAGCCGAGTTCAAGTACAAGTATGAGCTGGATCTCAGGGAGCCTGAACTTTTGGAAATTTTGAATGACCTGACTGAAAGAGAAGAAATCGAGAAAAGTAAGGCGAATGTCCCTACATGGCGGGTTTCAAGAGATAAATCATAATCAGTTGCTCTATGACTTTTACAGCGTGTCTTTCAGTACATTTATAAAGTTGATCGAGTCTGGTTTTTATAAGGTTGACAGGATCCTAGTTTATCCTCAAGACAATTATTGCCCTTTTATCAATTAGCCTGACTTTCCTGCCATCCCTCAAAAGCAAGATATTAAATGCGAATTCTTTTTACCTTAAGATTCATTTAAATAATAGATAAAAATGTCCTGTAATCATATATAGAACAAAAAACAATAAGTATGAACAACATGACCCCAATAAATAGGGAAAAATCTACTTGCCCGGAATTTTATCCGAATTTTATCATAGGCGTTGAGCCGCCAGCTAACAGGACAGAGAAAGCGTTCTGGTTTATTTTTCGGGGTCGCGAGATTCTCCTCAAGCTTAATAATAATCCTGGAGTAATTCCAAAACTGCTTGATTTTGGAGAACTCGGACTTTCGGGGATAAGGGAACAATACCTTGGAGCACTTGAAGGGACTCACTGTTATTCCGTGGAGCTTCCCGGAGACGCACAGGTGCCTGACGGCATGAAATTTGTTGATCTCAGGCAGGCTTATTCGGAAATGAGTGAGAAGTGTTTCGCGCTTGTGAATAAAGCAGTCCAGATCATGGAGTGGGACAGGACAAATCTGTTTTGCAGCCGATGTGGGACAAAAACCCTGCGAAAACCCGAAGAAAGGGGAAAGGAATGTCCCAACTGCGGAGAGCTTTTCTATCCGAGAATCTCGCCTGCCGTGATCGTACTTATTCGGAAAGGAAAAGAGATCCTACTTGCAAGGTCCCCAAATTTTCCGCCAGACATGTACAGTTTGATAGCTGGTTTTGTTGAGCCCGGAGAATCAGCCGAAGCTGCTGTTATCAGGGAAATCAGGGAAGAAGTGGGAATCGAGGTTAAGAATATTACTTATTTCGGGACACAGGCATGGCCGTTCCCGAATTCTCTTATGATCGGGTTTACTGCGGAGTACGATTCAGGGGATATCCGGCCCGATGGGTTCGAAATTGAGGATGCAAAATGGTTTTCGGTTGAAAACCTGCCTGTTCTGCCTGGAAAAATAAGCATTGCAAGAAAGCTGATTGATAATTTCCTTAAAGAAGAAGGGATGGAAGTTTAAAGCCAGATTGATAATTTAATTCAGAATTTTATTCTTCCCGTTGCAACATTTTTTAATTCTTTTTATCATTCTTAGGATGTTCATCGGACTTGCTGTAACAGCATTATTTAAGGTAGTAAATGTTCCCATGCAGGATACGATTGAGAAGTTTGTACAACTGGCAACCGTAACGGCAGAAAATCAAAAAGAACATTTTACAGGCCCTGTAGAAAACGATGTCTATCAATTCTCTGCCCTGCCGTGGATAACATTTACGCATATTTCGCACACGGATTTTGGAAACAGAGAAAAAGCTCAACCCATATTTGATTGGGGAAAATATCATGAAAAAGAGGACAAACTTATGATGCTGTTTGCAGTCCAAGTGCATCTGCATTTGTTGATGGTATTCATATTGGCAAACTCGCGGATAAATTGCAGATACCTGGATGAAGTGTAGAGTATAAGCATAATGGGAAATTAGAATGCTTTAAGGGAAAAATTCGAAAGCAGTAGCAGTTATTTTTCAGACAATTTTGATTCCCAGAACCCGCGCAGCAAGTTCTATTGCTTGCCCGGCATTAACTGTAGCCCCTCTGAGTTCACTTCGAGTATCGGATACTGTTATCCCATCAATGATACAATCCGATAAGTCGATGCCTTTAAGTAAGGTTTTAAAGAAATCCGCTCCTGTGAAATTAACTGCTTTCAGCATGGGCTTCTTTAACCGAATCTCGGATAAGAAGGCTTCCGTGAAATTGCAGTCATGAATGATGCAGTTCTCCAGTACAGAACTTGAAAAATCTGCATATCGAAAGGAGCCATCTGCTAAAGAGGTTTCTTTCATGTGGCTTTTGCTGAAGTTGCTTCCATCACCCTTGCACGTTAATATTCTGGAGCCTTTCCAGTAACTTTCCATAAAACTGCAGTTCGCAAAATTACAGCTCTCAAACACCGAATTGTAAAAGCTGGCTTTTGAAAAATCACATTTGCTGAACTGGCATTGTATAAACTGTACCGATTCAAATTCTATCCTTGCGATATCGATGTCCGAAAGTATATCGCCTTCAAAACGTATCCTTTCTATAAAATTGTCATCATATTGTGCGGCTATAATTCTGCTTTCCAACACGATTCCATCTCCAGATATTGAGGTTTCCAAATGACATGCTATACAGGACTTTACTCATTAGTTAGGACTTACTCATTAGTTAGGACTTGCTCATTAGTTAGGACTTACTCACTATAGGCCACACCTATAGTTTTTCCGATTTTATTTTTGAAGAACTTCTTTTTTTCATACCTGATAGATAATGTCGTATGAAAATTTTCAATCAAAACTTACATTTTTGAGTTTTGTATAGAAAGTCGAAATGATAAATAAGAGGCGTGATTTATAGAATATTATTTAGAGATTTTTCTATTAAATGGTTTGAATGTTGTTTGGGAATAAATTGCTGAACAAATTCAAATGTGAGATATTTAGGGGTTGCAAACATTTTTGGACTTAAGTCCAAGGTATAGTGACTACAAATTAGAAGTGGTATTCTTGAAAGAAGTTAAGAAAAGAAGCAGGAATATTTTACTGATTATACTGGCATTTTTAATTTGTTCAGCTATTATTCTAATTGCTCTAACTTATCCGAATTACCGCGAAACGATGACGGAAGCAGAAGAGCAATTGCTTGCGGACAGCACTATTTTGAAAACAGATTATGAGGATATTGAGTATACTGTAGAGGGAGAAGGAACTCCTATTTTACTGCTGCACGGCGCAGGAGGAGGCTATGATCAGGGACTCTGGGCGGGCAAAGTATTTTTCGGGGACGATTATAAATTAATCTCGGTTTCACGATATGGCTATCTTCGATCACCCATTCCGGATAATGCTTCAATTGAAGCACAGGCTGCTGCTTATAAAACTCTTCTGGACAATTTAAGCATAGATAAAATAATTGTTGTTGGCGTATCAGCCGGAGGTCCGTCAGCCACTCAGTTTGCAAACGACTATCCTGACAGATGCTCAGCATTAATATTGATTTCTGCCGTAAGTATGGGCCCGGCACCAGGCGACCAGGATCCTTTTTATGTCAGTATTATTCACATTATCCAGCAATCTGATTATGTATACTGGCTCCTCACAAAATTTTTCCAACCTGAAGTTCTGGACCTGATAGGAATCCCACAACAGGTATACGAAACGTTTAATCCGGAACAGAAAGAATTGGCACAGGAAATGCTTGATATAATGCATCCAATGTCTCAAAGGTATAAAGGCACCGTAAACGATGAAAAAATGATTGAATTTTATACCGTACCTGCAGGTAATCTTCGTGCACCAACATTAATTATCCACGCTAAAGATGATGCGCTGGTAAGTTACAAACATGCGGAAAATGCTCTCAGTAAAATAAACCAATCGCAACTTGTTTTATATGATACTGGTGGCCATGGAATGTTATCTCAAATGAACGGGACAAGGGTGCTTGTGAAAGAATTTCTAAACGAATCCACCTATTAAACTGCATGGACCTGGACATTTAACTAACCTATTTCCAAAGGCTGTTAGGATTGGCAGGCTGAGATATGAGAAGATCTCCTTAAGTTGCACTATAGGGTTATCTCAGAAAGCCAGATGCAAACAAATATCGCAAAAGATTTTAATTTTGATGTGAAAGTGGAGTAATCTTATTTTCATTTATTGAAGAGGCGGTTTTATTTTAGAAGCGAGGAGAAAACGATAATGAATATTTCTATCAGATTAGAAGAAGAAAAGGACTTCAAAATTGTAGAATACATGACAAGAGAAGCATTCTGGGATTTATACAAACCAGGATGTGATGAACATCTTGTACTGCATAAAATAAGAAAAGTACCTGCATTTGTAAAAGAACTGGATTTTGTTTCATGTGATGAGGATACAATCGTCGGCAATATTATTTATTCAAGAGCTAAGGTCCTGAATGAGGAAAATAAAGAATTCGAAGTTTTATGTATGGGCCCATTAACAGTATTGCCATCATATCAAAAGCAGGGGATCGGTTTTTTATTAATGAATTATTCTATCGAAAAAGCAAGGCAGTTGGGATATAAGGGTATAATTATTTTTGGAAATCCTGACTATTATCATCGTTTTGGTTTTGTCAATGCTAAAGAATAGGCTCTGTAGAAATCCTCTAAAATAATGAATTTTCATAAATTTAAACTGAGCAGCAAGATCTGAATATACTTATCTTTTTTCAGCCTCTTTCATCTGATGTAGATAGGTTTTCTACAGAGCCAAAGAATATGATATCCGGACATCCTGGGGCGATAATTTTGATGCATTTATGGCATTGGAACTTTACGATGGTAGCTTGAGGGGCATTTCAGGAAAATTTTATGAGGACGAGGTTTTTAAAATAGAAAATGAGGAGCTGGAGGATTTTGAAAAGCAATTTCCTTACAAAGAGAAGCATGTTACGGACACTCAATTAAAACTATGAATAAAAGAGGACTTTGCCTTACATGCCGCGGTTTGATTGAAGGATAAGGAGTTAGAATCCCACCCTCGCACTTAAATTTTGTGTCGCCTATCTTATAATTTTTTCAGTGCGTCTTCTTCTTAGGGGTCACGATACCCGGACTGGTCCCTGGCAGGGCTATGCTGTCCCAAAGCCGGTCCGCTTCGAGCCTGTCTTCTTCGGTTAAGGGGGGCGCTTGACTGAAGATCACACCTTCGCTGGTCGCTATAAACCGACGCCTTGGGTCGTCTGGGTGCAGGTCTATGCCTTCTCCGTCTGGCTCTGCTATTCTAGGCCACATCTTATCCATTGCAGCCTGATATTCTTCGTAATTCATGCCATCCGGATCTACCCATTTGGGGTCGAACCTTTGGAAGAACAATGAATGCTGGGTAATCACATCATCAAAATAGGCAAAAGTATAAAGGGAGAGTTCACCGTTATAAGCGATTACGAACTTTTAAGCAGTAAATTAATCTTAACTTTTCTGAAGTTGTGTTTATAGCTCTTAATTGTTTTTAATATATCTTAAATATATGAATATGAAAAAGCAATTAAGTAGCTTTTTCAGAAAAATCATGGAAAGTCTAACTATGAATAATTTTAAAAAACTAGGTCTCAGTAATGCTGTTTTGAAATCAATAGATGAACATGGCTTTGAAAGCCCTACAGCAATACAGGAAAAATCAATTCCCCTAATACTTGCTGGGGAAGATGTTATAGGCGGAGCCGCAACAGGTTCCGGAAAAACACTCTCATTTGTTTCCGGCATATTACAAAATTCCGACAAAGGAAAAGGAATTCAGGCTTTGATCCTGACCCCTACAAGAGAACTGGCGGAGCAGGTGGCAAATTCTTTAAGGGAATTCTCAAAATACGACCCGTTAAATATCGCATCTATCTATGGCGGTGTAGGGATCAATACACAAATTAAAGAATTAAAAAATGCCGAGGTTGTTGTGGGAACACCCGGTAGGCTACTCGATCATATCAGCAGAAATACTATCAAACTCAATAATGTGAAAACCCTTGTCCTTGATGAGGCAGACCATATGTTTGATATGGGATTCAAAGTGGATGTAGAAAAAATTATCAAGGAATGTCCTCAAAACAGGCAGACCCTTTTGTTCTCTGCGACCATTACAAAAGATATTGTCCGGCTTTCCCGCAAGTACATGGAAAATCCGGTTCGAGTATCAACAGAGTCTTATATCGACCCGCAAAAATTGAATCAGGTCGTTTATAAAGTACAGGATGACATGAAATTATCTCTGCTCGTGTACCTTCTACAAAATGAGAAGTCAAACCTCGGGATGGTTTTCTGCAACACAAAAAGAAACACTGACAAAGTCGCAAAAAACCTGAGAAAATCAAGTATCAATGCCGTGGCGATTCATGGCGGATTGACACAGAACGAACGAACTCGCATAATGGAAAAATTCCATTCCGGGAACATAGGTGTCCTTGTATGCACAGATGTAGCCGGAAGAGGACTTGATATACAGGGTGTTTCCCATGTTTACAATTATGATATTCCAAGGGAGAGTAAACAATATATTCACAGGATTGGAAGAACCGCACGAGCAGGAACAGAAGGAAAAGCGATAAATATCCTTTCCAAAAATGACCATGCTAATTTCATGAGTGTGCTGAAAGACAATGATGTGGATATTAAGGAACAGGCACTACCTGCTCTGAAGAAGATTGTAATTGAAAGACCGGATATAAGATTGCCAAAGCCGGTAAATAGGATGAATAACCCCTCCAGAAAAAGTCATAAACCCAGGCACAAAAACTATTAACACCGTTCGTCTGTGCATTGCATTATAACTAGCCATTGATCGATTGGCATCGGCAGGAGCAATGGACTGCTCCTGTAAAACCCGGGCACGAGAATAAGAACGACGGCCAGTTCGTGCCACTACGATGCCGAAATGCACCCTTCCTATGCCTTCGGACCAATGGGTAGAGGTCGTTGACTGCGGGGTGGGAGATTTATGCTAAAATCAAATTGCGTGCAGCCACCCCAACCTGAACAGGCTGCAAAAAAAGTATAGAAGCCCCAGAAATAAAAAGCAGTGGTGGAAGTTTTGGTAAATACGGGAAACATTACAAATAATTTTAAATTCTATGGCGTGGTAATATAATAGTATGAGAAAAAAGGTAGATATCAATTCAGATGTTGATGAACCATTACTCTCTTCTTTACTCGGTAGACCTCAAGTTTATTATTTTCCTAAATATATTGATTGGAGAATTAAAGAAATTGAAAATGATTATTTCACACCTGATTTCAAACGTATATGGATTGAAGTCATTGAATACATATTTTCTAAGGAAAATATGTGTCCTGTAAATTCGGGTGCTCCCTCATTAATTAGTTGATATTTTGAGACACCTGTAATTTAACAACTCTGCTAATTTCCATTTCTTTTTAGCGATTCCAGACTCTTGTGCAGGCGTTTTCTTTTCCAGAACTCCCTTTTCTTTTGTTAATCCTCTATGATCTCTACAGAAGTTA
>DALS01000011.1:0-9098 GCA_002499445.1 Methanosarcina sp. UBA293
ATTAGGTTAACCAAGTTAAACTAGCAAGAACTGGATTAACCATAGTAGGGAAATCTTTTGGCAGGAGACTTTTTCCCGTTCTTTGAAAGCAGGACTACCCTACTGATTTCAGATTCATCTGCAATTTCATATCCAAGGTGTTTTGCAAGTTCCTTTGAGAACTCGAGAACCTCTTCATGAGTAGGCATTGCAGAACGGTCAAGCCGGAGCCGTGAGAATCCCAGATGCATGTAAGCTTTTATTTCAATAAAATCAGGAGAAGCTTTTTCTATAAGTCTGGCGTAAGCCTCAGGTTTAAACATGTTTTTACCTTTAACCAGAGTGGTCCGGATAACTGTTCTTGATTTTTTTTGCTTCATGAGGGACAGGGACTCATCGATCTTTTCCCAGAGGACAGACGATTTGGGCTGGCATACCTTCAGGTAAGTCTCAAAATCCGGAGCATCGAGACTCATGTAGAGCTGGGAAGGGGAAATTTTTGCAAGCATATCTGGGTTTGTCCCGTTTGTAACAAGGAAAGTTGTAAAACCTCTTTTTTCGTACTCCTCAATAAGCTTCGGGAGATAAGGGTAGAAGGTTGGTTCTCCAGACAGGGAAATCGCAACATTATTCGGCTCATTGCTCTCAAGCCAGCGTTCTTTAAGCGCATTTGGAGAACCACCAAAGCCAGTGACTAATTTACGCTGGCAGGCGATGCTTTCTTCCACTATCTTCTCAGGCGAATCCCATTCCTTGGGCGCAGGAACAGAAACCTCAGTCGGACGCCAGCAAAATAGGCAACGCTGGTTGCACATAAGCGTTGGAGTCATCTGAAGGCAGCGATGGGACTGAACCCCATAAAACTTCGATTTATAGCAAAAGCCCTGATCATTCATAGCGTGCCTGAGCCAGAGACAGGTCTTAACAGCCGAATGGCGGCCTGCCAGAGCATAGCCTTGCTTTTTCAGGAGAGTTTTAAAATCAGGGATGTCAAAAGGAAGAAAAGTAGACTCTCCATCCCGGTTTTCTTCCTGAATCACCGGATTTTCTTCTTCCTGAATCACCGGAGTATTTACCTCGGCATTGTCTTTTTTTTCTTCCAGCGACATTTTTCACATATTAAATCTTTGTGATATATATAAGGATCGGATAATATAAGGATCGGAAAATAATTTTGGAGAGGGCTTTTATAATCTTCAATCGAAAGCAAGAATCTTTACATCAAGATCCTTGAGATCCACAATTGGAACTCTGGCAGTTACGGGAATTAAATTTACACGCTTCTGGAACTCTGTCTGGTCTTGCCAGGTCCCGGAATTGACAAGAAGGACATTTTTATAGCGCTGGACTCCCAGAGTGTGGACATGGCCTGTATGGATAATATCAGGCACAGGATCAATTATAAAATAATCTTTTTTCTCAGGGGATATGGAAACCCTGCTTCCGTAGGTTGGAGCAAGGTGTCTGCGCTTTAGCATCTCAAGGACTGCTCCTGCAGGTTCCTGATACGAGATACCAGGGATAGTTGCCACAAGATCATCAATAGACCTGCCGTGGTAGATTAGAATCCGTACTCCGTCAAGCTCTACAAGAGCTGGATTACCAACGAAAATGACATTCTGAGGGAAATCCGCCTGAATGCTTTCAGGCAGGGCTGGCTGTGGTTCGGCCTGACGGACAGCATCGTGGTTGCCCGGACTTATGATTACACGAATGTGCTCGGGAATTTCCCGAAAATACTCGGCAGCTTTCCTATATTGGTCATAGACATCCAGAATATCCAGTTCCTTTTCTTGGTCAGGATAGATCCCTATTCCATCAACAAGGTCACCTGCAACAACAAGGTAACGGACACTGGCTGCAAGCTCCCGCATGATCTCTGAGTCCGATTCTCCTTTCAAAAAATCCAGGAAATCCATCCAGGAATCTTTTAGAAACTGGGAGCTGCCAACATGTACATCTGAAATTAATATAACTTTCCCATGACTCCCGGTTCTGCGCTGGATACTATTCGGAGCATCAGGTTGTATTAGTTTTGTAGCAAGCATCAGGCTTCCGTCAGTGGTTACCGGACCTGTTGCCCCTATGACCTCATCGAGAATGATTCTTGAGGCGAGCTCAAAGAGTTCTTTATCGGAATTTCGAATAAGGACTGGAAAGGAGCCTGTTGGATCCTCTAGAGAGAGAATCTTGTGGCCGTTTGTTGTGTTACTAATATCTGAAACCATGCCTATAATCGAGATTTCTTCAGATCCTCCGTCTCCTCCCCGGCGGAAGCTTCTCCTTTTCAAACTTTCTATTGGGCGTGCATTGGTCCTTCCCCGAATAATTTCCGAAAGCCTGCTGTATCTATCTCTGAAATACTGCACAAACTGCATGTATTCTCCAGTACAGGTAGAATGCCCTGTTATATCGGAAATTACGTTCACAGGATTTCTGCCTGGGTAGTGTTTGTGTTCCTCGTTCTTAGAATCAGAAAATAGCCCTCTGTCAGAAGCGAAGGAAGAAATCTCTGACCTGAAGACTCGATTTGAAGGAGGTGAGGAATGAGAGTTCCCCTGCCCAAAAAAAGAAGACGTTGACCTGCTTACAGCCTGAGACGTTGACCTGCTTACAGTCTGGGAAGACTGAGAGTAAAAAGTCGGAGGTTCTGCCTTTACTGAAGAAAGGGGATTTGAGGCAAGATTTGAGGCTAATGTAAGATTTGGGGCCGAATCTTCCTCAGATAATTCAGTTGAGATAGTAATTGATTGAGTATCTTGAGTATCAGGAGCTGGTTCATAAGCCGTACCTGGGACCTTATTATCCGGTTCATAAGCCATACCTGGAACCTTATTATCCGGAACAATCTCTGGAACTGAAATAGGGTCTGAGTCTGGGTCTTGAGACAATTTTATACTCGGGCCAGGGGCTGAAATAACAGCATTGAGCTCTGAGGAGGATAGAGCAGATTCTGGAAAGAATTTTACTTCTAAAAAGGAATCTGGCTCAGGAGAGGAATTATTTAAGCTGGGAGAAAGTATGGAAGCCCCAGAAAGAGTTTTCTTCTCTTCAGTAAGATCCTCTTTGTAGATCCGCTTTGAAGCTTTTCCAGCAGAGGCTACAAAGCCCTCAAGATCTATATGTTTGGTTCCTATGACAATAACTGAGTTATTTACAGTTGAAAGGACATAATTGAGCAGGTCTGTGGGAGAATCGCTAGATTTGATGAGTTCCACAGCTTCAGGGCTGATCTGGTATTCTTTTTCCATAACAGCTCTTATAATATCACTACTTTCCATAACTTCGTTCTAACCTTTCTAAACTAATCTGAGTTCTTCCAGGTTTTTCGTCTCTCTCATCTGGGCCAAAACCAATTTCATTATGGACCTGGAAAGGCTACAGTAAAAGCCTGCATATAAGAATAAATATGATACGAAACTAATATGCTAAGTTTAATTAGTTACCGTAAACAAAAATCTTATAAAACGTTTGTTTTCTGCGATAGGATACTTATAGTTATTAATTCCTATCTACTATAGAATATATTCCATCTCTACCGGTTGAGAAAGAGATAAACTCTTATTTACTGTAGAGATCTTGAGTTGATCTTATAATCTTGAATTGATCTTAATTTCTATTTAAATTTCTATTTAATGTAGAGTGATTATGCTGAATGACTGT
This sequence comes from Methanosarcina sp. UBA293, assembly GCA_002499445.1. Taxonomy (GTDB): domain Archaea; phylum Halobacteriota; class Methanosarcinia; order Methanosarcinales; family Methanosarcinaceae; genus Methanosarcina. The sequence continues at coordinate 3,643 of DALS01000011.1, forward strand.
GCTATAGTATATTAAAGAAATATAAAACTATTATGACAAATTTCAATGTTCATTGTGACAAATTATGAATATTCAATAATGGCGGAGTCAATTTTAATTAATATAGAATAAAAGCAAACTTTCAGTAAATCTACTATAGAGGCTCAATGAGCAACTTTTGACTAATTTATATGTCAGAAAATTAGAATATAGAACGGTAATTAGTTCTGCGACTGGATTATGATCTGAGAATGGTATTATTATTATTATTATTATTATTCTGATGTCAAAAAAGTTCAACTAAATTAGATTTTGGTCGGGCAAGGTTGGATGAAAGACTGGATGAAATTTAGTGCACCATCCTAAAAAATAAAATCAAAAGAATAAAGGCTGATTATGAGCAAAAATAATAAGGAAAACAGTGTCCAGGAACAGGAAAATCATTTGGTTTCCCTTGGAAAAGACTTGCTATCTGTTGTAGCTATCTTGGTTATTTTCATGGTCTTTTCCAAGCTGGCATTCGGACTCTGGACTCCTATGGTTGCGGTGGAGTCGGGGAGTATGGAACCGCATATGCAAGTAGGAGATATTATTTTCATTAAAAGCATTGATCTAGTGAATGTTATCACGAATGAGGAAGGAAAAAATACAGACTATAAGTCTTTTGAAGCTTACGGAGATGTCATTCTTTACCGTCCTTATGGAGAGCAAGGGGTAACTCCAATAATTCATAGGGCTATGTACAGAGTAGAAGCTGGAGAGCCTATGTGGGAGAATGGCCCGGCTGCTCCGTATTCCGGTTATATTACCAAAGGAGACAATGTTATAACTAACATGCACTTTGACCAAGAAGGACAGATAAGCTACGAAATGCCTGTAAAAGACGAATGGATTATAGGAACTGCGCAATACAGGATTCCTTATCTGGGATATATCAGGCTGTTCTTCTCGTGAGCAGGTCAGCATGACTGCTCAATCTGTTTTTTAAGCTTCTAAACCTGTTCTTTCCATGAACCGGTTGAACAGTTTTTTTATTTTTTACAGTTTCAGGTTTTCGATTTATCCTCGTTTAGGCTCCTCAGGAATTGAGGAAAGTTAAAGATTGTAATCGCTGAAAGAAAGGTGCAATTCCAAAACAGATAAATAAAGGAAAGGAATGAGAAAAGAGTCAGATTAAGAATTAGAAAAACAATCAAAATGCAATCAAAAAACAGTTGAACAGTCGGAAAAATGACACTTAATAAATTAAAAATCGGGAAGACTGAAACTCCTGGAAACCTTCTTCTTGCACCTATGGCAGACGTGACAAATCTGGCTTTCAGGCTGCTCTGCAGGCAGAATGGAGCTGACATTACTTATACTGAAATGATCAGTGCAGATGCCTTGCTCAATGAAAATCGAAAATCGCTTTTTAAAGGACTCTCTTCTCCTCAAGATCGACCTTTTGGGATTCAGCTTGTAGGAAATTCTCCTGAGAAATTGAGGGAAGCTGCGCTCTTTATTGAGAGTGAATACAGGCCTGAACTTATCGACGTGAATATGGGCTGTCCTGCGCAGCGCATTATAAGAATTGGTTGCGGTTCAGCTCTTCTCAATTCAAAAACGCTTGTATATGAGATAATCTCAGAGCTGACCGGGGCTCTTAAAACTCCTGTAACTGTGAAGATCCGCATTCTTGAAAAGAATGAAAAAACCCTTGAGCTTGCACGCCTGATCGAAAAAGCCGGAGCTTCTGCCCTGACCGTACATGGCAGGAAGGCAAAGCAAATGTACTCCGGAACTTCAGATCTCATGGCGATCAGAGCTGTCAAACGTGAGCTCTCTATTCCAGTGATTGCAAATGGGGATATAAGGGACGAAGAATCTGCCGAAACAGCTCTTGATTTTACAGGGTGCGACGGGATTATGATAGGACGTGCAGCAATGGGAAATCCCTTTGTCTTTAAGAGGATAAGGCATTATCTGGAAACCGGGGAAAAGCTGGAATTTAACAGACAGACCAGGCAGCTGGAAGATTTTAAAAGTTACATTGCTTTGCTTGAAGAACACAATCTTTCCTCATCCACAAACCTGAGGATGCATTCCCACTGGTTTACAAAAGGACTTCGCGGCTCGCGGCAGATTAGGGGAAAAATTAATAATCTGAAGGACGGAGAAGCGATAACTGAGCTAATAAAGAATACTTCTCAGGAGAAATATTAAAATATTCCATATTTTTTTAAGAGATATACGTTTACAGCTATGATGCAACAAAAAATGAGCAGAAGACAGGTTAACCTGGGAATATTGTTTATACTACGTTTAAAAAATAATTATGGATTAGAAATATATATAAAGAATTCCTCTAATTTCACCGAAAACCTAATAATATTCTACACTATTATCCATGAACTATCAGGCACAAAACGGCGTGAACACAGAATTGAAAATAGGCGCTCTTAATGTCAATTGCAACTCAAGGAATGAAAAAGATGCAGGTTAACAATTAGCCGTCCAGGATTATGAACCCCTGAACTTGGATATGCATATCACAATAATATTTCAATAATTTCAATAGTGCCTGACAAAAAATCCAATGCTGATTGTATTTGACAAATTAGTAAATTGGATAACATCAGGTTAATTTGATTAATATTCGATTTGATCAATATTCGATTACTAGCAGTGTGCCAGACAGCCAATCAAGACTTGCCAGAACAGACTGCCGAGAACAGCAAAATTACAGAAAAACATTAAAAAACGATAGATAAAACCGCATTAAAAAGGAGAATCCAGATGAAGGAAATCAGAATACACGGTCGAGGAGGCCAGGGTTCTGTTACCGCGGCTGAGTTGCTTTCCGTTGCAGCTTTTGAAGATGGAAAGTTCAGCCAGGCCTTCCCCGCTTTTGGGGTAGAGCGTAGAGGTGCCCCGGTGCAGGCATTCACGAGGATTAGCAACAATCCTATCAGGCTTCGAAGCCAGATTTACACTCCGGATTATGTTATTGTCCAGGATGCAACACTGCTTGAAACCGTTGACGTTGCAAGTGGGATAAAGGATGACGGGATAATTATTGTTAACACAACCGAAACACCGGAAAGCCTTAAACTCAATACGAAAGCCAGGGTCATGACCGTGGATGCTACAAAGGTGGCAATGGACATTATAGGTGTTCCCATTGTAAACACCGTGCTCCTTGGTGCTTTTGCAGGTGCAACCGGAGAAATTAATGTCGAATCCATCCAGCATGCAATAAGGGCTCGTTTTCCGGGAAGGGTCGGAGAAAAGAATGCAAACGCAATCCAGAAAGCCTACAAGCTTATCAGGAGGGAAGAAGCGTGAGTAACGGATCTGAGCAAGACCGCAAGATACGTCCGGAAGTTCTAAAAACCGAGAAGGAAGAAGAAGGTTTAAACCTTACACGCTGCAATGTCTGTAAGCCTGGTTCAACCCTTAAAAACAAAACCGGAGGCTGGAGAAACTTCCGTCCTGTTTATATTTATGAAAAATGTACTAAGTGCGGGATCTGCGAGATTGTCTGCCCTGATATGTCTGTCAAACGCAGGGAAGATGGCTTTTTTGAATACGATTATGATTATTGCAAAGGTTGCGGCATCTGTGCAAATGAATGTCCTGCAGATGCAATTGAAATGATTCTGGAGGAGAAATAATGATTGATCCAGCTTACAAGAAAAAAATGGTAGTAGTTGAGGGTTCCTATGCCGTGGCACACTCTGCGAAAATCTGCCGTCCAAACGTTATTTCAGCCTACCCAATTACCCCCCAGACCCATATTGTTGAGGACCTGTCCCAGTTTATAGCAGATGGGGAAATTCCCAACTGTGAGTATATTAATGTGGAGGCCGAATTCTCGGCAATTTCTGCTCTAATAGGAGCATCAGCAGTAGGCGCAAGAACTTATTCAGCCACAACTTCTCAGGGACTTCTTCTCATGCATGAGGCACTTTTCAATACTTCAGGAATGAGGCTTCCAGTTATAATGACTGTGGCAAACAGAGCGGTCGGCGCACCGATTAATATCTGGAATGATCACCAGGATGCAATTGCACAGAGGGATACAGGTTGGATCCAGCTCTATGTGGAAGATGTTCAGGAAGCATCTGATACTTTGCCTCAACTCTACAAGATCGCAGAAGACAATGAGATCATGCTTCCAGGTATGGTCTGCATGGATGGCTTTATCCTGTCTCATGTTTACGAGCCTGTTGTCCTGCTTGAACAGGAACTGACCGACAATTTCCTCCCTCCTTTCCAGCCCGAGAACATTCTTGATCCTGAAGACCCCAAGACTTTCGGAGCCTTTGCAACCCCTGACACCTATGAAGAGTTCCGGTATCTCCAGGAACAGGCAATGCAGAAAGCTCTTCCGAAGATTGAAGCTGTGGCAAAGGAGTTTGAGGAAGTCTTTGGCAGATTCCATGGAGGGCTTATCGAAGGATATATGCTTGATGATGCCGAAGTTGTCGTTGTGTCTATGGGCTCTGTTCTTGGGACTGTCAAAGATGTCGTTGACGAATACAGGGCAAAAGGAGAAAAAATCGGGGTTTTAAAGGTCAGATCCTTCAGGCCTTTCCCAAAGAAACAGGTCTGTGAGGCTTTGAAGAATGCTCATGCCGTTGTTGTACTCGACAAGAATATTTCTATAGGGACAAACGAAGGAGCTCTCTTTATTGAAACCAAGTCCTGCCTCTATAACAGTAAGGTCCGTGTACCAGTCATAGGCTATACTCTAGGACATGGAGGCCGTGATATTCGTATGGAAAGCATTGAAAAGGTTATTGAAGAAACCAAAAAGGTTGCAAAGTCTGGAATTACGGTTGAAAGCCAGTTCCTGGACCTCAGGGAGGAGTTGCTATGAGCAAAACTGCACCAAAAACATATATCACCTCGGGGCATAGCGGCTGTGCAGGCTGTTGTGATGCCTTTGCTGCAAAATTCACACTCATGGGCGCAGGCCCAAACACTATTGTAGTTAATCCAACGGGCTGCCTTGAAGTAATGTCCACACCTTTCCCATATTCCTCCTGGCAGGTGCCTTGGATCCATTCTCTCTTTGAAAACGCAGGTGCAGTTGCCTCTGGCGTGGAAGCTGCCTTAAAAGCCCTTGGCAAAAAGAATGACACCAAGATTGTAGCAATCGGAGGCGACGGTTCGACCATGGACATTGGAATCGGAGCCCTTTCAGGTGCGTTTGAGCGTGGGCACGACTTTACCTATGTCTGTATGGACAACGAAGCCTACATGAATACTGGAATTCAGCGCAGCAGTGGGACACCCTTTAATGCAAGTACTACAACCACTCCTGCTGGAAAATTTTCCAGCAGGAGTGGNNCCACTCCTGCTGGAAAATTTTCCTTCGGAAACCCGCGCCCTAAAAAGGACATGCCTGCCATTATGGCAGCCCATGGCTCTCCGTATGTGGCTACAACTTCTATAGGTTTCCCAAGAGACATGATGCGTAAGGTCAAGAAAGC
>DALS01000011.1:9246-9472 GCA_002499445.1 Methanosarcina sp. UBA293
GAAGAGATAAAGAAAATCCAGGCAATGGCGGACTGGAACATAAAACATTTCGGACTTCAGTGAAAACTGGAGTTCTACTTTTTTAATTTTCTCTTTATTTTACCCTTTATTTTGGTAATTATTCAGCCTACCTTAACCCATTGATATTTCTAGTTAAAATTACAATATTTCTAGCTGAGGCTATGATTTTTTTAGGCAATGTCTTGTTTAATTGGTATAGGTTAAT